>JANNRA010000094.1:0-34829 GCA_031401035.1 bacterium | reverse complement strand
GCATCGCCCACCGCCCCGGGCTCTGCGTCTTCGCCGTCGAGGGCGCCCCCCGTGCGCGCCGGTTGAATGGGGGCGCCACGTCCACTGCAACAGGCGCCCACGGGGGGGCGCCCTCGACGGCGAAGACGCAGGGCCCCGGGGCGGTGGGCGATGCCGACCACGCCGCCTCCACCCAGAGCACGTTCCGCTGCCACTTCCCCCCTGGAACGTCCAGGTCTCGACACCCCCAGGGGGTCGAAATCGCCCAGTCCTCTTCGCCGTCGCATTGTGCAGCGACTGGCATGTCACTTGAAGTAGCGCTGAGAGCCGCACGCGGACGCGGAGATGGGTAGGTGGAACGGGTGAACGTGGAGAAGGAAACGCTGCATCTGCTGCCGCAGTGGGCGTCGCTGAACAAGGTCGTGCTCGATCTGCTCGACCAGTATCAGCCCGCCCTGGCGGTGAAGCGGATCGGGACCGGTCTGGACCTCGATCCCGGCCTGCCGCTGTCCTGGGCCGACCGCGCCCAGCTCGAGTTCGGCGTCGGTCGCGTCCTGCGCCACGCCGTCAAGCACTCGCGCCGCGGCGGCCTCATCCTCTGCCGCACCGGTATCGACGGCGACTGGCTGACGCTGACCATCGGCAACGACGGCCCGCGTCTGAGCGACGAGGACAACGAGGCGCTGCTCGGCCATTCCGACGCGGCGATGACCGACCGCGGTAGCGAGGCCGACCTGGCGAGCGCGCACGCCATCATGGCGGCGCACGGCGGGCGCATCGAGATCGACGCCTCGCGCGACCACGGCGCCTGGTTCGTCATGAAGCTGCCGGCCATCGCGCAGGAGAACGAACGCCTGCTGGCGGCGCTCGACGAGGTGCAGCGCGGCCGCTCCGATCTCGTTGCCGGCATGTCCTACGACCTGCGTACGCCGCTGCACGTCATCATGGGCTACACCGACCTGCTGCTCGAGGGCGCCTTCGGCTTCCTCAACCGCGAGCAGCTCGACACCCTGCAGCGCATGGATCAGGGCGCCCGCGAGCTGTTGGCGGTGATCAACGGGGTCATCGACGTACGCGCCCTCGACGCCTCGCGCGCGCCGATCGAGCTGGCGCAGGGGCAGCTGCCCGACCTCGTCCGCGGCTGCTGCCAGCTGATCGTCGAGGTGGTCGGCTGCGACGTCGGTCAGGCCTGGGTGTGGCAGCCCGCCACCGATGTGTACGTGCCCGTCGCCTCGCACGGCGTCCTGCGCCAGCACGTCGCGCCGCCGCGCGACGCGCGTCTGCCGCGTACCCGCATCGTGCAGCTGCTGTCGCGCCGCAACGGCCATGCCGGCGTCGCCGTCGACGCGCGCGAGCTGTTCAGCGCGCCGGCCGAGTACACGCACGGCCTGAGCCGCTGCCTGTTGGTGCCCCTGCAGCGCAACGGCGCCGAACTCGGGCTGCTGGTGGCCGGTATCGGTGGCGGCGGCCGCCACTTCGCCGACGAGCAGGCGCAGGTGGCGCAGGGCATCGCCGATCTCGCCGCGCTGGCCCTCGAGAACGCCCGCCTGGCCGAGGAGCTGCAGCAGACGACGCGCTTCAAGGGCGAGCTGATCGCCTCCCTCTCGCATCGCTTCCGCGTCCCCCTCGACGTCATCATCGGCTACTCCGAGCTGCTCCTCGACGGCCAGTTCGGCGGCATCACGACCGACCAGTCCGGCGTCCTGCGCCAGCTGCGCCACAGCGGCGTCGAGCTGCTCGACGCGCTCGACAAGGTCGTCGACGGGCACTGACCCGGACAGAAAACTCTCACACGGAGGCACGGAGCAACGGAGAGAACAGACGTTCTCCGTTGCTCCGTGCCTCCGTGTGAATCTTCTCAGTAGTTGGGCTAGACAGGATCGGTGACCGACCCGATCGACCGCGACCTCTTCGCCCGCATCCGCGACCGCGTCGCGATCGTCGGCATCGGCCACCTGCCGTTTGCCAAGGACATCGGGCGGCCGATCGGCGACACGGCGGTGGAGGCGATCCAGCGCGCCCTCGACGACGCCGGGCTGGAGGCCGAGGACGTCGACGGCATGTCGATGTTCGAGATGGAGCACACGCACGAGGTGTCCATCGCGCGCCGCCTCGGCGTCGACAACCTGCGCTGGTGGGACAAGATCTCTTACGGCGGCGGCGCTTCGTGCGCGACGGTCATGCATGCCTGCGCGGCCATCGCCAGCGGCCTCGCCGAGGTGGTCGTCTGCCACCGGGCGCGCAACCGCGGCGCCAAGACGTCGCGGCCGTGGTCGCAGGAAAAGGGCCGCATGATCGACGACAAGGGTCTACACGTGCCGTGGGGGCTGATCCGTCCGGTCGACGTCATCGGCATGTGGGCGCACCGCCACATGCACGAGTTCGGGACCACGCGTGAACACCTCGGCAACGTCGCCCTCGCCGCGCGCGCGCACGCGCAGCGTAATCCCGACGCGATGATGCGCGACCGCCCGCTCGACATGGCGGGCTATCTCGCCGGGCGCGTCATCGGCTATCCGCTGACGCTGTTCGACTGCTGCCTGGAGACCGACGGCGCGCTCGCCTGCGTCGTCACCTCGGTGGAACGGGCGCGCGACCTGAAGCAGAAGCCGGTCCTGATCCACGCCGTCGCCCAGGCGTCGGGGCCCAACCCCGTCCACCTGGCGAACTACAATACGCCCGACATGCGCACGACGTCGGTGCCGTGCGCCGAGTTGCTGTGGGCGCGCAGCGAACTGCAGCCGCGCGACATGGACTGCGCGCAGATCTACGACGCCTTCACGCCACTGGTGATCATGGGTCTCGAGGACTACGGCTTCTGCAAGCGCGGCGAGGGCGGTCCGTTCACCGAGGGCGGCCGCATCGGGCTCGGCGGCGAGCTGCCGCTGCTCACCTCCGGCGGCGGACTGTCCGAGGCCTACGTGCACGGCTTCAACCTCATCCTCGAGGCGGTGCGCCAGATCCGCGGTACCTCGGTGAACCAGGTGGCCGACTGCCAGGCGACGCTGGTCACCGGCGCCTCGGGCGTGGCGACCAGCGCCATGGTGGTGCGGGGGGAATGACCGCGTGAGCCTGCATCCCGACTATCCGCTGCCCGACACCGCCGATCCGGTCATGGCGCCGTTCTGGGACGGCTGCCGGGCCGGCCGCCTGCTGGTGCAGCGCGACCGCGAGACCGGCCGCCTCCACTGGCCGCCCAAGCCCGCCTACTGGAAGGGCGGCCGCCTGGAGTGGATCGAGGCGAGCGGCCGCGGCGAGGTGTACACCTACGTCGTCGCGCACGCCCCGTTCCTGCCCGCCTTCGCCGAGCAGATGCCGCACATCCTGGTGGTGGTGCAGCTGCAGGAGGGGCCGCGCCTGGTCGGCTACATGGTGGAGACGACGCCGCAGGCGATGCGTTTCGGCCTGCCGGTGCGCGTCGTCTTCAAACGCCTCACCGACGACGCGACGCTGCCGGTCTGGGCGCCGGCCTGACGCGGGGGGCGGGCGCCCAGCGCCCTAGAGCATGCCGAGTTCGAGGCGCGCCGCCTCGGACATCATGCCCTGGTTCCAGGGCGGGTCGAAGACCACCTGCACGTCGGCCTCGCGCACGCCGGCGATGGTGTCGATGCGGCTGCGCGCATCCTGGGCGATGACGTCGCCCATGCCGCAGCCGGGCGCGGTCAGGGTCATCTTCACCGCGACGCGGCTGCCGCCGGTCTCGAGGACCTGGATGTGCAGGTCGTAGATGAGGCCGAGATCGACGATGTTCACCGGGATCTCCGGGTCGAAGACCTGGCGCAGCTCGCGGTACACCTGCTCCTCGCTCACCGTTGCGTCCGCGTCGACCGCCGCCGCATCGCCGCCGCCGGCGACTGCCCGGCCGATGGCGTCGGCATCGCGCCCCGCCAGTCGGTACAGGCCGCCGAACGACGGCACCTGCAGGGTGTAGCTGTCGCCCAGCGCCTGCGTGATCACCGCCGGCGTTCCCGCCTGCAGCGTCGTCGTCACCCCCTGCGGGATCATCACCACCGTCACGTCGCGACTCAGGGTCACTTCCTCGAACGCCATGCTCTGTCCTCTGATTTCCTCACACGGAGCACTGGACCAACGGAGGGTGCCTGCGAAAGGGCTCTCTCCGTTTCTCCGTTGCTCCGTGTGAAAGGGGCTTCATTCCGTCGACACCGGCTCCTCCCGCCCGTCGAGGGCGGCGCGGGCGGTGTGCCAGCACAGGGTGGCGCACTTGACGCGGGCGGGGAACTCGCTGACGCCGGCGAACACCGCCAGCTTGCCGAGCGCCTCGGCGTCGACCGCGATGCGGCCGGTGACGACGTCATGGTAGCGCTGGAAGATCGCCTCGGCCTCGGCGCGCGTCTTGCCCTTCAGCGTCTCGGTCATCACCGAGGCGGCGGCGGTGGAGATGGCGCAGCCGTGCCCCTGGAAGGCGCAGTCGCGCACGCGCTCGCCGTCGAGCGCCAGGTAGACGGTGACGGTGTCGCCGCACAGCGGGTTGTAGCCGTCGGCCTTGTGGCCGTCGACGATGACGTGGAAGTTCCGCGGCCGCTTGCTGTGCTCGATGATGACGTCTTGGTACAGGTCGCGCAGTTCGTCGTTCACGCAAACACCTCGAGCACGGTGCGGACGCCGGCGACCAGCGCGTCGACCTCGGCGGTGGTGTTGTAGAAGGCAAACGACGCGCGCGTCGTCGCCGGCACCTGGAAGCGCTGCATCACCGGCTGGGCGCAGTGGTGGCCGGCGCGCACGGCGATGCCCTCGCGATCGAGGATGGTGCCGATGTCGTGCGGGTGGACGCCGTCGAGCACGAACGAGATGACGCTCGCCTTCTCGCGCGCCGTGCCGATGAAGCGGACCTGTGGGATCTCGGCCAGGCGGGCGGTGGCGTAGGCGAGGAGCTCCTGCTCCCAGGCGCCCAGGGCGGCCAGGCCGATGCCGTTGACGTAGTCGATCGCGGCGCCGAGGCCGACGACGCCGGTGATGTTCGGCGTCCCGGCCTCGAACTTCGCCGGCAGCCCCTTGTAGAAGGTCTTCTCGAAGGTGACGGCGCTGATCATCTCGCCGCCGCCCTGGTAGGGCGGCATGGCGTCGAGCAGTGCCGCCTTGCCGTACAGCACGCCGACGCCGCTCGGGCCGTAGAGCTTGTGGCTGGAGAAGGCGTAGAAGTCGCAGTCGAGCGCCTGCACGTCGACCGGCAGGTGCGGCACCGCCTGGGCGCCGTCGAGCAGCACCGGGATGCCGCGCGCGCGCGCCAGCGTGATCATCTCCGCCACCGGATTGATGGTGCCGAGCGCGTTCGAGACATGCACCAGGGCCACCAGCCGGGTGCGCGGGCCGAGCAGGGCGGCGTACGCGGCGAGGTCGAGTTCGCCGGCGTCGTTCATCGGGATGACGCGCAGCACCGCGCCGCGCTCGCGGCACACCATCTGCCAGGGGACGATGTTCGAGTGGTGCTCCATCGCCGAGACGACGATCTCGTCGCCGAGCTGGCAGGCGTGGCGTGCGTAGCTCTGCGCCACCAGGTTGATGCTCTCCGTCGTGCCGCGGGTGAAGATGATCTCCTTGCGGTCGGCGGCGTTGAGGAAGTCGCGCACGGCGTCGCGCGCCGCCTCGAAGGCGACCGTGGCGCGCTGGCTGAGCGTGTGCACGCCGCGATGGATGTTGGCGTAATCGTGCGTGTCGAAGCGCCGCATCGCGTCGAGCACCTGGTTCGGCTTCTGTGCCGAGGCGGCGTTGTCGAGATAGACGAGCGGCTTGCCGTGCACCCGCTGGGCGAGGATGGGGAAGTCGGCGCGCAGCCGCATGACATCCAGCGGCGCCGGCTCCGGGCGGATGGCCGTGTTGTCCGCGTGTCTCATATCGTCGCTCCCGTCATCGCCGGCAGGCGAGCCGCCAGGGCGGTTTCGAGTTGGCGGCGCAGCGGCGCCACGGCGACGCGCTCGACGAGCTCGTTGGCGAAGGCGTGGATGAGCAGGCGGCGCGCGTCGGCGGCGCCGATGCCGCGCCCGCGCAGGTAGAAGATCGCGTCCTCGTCGAGCTGGCCGATGGTGGCGCCGTGGCTGCACTTGACGTCGTCGGCGAAGATCTCGAGCTGCGGCTTGGTGTCGATCTGGGCGTCGTCGCTGAGCAGCAGGGTGCGGTTCATCTGCTGGGCGTCGGTCTGCTGCGCGTCCGGCCGCACCAACACCTTGCCGTTGAAGACGCCGCTGGCGCGGCCGGCGAGGATGCCCTTGTACAGCTCGCGGCTGACGCCGCGCGGCTGGCGGTGGTCGATGGTCGTGTGGTGGTCGACGTGCTGGGCGCCGTCGGCGACGTAGAGGCCGTCGAAGCGGCAGGCGGCGCCGGCGGCGTCGAAGCGCGTCGCCAGGTCGCCGCGCGACAGCGCCGCGCCGAACGACACGGCGTGCGAGGTGAACTGGCTGTCCGCGCCCTGCGCGGCGGCGAGCGCGGCGAGGTGGAAGGCGCGCTCGTCCTCGCCCTGCACCCGGTGGTGGGTGAGGTCGGCGCCGGCGCCGACGGAGATCTCGGTGACGGCGTTGGTCCAGTACACGCCGGCGCCGACGTAGCGCTCGATGACGGTGGCGCGGCTGCCGGCGCCGGCGACGATCAGCGTGCGCGGGTGGCTGACCGTCGGCGCGTCGCCCGGCGTCGAGACGAACAGGCAGTGCACCGGCGCGTCGAGCGCGACGCCGTCGGGCAGCAGCACCACCGCGCCGTCCTCGACGCAGGCGCTGTTGAGCGCCGCCATGCCGTCGGCCTCGAGGTCGACGAGGCGGCCGAGGTGCGGTTCGAGCAGCCCTGGCTGCGCCGCCAGGGTCGCGGCGAGGCTGGCGACGACGACGCCGGCGGGCAGGGGGCCCGGCGTCGACAGGTCGGCGGCGTAGCGGCCGTTGACGAACACCAGCTCGATGCCGACGCCGAGGCGGGCGGCGGCGACCAGCGCCGCGGCGGCGCCGTCGGCGACGCCGTTGGCGGCGGGCGCCGCCGCGAAGGTCTGGCGCGCCAGCGGGGCGAGGTTGGTGTACTTCCAGTCCTCGCTGCGGGTCGTCGGGAAGCCGAGCGCCGCGAAGCGGGCGCGACCGCGGGCGCGCAGCGCGCCGGCAAAGGCGGGCGCGCCGGCGCGCAGCGGCGGTGCCAGTACCAGCAGCCGGTCGAGGGCGGCGGTGTCGTTCATGCGGCTCCGGCGGCGGTGATGCCCGCGTAGCCGCTCAGCTCGAGCTCGGCGGCGAGGCGCTTGTCGCCGCTCTTGACGATACGGCCCTGCGCCAGGACGTGCACGAAGTCGGGCACCAGGTAGGTGAGCAGGCGCTGATAGTGGGTGACGGCGACGACCGCGTGCTCGACCGTGCGCAGGGCGTTGACGCCGTCGGCGACGACTTTCAGCGCGTCGATGTCGAGCCCGGAGTCGGTTTCGTCGAGGATCGCCAGGCGCGGTTCGAGCACCGCCATCTGCAGGATCTCGTTGCGCTTCTTCTCGCCGCCCGAGAAGCCCTCGTTGACCGAGCGGGAGAGGAACTTGGGGTCGAGGTCGACCATCTGCATCTTGCCCTTGATCAGGGCCAGGAAGTCCATCGCGTCCACCGGTTCGAGGCCGCGATGCTTGCGCACCGCGTTCAGGGCGGTGCGCAGGAAGTATGCATTGCCGACGCCGGGGATCTCGACCGGATACTGGAAGGCGAGGAAGACCCCCTCGCGGGCGCGTTCCTCGGGCGCCATCGCCAGCAGGTCGCGCCCCTCGTACAGCACGCGCCCGGCGGTGACGGCATAGCCGTCGCGCCCGGCCAGGACGTTGCAGAGGGTGCTCTTGCCGGAGCCGTTCGGCCCCATGATCGCGTGCACCTCGCCGCGCCGCACCGTCAGGTCGATGCCGCGCAGGATCTCCGTGCCGCCCACCGTCGCGTGCAGGTCCTCGATCTGTAGAATCACGTCAGTCATAGAGAATTGTCTCTGTTCTTCAACGCGAAGGCGCGAAGACGCGGAGGCTGTCCTGCCAGTCTGACAGCTCCGCGCCTTCGCGCCTCCGCGTTGAAAAATCCACTCATCCGACGCTGCCTTCGAGGCTGACGCCGAGGAGCTTCTGCGCTTCCACCGCGAACTCCATCGGCAGCTCCTTGAACACCTGCTTGCAGAAGCCGCTGACGATCAGCGACACCGCGTCCTCGGCCGAGAGGCCGCGCTGGCGGCAGTAGAAGAGCTGGTCGTCGCTGATCTTGGCGGTCGTCGCCTCGTGTTCGACGGTCGCCGAGGCGTTGCGCACTTCCATGTAGGGGAAGGTGTGGGCGCCGCAGCGGTCGCCGATCAGCAGCGAGTCGCACTGGGTGTAGTTGCGCGCGCCGGTTGCGCTCTTCATCACCTTTACCAGGCCGCGGTAGGAGTTCTGGCCGCGGCCGGCGGAGATGCCCTTCGAGAGGATGGTGCTCTTGGTGTTGCGGCCGATGTGGATCATCTTCGTGCCGGTGTCGGCCTGTTGGCAGTGGTTGGTCAGCGCCACCGAGTAGAACTCGCCGACCGAGTCGTCGCCCTTGAGGATGACGCTCGGGTACTTCCAGGTGATCGCCGAGCCGGTCTCGACCTGGGTCCAGGAGATCTTCGCGCCGGCGTCGCAGACGCCGCGCTTGGTGACGAAGTTGTAGATGCCGCCTTTGCCGTCCTTGTCGCCCGGGTACCAGTTCTGCACCGTCGAGTACTTGATCGTCGCGCCGCGGTGCGCGACCAGCTCGACGACGGCGGCGTGCAGCTGGTTCTCGTCGCGCATCGGCGCCGTGCAGCCCTCGAGGTAGCTGACCGTGCTGCCCTCGTCGGCGATGATCAGCGTCCGCTCGAACTGCCCGGTCTTGGCGGCGTTGATGCGGAAGTAGGTCGACAGCTCCATCGGACAGCGGACGCCCTTGGGAATGTAGCAGAACGAGCCGTCGCTGAAGACGGCGGAGTTGAGCGCCGCGAAGTAGTTGTCGGTGGTTGGCACCACCGACCCGAGGTAGCGCTGGATGAGCTCGGGATGTTCGCGCACGGCCTCGGAGAAGGAGCCGAAGATGATGCCCTGCTCGGCGAGCTTGCTCTTGAAGGTCGTCGCGACCGAGACGCTGTCAAAGACAGCGTCGACGGCGACGCCGGCGAGCAACTCGCGCTCGCGCATCGGGATGCCGAGCTTCTCGTAGGTCTCGAGCAGCGCCGGATCGACCTCGTCGAGGCTCTTCGGCCCGTCGCCGGCCGACTTCGGCGCCGAGTAATAGGTGATGTCCTGGTAGTCGATCGGCGCGTAGCGCACGTTCTGCCAGTGCGGCTCGGTCATCGTACGCCAGTGGCGGAAAGCCTTCAGGCGCCATTCGAGCAGGAAGGACGGCTCCTGCTTCTTGGCCGAGATGACGCGCACAACGTCCTCGTTGAGGCCGGGCGGGATCGACTCGGCGTCGATGTCGGTGACGAAGCCGGCGTCGTAGTCGCGATTGATCAGGTCTTCGATCTTCGGGGCGGCGGTGGACATCAGCGGGGCTCCTGACGGGCCGGATCGGGACGCGTCGGCGGCTGCGCCGACCTGTTCAGGGCCGACTTGTCCAGGCCGGATCTGGCGGACAGGGCCGGCAGGCGGATCGGGCGCGGCTGGCTGGCGAGGTCGGCGAGGGTGATGCTCTCGAGGGCCTCGCGCACGGCGAGGTTGATCAGGCTCCAGTGGCCGCGCACCGGGCAGCGCCGCTCGTGCGCGCAGTCGGACGGTCCGCCGGTGGTGCAGGCGGTGATGGCGATCGGCCCCTCGAGGGCGGTGACGATGCGCGCGACGGTGATCTGCGCCGGCGGATGGGCCAGGCCGTAGCCACCCTTGACGCCGCGCTGCGAGGCGAGCAGGCCGGCTTTGGTGAGGGCGCGCAGCAGCTTGCTCACCGTCGGCAGCGGCAGGCGCGCCTCGGCCGCCGCCTCGGCGGCGGTGTGCACGCGCTGCGGATGCCCGGCCATGTGGGCGAGCAGGACGATGCCGTAGTCGGTGAGTCGACTGATGCGAATCATGGATAGCGGACCAATTCGGTATTGATTAGATGTCTAACGAGGGCGGGGGGGCAAGGCAACAGGGGGGCGAATCGGCGGGGCGGTGCCGAGCGGCGCGTCGCCGGCGCCGGGTGCGCTCGTCAGGCGCGCCGGCCGGCGACCGCTGTGGCGCTGGGGGCGGCGGGGATCTCGCCCAGCTCGCGGGCGATGATGTCGCGCACGTGCTCGGTCAGCTCCTCGACCGAGAGCGACGCGACGCGCGCATACGGGATCGGCTCGAGGACGCGGATGGTGATGGCGTGCCGGCCCTGTAGCAGGAAGCCGCGTTTGGGCAGCGCCGCCGCGGTACCCTCGACGATGATCGGCAGGATCGGCGCGCCGACGCGGTGCGCCAAGGTGAAGGCGCCGTGTTTGAAGGCCTTCAGCCGCCCGTCGTCCGAGCGCGTGCCCTCGGGGAACATCATGATCGAGCTGCCCTCGCGCAGCGTCGTCTCGCAGGCGGCCAGCATGTGCTCGATGCTCGCTTTGTCGCCGCGCACGAGCTCGATGTAGCGGTTCAGGCGCATGTTCCAGCCGACGCACACGATGCGGAAGTTCTCCACCTTGGAGACCCACTTGAAGTGCGTGAAGAGGCGGAACAGCACCAGGATGTCGAGCAGCGACTGGTGGTTGGCCACCATCACGTAGGCGGTGTTGGGGTCGATCTTCGCGCGCCCCTCGACGCGCACCCGCCACACCGGGTTGAACCACGAGTAGAGCGAGGCCCAGAAGCAGGTGAAGCGGTGCAGCAGGACCAGCCGACGGTCGATCAACACCGTCGAGGCCCAGATCAGCGCGGCGACCGGGAAGAGCAGGATCGAGCTGACGGTCAGGAACACCCAGAAGACCGTCGACCCAAGGCGGATCACGAACATGTGAAGCCCTTTAGCGTGCGAAGCGGACCGACTCCAGGTCTGTGACGCGGGTGGCTTTTCGCCCCGGGATGGAGGGCGCGGCGCCGCCGCGCCGGCATCGGAGATGCGGGCGAGCCGCCCGCGCTCCCAGACGCTGCACACCAACATCCACTTCCATACCCTGCTGACCGCACGGGAGAGCGCGACGAAGCATGCGAGCCTGGGGCTCGCCGGACCGGCACGCGTGCCACCGGAATTGTTGAGGATGCCGTCGACCTGCAGCGGTGCAACAACGCCGTGTCGGGTCGCACGGTCAAGGCGCATTGAACCCCGCCACCGCGCCCCTGGAGGGCGCCCCCCCGTGGGCGCCTGGTGGATGGGATCGCCGTGGTCCCCCTTCCACCAGGCGCCCACAGGGCCGCGCGCCGGCCATCTGGTCCTGCGGCTCGGGGCCGACGCCACGGCGCCGGTGGTGACCTCCGCCGGGATGCGCCACGCCCACCGCGCGGGCTTCGATCTGCACGCCGACGTCGCCGTGCGCGCCGGCGACCGCCGCCGCCTCGAACATGTGTGCCGGTACATCCTGCGGCCGCCGGTGGCGCAGGAGGCCCTGGAGCTAACCCCCGACGGGCGGGTCCGGCTGCGCCTGCGCCGACCGTGGCGCGATGGCACGCGGGCCATCCGGCCGCCGCGCCAACCGACCTGGCTGCCCGCCGATGCGAGCTGAACACCGGCCCACCGCCGGCTCCCCACGCGCGGCCTCCAGAGGTCGCGCCGCCGCCGGCGTGCGGCCTTCGCCAGCCCGGGGGCCCCAGCCGCTGCACGTTCGGCCGCGGGCCGGGGCCTGATTCACCCTTGCCAACGCCTGGCCCCCACGCTAATCGCGCCATCGGCCGTTCGGGAGGCGGGACCGACGGCGCGTCCGAGACCGCGCGTTATGTGAAAACGCCAGCTCATACGGCCGACGCGCCCTCCTGGTCCATGACGCCCTTCCCATCGCAGGCCTTGTGGGTCGCTGCGATGGAACCACCTCGTCGAGGATCCACGGCAGCGTCGCGCATGCGACGCTACCGCATCAGATAACAGGCGCGAGGCTGCGCTGCGCCACGGCGTTGCGTTGGATCTCGCTGGTGCCGCCCATGATGGTTTCGGAGCGAGCGTAGAGGTAGTCGCGGCCGCGCGTGTGGTCCATCAGCGCCTGCGGGCCGATCCTGCCCATGGCGGCTTCCTGTAGGGGCTGATCCGTTTCGCTGCCGATGATCCGTTTCAGTGAGCTCTCCGGGCCCGGGTGACCGGTGCGCAGGATGTGGGTGAGGCTGCGGTAGCCCATCAGCTTGAGCAGCTGCGGACAGCCCATCCAAGCTGCCGATTCGACAAGACGTGCCAGTCTCGGACGCGGGGGATGGGGTCGACGGCCCGCGGGAGGTGCCGACGCCCGGGTCGCGGGCGGCTGGCGTGACGTCGCAATCCGTCGGTGATCATATTGTCTTGGTCGGCATGCCTGCGCAGTCCCCGGGGACGGTCCGCGCGAGGTTGTCTTGACGCCCCCTTTGTCGGCGACGTAGGTGGCTGCGGGCCGAGGCGGGGCGCGCGGGAGGGACGCTGGCCGGCGTCCCGGGAGCCGGCGGATTCTCCGTGACCCGATGAGGCGCGCCAGATGGACGTGAGCGTCACGATCGTCAACTGGAACCGGGCGGCCCTCTTGGAGCACTGCCTGCGGTCCGTCTTCGCCACGCCGCGGACGGTCGACTACGAGGTGATCGTCGTCGACAACGCGTCGAGCGACGACAGCGCCTCGATGGTGCGCGAGCGCTTTCCGCAGGCCCGGCTGATCGCCAACTCCACGAACCCGGGATACGGGAGCGCGCAGAACCAGGCGATGGCCATCGCCTGCGGCCGCTACGTCTTGATGCTGAACAACGATGCGACCGTCGGACCCGACACCGTCGCCGCGCTCGTGCGTCTCATGGACGAGTACCCGGCCGTTGGCGCGTGCAGCTGTCCGGACCGCCTTCAAACGGCATTGGGTACCGCGACGTCCGGCGCCTTCCGGAAGTTCCCGTCGCTCGGTCGCACCGTGCTGGAGAATCTCTGGGCCGTGATGCGTCCGCCGAGGACCTGGAACCTCCGCTGGCTGGCCGCGCCGGTGCACCGCTGGATGGGTGCGGCGCTGACCGACGTGCGCGTCCTTGAAGTCGCCTGGCTCGTCGGCGCACTCCTCATGGTGCGGCGAGACGCGATCGCGCAGATCGGGGGCTTCGACGAACGATTCTTCCTCTTCGACGAGGACGTCGATCTCTGCCGCCGGATGCGCGCCGCCGGGTGGATCGTCGCATTCACCACGACGACGTGGTTCTCGCACCAGGGCGGAGCCAGCAGCGCGCTCCGGACCGATCTCGGACAGCGTCGTGGCGAGAGCCGAGCGCACTACTTCCGCAAGCACGAAGGTCGCTGGATCACGGCGCTCTTCCGCATTCAACACTTCGTGCTGTGGAGGTGCCTGCTCACCTGGCGCCGTCGGCTCGAGCGGCGGGTGGATCGAATCGATCCGGCCGGCTGAAGCGGCTTCTCGAGTTCAGACGTAGCCGAGGCTCCGCAGCGCCTCATCGGGTGTCGTGAACACGAAGCGCTCCGCGTCGGGACGCTGCAACAGGCCCTCCAAATTGCGTCGGATGACGGCGATCGTGTCGGGACTTTGGAACTCGTGGGTCCGGACGGCGAACGTCAGATAGGGACGCTCGAGGTGGCGCAACATGGCGTCGACGGCGGGCCGCAGCGCCGACGGATCGTCCTGGAGGAAGAACTTCTGCGTCCGACGGGGCGCGACGGGCCGCAGATGGGCGAGGTCCCAAAGCCCGCGCTTCCAGGACGGGACGATCCGAGCCACGCGACTCGCTTGCGGAATGAGCCAGGTCCCGTCCGCCGGCTCCGGCATGGCGCGGCGGAAGTCCTCGGGGGAAGGGTGGTACGGTCGCTCGGGAATCCGCGAGCAGTCGGGCGCGACGCCCGTATACGTGTCTCTCGGCGGGAACGGCTGAGGCTCCTTGCCGAGGACAGTCGAGAATTCGTAGCGGACGTTCAGCTCGCTCACCAGGTGAATCGTCGCCTGATTGGTCCAATCCATTCCCATGCTGAACGAGGCCGGAGAACGGGCGAAGTGCTGCTCGAAGGCGCGGAAACCCGTGCGGACGCAACGGTCGATCCACTCCTGGTTCCCGTAGTCCTCGACCCACCGCCGAGCCGGAGCCTCCCAGCGGTACGCGTGCACGTGCAGGCCGACCTCGTCGCGCGTTGCGAGGAGTGCCTCGAAGACGTTCCGATAGTGTTTGAATGCCCAGCCGGCTGATCGGTAGGTCTCTGCGATCTGCTCATCGGCCCGCACGAGCCAGATGAAATGCGTGTCGCGCCCGGTCTTGCGCGACAGCACTCGGCGAATATCCGCCATGACTTCCACGGCCCGTTCGAACCCAGACCAGGGGACGTTCTTCGTGACGAAGAACCCGTCGGGCTCGACGTCGATCAGGACGAGCACCGGGGTGACGGTCATGGGGCTGCCATACGCCCCCGTTACGGCCTCGTGCAACGTCGATGCCCGCGACGCCGTTGCGGCGCACATGTACGCACTAACCGGTTCATCCGCACCCCGTCCTCGAAATCGAACGCGGTTGCCTCGAACGTATTCGTCGCAAACCGCCTGGCCCCCCACGCTACCCGCGCCATCGGCCGTTCGGGGGCGGGACCGACGGCGCGTCCGAGAACCCGCGTTATGTGAAATCGCCAGCTCATACCGCCTATGCGCTGATCACGATGCGAAACGGCTGATCACGATGCCGAAACGAGCGATCACGATGGCCGAAACCCGCACATCTGGCGCCCGCGGCCGAACTCTCTCGCGTGGGTCCCAGGACAGCCGGCTGACCTCGCCCCCCTGAGCCGGGGGCCCCTCCGCGACCGAATCCATCGCCGTTGGGCATGGCGGATAGCCCTTCCAAGCTGCCGATTCGACATAATGCAGATCCGCGCGGCGCTTGCCCGGCGCGGCGAAAGCGGCGACAAGCGGTCGCGCCATGTCGCGTCGTCTGCCGCTCGCCGCCGCGGCGCTGTGCGCCGGGTCGGCGCTGGTGCGCTGGCGGCTCGCCGATCTGGCCGACTGGGGCGTCGACGAGGCGGCGAATCTCTGGCTCGCCTCGCTGCTCGCCGACGGGCGCGGCGCGCCGCTCGGGCTGGTCAGCTCGCGCGGCATCCCCAACCTCGCCGGCGCACCGCTGCTCGCCGTGCCATTCACCGTCCTACCCGACCTGCTGGCGGTTTCGCGCGCCCTGGCGCTGGCGCAGCTGCTCGCCCTGCTGCCGCTCGCCTTCGCGCTCGCCCGTGGCGCGACGGCGGCGGCGCTGCCCGTCGCCGCGCTGGCGTTCTGCCCGGCGCTGCTGCTCGCCGCGCCAAGCCTGTGGAACCAGTACCTGGCGCTGCCGGTCGCCGCGCTGGTGGTGTGGCTGCTGCTGGTGCTGGCCGAGCGGCCCGGTGCGGCGCGCGGCGCACGGCCGGCGCTGCTCGCGGCGCTGCTGCTCCTGCAGCCGGCGATCCACCTCGCCGGCTTCGCCGATCTCGCCGTGCAGGCGCCGACCGGCCTCGTCCTGCTCGCCGTCGCGCGGGCACGCGGCGAACGGACAACCGGCGCCGCCGCCATCACGCCGGTGCTCGCCGCCGCCCTGCTGCTCTATGCCCCGTGGCTGGGACGCGTCGGCAGACTGCCCGCCTGGCTGGCGCTGGCCTGCGGCGCCGGCGCCGCGATGGCCGTCGTCCTCGCGTTCGATCCCGTCCTCGCCAGCGCGGCGCGCCGCGTGCCGCGCTGGCTGCGCGCCGCCGGGTCGCGCGCGCTGGCGTGGACGGTGCCGCTGCTGCTCCTCGGTGGCAGCGCCGCGGTGGTGATCGCGTTCCAGGGGGCGCAGGTCGGGGCGCGACTGCTGGCCGGCGACGCGTGGGGCGCGGCGCTGTTCGCCGGCCAGCTCGCCATCGCCGCCATCGCCCTGCCCGGCCTGGCCGGCGTCGTCGCCGACTGCCGCGGCGGGGCGCGGCTGGGCGAGCTGCTGGCGCGGCGCTTTCCGGGCCGCGAGGCCGGCGCCGCGGTGCTGGTCGCCAATGCCGTGCTGCTCGGCCTGGCGCATGCCGCGATCGAGCCGGCAACCTTCACCCCGTCCGGGCGGCCCGACCTGCTCATCCCGCTGCTGCCGGCGCTGCTCGCCCCGTCGCTGCTGCTGGCGACGTGCGAGACGCGGCGCGGCGCGCGCCGCTGGGCGGCCGGCGCCGCCGGCAGCGCCGCCGCTCTTCTTCTCGCCTTCGCCCTCTGCGGCCCGAGCGCGCGCTTCTGGCGCAACCAGCCGCTGTTCCTGCCGCCCAGCGAGATGCGCATGGTGGTCGACTGGATCGCGGCCCACGACGCGGCCGGCGCGACGCTCGACGTCGGCTACGACCTCGAGCGCGGGCGCGAGTGGGTCGCGCGCATCGGCTGCTCTCCGGGCACGTCGTGGTACACGATCAGCCGGCCGTTCGACTGGCTCTTCCTGCGCCGCCACGGACTGCGCGACCGTCGCGAAGGCTCGTGCGCGCGCAGCGACGGCGGGCGCTTTCGCGTCGCCTACCGCGCCGCGGCGCCGCGCCCGGGCGAACGCGCCGTCCTCGAGCTCGGGCAGCTCGCCGTCCGCGAGCTGGCGCCGGCGGCAGCGCCGTGAGCGGGGCGAGAAGCGCCTTCACCGAGTCGGTATACGGCGCCAGGATCGAGGGCTCAGGTTCCGTGGCCAGGCTCTGGCTGACGGTGTCCGGCAAGCAGTGCGGCAAGAAGCCGGCGGCCGACTTCGCGAGCGAGAGCTTCTGCGACCGGGCGCTCGCCTGGAACGCGAAGACGCAGACGTTCGCCTACGCCCCGGTCGCAACGGTGAGGATGATTCAGTAACGCAACGACTGCGGACCTCTGTGGTTGCGGTTGTGGCGGCACGGCCGCCCGCCGCGGTCATGCCGGGCCCAGCGACGTTCGCCTCACTACGCCAACTCGTTGTCGGTGTGGATCGTTGTCAGCCCTGCCCAATGCGCGTCTGCTACCCGCCCCTCGTGCGCACCTGCTGCACACGCTGCGCGCCGCCGGCGACGTGCTGAGCGCGGAGCCGGCGCATCGCCTGCATGGCTGCCGCTGGCGCTGCCGTCGCCACCCTATGCCGGGACGAACGTGCCCGAGGACGCCGAACCGTCAGTGTTCCTGACACTTTATGGTCGGGCACCTGATTCACCCTTGCCAACGTCTGCCCCCCACGCTACCCGCGCCATCGGCCGTTCGGGGGCGGGACCGACGGCGCGCCCGAGACCGCGCGTTATGTGAAAACGCCAGCTCATATGGCCTACGCCCTCAGCGCTACGCTCTGCCTCGCGCAGCTTCGAGAACGACCAGTCGCCGCAGCCGATGTCCACGATGCTTCGGATAGCCCGCTCCCTGGTGAAGCGTTCGATGCAGCGCACATACGCCCGGTTGCGCTCGGGCGCCGACCCATCACGGCTCTTGCAGCAGGCACCCCACCGGCTTCTCCGGCAGCTGTCCACGAACGATTCGGCCACGGGGTGCTTCGCCGTCATCGAATCGAGACTCCCGTGCTCTGCGGTCGGTTCGACAAGCTCTCGGAGCGTCGGTCTCACCCTCATTCGAAGCGGTCGACGATCTCGCGCACCGCGTCGCAGAATCGCTCGACTGTGAAGAGGTCGCGCCGCACCGCCATGCGCGCGCGCAGCTCGGACTCCAGCACGGCGCTGGAGAGCACGCGGGTGATCTTGTCCGCCGCGTCGTTCACGTCGTCGAACAGCAGCCGCGATTCGCCACCGACGATCTCGACCGGCCCGCCCGAATTGTGCGCGAACAGCAGGCAGCCGGCGCGCAGGATCTCGGCCGGTCCCATGCCGAAATGCTCGTCCTCCATGCTGTGAATCCCGTAGCGGTGGCTGGCCACCGCCATGCGCAACTCGTCGCGCGTCAGGTCCAGGCGCATCCTGAACCACGGCCGCGGGGCCGCCAGGTCTTCCAAGCGTCGCTGATACTCCGGATCATCGCGGTGGCCGACCAGCGTGAGCCCCAGCGCATGGCCGCGGCGGCGGACCTCCTCGACGATCGCGACCGCCGTTTCCCAGCGCTTGCTGCCGTTCATCCGCCCGACCGCGATCATGGCGGGCTCGCGCCGCTCCCATGCGATGTCGGGAAACTCGCTCGTCACCGGGGGAAAGACGACCACTGAGTCGATACCGTGCACCGCACGCACCCGGTCGGCGATGAAGGACGAGTTGGTGACCGACAGATTGCGACGCAGGCCCTCGTCGGTGCCGCGCGAGATCCGCCGACAGAGCCTCCGATAGGCCACCACTGCGCCGGGGATGCGGTGATACCAGCGCATCTCGTGCGGCGGACGCGGCAGATAGACCCAGGGGTAGTGGACGTAGTTGATGCCCCTGCGGCCGAAGTCTGCCTCGTTGTGGGTGCAGAACAGCACATCGTAGGACTGCCGGCTGGTCAGGCTGCGCGCCAGGCGCATCAGCAGGCAGATCTCCAGCAGCGCGCCGGGCGTGGGTAAAGCGCGCAGCAGATGCCGATAGCGCGGCGGCACCAGGTGGACGCGGAAATCACCGGCCTGCAGGGACGTGCCCCAGCTCCTGTTGACCGCCTGCAGATCGACCGGTTCCAGCGTCGCCAGCGACACGTCGTGCTGCTCCCGGAACGCCTGCAGGGTCCATGCGGCGACGGCATTGCCACCGCCGCTTGCGGTCACGCGGGGATGGGCGACGAGCACGCGCTTCTTGGCCATGGCGGAGGCTGGGCAACTTGCTGACAGGTGTTCGACGTCGGCATCCACCGGGCACCGGCACCGGCCGCTGCTGCGACTACCAGCTCCTCCGCCCGATGCCCAGCCGCTCGCGCACCCGGCGGCAGCCAGTACCTGCCCGGCCGAGCCAGGACTTCAGCCCTCGACTGCCCGTCCGCCACCACACGCCTCGTTCGCGGACGGGACACTAGGTCCGCTCCAGCAGCATCACGCCGTTCCAGAACGTCGGGTGGCCGTTGCCGCACGTGCGACGGTCGAGCAACACGCGGTACGCGCCGGCGTGGGCGGCGACGAAGTCGCGGGTGGCGCGGCGCGTCGTCGTTCGCGTCGTCCACGAGGACGATGCAGCCGGGGGCGAATACGCCGCGCACATCCGCGCGTTGTATGGAGTTGACCCCACCCGAGATCACACAACGAGACCTGTTCCCGCGCATCGAGGAATAGCCGCCACGGCACCGACGGTGTGGTGCGACTACTCGCCGTACATCTCCGTGATGATGCGTCGCAGGGTCGCCGCGTCGTCCTTGCTCAGCGACCCGACGCGTTCGCCGAGCCGGTCCTTGCTGATGGTGCGGATCTGATCGACGGCGATTTCCGCCGGCCGGCCACCACAGCGCACCTGCAGCCGTGATCGCCAGGTCGGATGCAGCTGGCTGGTCAGCGGGCACACCGTGACCGTCTCCAGGCGCCGGTTGAGCGCGTCCAGACTGACGATCACCGCCGGGCGAGGTTTCGCCATTTCGGCGCCCCGTGTCGGACCGAGCGCCGTCCAGCGGATCTCGTAACGCTTCATCACCGCGAGCGCGGGCGCCGGCCGGCACGATAGCGGGACGGCTGCTCCGCGACCTGGCGCGGATCGGCGTCCCAGGGCAGGTCGGCGAGGCCATCCGCAGCGGCCACATCCCATGCACTCCAGTCCTCGCGGCTGGCGGCCATCGCGCGCGCCGTCTCCTCCCAGGAGAGCTTCTCGACCACCGGTCCGGCCGGCCGCAGCAGGATTCCGTCGCTGCGCTCCTCCATCAGGACGGTCGTGCCGATCCGATATCGCCGCAGCGACGCAGCCGGCAGGCGCACGCCGCGCGAGTTGCCGATTCGCGCCACCTTGAGTTCGACAATCGCCATGTAGGCACCGTAATAACAATCGTGGTGGTGCCACAAGTGGGTCGCGCCGCCCCGGCTCTGGAAGTAGGGGCGAGGATGCCTCGGTTCCCGACGTCCGTCAGGGCCAGGGCGGTCAGCAGACCGAGCAGGCCGATGGCGACGAACAACAGCGGCCGACGGTTGGACCTGGAATGTTCCAGCTCGAACGCGCGCTCGAGTCCGGCGTCTCGCAGCGTCACCGCAGCTTCCTCGAACCGGGTCACGCCAACCCGAGCCGCAGGCTCCCCACCGTAGCCTCGGCGCCGACCAGGCGGAGGAGCTCGGCGACCTGTTTCGGCAGTTTCGGGTCGCGCAGTATCTCGGTCAGTACCTCGGGGGGCAGACACGCCTGGTGGTCGGCGAGCAATCGATCGACGAGGTCGGTATCGCGTCCGCTGGCGCCCGCGAGGAAAGCGATCAAAGCACTCGAGTCGAGTGCGACCATGGTCGGTCTTCGCGAAGGGTGTCCAGGTCGATCGAGAAGCGTACCTTCCCCCGCAGCCTGCGGAGCCCTTCGTATGCCGGGCCGGCCGCCACCAGCTTGAGGCCGTCGCGGATCGTGGCCGTGAGGTGCTTGCCGCTCGATCGTTGCGCCTTCTCGAGCAAGTCCGCCGGAAGCTGGAGAGTTACTTTGCGCGCTGCGCCCATGCGGCCGTGAACACCAGCACCTCTGGCGTATGCCAATACGGTCCCTGCTCCGGCGACCCGCTGCCGGTGAACACGTCCCTTGGTGGCCTCAGTCGGCAGACCACAGGGCCGCTACCGAGCCGGGTGCTGCCGCTCGCCGCTGCCGCGGCCCGCTCCACATCCGAGAGCGGGTGTGCTCTCTCTGCCGCATGAGCTTCGAGGTCCCCGAGCACATCCGGCCGCTGCGCGCGCGCGTGCGGCAGTTCATCGAGGAGCGCATCTACCCGGTCGAGACGCAGCTCGACGAGCGCGGCGACGCTTCGCGGGCGCTGATGCGGCAGCTGATGGGCGAGGCCAAGACGGCCGGCCTGTGGGCCCTCGGCCACCCCAGGGAGATCGGCGGCCACGGGCTGCCGTTCCTCGACTACGTGTACGTCAACGAGGTCGTCGGCCGCTGCGAGGCGGCGATGGTGGCGCTCGGCACGCACTCGCTGCAGGACTCGATCATGCTCAACCTGCACGCCGCGCCGGAGTGGCGCGAGCGCTACCTGGCGCCGCTGGTGGCGGGCGAGGTGTTCCCGAGCTTCGCCATGACCGAGCCCGACGTGGCCAGCTCAGACCCGACGCAGTTGCAGACCAGCGCGCGCCTCGACGGCGACGACTGGGTGATCAGCGGCCGCAAGTGGTTCACCACCGGCGCCAACGTCGCCGCCTACACCACGGTGATGGCGCGCACCGAGCCCGAGGCGGCGCCGCACGCGGCGTTCAGCATGATCGTCGTGCCGACCGACACCCCCGGCTACCGCATCGTCCGCGAGGTGCCGGTGATGGGCATGTGGGGCGGCCACTGCGAAGTGGCCTTCGAGGACGTGCGCGTGCCGCGCCAGAACCTGCTCGGCACGCGCGGCGCCGGCTTCCTCATCGCCCAGCAGCGCCTCGGGCCGGGGCGCATCTTCCACTGCATGCGCTGGCTCGGGCAGGCGCAGCGCGCCTTCGACCTGATGTGCGAGCGCGCCAACACGCGCGTCGCCTTCGGCGGCCCGCTGGCCGACAAGCAGCAGGTGCAGCAGATGGTCTTCGAGACCGCCGCCGAGATCCAGGCCTGCCGCCTGCTGACCCTCGACGCGGCGCACAAGATCGACCAGGGCGATCCGGCGCGGGTCGAGATCGGCATCATCAAGGTCGTCGGCGCGCAGATGCTGCACAACGCCATCGACCGCGCCATCCAGGTCTTCGGCGCCAAGGGCGTCAGCGGCGACACGCCGCTCGAGCGCATGTACCGCGCCGCCCGCTTCGCGCGCATCTACGACGGCCCGGACGAGGTGCACCGGGTCAGCGTCGCCCGCCTCATCCTGCGCGACTACAAGCGCGGGCGCGGCTGGGACTTCGGGCTGCGCTAGCTGCCTGGATCGGTTGATTCGGTAGCGGTACTCCTGCGACTCCCTCACCCTGACCCTCTCCCGGCGGGAGAGGGGACCGCACAAGCAGCGCGGTGCTTGACAGGGTCCCCTCTCCCGCCGGGAGAGGGTCAGGGTGAGGGGATCCTAATCCTGCTCACTTCACCGGTGTCCCGGCGCTACCAATTCGTCAAGGTCGATGGAGGGCGCGGCCAGCGCCGCGCCCTCCATTGCCGCCGTGCGGCTATCTGCGTGCGGCGCGGATGCCGAGCAGGCCGGTGAGCACCAGCAGACCGAGCATCGCCGCCAGCGAATAGCCCGAAGCCGTCGGGGCCTGCGCCGGTGCCGTCACGCAGGTGCCCGTGGCGCAGTCTTGGCCGGAGCCGGCGCAGGCGGTGTCGCAACACACCAGGTCGCTGCAGAACAGCCCCGGCGCGCACTGCGAGACGTCGGTGCAATCGCCGCCCTGCGCCACCGGCGTCTGCGTCTGCGTCGCGGTGGCGGTGGCGGTGACTGTCGCCGTCGCTGTTGCGGTCGGCGTCGCGGTGCCGGGATCGCAGACGCCGGAACTGCAGTTCGTGCCGTCGCCGGCGTAGGTGCCATTGGCCAGCTTGCAGTCGTCCGCCGTCACCTCCCTACAGTCGACCGCGGCGCAGCCGGCCGCGCTGCCAGGTGCCGAGGCGCAGGGCGACAAGCCGCCGCAGCAGGCCCCGGTCAGGAATGCACAGGAGTCGCCGGCGAAGCCGGGGTTGCACGTGCACTGTCCGAAACTGGTGTTGTTAACCTGCACGCAGAACCCGCCGGCGCCGGAGGCCGGCGAGCAGTTCAGCGCCGCCTGCTCTGGGGTGCAGCCGCAGGCCGAGTTGTTCTGGCATCCGAGTATGATTATTGGGCCGGCCTGGCTGCTGTCGAAGAGCGAGCCGAACGCCAGGCTCAGGGTCAGAAAGGCCGCCAGGGTCCAGGCACGGGTATTGTTCATCGACTCTCCTTCACGTCTCCGGCACCACACCACGCCGTGCCCGATGATCAGCAACGCACGCGTGGATATCGCGATCGCGGCGGGTTGTCGAGTCGAACTTTGGTCTGATGGGGGCCGCCCCGCGTTGGCGGGTCAGACGTTGTAGGCGTCGGCTCGCGCCATCGCGGCGCCGAGCGCCGCCAGGTGGTGCGAGGCGCTGCCGAGCGACATCTCGATGGCCTTCGACCACAGGAAGTAGCGGTGCACCGGGTAGTCGAGGTCGAGACCCATGCCGCCGTGCAGGTGCTGGGCGGCGAAGGTGGTGAAGTGGCCGCCCTCGCCGGCCCAGAACTTGGCGACGGCGACGTCCTCGCCGGCCGGCATGCCCTGGGCGAGCTTCCACGCCGCCTGCCAGGCGGTCCAGCGCATGCCCTCGACCTGGATGTAGGCGTCGGCGGCACGCTGCGCGACGGCCTGGAAGGTCGCCAGCGGCTTGCCGAACTGCTTACGCGTCGTCAGGTAGCCGGCGGTCATGCGCAGCGCCGCGTCGGCGACGCCGGAGTTGGTGACGCACATCGCCGCCAGGGCGCGCTGCAGCGTCCAGGCGTGGATGGCGCCGCCGCCGTGCGGGTCGCCGACGACGTCGTCGGCGCCCACCACGGCGCCGCTCAACGTCAGCTCGAAGAGCGGCTCGCCGTTGGTGGCGACATCCGGCGCCAGCTGCACGCCGGCGCCGTTGGGGTCGATCAGGAACATGCCGACGGCGGCCTCGCCGCTGCGCGCCGGCACCAGGATGCGGGCGGCGAGATGCGCCGCCGGGACGCAGGTCTTCAGCCCGTCGAGGCGCCAGTGGGCGCCGTCGCGCGTCGCCGTGGCGCGAATGACGCTGGCGTCGTCGACGCCGCTCTCGCTCAACGCCATGCTGAGGATGACGTCGCCCGCCGCGACGCCCGGCAGCCAGCGCTGGCGCTGCGCCTCGCTGCCGAAGAGCTCGAGCGGCAGGGCGCCGAGCACCAGCGTCGCCAGCAACGGCAGCGGCGCGACGGCGCGCCCCTGCTCCTCGCACAGCAGACACAGCTCGAGGAAACCGAGGCCGCTGCCGCCGAGCCCCTCGGGCAACGCCGCGCCGAGCAGGTTGGCCTTGGCCAGGTCGCGCCACAGGGCGCGGTGGAACCACTCCGGCGTCGCCTCGACGGCGCGCAACTGGTCATGCTGGCAGTGGTCGGTGAAAATCGTCCGCGCCAACTGGCGCAGCGCTTCCTGGTCTTCGGTGAACCCAAAATCCATCAGCGACTTCCTTCGGCAAAGACGGATGCACACGGAGGCACGGAGACGCGGAGAAGACCTGCGCAGACTCCCGTCCGATCTCCGCGTCTCCGTGCCTCCGTGTGAATCATGATTTCTGAATCACCGAATGGAGCGCGGCATGTTCAGCCCCGCCATGGCGATGATGTCGCGCTGCACCTCGTTGGTGCCGCCGCCGAAGGTGAGGATCAGCATCGGCCGGTAGACGAACTCGAGGCGGCCGTGCAACACGGCGGCGGCGGAACCGCGCTTGAGCACGCCGTGCTGGCCGACGACCTCGAGCAGCAGGCGATAGGCTTCGATGTAGAACTCGCTGGCGTAGACCTTCACCGTCGAGGCGTCGGCGAAGTTGACGCCGCCATTGGTCATGCACCACGCCTGCCGCCAGTTGAGCAGCCGTAGCGCTTCCCACTTGGCGCGTACGCGCGCCAGGTTGAGCTGCACCCACTGCTGGTCGATGACGCGGCGGCCGTCGGCGAGCCGGGTGGTGGCGGCCCAGCGCCGCGTCTCCTCGAGGTTGCGGCCGAGCGGGCCGACCGAGCTCAGCGCGATGCGCTCGTGGTTGAGCTGGTTGACGATCAGCGACCAGCCCATGTTCTCGCCGCCGACCAGCATCGACTTGGGGACGCGCACGTCCTCGAAGTAGGTGGTGTTGGTGCGCACGCCGGCCATGGTGTGGATCGGCGTCAGCTTGAAGCCGGGCAGCGTCGTGTCGACCATGAAGATCGAGATGCCCGCATGCTTGGGCGCGTCCGGGTCGGTGCGGGCGGCCAGCCAGATGTAGTCGGCGTGGTCGGCCAGACTGGTGTACACCTTGCTGCCGTTGATGACGTAGTCGTCGCCGTCCTTCACCGCTTTGGTGGTCAGCGCGGCGAGATCGGTGCCGGCACCGGACTCGGTGTAGCCGATCGAGGCGTGCAGTTTCCCCTGCAGGATGCGCGGCAGATACTCCTGTTTCTGCTCCTCGGTGCCGAACTCCATGATCGTGTTGCCGACCGAATTGATGGTCAGGAACGGCAGTGGGAAGCCGGCGCGCTGCACCTCGTCGCTGAAGATGAACTGCTCGATCGGCGTGCGCCCCTGGCCGCCGTACTGCTTCGGCCAGCCGATGCCGAGCCAGCCGTCGGCGCCCATCTTCTGCAGCGCCCGGTGGTAGAGCGGTCCGCCGCCCTCGCTGCCGAGGATCTCCTGCTGCAGGTCCTCGGTCATCATGGCGGCGAAATAGGCGCGCAGCTCGTCGCGCAGGGCCAGCTGTTCGGGCGTGTAGTCGAGGTACATGCGGGCTCTACTCTCCCCAGTTGCTGAGATCGACGCCGAGGGCTTTCAACCCAGCCAGGATGCGCGCCGGCTTCACCGTCACCGGCGGCCAGTCGTAGCGATACATGCGGTTGGCGGCGGTGTCGGCGACGAAGCGCCGCGCCTGCTCGAGGGTGACCAGCACGCCGCGGCGGGCGATCTGGCGCTCGTAGCGCTCGGCGTGGGCGGCGTCGTGGACGAAGTTCATACTGTCGCACATCGGCACGATGTTGGTCTTGTTCCAGTCGCGCGGGCTGGAGCTTATATGGATGCTCACCGCCTCCGGCGTCTTCGTCAGCACCTCGCCGTCGCGCACGCGGATGGTCACCGGCGCCAGGCAGCAGGCGCAGTAGGACTCGAGGCGGATCTCCTTGCCGGCGAAGGGCGGCATACGCGAGAGGGCGATCGATTCGAGGGCGCAGCCGGCGTAGCAGTGGAAGCGCCCGTCGATGTGCACCTCCACCTGGCTCGGGAAGCTCGAGAACGGCTGCACCTTGAGCAGGTTGAAGTTCTGCGTCTCCTGGTCGACGACGCAGATGACGCCGAGGTCGAGCTGCTTGTAGGCGTCGAGGATCGCCTCGCGCGTCAGCCCGCTCCCCTCGTGCGCGGCGCGCAGGTTGGGCCCGTGCCCGTGCGCGCACCAGTATTCGTAGAGGAACTGGCGCAGCGTCAGGGCGGCGTCGCTGAACTGAAATTCGGGTACGTCTTGGGTCATGGCAAACGGCCGTTTGGTTACCAGAGGCACCGCGGTCGAGCAATGGCCGATGTCGCAGCGGGGAGAACGTCGTTCGGAGAAGAAAGAACCGGACGGTGTTTTCTTACTCGTCGAACGCGCCGTGGCGGCCCTTGCCGGCGGCGAAGCGGGCGGCGCCGGCGACGCCGTCTTCGAGCACGGCGAGGCCGCCGCGCGTCTCCTCGCGCAGCGCGTCGCTGAGCGAAAGGTCCCACTGCTGGTAGGAGGACAGCCGGTCGGCGCGCAGGCAGGGTTGCGGGAAGGCGGCGAGCTGTTTCGCCAATGCGACGGCGGCGGCGAGGGCGGTGCCGGGTTCGACCAGACGGTTGGCGAGGCCCATGCGCAGCGCCTCGTCGCCGCTGACGCCACGGCCGGTGAGGATGAGGTCGAGGGCGTGGCTGTGGCCAAGCAGGCGGCTCAGGCGGATGGTGCCGCCGTCGATCAGCGGCACGCCCCAGCGCCGGCAGTAGACGCCGAAGACGGCGTCGCGCGCCGCGACGCGCAGATCGCACCAGGCCGCCAGCTCGAGGCCACCGGCCACTGCGTGGCCCTCGACGGCCGCGATGACCGGCTTCGACAGCAGCAGGCGCGTCGGGCCCATCGGTCCGTCGCCCGCGAGGCGCACCGGGTTGCCGCGCCGCGCCGCCACGGCCTTGAGATCCGCGCCGGCGCAGAAGGTGCCGCCGGCGCCGGTGAGCACGGCGACGGCGAGCGTCGCGTCGGCGTCGAAGCGGCGGAAGGCGTCGGCGAGCAGCGCCGCGCTGGGCCCGTCGACGGCGTTGCGCACCGCCGGGCGGTCGATGGTGACGATTGCCACCGGTGCGTCGGTCTCGAAGCGTATGGTCGACATGAGTCGGGCAGTTAGCATGCGGAACGCGGCCCGTCAGCGCCGCGCCCTCCGCTGTTGGGCTCCACATGCGCGTGGACATCGCGTACAGACGGGCATGGTCGACGACGGCGAGACGACGCGCGAAGTGGCGCTGACGCGTTGGGCGGACGGCGTCGGCGCACCGGCGCGCGACGCCGTGGCGTGCGAGGAGCCGCTCGAGATCCAGGTGCGCGGCGCGTCGCTGGCCGTCGTCATGCGCACGCCGGGGCACGACGCCGAGCTGGTGCGCGGCTTTCTAATCACCGAGCGCATCGTGCGTGCCGCCGACGAGATCGTCTCGGTGCGCCACTGCCGCGTCGTCGCCGATCCGGCGGCCGAGGACAACGTCGTCGCCGTCGGCCTGCGCGACGACGTCGTTCTCGACCTCGAGGCGCTGCGCCGCAACCTCTTCGCCAACGCCAGTTGCGGCGTCTGCGGAAAGGCGAGCCTCGACGCCGCCCTCGCCGTCGCGCCGCCGCTCGACGACGCGGCGCGTTTTCCCGCCGCCTGGTTCGCGCCGCTCCCGGACCGCCTCGCCGCCGCGCAGCCGGCCTTCGCGCGCACCGGCGGGCTGCACGCCGCCGGCCTCTTCGCCGGCGACGGCACGCTGCTGGTGGCGCGCGAGGACATCGGCCGCCACAACGCCGTCGACAAGGTCGTCGGCTGGGCCCTCGAGCACGGCCGCGTGCCGCTCGCCGGCCACGTCCTGCTGGTCTCCGGCCGCATCTCCTTCGAGATCGCCCAGAAGGCTCTCGCCGCCCGCATCCCCGTTGTCGCCGCCATCTCCGCCCCGTCCTCGCTCGCCATCGACCTCGCCGAGCGCGCCGCCCTGACGTTGGTCGCCTTCCTACGCAACGGCCGCTTCAACGTGTACGGGCGCCGCGAGCGGATCGGCGGCGAGTCGTCATGACGGCCGGCCCCTGGACGCCGCTCCGTCGGCGCCTGTTGCATGGAGCCGCTCGCCTCCCATGCGACAGGCGCCGACGGAGCGGCGCCCTCCACAGGGACGCTTCGAGCGGACTTCCGAGTTGACTGCCCGGCGCAGCGCGCTACTTACGACTCTCGCCGATCGAAGGAGGATAGCCGATGCAACTCGGAATGATTGGACTCGGGCGCATGGGCGCCAACATGGTGGTGCGACTGATGCGCGCCGGCCATGAATGCGTCGTCTACGACGTGTCGCCGCAGGCGGTGCAGGGGCTGGTCGGGCAGGGCGCCGTCGGCGCCGCGTCGCTCGACGAGTTCGTCGCCAAGCTCACCAAGCCGCGCGCGGCGTGGATCATGGTGCCGGCGGCGGTGGTCGACGCGACGTTGCAGGACCTCAGCCCGCGCCTCGCGCCCGGCGATATCATCATCGACGGCGGCAACTCGTATTACATCGACGACATCCGCCGCGCCGCCGCGCTCAAGGCGAAGGGCATCCACTACGTCGACTGCGGCACCAGCGGCGGCGTCTGGGGTCTCGAGCGCGGCTACTGCCAGATGATCGGCGGCGAGCCCGAGGTGGTGCACCGCCTCGATCCGATCTTCGCCGCCCTGGCGCCGCCGATGGACGCCGCGCCGCGCACGCCGGGGCGCGAGAAGCTGCCGGCCAGCACCGCCGAGCACGGCTACCTGCACTGCGGACCGAACGGCGCCGGGCACTTCGTGAAGATGGTGCACAACGGCATCGAGTACGGCCTGATGGCCGCCTACGCCGAAGGCCTCAACATCCTCCACAAGGCCAACGTCGGCAAGACGACGCAGACCGTCGACGCCGAGACGACGCCACTGCGCAATCCGGAGCACTACCAGTACGACCTCAACATCGCCGACATCACCGAGCTGTGGCGGCGCGGCAGCGTCGTCGCCTCCTGGCTGCTCGATCTCAGCGCCCAGGCCTTCGCCGGCGACGCGCGGCTCGAGCAGTTCGCCGGTCGCGTCTCCGACTCCGGCGAGGGCCGCTGGACCCTGCAGGCCGCCATCGACGAGGGCGTCCCGTCGCACGTCCTCAGCGCCGCCCTCTTCGACCGCTTCGAGTCGCGCGGCGAGTCCGACTTCGCCAACAAGGTACTGTCGGCGATGCGCTTCGGCTTCGGCGGCCACCTCGAGAAGAAGGGTTCCTCTTGAAACCAGGACTCTCCACCACGGAGGCACGGAGGCACGGAGCGGCGTTGCTCGTATTCCTCCGGTCTCCGTGTCTCCGTGCCTCCGTGGTGAAGAACTCTTTGCGCTGAGAAGTCTCATGCAGGTCGAGATTCTTCCCGATGCCGATGCCGTCGCCGTGCGCGCGGCGCAGGTGATCGCGGCGGCGGCGCGCGCGGCGGTGCTGGCGCGCGGGCGCTTTTCGCTGGCGGTCAGCGGCGGCCAGACGCCGTGGGTGATGTTGCGGCGGCTGGCGGTCGAGGATGTGCCGTGGCCGGGGGTCGACCTCTTCCAGGTCGATGAGCGGATCGCCCCCGCCGGCGATGCGGACCGCAATTTCACGCACCTGCGCGAGAGCCTGCAGGCGGCGCCGCTGCCGGCGGCGCAGGTGCACGCCATGCCGGTCGAGGATGCCGATGCCGAGTTGGCGGCGCGGCGCTACGCGGCGCTGCTGCGCGAGGTGTGCGGCAGCCCGCCGGTGCTCGACTGCGTCCACCTCGGTCTCGGACCCGACGGCCACACGGCCTCGTTGGTGCCCGGCGATGCGGTCCTCGGCGTGCACGCGGTGGATGTCGCGCCGACCGCCGGCACCTACCAGGGGCACCGCCGCCTGACGCTGACCTACCCGGTGATCGACCGTTCCCGACAGATCCTCTGGGTGGTCACCGGCACCGAGAAGGTCGACGCGCTGCAGCGCCTGCGCGCCGGCGACGCGTCGATCCCCGGCGGCCGTGTCCGCCAGGAGCGCGCCCTGGTGCTGGCCGATCGGGCCGCGGCGGGCGCCGCATGAGCGACGCGCGCGCGGCGGCGAAAGAGCAGGCCGGACGGCGCGCCGCCGACTACGTCGAGGACGGCATGCGCGTCGGCCTCGGCACCGGCTCGACCGTCCACTTCACCATCGTCGCGCTCGGCGAGCGCCGGCCCGATATCACCTGCGTCGCGACGTCCGCGCGCACCGCGACGCTGGCCGCCGGTCTCGGCCTGCGCGTCGTGCCGCCCGACGAGTTGCTGACGCTCGACATTGCCATCGACGGGGCGGACGAGGTCGACGCGCGCTTCAACCTCATCAAGGGCGGCGGCGGCGCGCACCTGCGCGAGAAGATCATCGCCGCCATGGCGCGCCGCTTCGTCGTCGTCGTCGACGAGGCGAAACTGGTCGACACCCTCGGCGCCTTCGCCCTGCCGCTCGAGGTGCTGCCCTTCGCGCCGGCGGTGGCGGCGGCGCAGGTGCGCGCCCTCGGCGCGCGGACGGTGACGACGCGGGCCGCGCGCAGCGACAATGGCAATCTGCTCATGGATGCCGCCTTCGACCGCATCGACGAGCCGGCGGCGCTGGCGGCGCAGCTGGCGGCGATTCCGGGCATCGTCGAGCACGGGCTGTTTCTCGCCTCGATGGTCGAACGCGTCGTCGTCGCCGGCGCCGCCGGCGTGCGCGAACTGGTGCGCTGAGGGGAGGCGGATGTGAAAGTGCTGGCCATCGACATCGGCGGGACGAACCTCAAGGTCCTCGCCAGCGGGCAGTCCGAGAAGCGCGCCGTGCCGTCGGGCCCGACGCTGACGCCGCGCCGCATGGTGACGGCGGCGAAGCGGCTGGCGCGCGGCTGGGCCTACGACGTCGTCTCGATGGGGTACCCGGGGCCGGTGCAGCACAACCGGCCGACGCGCGAGCCCTTCAATCTGGCCTCGGGCTGGGTCGGCTTCGACTTCGCGCGCGCCTTCGGCAAGCCGGTGCGTGTCCTGAACGACGCCGCCATGCAGGCGCTCGGCAGCTACCACGGCGGCCGCATGCTCTTCCTCGGCCTCGGCACCGGCCTCGGCAGCGCCCTGGTGATCAACGGCGCCGTCGAGCCGCTCGAACTGGCGCACCTGCCGTTCAAGAAGGGCAAGACCTTCGAGGACTACGTCGGCCTGCGCGGCCTCGAGCGCCTCGGCAAGGCGAAATGGGGCAACGAGGTCGTCGAGGCGGTCGCCATGCTGCAGGCCGCCATGCAGGCCGACTACGTCGTCATCGGCGGCGGCAACGCCAAGAAGCTCGCCGAGGCGCCGCCGGGCGCCCAGCTGGGCAGCAACGACAACGCCTTCATCGGCGGCTTCCGCATGTGGGAGTCGCCCGCCAAGGCGCGCAAACGCGCCCCCATGTAATCGCCGCGTGCACGGGCAATCCACGAGCGTCGTTCTTGCCCGTTGACGCCTCGACGGGGACTGTGGTCTTACCGGCTGCGTGCGGTGGCGGAGCGGACGACAGCGTGAGCGGATGCTCTGGGCGGCCGCGCCGTTGCCGATCCCGAGCATCTTCGATCCGCTCTCGCGCCCGGCCGATGAGATCTACGTCCTCTCGCTGCTCGTCCTCGGCGTCTGCGCCGCCATCTTCGTCGTCGTCGGCGGCCTGCTCGCCTACGCCGTCGTGCGCTTCCGCCAGCGCCCCGGCGACGCCGACCGCGAGCCGCCGCAGGTTTACGGCAGCAACCAGATCGAGCTCGCCTGGACGGTGCTGCCGCTGCTCATCGTCTTTGTGCTGTTCCTGGTCACGACGCGCACGCTGATCGCCATCGAGAACGCCGAGCCGCCTGCCGACGCGCTCCAGGTGCGGGTCATCGGTCACCAGTGGTGGTGGGAGTTCCGCTATCCGCAGCAGGGCGTCGTCACCGCCAACGAGCTGCACGTGCCGGCCGGGCGGGCGACCTTCCTGACGCTCGAGTCGGCCGACGTCGTGCATTCGTTCTGGGTGCCGCAGTTGAACGGCAAGACCGACGTCATCCCCAACCGCGTCAACCGCATGTGGATCGAGCCGCGCGAGCCCGGCCTGTACCTCGGCCAGTGCGCCGAGTTCTGCGGCACCCAGCACGCCAAGATGTTCCTGCGCGTCATCGCCCATCCCGAGGCCGAGTTCGCCGCCTGGGTGGCGTCGCAGACCGGCGTCGCGGTAGACGACCCCGCCGTGCGCCGCGGCCGCGACGTGTTCCAGTCCGTCGCCTGCGTCAACTGCCACCGCGTCGGCGGCACCGTCGCCGCGGGCGTCTTCGGCCCCGACCTGACCCACCTCATGAGCCGCGACACCATCGCCGCCGGCGCCGCCCGCAACTCGCCGGAGATGCTGCGCGCCTGGATCACCAACCCCGACGCCATCAAACCCGGCGCCCTGATGCCGGCAATGCAGCTCGAGCCGACCGACCTCGACCACCTCGTCGCCTACCTCGGGACCCTGAAGTGACCAGTCAGGAGAGAGAGTTCAACGCGAAGACGCGAAGGCGCGAAGCGGGGCAGCACGCCCTTCGCGCCTTCGCGTCTTCGCGTTGAGGGGATCTGACGGCATGGCGACGCTGCACGAGTGGGTGACGACGGTCGATCACAAGCGGCTGGGGGTGATGTACATTCTCGCCGGGCTGCTGTTCTTCGTCATCGCCGGGCTCGAGGCGACGGCGATGCGCATCCAGTTGGCGGTGCCCAACAACGACGTGCTGTCGCCGCAGGTGTTCAACCGGCTGTTCACCATGCACGGCACGACGATGGTCTTCCTGGTCGGCATGCCGATCATCATCGGCATGGCGAACTATCTCATCCCGTTGATGATCGGCGCGCGCGACCTCGCCTTCCCGCGCCTCAACGCCTTCGGCTTCTGGATGTTCTTCTTCGGCGCCCTGCTGCTCTACTTCAGCGTCCTCGGCGGCGACGGCCTGTACGGCGCCGGCTCGATGCCCGACGTCGGCTGGTTCGCCTACGCGCCGCTCACCGGCCGCGCCTTCTCGCGCGGCAACAGCACCGACTACTGGATCGTCGGCCTGCTCGTCGGCGGCGTCGGCAGTCTGACCACCGCCGCCAACCTCATCACCACCATCTTCACCATGCGCTGCCCGGGCATGACGCTCGGCCGCATGCCGCTGTTCGTCTGGCTGCTGCTGGTGGTCTTCTTCCAGATGCTGCTGGCGCTGCCGCCGCTGTCGGCGGCGCAGATCATGCTGCTCTTCGACCGCTTCCTCGGCGCCCACTTCTTCAACACCCAGGGCGGCGGCGACGCGCTGCTGTGGCAGCACTTCTTCTGGATCTTCGGCCACCCCGAGGTCTACATCCTCATCCTGCCCGGCTTCGCCTGCGCCTCGGAGATCATTCCGGTGTTCTCGCGCAAGCCGATCTTCGGCTACGCGGTGATGGTCGCGGCGACGATCTCGATCGGCTTCATCAGCCTCGGCGTCTGGGCGCACCACATGTTCACCGTCGGCATGAGCACCGGCGCCAACGCCTTCTTCGTCTTCTCGACGATGCTCATCGCCGTGCCGACCGGCATCAAGATCTTCAACTGGTTGGGGACGATGTGGGGCGGCAGCATCCGCTTCGCGACACCGATGTTGTTCTGCATCGGTTTCCTGTTCCAGTTCCTCTGCGCCGGCCTGACCGGCGTGATGCTGGCGGCGGCGCCGTTCGACTGGCAGTTGAGCGACTCGTACTTCGTCGTCGCGCATTTCCACTTCGTGCTCATCGGCGGCCTGTTGTTCACCATCTTCGCCGCCATCTACTACTGGTTCCCCAAGGTCACCGGCCGGATGCTCAGCGAGCGCGTCGGGCGCTGGCACTTCTGGCTCTTCGCCTTCGGCTTCAACCTGACGTTCCTGCCGCAGCACGTCTCGGGGGTTCTCGGCATGCCGCGTCGCATCTACACCTACGACGCCGACCGCGGCCTGGAGCTGTGGAACGCGCTCTCCACCGCCGGCGTGCCGTTCCAGATCGCCGGCGTGCTGCTGCTGGTGCTCAACATGGCCTGGGCACTGCGCAGGGGCGCGCCGGCCGGCGACGATCCGTGGGACGCCTGGACGCTCGAGTGGGCGACCACCTCGCCGCCGCCGGCCTACAACTTCGAGACCATCCCGACCGTGCGCTCGCGCCGGCCGCTGTGGGATCTCAAGCATCCGGACGATCCGGACTGGAAGCACGAGTGATGGCGGTGCACCTGGCGGCACAGGCGCCGGCGCACGCGCAGACGGCGGAGCACGGCGGGCGCGGGCGTATCGGCATGGCCTGCATGATCCTCACCGAGTCGGCGCTGTTCTCGGTCTTCGTCGCCGCCTACGTCTTCTACATCGGCAAGAGCCTGGTCGGGCCGTATCCGCGCGACGTCCTCGGCCTGCCGGTGTGGGCGACGGTGGCGCTGCTGTCGAGCAGCATCAGCGTGACGCTGGCGGTGCGCGCGCTGCGGCGCGACGCACGCGCCGCCTTCGCGCTGTGGTGGGGCATCACCATCGCCCTCGGCGCGTTCTTTCTGGTCGCCACGGCGGTCGAATGGCGCGAGCTGATCTACGCGCACGACCTGACCATCTGGACCAACCTCTTCGGCACCACCTTCTACACCCTGGTCGGCTTCCACGCCGGGCACGTCACCATCGGCCTGCTGCTGCTCGGCCTGGTGCTGGTCTTCGCCCTCGCCGGCCGCGTCCGTGCCGCCGACGCCGAGCGCGTCGAGGTGCTGTCCTGGTACTGGCACTTCGTCGACGTCGTCTGGGTCGTCGTCTTCACTGTCGTTTATGTGGTGGGGCGATGAGGTCAGCTGCGATACGATGCACGCCTGGAGGGCGCGGCTCCGTCGGCGCCTGTTGGTTGGGGCCCCGGTGTCGCATGGCACCTGGCGCGGACGGAGCGGCGCCCTCCATCCGGATGGGGAATCGCCGTTGGCGGACGTGGCACCGATGAAC
>JANNRA010000093.1:0-14372 GCA_031401035.1 bacterium | reverse complement strand
CGGCGTCGCCAACTGGTTCATCCGCCTGGCGGTCGACGGCGAGCCGATCCAGGTGTTCGGCGACGGCCAGTTGAAGCGCGACTTCGTCTACATCGACGATTGCGTCGCCGCGATCCTCGCCGCCGCCAGCGCGCCCAGCACCGTGGGCCAGGTGCTCAACGTTGGCGACGATCGCCCCTCGTGTTTCCGCGAGCTGGCGGAGACGGTGGTACAAGCGACCGGCGGGCGTTGGGAGTTCGCCCCGTTCACGCCCGAGCGCGCCGCGCAGGAGCCGGGTGACTTCTATTCCGACATCAGCCGCATCCGCGCCCTCACCGGCTGGTCGCCGCGCACCACGCTCGACGCCGGGGTGCGCGCCTCGCTCGACTACTACCGCCGCCACCGCGCGCAGTACTGGGGCGACGCTGCCGCCTGAGCGGCTGGCGCGCGACACGCCGATGCCCGAGGCTGTGCCATTCGGCGACCTGGCGCGCGAGTGCCGCGCCCTCGCGCCGCAGCTCAGCGCCGCCTTCGAGCGCGTCATGCGCAGCGGCTGGTTCGTGCTCGGCGCCGAGGTGGCCGGCTTCGAAGCGGAATTCGCCGCTTGGCTCGGCACCGGTACCGCCGTCGGGTGTGCCTCAGGCACCGACGCCATCACGCTGGCGCTGAAGGCGCTCGACGTCGGCCGCGGCGACGAGGTGATCACCGCTGCCAATAGCTGCGGCCCGACGGCGGTCGGCATCGAGAACGCCGGCGCCCGCCTGCGCCTGGTCGACGCCGATGCCGAGACGCTGATGCTCGACGCGGCGCAGCTCGCCGCCGCGATCACCCCGCGTACGCGGGCGATCGTGCCGGTGCACCTCTACGGCGCCGCGGCCGACCTCGACGCCATCGGCGCCGTCGCCGCGCGCCACGGCGTCGCCGTGGTCGAGGACTGCGCGCAGTCGCACGGCAGCGCCTGGAACGGCCGCCGCACCGGCACCGTCGGCGCCATCGGCGCGTTCAGTTTCTATCCCAGCAAGAACCTCGGGGCGCTCGGTGACGGCGGCGCCTGCGTGACGCAGGACCCGGGGCTCGATGCCCGTCTGCGGCGATTGCGCAACTACGGACAGGCCGATCGCTATACGCAGGTCGAGCGCGGTCTCAATTCGCGCCTCGACGAGCTACAGGCGGCGCTGCTGCGCGCCAAGCTGCCCCACCTCGACGCCTGGAACGCGCGCCGCGCCGGGCTGGCCGAACGCTACCGCGCCGGCCTGGCCGACTGCGTGGATGTCTCCCAGCCACGCCTGCCGCCGCTCGCCCGTTCGGTGCACCACCTGTTCGTCATCCGCCATCCACGACGCGACGCCTTGCAGACGTTCCTGCGCCAGCGCGGCATCGCCACCTATGTGCACTATCCGGTGCCATTGCACTGCCATCCGGCGTACGCCGACCTCGACTACGCCAGCGGCGCCTTTCCGGTCGCCGAGCGCGCCGCCGCCGAGCTGCTCTCGTTGCCGATGCACGCGTTCCTGAGCGAGGACGAGGTCGACGTGGTGTGCGATGCGATCCGCGCCTTCCGGTAGGACGACTGTGACCACCACGATACCGCGACACCGCGCAGGCCCAGATCGGACGGGGTGTCTGGATGTCGTGGCCGTGAGCGTTGGTCGATGACGCGCTTCTCGATCGTCATCCCCGTCTACTGCAACGAGCCGTCGCTGCGGCCGCTGCACGAGCGGCTCAGCGCCGAGGCGGCGGCGCGGCCGCAGCTGGAGCACGAGTTCGTCTTCGTCGACGACGGCTCCGACGACGGCTCGTTCGCCGTGCTCGAAGAGCTGGCGCGGGCGGATATGCGCGTCCGGGTGCTCAAACTGACGCGCAACTTTGGCGCCCATAGTGCGGTGCTGGCCGGCCTCGGCGCGGCGAGCGGCGATTGCGCGGCGGTGATCGCCGCGGATCTGCAGGAGCCGGCCGATCTGCCGTGGCGCCTGTTCGAGCGCTGGAGCCCGCAGACGCCGGTGGTCATCGCGACGCGCCAGTCGCGCGACGAACGCGCCTCGACCATAGTGTTCGCGCGCGCCTACCACGCCACCATGCGCCGCCTCGCCTTTCCGGAGATGCCGGCCGGCGGCTTCGATTGTTTTCTCATCGATCGCCGCGTCATCACCCAGATCACCACGCTCGACGAGCACAACACGACGCTGGCCGGCCTGGTGCTGTGGACCGGCTTCCACTTCGACGAGGTGTCCTACGATCGCCTGCGCCGCCCGCACGGCCGCAGCCGCTGGACGCTGGCCAAGAAACTCAAGCTGTTCGTCGACGCGGTGGTCGGTTTCTCGTACGCGCCGGTGCGCGCCATGTCGCTGATCGGCATCGTCATCGGCCTGATCGGCTTCGCCTACGCCCTGCTGGTCGTCGTGCGCCGCATCACGCACGGCGAGGACATCGCCGGCTGGTCCTCGCTGATGGCCGCCATCATGGTCCTCTCCGGCGTCCAACTCATCGGCCTGGGCATCCTCGGCGAGTACGTCTGGCGCACGCTCGATGCGGCGCGCCGCCGTCCCACCTACATCATAGAGGCGACGCGCAACATCGAAAGGAGTACGCCCCCGCGCCGCTGAAGCGCACCCGGGCTTTGCCCATCAACTGCCGTGGATGGATTCTGTCGTGCCGCTCGCCTTGCGACAGCGGGCCCCCACGCGGGTTGGGTGGTCCCGCCTGCGTGTTCACCCTGTGCGGAGCTCGGCGCGGCGGTACAGCGGCGTGCCGGTCGGATCGGTCGGTCCCCAGCTCCAGCCGTGGGTCGGGATCACGTCCTGGAGGTCCGTGATCCAGCTGAGCGCATCGTTGGAGTCCGCCGCCGAGGGCCAGACGAGGATGACGGTGCAGAAGCTGCGGCACCGCCCCTCGGCGATGGCCTGACGAATCTCGGCCTGGCTCTTCACGTAGGTGACCTGTGGCAGGGTGAAACTGCCCCAGTAGGCCCCCTCGGTGCCGGGTGAGGCACGGACGAACACGGGGCCAGCCAGGGCCGCCTCCCGGACGGCGCGAATCAGGTAGACTTGGCTGATGCCGAGCTCGCCGTGAAAGTCGGCGAGCCGTCCGTAGTAGTAGGTGCGGATCGCGGCGAGGTTGAGCACCAGCGCGACGCTGGCGAGCGTGAGCATGACGGCCGCGCGATAGCGGATGGTCACGAGTCGTTCCGCGACCACCATGGTGCCTATGGCGGAGAGCCACGCCACGAACATGCTGCTGCCGGTCATCCGGCGCGCCACCGTCAAGGCGCCGCCGACCTCCTCAGGATAGGAGGCGCTTGCCGGCAGCAGGAAGACGAGCAGGCCGACGAGCGCGATCCGCGCGCTGCGTTCGCGAATGCGCCAGACGCAGGAGCAAATGCCGATGGTAAAGAAGGCGGAGGCCAGTGGATCGAGCGCAGCGTGATGCCAGCGTACCCCGTAGCGGCCCGCATGACCCTGGTTCACCTGCAGGAGGGAGAAGGCACCAAGAGTGCCGCGCGCGATGCCCTCGACGCGCGACATGCCCTGCGCCTCCAACAGCGCGTCGCGCTGGCGCGCGACGCTACCGGCGAGCTGAAACGTGCGCGGATCGTGGACGAACTGCGCCGCAATCGGGGCGAGGCTGACCAGCAGCGCGCCGGCACAGGCCAGCGCCAGCGGTGCGGAGCGTCGGCCACCGCGCGGCCGCAGCACGGCGAAATCCGCTACCAGCAGCATCGCCCACGGAGCGGCGAACAGGGCGGCCTTGAACCAGGCGACCCCCGCCGCTGCAGTCCATCCAGCGGCCGCCAGCAAGGACAAACGGTTTGTGGAGTAGCCCAATACGATCAGCGCCGTCGTCGCGCCGATCCAGAACATGTCGCCCGCATATTGGTAGTTGAGCCGGCTGGCGATCCACGGCAGGCCGGCGAAGACCATGAACAGGGCTGCCGTTGTCGCCACGGCTCGCGCGGAAAAGAGCCGCACAGTGAAGTAGAGCGCGGTGACCGCCAACGCGCCGAAGATCGCGTTCGGCAGCTTGGCGGTCTGTAGGGTATCGAGCCCGAGCCAGCCGAGATACGCGACGCAGAAACCGCTGACGTAGTGAAAGATGCCGGTCAGGGCGAGATGATCGGCAGCGAAGGCCGGCAGATGGTTAGAGCGCAGCAGCTCCTGCGTGATGGCGAACACGCCGCCCTCGTCGGACGCCAATCCGGGCGGTCCGGTGCCGAGATCGGTGATGCGCGCCACCGCCGCGAGTGCCGTGAGCCCGGCGGCGATCAGCCAGTCGCGCCGTTTCCAGTTGAGCGGAATCGTCGGCCGGTGACCGTCGCAAACGTGCGCGGCGAGGACCAGGCAGGCGCTGGCCGCCGCCCAGTAAGCGAGTTGCCGGATCCCGATGCCCGGCGTCGGCGGCGCGAAGACGCTGAGCGTGTTGCGCACGGCAAGGAGGACAGCGATGCTGACGAGGACGAGGGCGAGCGCCGTCACTCGCTTCGGCGACAGTGACTGGCCGGTCCCCACGCGTGGGGAGAGCAGCAGGAGGCCGACGCTGCAGACGAGCAGGACGGCGTAGTGCATCATCGGCGTACCACTTCTGTCCAGGAAGACGGCTGCACACACCGCCGTACTGGTCAGGGCCAAGGCCCAGAGCTGGCGCATATCGCACAGCCGCTACCACGCCCGGCGCACACGACCAACCGGTGCCTGCACTGTGCCGTCCCGAGGCAGATCGGCACGAGCAGGAGCCACTGAAAGCTGAGCACGAACAGATCGAAGAGGTAGCTCTGGATCTCCGGCAGTCCGAGGTTCGGCGAGAACAGAAACCCGGCCATCGCCGTCCAGACGACGCAGCGGTGTTGCGGAACTGCACCGTCAAGACAAGCGCGACGAGCAATGCCGGCAGTGACCTGAGGATCCACGTCCAGCGTCTCCAGACTCTTGGGGAGGTCTGCATCGGTGCGCCGCACCGTGCCATGGGTCCCCTCGGAGCTCAACTGCGGCAGCGCGCTCAGCCGCTGCCGAGTTCCTCGTAGGCGCGCTGGATGTCGACCGCTTTGCGGTGCGCGACCTCGCGCAGCTCAGGGCCGAGGTCGGCGACGCGGTCGGGATGGTAGCGCTTCATCTGCGCCCGGTAGGCGTGGCTGATCTCGGTGGCGCTGGCGCCGCGGCGGATGCCGAGTACCGCATACGGGTCCCACCCAGGCGGCGGCGCGCCGGCGCCCGCGCCGGCGGACTCGGCGCGTGGCTGGGTGCGCAGGCGTTTGCGCAGCCACCACATGGCGAGGCCGGTGACCGCCAGGTCGTCGAGGAGGCCGAGCAGTCCGAGGCCGTCGGGCAGCAGGTCGATGGGCGAGCGGACGTAGAGCGCGACGGCGAGTCCGGCGAGGCCGATGAGGAGGAGGCGATTCAGCGCGGCGGCCCGGGCGGCGCCGGATCGACGCCCTTCAGGAAGCGCAGGAACTCCGCGTCGGGCGACATGATCACCGAGGTCGTGTCGGGCAACGCCTTGCGATAGGCCTCGAGGGTCCGCACCAGGGTGAAGAACTCGACGTCGCGGCCGTAGGCATCGGCGTAGATCTTCACCGCCTCCGCATCGCCCTGGCCGCGCGTCACCTCGGCGGAGCTCTTCGCCTCGGCCATCAGCACGCGCACCTCCTTCTCGGATCCAGAGGTGATCTTGCGCGCCTCCTCGTCACCCTCGGCGCGGTACTTCTTGGCCAGGCGCTCGCGTTCGGTGCGCATGCGGCTGAAGACGTTCTGCTCGTTCTTCTCCGGCAGGTCGGCGCGCTTGATGCGGACGTCGACCACCTCGATGCCGAAGTCGCGCGCCTTCTGGTCGCTCTTGCGCGTCACCTCGTCCATCAGCGCGGCGCGGCGCGTGTTGACGATCTCGAGCAGCGTCTGGCGACCGAAGTTCTCGCGCAGGTTCGAGTAGACGATGTCGTCGAGGCGCGACTGCGCGCCGGCCTCGTCGCGCACCGCTTGATAGAACTTGAGCGGGTCGATGATCTTCCAGCGCGTGTAGTTGTCGACGGCGAGCTGCTGCTTGTCGCGCGTCAACAGCTCCTTCGGCGAGGCGTCGTACTCGAGCAGGCGTTTGTCGAAGTAGAGCACGGTCTGGATGAAGGGAATCTTCAGGTACAGCCCGGGCTCGCGTACCGTCCGCACGGGCTCGCCGAGCTGCAGGACGACGGCCTGCATCCAGACGGGAACGGTGAAGAAGGCGAGGTTCCAGGCGGCGAGCAGGAGACCCAGGGCGGCGAAAATGCCGAGCCAGCGTTTGTCCATCATCGACCTCCTGCTCAGCGTCCCGGCGCTGCTTCGGGTGCGGCCTGCGCTCCGCGCAGTCGCAGCATCTGGTCGAGCGGGAGGTAGGGCACGGTGCGCTCGCCGGCGCGTTCGTCGATGACGATCTTGTCGATGCGCGGCAGGATCTCCTCCATCGCCTCGAGATAGAGCCGCAGCCGCGTCACGTCCTTCGCCTTGCTGTACTCGTCGTACAGCGACACAAAGCGCTGCGCCGCGCCCTGCGCCTCCTGGATCTTGGCGAGTCGATAGCCCTCGGCCTCGTTGAGGAGCTGCGCCGCCTGGCCGCGCGCCTTGGGCACGACGTCGTTGGCATAGCCGCGCGCCTCATTGATCAGGCGCTCGCGGTCCTGTTGCGCACTGATGACGTCCTTGAAGGCGTCGGAGACCTGATCGGGCGGGTCGACGTCCTGCAGCTTGACGGTCTCGACCTTCAGCCCCGTGCCGTAGCCGTCGAGGATTTCCTGCAGCACCGCCTGCGCCTCGATCTGGATGCGCTCGCGATCCTCGGTGAGCGCGTCGTCGATCTTGTTGCTGCCGATGACCTGCCGCATGGCCGCTTCCGACGCGGCGCGCACGGTCTCCTGCGGATCGCGGACGTTGAACAGGAAGTCCGCGGTCGCGTTGGGCTCCGGCTTCACCTTGTACTGAACGATGAACAGCGCCTTGACGATGTTCTCGTCGCCGGTGAGCATCAAGGCTTCCTGATCGACGTCGCGAAAACTCGCCGGCGGGCCGACGTCGATGGTGCGGAAGCCAAACTCCTCCTTGCGGATCTGCGTCACCGACGGCTTCAGGACCTCCTCGAATGGCCACGGCAGGTGGTAGCCGGGGCCGGGGCCGACGTCGCGCACGACGGCACCGAAGCGCAGGACCATGCCGCGCTGGTCGGGCGCGACGATGAAGAAGCCGCTGCCGAGGTAGAGGACGAGGCCGACGACGAGGAAGGGCCACGGGCTGGGCCAGCGGCGGCTCGCACCACCGGCGCCCGACGGCGCGTCGCCGCGGCCGGAAACCCTCTCGCGCACCCGCTCGAACAGATCGCGCACCTCGGCGAGGACGTCGTCGGGATCGCGCCGCCGTGGTCCGTTTCCGTAGTTTTCTGGCATCGCACAGAGCTACGGGGCATTGCCCACCTCGTCAACCTGTCGCGGCGACGCGGTGCGACCCGGCGCGGCTGCCGGCAGGCGATTGACGGCGCTGACCAGGGCCTTCAGCGACGCGGCGATGATGCTGTCGTCGATGCCGACGCCCCAGCGCACGGCGCCGGCGCCATCGGCCGCCTCGACATAGGCGACGGCCTGCGCGTCGGAGCCCGCCGACACGGCGTGCTCGGCGTAATCGTGCACGTTCACCGCCACTCCGAGGTCCTTGGCCAGGGCCTGGACGAACGCCGACAGGGGGCCGTTGCCCCTCGCCCGCGATCTCGGTCGCCGTCCCGTCGACCTGCAGGCGCGCGACGACCTTGGTGCCGGCGCTGCCGGTGACCACCTCGTGGCTGATCAGGGCGAGCGTGGCCTGGGCGGGGAAGTAGGCGGCCTCGAACGCCGTCCACAGCGCGCCCGGTGTGATCTCGGTGCCGGTGTCCTCGGTGATCGTCTGGATGGTGCGCGAGAACTCGATCTGCAGCCGCCGCGGCAGCACCAGGCCGTGCTCGGACTCCATGAGGTAGGCGACGCCGCCCTTGCCGGACTGGCTGTTGACCCGCACCACCGCTTCGTAGGAGCGGCCGACGTGCTTGGGGTCGATGGGCAGATACGGCACGCCCCACTCGGGGTAGTCCGCCGGCAGGGCCGCCAGGCCCTTCTTGATCGCATCCTGATGCGAACCCGAGAACGACGTGTACACCAGGTCGCCGCCGTAGGGGTGGCGCGGGTGCACCGGCAGGCGGTTGCAGTATTCTGCCACCCGCCGCAGGTGATCGATGTCGGTGATATCGAGCTGCGGATCGACCCCCGCCGCGAAGAGGTTCATCGCCAGGGTGATGACGTCGACGTTGCCGGTCCGCTCGCCGTTGCCGAACAACGTCCCTTCGACGCGGTCGGCGCCGGCCATCACCCCGAACTCCGCCGCCGCCACGGCACAGCCGCGGTCGTTGTGCGGGTGCAGCGACAAGATGACGCGGTCGCGATCGCGGATCGTGCGATGGAACCATTCGATCACGTCGCCGTAGACGTTCGGGGTGTAGCACTCGACCGTCGCCGGCAGGTTGAGGATGAGCTTGCGCCGCTCGGCGTCGGGCGCCAGGACGTCCATCACCGCCTCGCAGATCTCGACGGCGAACTCCGGCTCGGTGAGCGTGAAGCTCTCCGGCGAGTACTCGTAGCGCACCGCGGTGCCCGGCAGGGTCGCTTCCAGTTGGCGCGCCCGGGCGGCGGCGCCGGTGGCGATGGCGATGATGCCCGCCTTGTCGAGGCCGAATACCACCCGGCGCTGCAGCGGATTGGTCGAGTTGTAGAAGTGGACGATCGCCCGCGGCGCCCCGCGCAGGCATTCGTAGGTGCGCTCGATCAGCTCCGGCCGGCACTGCACCAGGACCTGGATGGTGACGTCGTCCGGGATCAGGTCGTCCTCGATCAGGCGGCGGATGAAATCGTAGTCGGGCTGGCTGGCTGCCGGAAATCCGACTTCGATCTCCTTGAACCCCATCTGCACCACGGCGTCGAACATGCGCCGCTTGCGTTCGAGATCCATCGGGTCGATCAGCGCCTGGTTGCCGTCGCGCAGGTCCACCGAGCACCACAACGGCGCCTTGGTGATACGGCGGTTCGGCCAGGTCCGGTCCTCCAGGACGACGGGAATCCACGGCCGGTATTTCTCGAACGGCATCGGCTTCGGTGTGACGGACGGTGGCGGCATGGTCGGAGCCCTCGATAGGTGAAGTACCCCCTTGTACCGCAACCATCCCGCGTCGCGCGAGGGAGGGCCTGGATCTGCCGCTGAGTCCGCCGGAAGCGGGAGCCGGCGGCTACTTCGCCGGCAGGCGCACCAGGCGGTTCTCGAGGTCGACCACCACCAGCGTGTCGTCGCGCGTGTCGTAGGCGAGACCCATCGGGCGGTCGAACGGCAGGCCGGGGTCGTCGCCGCCCTGGATCTCCTTCAGCACCTTGCCGTCCGGGTCGTAGGCGCGGATGAGTTGGCGGGTCGGGACGCTGACCCAGATGGTGCCGTCGGGGGCCACCGCCACGTGCGGCTCGGAGAACACCTTCTGTTCCCAGCCGTCGACGTCGATCTGGCCGAGCAGGGTGCCGCCAGCGTCGAACATCTGCAGGCGCGCGTTGCCGTTGTCGACGACGTAGAGCCGGCCGTCGGCGCCCACCGCCATGCCGACCGGCTCGGTGAATTCACCGGGCGCCTTACCCAGCTTGCCGAAGCTGAGGTCCTGCACGCCCTCGGGCGTGAAGCGGCGCACCATGTGGTTGCCGGTGTCGGCGAGGTAGATGGCCCCGGTCGGCGCCGCGGCGATGCCGCGCGGCCCGTAGTACTTGTCGCCCCACTCCTTCTGGTACTCGCCGTCGGGCGAGAAGACCTGCACGCGCTGGTTCCAGGTATCGGCGACGTAGACGCGATCGCCGGCGCCGACGGCGACGTCGCCCGGCTGCTTGAACTGCGACGGCAGGTCGCCGTGCGATCCCCACTCCTTGAGGAAGGTGAAGTCGCGGGCGAACTTCTGGATGCGGTCGTTGCCGAAGTCGGCGACGTAGACATTGCCCTGGCTGTCGAGCGCGACGCCGCGCGGCTGGCTCAACTGCCCCGGCGCGCCCTGCACCTTGACCTCTTCGCCCTCCGCGACCTGCGGCACCTGCTCGATCGTCGTCACCGGGATGGCGCCGGCGTACTGGCCCTGCGCCGCGAAGATCGTCACGCCGGCGTTGCTGTACACCGGCGTCAACAGGTCGCCCCACGCCTCGAAGCGCTTGAGGTTGCCGCCGGCGTAGACGCGACGCTCGAGCGGGCCGACGTAGAGCAGGGCGATGTGGTAGCGGCGCAAGATGTCGGTCGCCACCTGCTTGCTGTCGGTGGTGTAGAGCTTCTTGACGTCGTCCTTGCGCTTGTTGATGTCCGGCCAACGCTGGGCGCGCTGGCTGACGTGATAGTCCCAGCCGAGCACGGTGGGCAGGCCGGTGTGCATCGAGACGCGCGAGTAGTCCTGGTAGGACGGTCCGTGTGCCTCGGCGAGGACCGGGATGCCGGCGACGTTGTCGTTCAGCCATTCGATGGCGGCGCGGTCGAGCGGCGCCTGCGCCGGCAGGAAGGCGGTGCCGTCGAGCGTCGGCTCCGGCGTCTGCACGCGATCGAGCCGCACCACTGCGAACACCCCGCTGCCGGCGGTGTAGGCGCTGAGGGCGATGAGCACCAGCAGCCCGAACTGCCAGGCACGCCGCAGGGCCGCCCGCTGGATGAGTCCGCGCCACAGTTCCAGCGCCGCCGCGGCGCTGGCGGCGGCGAAGAGGAACCAGGCCTCGAGGTAGAACTTGAAGATGGTGTTCATGCGGTCCCAGACGAACACCACGTCGGTGCCGGCGGTGACCGCGAAGGCGAGCGACAGCATGGCCACCGCGACGCGCTGCGACGAGGTGATCGCGGGGTTGATGGCCACCGAGAAGGCGAGCACCGCCAGGGCCGCCAGGCCGAGCCGCAGCGAGCCCTGCAGCCCGAACGGCAGCAGCCCGGCCAGCGCCGGCACGGTGGCGATCCAGCAGGCGGCGACGGTGAGCCCGACCGTCCACATGGCGACACCGCGCGCCGCGCCGAGCCGCTGGCCGGACGCGGTCAGCGTCCGCCGCCACAGGGCGAAGACGAACGGGATGGCGACGAAGAGGAACAGGCCGAAGATGTTGGCGAAGTCCCAGGCGTTGGCGAACGACTGGTCCTCGAGGCCGAAGTTGCGCGGCGGCGGCGTGAAGTGGCTCCAGAAGGGCAGAAAGGCGAGGTAGGCGATGCCGACCAGCAGCGCCGTCAGCAGCAGCGGTCCGGGCAGGAGCACGAACGCCATCAGGCCGACCGCCGCCAGCGTCGCGCCCGGCAGCATTTGCCGCGCCAGGTCGGGGCCGAGCCGTTCGATCAGCCACCCCGGCGGCTCGGGCAGCGCCAGGCGGGTGACGAGCAGACCGATCGCCAGCAGCGCCAGGATCACCAGCAGCGCGACGCGGCCGCGCCCGAGGCGCCCGAAGGCCAGGGTGCCGCAGCCGAGCAGGAACGGGAAGCCGAGCACGTAGGTCGGCGTGCTCCAGCCGTTGGTGACCATGATCGCGCCGAGCAGCCAGCCGAGCAGCACCACCAGCACCATCGGCCGCAGCGGCGCCGGCGCCTCGAAGCGCCGCACCCACCAGACGGTGAGGGCGAGGAAGCAGAGCGAAAAGGGCATCACCAGCACGTGCGCGTGCAGGTCGGCGAAGAGGAAGCTCCAGAACGGATACTCGTTGATGGTGTCCTTGATCGCCCGCGAGGTGGCCCAGAAGTAGTCGAAGTTGATCACCCGGCGGGCGATCAGCTCGCGCAGGCCGGCGAGATTGCCGAGCAGGATGACGAACACCGCGCTGAGCAGGCCGACGTCGCGCCGGCCGGCGATGGCGCAGCCGAGGGCGTAGGCGCCCATGGCGGTGAGCGCGGCGAACAGGGCGATGCCGAGGTTGAAGGCCAGGCCGGGGTGGATGTTGCCGACCTTGGCCAGCGCCGCCACGATGAAGTGCCCGAAGTAGGTGTAGTGCAGCGTCGAGCCGGAGAACCACGGCTCCGGCGGCGGCAACGTGGTGGCGCGCTGCAGGGCGTTGAGGAAGGAGAAGTCCATCGGCTTCTCGCCCCAGAACACCTCCGGGTTGAAGGCGCGCACGACGAGGAAGAGCGCGAAGACGCCCCAGAAGAGCAGCTCGGTCGGCGCCCACTCGCCGACCATCGGCGCGCTGCGGCCGCGCCGCCAGGCGAGCACGCCCGACGCCACCAGCAGTGCCAGCATGGCGGCCAGCGTGCCGCGCGCGAACGGCGCCTGGCCGGTGCTGGCGAGCAGCCACGGCACGTAGGCGAAGGCGAGGATGCCGAGCACCTTGGCGAGCGCGTAGACGCCGGGCACCGGCAGCCAGCGGCGCAGGATGGCGAAGGCCGCCATGCCCAGCACCTGGATCACCAGCGCGAACCAGAACAGCGCCGGGACGCTGGCGCGGATCGGGCGCTCGGGCTCGGCGCTTCCACGCGTCTCGTCGGCGGCGGCGAGCAGCAGGTCGTTGCGGGTCAGCGCCCGCGACGGCCGGCCGTGCATGATCTTGTCGTACAGCGCCTCGGCCGAGAGGCGGCCGGTGTTCTCGAAGATCAGAACCTTCGGGTGGTCGTAGACGGTGAACGACTCGTCGGCGAGCTCGTCGGGCGCCTCGAGGCCGAACAGGCCGGGGCGCGAGGCGTGGTCGTAGATGAGCGTGTAGCCGAGGTCGCCGGCGAAGAGCTGGTAGAAGTAGTTGTTGCCGAGGGGGTACTTCTCCGGCGCCATGGTCAGCGCGCCGTAGAGGCGCTTGGTCTGGAAGGCGATGTAGTCGCCGCTCGCCAGGTCGTCGGCGATCTGGCGCCACTTCAACGGCACGTCGGGCTCGTAGTAGGGCAGGTCCTTGACCGTGTAGCGCTGCTGGCTGAAGCCCGGCAGCGGCAGCGGGAAGCCCTCGTCCCAGTGCTGGCTGAGGATCGTCTTGCCGGCCGGGATGTGGCGGTAGGTCCACTGCGAGGCGGTCACCACCGAGTGCGGCCGCGTGTAGATCGACAGGAAGGCCAACGCCGACAGGCCGGTGGCGACGACCACCGTCCACAACAGCGCCCGCCCCAGCCACGAGCGTTCGCCGCGGCGCCACAGGAAGGCCGCTGCCCAGAGGATCATGATCGGGTAGATGGGCAGCAGGTAGCGGATGAACTTGACCTCGAAGGAGCCGGTGATGAGGAAGAACGGCACCACCCAGGCGAGCAGCACCAGGTCGCGCGCCGAGCGCTCGCGCGCGGCGCCGACGACGCGCGTCGCCGTCGCCCAGACGGCGACCAGCCCAAGCGGCGGCGTCATGCCCCACAGCACCAGCTCTCTGAGGTCGTAGAGGTACTTCGGCACGCCGACGTACTGATTGGTGTAGGGCAGCAGGCCGGCGTTGCGCACCATGCGGCTCTGTTCCTCGATGTCGCGCGAGTAGGCGGCGAAATCGAGGAAGGAATACGGCTGGCCGACGGCGAAGGCGAGCACCACGCACACCGTCGCCAGCAGGCCGCGGCCGGCGACGCGCCAGAAGCCGTCGGTCCGCATGCGCGCGAAGCCGGCGATGGCGAGCGGCGCCAGCAGCGGCAGGGCACTGAACTTGGTGGCGGCGGCGAGGCCGATGACCACACCAGCGTACACGTAGTCGCGCGTCCAGCCGCGGTCGACGACGCCGATGAGCAGGTACAGCGCCAGCGTCACCATGAAGGTGAGAAAGACGTCGGTGACGCCGAAGTGCGAGTTCTGTACGTGCAGTACGCAGGCGCCGAGCAGGAAGCCGGCGAGCAGGCCGACCTGGCGGTTGTACAGGCGCGTGCCGAGGACGATGAGCAGCAAGACGGTGAGCGTGCCGGCGACGCCGCTGACGGCGCGGCCGGTCATCATCGCCCCGTCGTAGTTGCCCCAGCCCGGATGGATGTTGCTCAAAAGGCTGCTGACGCCGCGCACGACGTAGATGGGCAGCGAGCCGTAACTGAAGAAGTGCGGGTTGAGTTGCAGCGGCTGGAAGGACATCTCGCCCACCGCGTAGGCGATGCGTCGCTCGTCCGGATGGAAGAAGTGGCGGTCGTCGTAGTCGAGCCCGATCAGCCGCACCGCCGCGGCAAAGACCACGATGGCGACCAGCCACAAGCGCCACTGGCGCGCCGGATCACTCATGACGGACACCCAAACCGGGTCGACTTATACGCATCGGAAAACAGATGCAATTTCAGCGCGCTGCGCTGCGGGCGGGCCGCCCGCGCTCCCAGATGGCGGACTCGATGTCGGGCGCTGCATGGGATCCCCCGGCTGGGAGCGCGGGCGGCCCGCCCGCAGCGCAGCGCGCTGAAATTGCATCTGTTTTCCGAGGCGTATAAGTCGACCCGGTTTGGGTGTCCGGCATG
>JANNRA010000092.1:0-15807 GCA_031401035.1 bacterium | reverse complement strand
AAGACCGTGGGGAGACTGCAGTTGAGCTGGCCGGGGCCGTTGGTGCCGCCCGAGAGAGCGCAGTCGGTTTGGTGATTGGCCGAGGCGATGCTGGCGACTGCGACGCAGCCCACCGCGACGACCACTCCGGTCAGCCGGCGCCGCCGCGCCGCCAACGCCCCTGCCTGGGAAAACATGCTTCGCACGCAGCGCGTATAGTGCAATCCGTGTCGCCACGCCAGCGGCCGCCTGCGCGCCGGCCGCGGCTATGCCCAGGCGACGAGGATCAGGCGGTGGGTTCCACTCAGGCCTTTGAGGTCCACCTCGCGCTCGGCGTCGAAGGCGATGTCGCCGCTGCTGTGCGTGAGTTCCTTCACCAGCGCCGAGACCAGCACCTCGCCGCCGCGCGCCGCCGCCGCGATGCGCGCGGCGAGGATGACGTTCTTGCCGAAGAAGTCGTCGGCTTCCCGGATGACCTCGCCGGCGTGCAGCCCGATGCGCACCTGCAGAGACTCCTCACCCTGCCGCTGATTGTGGGTGGCGATGGCGCGCTGGATGGCGACGGCGCAGTGCACCGCCCGGCGAGCGCTCTGGAAGGCGAGCATGAAGCCGTCGCCCTGCGACTTCACCTCGAAGCCGCCGTGCGCGGCGAGCTGCTCGCGGACGATACGGTTGTGCTCGCGCAGCACCTGCAGCCAGCGCTGGTCGCCGAGGCGCTCGGTCATCTGTGTCGAACCCTCGATGTCGCTGAAGAGGATCGTCACCGTCCCGTCCGGCGCCGCATGCTGACGCAGATCGGGGGTTTCGCGCTGCACGTCGGCGGCGACGGCGTCGATGGAGGTCTGGAAATCGAACGAATCGATGCCCTGGGCGCGGACCTTGTCGGCGACCACCGACTCGAGATGCTTGCGCGCCCCGAGGCGCTGGTAGATGGCGACCGTCTCGTCGAGCAGCCGCAGCGCCTGCCGGCGGCCCGGTCCTGAGCCTGTCGAAGGGCCGTGTCCTGAGCCTGTCGAAGGGTCGCCGGACGCGCCGCGGGTCAGGTGCAGACGGGCGCGCGCGTGCAGGGTCTCGGCCTCGTCCCAGGGCAGGCCGAAGCGGCGGGCGACGGCCAGCGCCTCGTCGAAGGCGGCCTCGGCGTCGGGCCACTGGCCCTGCGCGCCGAGCACGTGGCCGCGCGCGAAGGCGACACGCCCCACCATCCCGCTCCAGTCCTCGCCGCGCGCGAGCTCCTCGAGGCAGCGATCCAGCAGGCCCTGCGCCTCCGCGAGCTGTCCGGTGTGGACCAGGACGGGGACAAGACGCGTGCTGGTCCAGATGGTGGCAGCAATCGGCGCCGCCTCACCCTCCGAGAGGTCGAGACTGGTGCGCAGGTGGCGCTCGGCGAGGTCGTACTGGTCGCGTGCGAGACACAGGTCGGCGAGGATGAAACAGGAGGTGGACATGCGCAGCTGGTCGCCGTCCCGCTGGCTCTCCTCGACGTCGGCCAGCAGGTGCTGCTCCGCCGCCTCCCAGTCTCCCTCGGCGACCTGCAGCCGGGCGAGGAAATGCGGGTCGTCGGCGCCGGCGTCCCGTATCGCCCGCGCCTCCGCCATTTCGCCGCTGAGGATGTGGCCCCCCGCCTGCTGGCCGAGCAGCAATTGCCGGGGGATCGCGGCGGATGCCATGCGTGGGCGATCCAACTCACGCTGGAACCAGCGCTTGGCATCCTGCGGATCGCGACGTCCGTACAGCGCCGCAATGCCGCGCAGGTCGGCGCCGAGGAAGGCGACGAACGGCAGGTTGTCCTCGTCGGCGATCGTCCAGCCGCGCTCCATCTCGTCGAGGCCCTGGCGCATGAGGCCGCTGGCGGTGCGGAACCAGCCGGCGAAGACCAGGCCGATGGCGATAACCGGTCGCGCGGCCAGCCGCTCGCCGATGGCCAGCGCCCGCTGCGCGTAGTCGAGGCCCTTGCCGATCGCGCGCGTGTGCAGGCAGGCGGTGCTCAGCGTGATGTAGACGTAGGCGAGGGCGGGGCTGTCGGGTGCGTCCTGTTCGAGGATGGCCTGGGCGGCTTCGAGATGTGGGATGCCCTTGGCGAGGTCCACGTGGCCGAAGAAGCTGACCATGCCGCGGCCGAGCCGCGAGTGCACGGCGGCGATCTTGGCGCGGTTGCCGAGGCGCTCGTAGATCGCCAGGGCGCGCTCGAGAAAGGCGATGCCCCGCTCCTGCGCGCGACCGGTGGAGTAGATGATGTCGCCCAGCCGCTCCAACATCTGCGCCTGCTCCGCCGCGTCGCCGCCCGCCTCTTCCATCAGCTCCAGCGCCGTCTCGAAGTAGCGCACCGCCTCCTCCCAGGCGTAGACGCGGACCGCGGCCGCGCCGGCCTGGCGCGTGTAGTCGGTCGCCCGCGCCGCGTCGTTGCCCTGGTAGAAATGATGCGCGAGCTGCCCGACGAGGGGTTCGAGGTGGCCGGCCCGGGCCTGCTCGAGGGCGCGGCCGGCGCGCAGATGCAGGCGTTGCTTGCGCGCCAGCGACAGCTCGCCGTAGAGGGTTTCCTGCACGAGGGCATGCGTGAAGCGGTAGGCGACGGCGCCGGCCGCGCCGCCGCTGGCGCGCTGCTCGCCGATGAGCTGCGCGGCCAACGCCTCCTCCAGGGCCGAGAGCAGGGCGCTCTCGTCCGTCTCGGTGAGTGCCTGCAGCACGTCGAAGTCGAACTCGCGCCCGACCACCGAGGCGAAGGTGAGCGCCTGGTTGGTCGCGTCGCTCAGCCGTGACAGGCGCCGGCCGATGACCTCGCGCACGCCCTCGGGGATGTTTTGCTGGATGGCCGCCGCGTCGCTACCCCAGCGATCGCCCTGGCGGTAGATGGCGCCAATGTCGACCAGGTGCATGATCGTCTCTTCGATGAAGAACGGATTGCCCTCGGTCTGCTCCTGCAGCGCGGTGGCGAGAGCACGCGGCACATCCGTCGTCCCCGTGGCGGTCAGCTGCGCCCGGGCGGCGATCAGGGCGTGCACGCCGTCGGCGTCGAGGCCGCGCAGCAGGATGCGGTCGTACAATCGCTCGCGGCGCAGCTGGCCGAGCACCTCCGAGAGCGGATGGCGGCGGTCGAGATCGACGTCGCGGTAGGTGCCGACGACGAGGATACGGCTGCTGGGAAGGCGGCGCGCCAGATGCTGCAGCAGCACCAGACTCGGATTGTCGGCCCAGTGGATGTCATCGAGGATGAGCAGCAGCGGCGTGCTCTGCGAGCCGTTGACCAGAAACGAGCTGACCGCTTCGAGAAGGCGGTAGCGCTCGGCCTCGGGCTCCTGACGCGGCGCGTGCGGCAGGTCGGGAACCCGGCCGCGGATCTCCGACACCAACTTGGCCAGATCCGAGGCCGCGTCGCCCATCTCCTCGCGCAGCGCCTCGGGTGGGCGCGTCGCGACGTACTGGCGCAGGGCCTCGACGAAGGGGATGTACGGCGGCGCCCCGTCGCTCTCGTAGCACTGGCCGAGCAACACCTGGGCGCCGCGCAGGCGGGCGTACACCGACAGCTCCTCGCTGAGGCGGGTCTTGCCGATGCCCGGCTCGCCGACGACCATCATCAGGAAGCCGCGCCCGGCGATGGCGTCCTCGAGCCGCTCCTTGAGCGCCGCCAACTCCTTCTCGCGCGCCACGAACGGGGTGCGCAGCGCGCCGCTGCGCGGTCGCGGTGCGGCGAGCGGTGCGCCGGGTGCGGCGGCGGCTGGCGGCGGGGCGTCGGCCAGGGCGGTCAGGGCGGTGACGACCTCCTCCGCCGACGCCGGCCGCTGGTCGGGCGACTTGGCGAGCAGCCGCAGCACCAGCGTCTCCACCCCCAATGGCACCTGCGGGTTGAGCAGCGACGGCGGCAGCGGCGGCGTGTTCAGGTGCTGGGAAATGACGCTGACGGTGTCGTCGCCGGGAAACGGCGGGCGGCCGGTGAGCATCTCGTAGAGCATCGCGCCGAGCGAGTACAGATCGGAGCGCGCCGTGATCTCGCCGCCCAGCGCCTGCTCCGGCGGCATGTAGGCGACCGTGCCGACCATCAGGCCGGCTTCGGTGAGACGGGTGCGATCGAGGGCCACGGCGAGGCCGAAGTCGCCGAGCTTGGCGCGTCCGTCGGTGGTCAGCCAGACATTGCCGGGTTTGATGTCGCGGTGGACGACGCCGTGCTGGTGCGCGTGGCGCAGCGCCTGCGCCATTTCGCCAGCCAGGCGCAGGGCGGTCGGCACGTCGAGGCGGCAGTCCGGGGCGGCGCGGATGCGCTCGCTCAGCGAGCCGCCCTGCATCAGTTCCTGCACGATGCACGGCTGGCCGCTCTCGTCGATGATGTCGTGCACGGTGACGATGTGCGCATGCGAGCCCAGCCGTCCGAGGGATTGCGCTTCGCGGTGCACGCGGGTGCGGCCGGCGTCGTCCAGCCCTTCGGTCTTGATCACCGCCACCGCGACGTCGCGATCGAGCCGCGCGTCATGGGCGAGATAGACCCGCGTCTTGCCGCCCTCGCCGAGGACGCGCCGCACCTGGTAGCGGCCGGCGGCGAAGGAGGCGGGCAGCGGCGGCGCGGCGGCGGTCGTTGCTGGCGACGGAGTCGTAGCAACGCTGGCGCCGGCGGCGACGCGTTGGCCGCAGCCGTGGCAGAACTTCGTGCCGAGCGGATTGGCGCGCCCGCACCCCTCGCAGCGGACCTCGCTGCGCAACGGCGCGCCGCACTCGCCGAAGAAGGTCGCGTCGGGCGGATTCTCGTACTGGCAGGCCGTGCAGGTCTTCGCGTCGAGCGCCATCAGTCATCCACCGCGGCGGTGATCGCGTTCTGGAAGAGGTCGAAGTTCCACAGGAGGTTGTAGTCCGCGTTCACGCGCGTGGTCACCTCGAAGTAGGCACCGACCAGTTCGTGCTCTCGATCGATCCAGTAGTTGACGCCGCCGGCGCCGGGGTGGCCAAACACCCCCAGCGGCTGCAGGCTGCCGTCGAAGTACTTCCACTTGGTGGGCGAGGTGATCTGCCAGCCGTAGCCCCACGAGGCGCGAGCCATGACCCGGTTGAGCAGGTGCGCGCCGAGGCCGGGCACCTGGTCGCGCGTCATCGCCACCACCGCGGCGGGCGAGAGAACGCGGGCCTCACCGTAACGGCCGCGGTTCAGGAACATCTGCCCGAAGCTCACCATGTCGAGCGGCGTCGAGAACATGCCCGCTGCGGCGTTGGGCGTCTCCTGGAACTGGCGGGCGCCGATGCAGGGAAAGAGCGGGTGGTCGGGGTCGCCGAACGGGATGGCGGCGGCGCGCTGCACGACCCGCACCGACTCCGACGCGGGCACGACATAGTAGCTGTCGTCCATGCCGAGCGGAGCGAAGAGACGTTGGCGCGCCTGCGCCTCGAGCCCGCGGCCGGAGAGGCGCCGGACGATCTCGCCGAGGAGCGCGTAGTTGTGGTTGGAGTAGACCATGACCTCGCCAACGCCGGCGACGCGCGGGGCGTCCCAGAACAGCGACAGCTCCTCGTGCACGAGCGGATGCTGGCCCTCGGGACACGGCGGCACGACGAACTGCGCCGCCAGCTTCTTCGCCCGGTGCTCGATCCATGGCGGATCGATGAGAAACGGGTAGCCGCTGGTGTGCGTCAGCAGGTGGTGGACCAGGATCTCCTCGCTGCCCTCGCCGGAGATCTCGGGCAGGTAGTCCTTCGCCGGGCGATTCAATCCCAGCAGCCCATCCTCGACGAGCTGCATGACGAGCGTCGCGGTGATCGGCTTGGTGAGCGACATGACCGGAAACAGCGCGTTGCGCGCCAGCGGCGGCGAGTCGGGTCCCGGACCGAGGACGCCAAACGCTTCGTGCAGGACGATCACTCCGCGTCGCGCCACGCAGACGCCGAGGGTCGGCGTATGGCCGTCCCGGACCCAGCCCGCGCAGAGGTCGCGCGCGCGCGCGACGCGCTCGGGCAGCATGCCCACCTCATCCGGCGCGCCGTGTCGCAGCGCCATCTCAGTCCTCCACCGCCGCGGCGGCGACGTCTGAGCACAGGGTGGGCAACAGGTCGACCAGGACGCGGTGGAACCGCTGCTGCCGCAGGTCAGGTTCCAATTGACCGTTGGTCACCGGCGGAACGACGAAATTGTTCGGCGCATAGCCGAAGCTGACGCCGGCGCGCGGGTCCATGAGACCCATCGACCCGCCAAACCCGCCCCAGTGCATGCTCGTTGGCGAGGGCGCGGGGAATTCCCTGCTGTGAATCCCCAAGCCAAGACCGAGTTTGATCCACCCGAGATAGGGGCACCGCCCATAGGCTTGCTCCGCGCCTGCTGCGGCGATCGTCGGCGCGGACAGGAAGCGCACGCCGTCGAGGGCGCCGCCGTTGGCGACGAGCGCGCACGCCCGGGCGATCGCCCGGCCGTTTGTATAGCCATTGGAGCTCGGCATTTCGGCGGCGAGCGATTCCAGGGATCCGAGATCCGCGAGATGGATGGTGTCGTACAGCTTCGCAGCGATGCCCTCCTGTTCGAACGCGCCCGGCGGAATCTGCGGAATCGCCATACGCTGGAGGTCGGACATCTCCGAGAGGCCGATCTGGAAATCTACGCCGGCCTTCTGGGCGATCTCCTCGCGCACGAACTGCGCTGGCCGGCGCCCATCGACGCGACGGATCAGTTCGCCGAGGAGATAACCGAAGGTATGCAGGTGATAGCAGACGCGTCGCTCGCCGCCGAACCAGTGCGGCTCCGCCGCGATCCGCGTCGTCATCGCGCTCCAGTCGCAGGCCGTGGCCAGAGAGACGGGCGGGTCCAGTCCGGGCACGCCGGCCTGGTGCGTGAAGACATCGCGCACGGTGACCGCCGCCTTGCCACCCTGCGCGAACTCGGGCCAGTAGCGCGCCACCGGCGCATCGAGATCGAGCAATCCGCGGTCGATGACGATCCATGCGGCGATGGACATGACGATCTTGGTCGTCGATGTCACCAGGACGATCGTGTCCTTCTGCCAGGGGCAGGTCCGCCCCGCATCGACGTGCCCGGCCCACAGATCGACGACCACACGTCCACGGTGCGTCAGGGCCAGGGACGCACCGATCTCGAGCCCATCGGCGAAATTGGCCAGGCAGGCGTCGCGCAGCGGCAGAAAACGAGCCTCGCAGAAGCCATGGATTTCAACCGACACGTCCCAGCCCCCGATCGCTCATTCTCCCGACGCTCGCATCGGCGTCATTTGGGACGCTTGCTGTCGTAGCTGCATCAGTCCTCCACCGCCGCCGTGATCGCGTTCTGGAAGAGGTCGAAGTTCCACACCTGCTCGAAGCGCTCGGTGATGCGGGTGGTGACCTCGAAGTAGGCGCCGACCAGCTCGCGCTCGCGATCGATCCAGAAGGCGACGCCGCCGGCGCCCGGGTGGCAGAGCGCCCCGAGCGCGGGCAGGCTGCCGTCGAAATACTTCCACTTGGTCGGCGACGCTACGGCCCAGCCGTATCCCCACGAGGCATGCTCGGCCTCGAGGTTGACCAGCCGCGCGCGCACGCCGGGGATCTGGTTGCGCGTCATCGCCGCCACCGCGGCGGGCGAGAGGATGCGGGCGTCGCCGTAGCGGCCGCGGTTGAGGATCATCTGCCCGAACACCGTCATGTCGTGCGGGGTCGAGAACATGCCGCCGCCGGGGTTCGGCGTCGCCTGGTGTTCCGGCGAACCGACTCCGAGCCAGAGCATCGCGGGAATGGGATCGGCGAGGGGCAGCCCCGAGGCGCGACGGACGGCGCGCTGGCGGTCGGCCGCCGGCAACACGTACGAGCTCGAGTCCATACCGAGCGGCGCGAAGATGCGCTCGCGCGCCAGCTCCTCGATGGGTCGCGCGGTGAGTCGGGTGACGATCTCGCCGAGCAGGAGATAGTTGTGGTTCGAGTAGATCATCACCTCGCCGGGCGCCGCCACGCGAGGCGTGTCCCAGTGCAGGCAGAGGGCGAAGTGATTTTCCGGGTGGCGCCACGGCGGGCAGGGCGGCAGCTGGAAGCCGGCCTTCGTCCGCTTCGCGACATGGCGTGCCGTCACGGCGTCGAACGGCAGCCCCCAGGGATAGCCGCTGGTGTGGGTGAGGAGATGGTGGACCAGGATCTCGCCGGCGCCCTCGCCGGTGATCTCGGGAAGGTAGTCGACGACCGGGCGGTTGAGCCCGAGGAGGCCGTCCTCGACGAGCTGCATCACCAGCGTCGCGGTGATCGGTTTGGTCACCGAACACATCGGGAAGATCGAGTCGAGCGCTAGGGGCGCCGCGCCGGGCTCGGGTCCGAGGACGCCCCACGCCTCGCGCAGCACGACCACGCCGCGGCGCGCGACGCAGACGCTGAGGGTGGGCGTGTGTCCGTCCCGCACCCAGCCGGCACATAGCTCGCGCGCGCTGGCGACGCGCGCGGGCAGCATGCCGACCTCGTGCGGCAGACCCGGTCGCAGCATCGCCGTCATCGCTGCCGCACCTCGGCGACCAGGGCGTCGGCCTCGAACGCCGCGCGCAGCGCGGGGTCGGCAATGCGGCGGGTCATGTCGTCGAGCAGCGCGGCGGCCGCGGTGCGGTCGTCGCGTGCGCCCGGCGCATCTCCCGTCGCCGCGCGGGCGCGCGCGCGCCACGCCAGCATGCGCCACAGGCGGGTGCGGAAGTGCTTCGCCTCGGCTTCGTCGATCGCGGCGTCGGCGCGCGCCAGGATCTCGTCCCAGCGCTGCAGACCGGCGCGGGCCTGCAACCCCCATTCGAGGGCGATCAGACGGCCGCGCCGCTGTCCCTGATGTCCGGCGCCCTGCGCCACCTGATCGGCGGCCGCCAGCGCGTGCGCGAACTCACCGCGCGCCAGGGCCGCTTCGGTGGCGGCGAGCGGCGACGCATGCAAGCCGATCGCCGCACTCGTCTGCGACACCCAGTCCGCGAGGTCGGCGCCGGCGGCGCCGCGCCGCGCCGCGACCACCGTCAGCAGGTCGATCATGCCGCGCTGCATCCACGTTCGCGACAGCCGCCCGGCTTCCGCCAGGACTTCCCGGCCGACGATCTCGGCGCGATCGAGCGCGCCGAGCGCCAACAGCCACGCGGCAACGCCGAACTCGCGCATGCAGCGTCCGAACGGATGGCCATCGTCCGCCACCTCCTGTTGCAACGACGCCCAGGCGTCGTCGAAGCGGCCGAGATCGGTGAGCGCCAGTCCCTTGATGCTGGCGTACTGCACCGGCGGCGAGCCGAGCTGCTCGGCCAGGGCGATGCCTTCGTCGCACGTGACGGCACAGCGTTCGAAGTCGCCGCGCAGCCAGTAGTGCCACATGAGCCAGAAGAGATGCTCCTTGAGGCGCAGCGGATCGCGGCGCGCCTCGAGACGCTGGCGGAGCGACACGGCTTCCGCGTCTGCCTCGGTCAGCGTCAGCAGCTTGAGCCGCGCCGAGGCCGCTTCGATCTCGAGTTCCTCGTCGCCGAGCGCCGCCGCGAGCGCGCAGGCTTCCTCGATGTTGGCCACCGCCTGCTGGTGGTATTCCTGCCAGTAGTCGGTGAACCAGCCGGTCGGGATGAGCGCCTGACACATGGCGCGGCGATCGCCGATCTGCTTCGCCAGCGCGTAGGCCTCGGCGTAGGCGTCGCGCGTCTGCTCGGCGTATCCCTGCTCGTCGAGGGAGCGGATGTAGAGGCCGCGGCTGCGCATGAGCAGAAGCTCCATCTCGCGCGCGCGGTCGCCGGACGCCCGCGCGGCGGCGAGCAGGGGCTCGATGTCGGCGAGCGCGTCGCGGCCGCGGAAGAGATCGAGCTTGAGACGGGCGCGCGCCTGCAGCACCGCGTCGCGCTCGGCGCCGGCCGGGGTGAGCTGCAGTGCCTCGGCAAACGCCGCCAGCGCCTCGTCGAGACGCGCCAGGCCGCGCAGCGCGCGGGCGCGCAGGCGCAGCACGCGCACCGCGCCTTCGGCGTCATGGGCCGGCAGCACCGTGCGCGCGGCGTCGAGGTCGCGCAGGGCGTCCTCGAAGGCGAGCGCATCGAGCGCCCGCTCGGCGGCGCGCACCAACCACGGCGCGGTGCGTTCGCCCGGGGCGGCGGCGCCGGCCTGATACAGGTGATAGGCGATGTCGGGCGCGTACTCCTCGGCCTCGCGTCCGTACAGCGCCTCGATCGCGTCGGCCATGCGCAGGTGGAGCCGCTGCCGGCGCGCCGTGGAGAGCAGCGAGAGCAGCGTCTGGCGGATCTGCTCATGGACGAAGGCGTAGCGCGCCTCGCGCCCGACGGAGACGTCTTCGATCAGCGTCGCGCGGGCCGCCTCTTCCATCGCGTCCAGGAGGGCGTCCTCGGCGACGCCCTCGAAGGCGATCAGGAGGTCGAAGCGGAAGACCTTCCCTGCCAGCGCCGCGATGGTCAGGATGCGGCGGCAGTCGTCGCTGACGCGTTCGAGGCGCTGGCCGATGACCAGGCCGACGCTGCGCGGCACCTCGGTGTCGGCGATCTGCACGCCGTCGCGCCACTGGCCGGCCTCGTCGAGCAGCTTGCCCGCCTCGTGGAGATGGCGGAAGACCTCCTCGACGAAGAACGGATTGCCCTCGGTCTCCGAGTAGACGAGCGCCACCAACTGCGGTGGCGGCGCACTGCCGGCGCGGCCGGCGATGAGCGCGGCGACGCCGTCGGCGGTGAGGCGCTCGAGGCGGATCTCCTCGGCCAGGCGCTGGCGCAGGAGGTCTGGGAGGACGGCGGCGAGCGGGCGCCCGGGCTTCAGATCGGTGTCGCGGTAGGTGCCGACGGCGAGCACCGGGATCTGCGCCGCGCGCTGGGCGAGGAGCCGGACCAGCAAGAGGGTCGAGTCGTCCGCCCAGTGCAGGTCCTCGTACACCAGCAGCAGTGGCGTCGCGCGCGCGTTGCGCTCGACGAACTCGGCGATGCCGTGCAGGAGATAGCGGCGCTCCTGCTCGGGCGGCAGAGAGACCGGCTCCGGGATGTCGTTGTAGCGTACGCGCAGCCCGGGCATGAGCTTGGCGATTTCGGGCGCGTTCTCGCCCAGGGCCTGGCGGAACCCCTCGGGCGACCGTTGCCGCGCCGCCTCTTCGAGATGCTCGATGGTGGGCAGATAGGGCGGCGCCCCCTGCTGATCGACGCAGTGGCCGGTCAGCACCATGAACCCCAGGCGGCGCGCCTCGGCCGCCGCCTCCTCGACCAGCCGCGACTTGCCGACCCCCGCCTCGCCGCCGATCAGCATCAGGCCGCCGTTGCCGGCGCGGGCGCGCTCCACCACCCGCAGCAGGCGGGTGCGCTCCTGGGCGCGGCCGACGAACGGCGTCCGCTCCTGCCCGGCCAAGACGCCGCCGGCCTCGGCGGTCGCCCACGGGACCTCCCACAGGTGCCAGCGTGCGTCGATCCCCTTGAGGGCGAACTCGCCGCGGTCCTCGAGCTCGGCGCGCGCCGTGCCGAGGACGCCGCGCACGGTATCGGAGGCGAGGATCGCGCCGGCCGATGCCGCCGCCTCGATGCGCTTGGCGATGATCAGCGTCTCCCCGTGCAGGCCGCCGTCCTCGTTCAGCACCTCGCCGGTGTGCATGCCGATGCGCACCTGCACGGCGACCTCGGGCCGGTGGCGGTTGCGCAGCGCGATGGCGCGTTGGATCTCCTGGGCGCAGGCGACGGCGCGGCGCGCCGACTGGAACGCCGCCATGATCCCGTCGCCGGTGTCCTTGAGGGAGACGCCGTGATGCCTGTCCACCTCCGCGTCGGCGAGGGCCACCAGCTCGCGCTCCACGGCCGTCGCCGCCGCGTCGCCGAGGCGCTGGTTGAGCACGGTGGAGTCGACGTGGTCGATCGACAGCACCGTGACGGTGCCCTCGGGCAGCGCGATGCGCTCAGTGCTCACGACGCGAGCTCCTGCGCCAGGCGCTGCGCCGGGTCGGGGGCGCCCATGGCGTCGTACATGGCCGCGGCCTCGCGCAACCCCGCCTGCAGCAGCGCCGCGTCGGCGCGGCCGGCGAGGCGGGCCTCTGCCTCGCGCAGGCGCGGCAGCAGCGAGTCGCCGCCGCTCTTGTGCACCAGTGCGCGGGCCGCGGCGATCACGGCGGCGACCTCGGGTGCGGGCGCGTTCGCACCCACGAGGGCGTCGGCCAGTGCGGCGCGGGCGATGGCGGCCTGAAACCAGGCTCCGTTGGCATCCGCGTCGGCGATCGCATCGCGCGCACTCGCGATCGCGGTAGCGGTGTCGCCGCGGGCCAGAAGCGCATCGGCGCGCACGCTGAGGTAGAAGCCCTGCCACTCGAGCGCCGTGCCGGCCGCCCGCGTCTGCGCCAACGCGTGGTCGAAGCGGTCTTTGCTCTCGGCGTGGTCGCCGCTGACGCAGAAGGCCATCGCCAGGTTGTTCGCAGCGGCGAGTTTTGAATACTGGCTGCCGGTTGCCTCGGCGATCTCCACCGACTCGAGGACCGCGCGGAGGACGTCCCCGACGGGTGCGCGCGAACTGCCACGGGCCAAATGGCCGCAGAAGGCGAGCCCTCCGAGGGCCCAGCCGAGGTTCTCCCGCGCACCTTCCTCACGCGCCGTGCGGATGGCGCGCTCGACGCGCGGCCAACAGTCGTCGAAGCGGCCCATCTGCGCCAGAGCATAGGCCGCAATGCAGTCTGCGAAGAGCAGCGGGCTGTAGCCGAGCAACTCGCCACCGGTCTGCGGATCTCCGGCCGTCAGGTCGGCGATGTGATCCATCTCCTCGAGCCCCTGCGGCAGCCGGCCGGCAACCACGAGCCAGTAGGCGTGGCCGGCCAGGACCGAGATCCTCTCGTGGAGAGACATGCCATCGTCGAGCATCCGCATGCCTTCCTCGGCGAGCTCGAGAGCCTCCTCGGCCCGACCGCGCATGCCCGTGTTCGAGCTGAAGCCGATCAGCGCCGCGGCGACGACGCCCGGGCGCCCGAGCTCTTGCGCCAGGGCGCGGGTCTCGTCCATGCAGGCGCGCGCCTCTTCCGCGCCCATGCCGAGGCGCCAGGTGCCGGCTGCCATGATGATGCCGCAGGCCCGCAGCCGCGACTCTCTGCTCTCGTGATCTTCGAGTGAGCGGCCCAGCTCGCGCACCCTGCCCCAGTGCCGCAGGCCTTCGATGGGATCGCGGACGCCGGCCCACTCGGCGGCGCGGCGATGCCAGCGCACCGCCTGCGCGGCGTCGGCGGCCTCTTCCCAGTGGTGCGCCAGCAGCGCCGCCTGCTGGTCGAGGTCGTCGGCGTGCGCCGCCTCGATGACCCGCGCCACGGCGGCGTGGAGGCGGCGGCGCCGTTCCTGCAGCTGCGAGGCGAGCGCGACCTCCTGCGTCAGCGGATGCTTGAAGAGATACTCGGCCACCGGGTAGAGCGACTGTTCGTAGACGAACTCGGCATTCTTGAGGTGCTGCAGCGCCTCGCGCAGCTGCGGCGCGTCCTGCTCGACGACGGCGGCCAGAGTTGGCTCGTCGAATTCGCGGCCGATCACCGCGGCGGTCTGCAGCACGTCCTTCTCGCGCTCCGCCAGGCGGTCGATGCGCGCCGCCAACAGCGCGTGCACGGAGCTCGGCACCTCCACCCGGTCGACCGGCGTGACGAGGCGATAGGCGCCCTTGCTGCCCTGCAGTTTCCCCGACTCGATGAGGTTCTGCACCACCTCCTCGGTGAAGAACGGATTGCCCGCCGTGCGGGCGTAGATCACCTCGGCGAGGCCGGCGGTGCTGGCATCGCTGCCGAGCAGCGCGGCGAGCAACTCGCGGATGGCCTCTGGGCCGAGCGGCGCCAGCGGCAGCTGGTGGTAGTACGACTTGCCCATCCACGCCGCCTGGTACTCGGGACGGAAGTTGAGCAGCATCAGGGCGCGGGTGCCGACCGTCGCGTCGATCAGCGGCTCGAGGAACGCCGCGCTGCCACCGTCGAACCAGTGCAGGTCCTCGAGCAGGGTGACCGTCGTCTCCTTCTGTCCGCGCGCCTGGACGACGCGCCGCAGAATGTCGAACAGCTGCCGCTGGCGCGCTTCCGCATCGATGCGCGGCGCCGGGTTCTCCGGGTCGTCGACGCCCATGGTGTCGAACATCAGCGGTAGGCTGTCGCGCAGGCGCTCGTCGAGCAGCAGCAGGCGGCCGGCGATGCGCTCGCGCGCCGTCGCGTCGCTGTCCTGGTCGGTGATGCCGAAGAAGGCGCGAAACAGCCGCAGCACCGGCAGGAAGGGAATCGCCGCGCCGTGCGCGACGCCGGTGGTCTCGTAGGTCATCAGACCGCGCGCCCGGCAGCGCTCGAGGAACTCGTAGCACAGGCGGCTCTTGCCGAGGCCCGCCTCGCCGACGATGCCGACGACCTGGGCGTGGCCGTCGCGGGCCCGCACCAGCGCCGACTCGAGCATCTGCATCTCGTCGCCGCGGCCGACGAAGCGCGAGAAGCCGCGGCTGCGCGAGACGTCGAGGCGGGTGCGCATCTGCCCCAACCCCTGCAGCTCGTAGACGTGCAGCGCCCCCTGGACGCCCTTGATCTCCATGGCGCCGAGATCGGCGAGCGCGAAGTAGCCCTGGATCTGCGCGGCGGTGTGCGCCGTCAGGTACACCTTGCCCGGCTCGGCGATCTGCTCCATGCGCGCGGCCAGCCCGACCGTGTGCCCCTGCGCCGTGTAGTCCATGCGCAGGTCGTCGCCGATCTTGCCGACGATGACCTCGCCGGAGTTGATCCCCAGGCGGGCCGAGAAGTTGAGGCCGCGCTGCAGGCGCAGCTCGTTGGCGTAGGCGCGCAGGCCATCGAGCAGATGCAGCGCCGCGTAGCAGGCGCGCCGCGCATGATCCTCGTGCGCCAGTGGGGCGCCGAACAGCGCCATGATGCCGTCGCCGGTGAACTTGTCGACAAAGCCCTCGAAGCGCTCGACGCCGTCCGACAAGATAGCGAAGAAGCGCTGCATGATGGCGCTCCACTCCTCCGGGTCGAGCTGCTCGGCGAGGTCCATCGAGCCCTTCACGTCGGCGAACAGCACCGTCACCTGCTTGCGCTCGCCCTCCAGGGCGGCGCGCGAGGTGAGGATGCGCTCGGCGAGGTGCTTCGGGGTGCGGGCGTGCGGGTCGGGCGCCGGCGCCGCCCCGGTGGCCAGCGGCGCGCGGCACTTGCGGCAGAACTTGGCGGCGGGCCGGTTACCGGCGCCGCAGGCGGGACAGGCGGCCTCCAGCGACGCACCACACTCCTCGCAGAAGGCGGAGTCGGCGAGGTTCTCGGTTTGGCACCTGAGGCATGTCATCGGCGTGATTCGGCCGCCGGTGGGTGCGGCGCCAGGGGCGGACTCGACCTCATTGCAGCTTCGGGTAGCGACGGGTCATCTCGGCGAGCATCCAGTCGCGCACCGCCGGGTTGCCGGCGACGAGGGCGCGCAGGCGTTCGCGCGAGATGGCGTAGGTGATCATGTGCGTCATCGCCGTCACGGTGGCGGCGCGCACGGTGTCGAGCAGGACGCCGCGCTCGCCGACGACGTCGTGCTCGCCGACCGAGCCGACGCCCTTGCGGGCGATGGTGACGACGGCCTGGCCGACCTCGATGACGTAGCACTCGGGCGACTCACCGCCCTCGCTGCACAGCAGGTCGCCGGGCTCGAAGCTCATCGCGTAGGCGGTGGCGGCGAGCTGCTCGAGCTCCGCCGCCGTGCAGCGCGCGAACAGGCTGTTGGCCTGCAGCAGCGCCACCGTCGCCGCCAGCTGCGCGCCGGTACGCACGGGTACCGAGTCGCGGCGCGCCGGCTCGCTCTCGATGCGCTGGCGCAGCTCGGCGCGCCAGCGCAGGTCGCCGCCGCTGTCGCCGGCGCCCGGTCGCAGGCCGCGTTCGGCGTGGGCGACCGGGGCGCTGGACACTGCGGGCGCGGCCGGCGCCGCGCTCGCAGCCGTCAGCGCCGG
>JANNRA010000091.1:0-8347 GCA_031401035.1 bacterium | reverse complement strand
GCGAGAAGTGTCACTTTCGCCCCAACGTCCCCGGCAGCGCCCGGCAGCGCGGACAGCCCGAGCCGCGCCAGCAGCGGCGGCCCGAGCACCAACAGGCCGATGATCGCCGCGCCGATCGCCGCCAGCAGCACGGCGCCGGCGGCGACGTCCTTGGCGTGCTTGACCAGCGGGTGGAACTCCGGCGAGGCGACGTCGGCGAGGAACTCGAAGGCGGTGTTGAGCGCCTCGGCGCTCCACACCGCCATCAGCGCGAGGACGATCCAACACCACTCCAGGCGTGAGATGCCGAGCGCGAAGCCGGCGGCGCACACCACCGCGCTCGCCGCGGCGTGGATCCAGGCGTTGTGCTGCGAGCGCAGCATCAGGCCGATGCCCGCCAGCGCGTAGGCGAAGGAGCGGACGCGGCCGGTGAAGGAGAACGGGCGCGGCGTCACGGGGGCGCCGGACCCTCTGCGACACCGCCGGGGGCGCGCCAGGCGATGTCGCCGGTGGCGCTGGCGAGCGAGGCCTGACCGGCGCCGGCGCGGACGCTGAACTGGGCGCGCTCGCGATCGTCGTCGGCGTAGAGCACCAGTGCCGGGTCGCCGCGCACCACCGCCAGCAGGGCGCGCAGGGCGCCGCGCGGGCCGGTGAAGGCGAGGGCGGGGCCGTCGTGGTTGACGTTGAGGATGGCGCGGTTGCTCTCGCCGTAGAGCACCAGGCCGGGCATGCCCGCGGCGTCCTGGCCGAGAATGGCGCGCGGCGCGCCGCCGTCATCGAGGAAGCTCAGGCCGCTGGCGGCATTGGCGAGGATGCGCACCTTGCCCGCGGCGTCCATCAGCTTGAGCGTGCGGCCCGCGATGACGCCGTCGTCGCCGGCGGCGAGCAGCGCCGTGGCCAGCAGCGCCAGGACCAGGGCCAGGACCAGCGAGGTGACGAGCCGCTGCAGGCGGCGATGCGCGCCTTCGAGAGCCGCGAGGCGGGTGGCGAGCGTCGCGGACATCAGATCACCTCGCGGTCCTTGAGCGCCGCGACCTCTTCCCACGAGTAGCCGAGCAGCTCGGTGAGGATCAGCTCGGTGTGTTCGCCGAACTCCGGCGCCGGCAGGCGCACGCTGCCGGGGGTCTCGCTCAGGTGGACGGGCAGGCCGATGACCTCGGTCGGGCCGAAGCGCGGATGGTCGAAGTCGACGATATAGTCGTTGGCGCGCACCTGGGGATCGTCGGGGAGGTCGTCGACGGCGTTGACCTGGCAGAAAATGAAGTCGCCGCCGGCGCGCAGGATGGTCAGCCACTCGGCGAGTGGCTTCGACGCGAACACCGCATCGAGCATCTCGATCGCCGCCGGCGCGTTGGCGGCGCGGGCGCGCAGATCGGCGAAGCGCTCGTCGGCGGCCAGTTCGGGCCGCTCGATGGCGCGGCAGAAGTCGGCCCAGTAGCGATCGGGCTGCAGCATGCCGAGGCAGATCCAGCGTCCGTCCTGGCACTGGTAGTGGTTCCACAACGGGTTGGCCTGGTACCGGCGCGGCATGCGCGGGATGGCGAAGCCCCACATCAGGCGCGCCGAGACGCTCAGACCCTGCAGCGCCATCATGCTGCCGAGGTGCGAGCCGTCCACCGCCTGGCCGACGCCGTAGCGCTCGCGCGCCACCAGCGCCGCGAGCACGCCGTAGGCGAGCATGATGGCGCCCATCTGGTCGGCGATGCCGCCGGCGATGGCCAGCGGCGGCATGTCCGGCTCGCCGGCGGCGTACATGATGCCCGAGCGGGCCAGGCCGAGCTGGTCGAACGATGGGTCGCCGCTCTCCGGTCCGTGTGGACCGTAGCCGGTGGCGGTGGCGTAGATGAGCTTCGGGTTGTGTTTCTTCAGGTCGGCGTAAGCGAGCCCGAGGCGTTCGGCGACCCCCTTGCGGAAGTTCTGCACGAACACGTCGGACTGGGCGACGAGCTTGTAGACGATCTCGCGCCCCTCGCTGGTCTTCAGGTCGACGGTGATGCCGCGCTTGTTGCGGTTGTTGGCCTCGAAGTAGAAGTTCGGACGGTCGCCGAGATCGACGCCGCAGAGCTTGGTCATGCCGCGGCCGGGATCGCCGCCGACGCGTTCCTCGATCTTGATCACGTCGGCGCCGAGGTCGCCGAGCATCGCCGAGCAGACCGGCCCCTGCTGCCAGATCGTCCAGTCGATCACCCGGATTCCTTGCAGCGGCATCGGCATCGGCATCCTCCTCGCGAGCGGCGCACTGTAGGGGCGTCTGCCATCCCGGGCAAGCCGCAGGGCGGCGCCGATCATGTCGCATGCGCGCAGCGGCGGCAGCGGGTTTTTTGTTGACTTCCGGCGCACGCGGGCGTTAGCCAACAAGTAACACAGCAAGATCTACGGGACCTTCCAAACACTTCTGGCACGCAAGGGGCGCACCGAGGGCCAGACGGTGCGCCGCGGCGCGTGGCACAGGCGGAGTATCGCAATGGATGACACGCGCAGCGGTTTCTGGCATCGATTCCTGACCAACAGGCCCCTTCCCCCACCGCCGCCGCCGGCGCGCGCCGGGCTGCAGGCGTTCCTCGAGGGCCGGCACGGCGATGCCGAGAAGCTACTCGTCGGTGCGGTACAGCGGGCCGAGCGGCAGGCGCCCGACTCGCTCGGTCTCGCCGGCGCTCTGGTCGACCTCGCCGACCTCTACCGCGCCCAGGCCCGCTGGGGGGAGGCAGAGCCGCTGTTCGTGCGCGCCATCGCGCTGCTCGAGCGCCTGCACGGCGTCGAGCACGCGGCGCTGGTCAAGCCGTTGCACAGCCTCGCCCTCGGCTACCGCGCCCAGGGTCAGTACGAGCGCGCCGAGCCGTTGTGCCGGCGGGCGCTGGCGATCGCCGAATCCGCGCACGGCGGCGAGCACCCGGCCACGGCGGCGGCGCTGTCGAACCTGCTCACCGTCTACCTGGCGCAGGGGCGCGATGGCGAGGCCGGTCCGCTGTTCAAGCGCTCGGTGGCGATCAAGGAACGGCTGCTCGGTCCGCGGCACCCCGATCTCGCCGGCAGCCTGAGCAACTACGCCGCCTTTCTGCGCAAGACGAGTTCTGACACCGAAGCCGCCACCTGGGAGGCGCGCGCCAGGTCCATCCGGCAGCAACCGCGCGCGGCGGCGCGTCGATAGTCTTCAGTTCAGAACTCCTTCAGAACTCCGTTCCTCCGTGTCTCCGTGTTGAAGAAGCCCATGTCCCGACTGTTTCAAATCGCCGCCGCCGCCGTTGCCGCCGCCCTGGTGGTGTTGGCGCTGTGGCAGCTGCCGCAGTGGCAGACGGCGGCGTGGGCCGCCTTCCTGGCGCCGAAGGAGCTGCTCGAACTGCAGAATCAGCTGCGTCACACGATCGCGATGTTGCTCGGCATCGGCGCCATCCTGATCGTCCTGGCGTTGCTGTGGCGGCGCGTCGCGACGAGCGAGCGCGCTGCCGTCGACGCCGTGCGGCTGGCCGAGGAGACGCAGCGTCGCGAGCGCTTCGTGCGCGCCGTCGGCCACCTCGCCGACGAGCGACTCGAGGTTCGGCTGGGCGCCATCTACGCCCTCGAACAGGTCGCCGCCGAGTCGACCGCGCAACGGCAGCCGGCCATCGAGGTGCTCTGTGCCTACGTGCGCGAGCACGCCGCCTGGCAGCCCGACACGCCGCCGCCGTCGCGCTTGGCGACCGATATCCAGGCAGTGCTGACGGTGCTCGGGCGCCGGCCGGCGCCGAACGCCGACGTGGCGCCGGTGCGGCTCGATCTGCGCCGCACCGACCTGCGCGGCGCCGATCTGAACGGCGTACATCTCGAACACGCCAACCTCTTCGAGGCGCATCTCGAGACCGCGACCCTGCAGGCGGCGCGGCTGGCCGGGGCCGATCTGCGCGGCGCGCGTCTCGACAACGCCGATCTGGTCGAGGCCGACCTGCGCGGCGCCGATCTGCGCGAGGCGCACCTGAACGGCGCCTACATGGTCGAGGCGCACCTCGAAGGCGCCGACCTCGGCGGCGCGCACCTGGCTGGTGCCTATCTCGGCGGCGCCCACCTGCAGGGCGCCGACCTGGGCGGGGCGCAGCTCGACGGCGCCTACATGTACAAGGCCAACCTCGAGGGTGCGTCGCTGCATGCGGCGCGCGTTGTGAGCACCATCGGCGTGCACCGCGACGAGCGCGAACGCATCAACCGCACGGCGGCAGAAGAGCCCAAGCCGGCGGCGCCGCCGGTCCGCCCGACCCTGGTCCGCCAGGCACGGCGCTGAGTGCGGCGGGAGCCGCGCCCTCCGCTGGGGCGAAGCGGCCACCGTACACATCCCCGCTTGTGACCCTCTCGGGGCTCGGGTAGCTTCCGCGCGTCCATGGTGCTGACGCCGGCGCGCAACGAGCGCAACGTCCTGCTGCTCACCGGCGTCGGGCACTTCACCACCCACTTCTTCGAGCTCATGTTCCCGACGCTGGCGGTGGCGCTGGCGCGACAGAGCGACCTGCCGCTCGACGAGGTGCTGACCTGGAGCTTCGCCGGCTACCTCTTCTTCGGCCTCGGCGGGCTGCCGTTCGGCATGCTCGCCGACCGCATCGGCTCGCGCCTGCTGCTGCTCGTCTCGCTGTTCGGCCTCGGCGTCGCGGCGCTGGCGGCGAGCGAGGTCACCTCGCCGCGCGCCCTGACCGTCTGCCTGGCGGTGATGGGCGGCTTCGCCAGCATCTACCACCCGGTCGGCATCGGCCTGATCTCGCGCACCATCGACGCGCGCGGCCGCGCCCTCGGCGTCAACGGGCTGTTCGGCAGCGCCGGTATCGCGCTGACGCCGGTCGTCACCGCGGCGCTCAGCGAGGCGGTCGGCTGGCAGGAAACGTACCGCATCGTCGGCTACGCGATGTGCGCCGTCGCCGTCGCCTGCGCTTTTCTCCATGTGCAGGAGCCGTTGCACGCGGTCGCCGCCGAGGTCGCGCCGGCGCAGCCGTTTGTCTGGCGCCCGTTGATCGTCCTGCTCGTCGCCGCCACCCTCGCCGGGGTCAGCTATCGCGGCAACACGCTGGTGCAGCCGGGCTACTTCGCGGCGCACGTCAGCGCGGTGTGGTACGGCGCCGCGACCTCGGCCGCCTACCTGCTCGGCGCCGTCGGCCAATACACCGGCGGACTGCTCGCCGATCGCCGCGACCTGCGCCGCCTCTATCTGACCTTCCACGCCTGCAGCCTGCCCGGCCTGCTCGCCATGACCCTGCTCGGCGGCGTGCCGCTGGTCGCCGCCGCGGCCATCTTCGTCTTCTTCAGCCTCGGCATGCAGCCGATCGAGAACACCCTGCTGGCGCACTACACGCCGGCGCGCTGGCGGGCGACCATCTTCGGCGTCAAGGCGACCGGCGTCTTCGGCGTCGGCTCGCTGGCGGTGTGGCTGGTGCGCTGGGCCGACGGCGTCGGTGGGCTGTCGTTCGTCCTCCTCTGCCTGGCCGGCGTGGTCGCCCTCGTCATCGTCTGCGCCGCCGTCCTGCTGGCCCTGCCGGACGGCACCACCAACACGCCGGCGCGCGGCGCCGCCGCCAGCCCGCTGGCCACCCCGGGCGCGGTGCGTGGCGAGCTCCTGTCGCCCGGGATCCGGCCGGTGCGGCCATGAGGCTCCTCCTCGTGCGCCACGGCGAGACCGCCGGCCAGTCGAGCATCCGCTACTATGGGTCCACCGACGTGCCGCTCAGCCGCCTCGGCGAGGAACAGATGCGCCGCGCCGGCGCGGCGCTGGCCGGCGAGCGCTTCGCCGCGGTGTACACCAGTCGCCTGCGGCGGGCCCGCCTCGGCGCCGCGCTGGTGACGCGCGGCGCGCATCCGGCACACCCGCTGGCGGCGCTCGACGAGGTCTGCTTCGGCCGCTGGGAGGGCCTGACGCGGGAGGAGATCGCGGCGCGTGACCCGCACCACTTCGCGCAGTGGCAGGTCGATCCCGAGCGCTTCGTCTACCCGGACGGCGAGTGTCGCCAGGCATTCCAGCGCCGCGTCGCGACCGCGCTGCGTCGGCTGCTGAGGACGCCGGCGGATGCGACGGTGTTGCTGGTGGTGCATCGCGGCGTCATCGCCGTCGCGTTGGCCGAGTTGCTCGACCTGCCGGCGGCGGCGCGGCGGGATCTCGATATCGGGCTCGGCTCCATCCACGAGCTGGCGCACGACGGCACCGGCTGGCGGGCCGTGCACCGCAATGCCATCGCCCATCTCGCCGGTCTCGAGGCGGCGCCATGAGCCGGCTCTTCGGTGGCGCGCGACCGGCGCGCGACCGGCGCCTCGGGCGCTCGGCCGAGCGGCTGCGCGGGCTGTCGCTGTCGCCGATCAAGGACGTCGAGCTGCAGGCCAGCCGCATTCCCGGCGTCGTCTCGCTGGCGCAGGGCATCCCGAGCTTCGACACGCCCGAGCCGATCAAGCGCTTCGCCATTCAGCGGATGGAGGAGGGCGCCTGCGCGCGCTACTCGGTCAGCCCCGGCCTGCCGGTGTTGCGCGAGGCGATCGCCGAGGCGCTGGCGCAGGACGGCATGCGCTACGATCCGGATCGCGAGATCCTGGTCACCGTCGGCTCGATCGAAGCCATCGCCGCGACGCTGCTGGCGACCATCGACGAGGGCGACGAGGTGCTGGTGGTCTCGCCCACGTATGCCTCGTACCTGCCGGCGATCCGTCTCGCCGGCGGCGTGCCGCGCTGGGTGCCGCTGAACGAGGACGCGCACTTCGACCTCGATCCCGACGCCATCGCCGCCGCCGTCGGGCGCAAGACGCGGGCACTGTTGCTGTGCAACCCCAACAACCCGACCGGCACGGTCTTCTCGCGCGCCCAGACCGAGCGCATGCTGCGCGTCGCGGCGGAGCACGACCTGCTGGTCATCACCGACGAGGTCTACAAGGATTTCGTCTACGGCGACGAGCCGATCTTCAGCGCCGCCATGGATCCGGCGGCGCGCGAGCGCGTCATCCGCGTCTGCTCGTTCTCCAAGGCCTACGGCATGACCGGCTGGCGGGTCGGCTTCCTGCACGGCCCGGCCGAGCGCGTCGCCGACGTCCTGACGGTGCACGATGCATTGGTCACCTGCGCGCCGGTGATCTCGCAGTACGCCGCCCTGGCGGCGCTCGAACAGGGCGCGCCGTTCATCGCCGAGTTCGCGGCCGAGTTCCGCCGCCGCCGCGACCACGTCGTCGAGCGCCTCGACGCGCTGTCGCACGTCTTCGACTATCAGAAGCCGAACGCCTCGTACTTCGCCTTTCCGCGCGTCAAGGACACGGTGCCGCTGGCACGCGACTCGACCCGCCTCGCCGCCGCCCTGCTGGCCGAGGCGCGCGTCGCGCTGGTGCCCGGCGTCGCCTTCGGTCCGAGCGGCGAGGCGCACCTGCGTCTGTGCTATGCGCGCCCGGCGGCCGACGTCGACCTCGCCTTCGACCGCCTCGACGCCTGGTTCGGCGGCCGCCCCTCGCGCGGGGTCGTCGCCGTGCCGGCCAGCCTGCCGGTCGCCGGCGCGGTGCGCGCGCCGCACCCGCTGCGCGCTCGCGGCGTCGCCCTGCTGCGCCACCTGGCGCGCGTCCGCCTCGCCCGCACGCGGCCGCGCGTCGTCGCCATCACCGGCAGCCAGGGGCAGACGGTGCTCAAGCGCGCCTGCACCGAGCTGCTGGCGCGCCGCTTCCGCGTCCGCGCCAACCCGCTGTCGTACAACACCGCCATCGGCCTGCCGTTGGCGGTGCTCGGGCTGGAGATCGACACGCGCGATCCGCTCGCCGTCGCCGCCGCCTTCGGGCGCGCCGCCTGGGCGGCCTATGGACCGCGCGAGGCGCTCGACGTCCTGGTCCTCGAGCTCGGCGTGCGCCGCGCCGGCGACATGCAGGCCCACCTCGAGATCGCACGCCCCGATGTGGTGCTGGTGACGCCGGTGACCGCCAGCTACCGCGACGATTTCGATGGCATCGCCACCATGCGCGAGGAGATCGCCCTGCTCTGCCGCGAGGCGGCCGGTCGCGGCGCCGCGGTGCGGCTGTGCGCCGACGACTCACTGCTCGCCGCTCTGGCGGCGGAGATCGCCGGCGCCGCCACCTTCTCCGCCGCCGAGCTGACGGAGCCCGACTTTCCGCCCGTGCGCCGCGACGTCGTCGGTGCCAGCGGCCAGCGCGCCGTCGCCGCCGCCGTGCATGCGGCCCGCGCGCTGGGCATGTCGGAAGCCGAGATCGCCGCCTGGCTTGCGCCGTGACCTCCTGGAGGGCGCCGCCCCGTCGGCGCCTGTTGGACCGGGGCACGATGCCTCTATGCAACCGGCGCCGACGGGGCGGCGTAAATTAATTACAACCAACAGAAATGAATATTGCTCAGCAGACCGGCCATTTTTAGACAGAACGCACTTGATTGGTCATCTTGGCGAAC
>JANNRA010000090.1:0-8087 GCA_031401035.1 bacterium | reverse complement strand
CGCGCCGCACGCACAAGGCAAGCCCAGTCCACGCCCGTGTGCAGTGCGGCGCGTCAGCGCCGCTGTCCGGCGCGCCGCGTCAGCGGCGCTGACGCGCCGCAGCAGGCGAGCGGCGCTGACGCGCCGCAGCAGGCGAGCGGCGCTGACGCGCCGCACTCCACATCACTTCCGTCCCAGATACGCCTCGGCCAGGTTGATGGTGTGGTTGCGGATGCGGCGCATGGCCACCAGCATGTCGTTGAAGAAAATGCCGGCGGCGGGCGACAGGCGCTGGCTGGTGAGGCGCTGCAGGTTGGTGTCGCGCAGGGCGTTGGCGTCGGCGGCCAGGTACTGCCCCTTGCTGACGATGGCCTCGAGCCAGCCGGTCTCCTGGCGGCGGATGCGGTCGGCGACCTCGTCGAAGAAGGCCAGCGTGCGGTCGAGATACTGCTGCAGGTCGGCGAGCGAGCCGGCGTCGAGGCCGACGCCGTCGCGCACCAGGCGGCGGCGGTAGTTGGCCAGGCGCTCGCAGTAGTCGGCGACGCTCTCGATCTCGTCGGCGGCACGCACCAGGGCGCGGCACTCCTCGCTCTGCGCGGCGCTCAGCGCACCGGTGAGGACGCGCGAGAGAAACACCGTCAGCTCGTGCTGGGCGACGTCGGTGGCCTTCTCGTGGTCGAGGATGCTGCGGCGCAACTCGCTCTGCGGCGTGTGCAGGTCGGCGAAGAGCTGGCGCGTCAGACGCAGCGCGTCGGCGGTGATCGCCGCCATACTCAGCACCTCGAGGCGGCACTGTTCGATCGCCAGCGCCGGCGCTTCGACGACGCTCTGACGCAGGTAGCGCAGTCCGACGCGCTCGCGCGCCGCGGGTCCGACGGCGCGCGTGACCAGGGCGACCAGCGGTGCGGCCAACAGCAGCCCGAGGCCGGCGAGCAACAGGTTGAACGTCGTGTGCGCCAGGGCGACGTGCAGGGCCGTCGCGAGCGTGCCGTTACCGCCGCCCGGCGCCAGCCGCAGCAGGGCGAGCCAGGCCGGAAAGACCAGCAGCAGCGGCACGGCGGCGGCGCCGTTGAGCAGTACGTGGCTGAGCGCGGCGCGGCGGCCGTCGGCGACGGCCGGGCCGGCGGCGCGCGCGACGGTGACGCAACTGCCGAGGTTGGCGCCGATGACCAGCGCCGCGGCGCCGTCGAGGTGCAGCAGGCCGGCGGCGGCGAGCGCGATGGCGACGCCGAGCAGCGCCGTCGCCGACTGCAGCAGCGCCGCCGCCAGTGCAGCGGCCAGCACCGCCGCCAACACGGCGCCGCTGGCGCCGGCGAGCGGGTGCAGTAGCCAGGCCGGCAGCGCGTCGGGGCCGAGCACCTGCCACGCTTGCGTCATCCAGCGCACGCCGACGAAGAGCATGCCGATGCCCATCGTCAGCCCGCCGGCGAAGCGCAGCGGCTCGCGTTGCGCCAGCAGGTGGGCGATGGCGCCGACGCCGAGCAGGCCGACGCCGATCTGGCCGAGTTGCAGGGCGAGCAGCCAGACCGCGGTGACGGCGCCGAGGTTGGCGCCGATCAGCACGCCGACGGCGGTCGGCAGGCCCATCAGGCCGGCGTTGACGAAGCTGACGATCATCACCGCCGCCGCGGCCGAGGATTGCGTCAGCAGGCTGGTGATGAGGCCGGCGGCGACCTGATCGCCGCGGCTGCCGCCGGCGGCGGCGACGCGCCGGCGCAGGCGCTCGGCGCTGAGCACCTGCAGCGCCTCGGAGACGGTCTTGAGTCCGAAGAGCAGCAGGCCGAGTCCACCGACCAGGCCGAGCAGGGCGCCGATCATGCGCCCCCGAGGTCGCGCTCCAGGCCGCGCAGCGCGCCGCGGAAGAGGCGGGAGATGAAGCGGCGCATCAGCCCGCCGAGGCCCGGGAGGCGCGAGCGAAACTGGCAGCGCCAGACGATGCGCGTGCCGCCGTCGCGCGCCTCGAACTGCACCTCGCCGAGATGATCGGCCATCGGCAGGCCGCCGCGCACCACCCGGTAGGTCATGCGATGCGGCGCCTCGAACTCGAGCACCTCTTCGTACACCTTCACCCCGGCGCTGGAGATCTCGCGCACGCAGCCGACCCCGTTCGGCGTCGGCACGCCCTGCTTCGCCAGCCGCACCGAGCCGAGGCCGGCCCAGTCGGTCCACGACACGTGATCGGTGTAGCGCGCCCAGACGCGGTCGATCGGCGCGCGGTAGTAGTGCTCGACGAGGACGTGCTGCACCGAGACTCCCCCAGGCGCCGTGCCGATCATGCCCGGCCGGCTGCTGTCAACGGTGCAGACCGCGCGTCTGCCCCGTCACGCGGATGGACGGCGTTGGCAGGGGCACGCTCGCCAGACGGTGCCCGCAGCGAGATGCCCTGACCATTACCCGGCGACGACATTTTCGAGCACGCGCGCCAGCGCCAGCTCGTCCGGCGCCTCCGACGGCACCAGGAACGCCGCGCCGAACTTCTCGGCGAAGTTGTCGCGCAGCGCGATCGTCGCCGGCCCGCCGCCGCGCGCGCCGACGTCGACGACGTAGTGGCACAGCGTCAGGTCGTTGCCGTGCTGCTCGGCGAGGCGGGCGCGCCAGCGCCGCACGGCCGCTTCGGCCTGCGGAAAGCAGCGTTCGTAGGCCCTGGCGTAGGCGTCGAGCGACACCGGCCGGATCTGCGCCGGGGTGAGCTCGACCGGGCGGTCGCGCACGTGCGCGGCGAGCAGGTCGCAGACCAGCGGCCGGCCGGCGCGGGCGAAGTTGAGCACGTAGATCAGCGCCCGGCCGTCCGGCGCCAATAGGGCCTCGAGGCGCGCCAGCAGCAGCGCGACGAAGCGGTTGCCGTCGGCGCCGCCGTTCGAGGTGAGGGTGCCGTCGATGCCGTCCGGCGTCGGCACGAAGGGCGGGTTGGCGAGAATCAGATCGTACGGCTGCGCCGGCGTGTAGGTCGCGATGTCGTCGGTGACGATGTCGACGCGCTCGGCGGCGACGCCGTTCAGCGCCGCGTTGCGGCGTTGGAAGTCGGCGGCGCGCGGGTTGATGTCGAGCAGGGCGAGCTGCGCGGCGCCGGCCCGCAGCGCCATGAAGCCGAGGGCCCCCGAGCCGGCAAACGGCTCGAAGACGCGCGCGCCCCGCAGCACCTCGGGGAAGTGCAGCAAGTGGTTCATCAACGCGCCCTGCGGGCTCCCGAGCGGCAGGATGCGCAGGCGGTCGGCCTTGAAGAACACCTCGGCGCAGATCGTCAGGCCGTTGGCGAAGCGGTAGACGATCTCGTCGCCGCGTTCCTCGTGCGTACGCTGCAGCAGATCGGGTAGCGAGGCGGCGGCCATCGCGGCGTGTTCAGCGCGCCGCCTCGGCGGCGCGCCGCGGCCCGCTCATTCCCGCACCGCGGCGACGATGTCGCCGAACAACTGATGGACGACCGGCGCGATCGCCGCCGAGCCGTACTCGCCGGCGGTGACGACCACCGCGAGGTCGAGCGCCGGGACCACGAACAGGCGCTGGCCGCCGTTGCCGAAGCCGGCGCTCCACGCCAGGCGCTGGCCGCGCCACGCGACGTGCCCCGTCCACCATTGATAGCCGTACGAGAACGGCTCGGTGGGCGGGCCGAGGCCGGTGGCGATGTGCGGGCGCAGCGCGTCCGCCACCCAGGCGCCGGGCACCACCTGCCGGCCGCGCCACTGGCCGTGCTCGAGCACCAGGCGGCCGAGCCGCATCAGGTCGCGCGGCCGCAGGCGCAGGCCGCCGAAGGCGAGCTCGCGGCCGTACACGTCGGTCTCCCACTCCCAATCGGCGATGCCGAGCGGCGCGAACAACTCGGCGCGCGCCAGCGCCGAGACCGACGTGCCGGTGGCGCGCCGCACCACGTCGGCCAGCACCGTGGTGCCGCCCGAGTTGTAGTGGAAGCGCGCCCCCGGCGGCGCGGCCAGCGGGCGATCGAGCACGAACCAGACCGGGTCGCGGCTGAAGAACAGGCGCGTCTCGTCGTTCGGCAGCGCCCCCTCGTCCCAGTCCAGGCCGCTGCTCATGCTGAGCAGATGCGCGAGCGTGATGGCGTCGCGCGGCGGGCCCTGCAGGGCGGCGAACTCCGGGTAGAAGCGCAGCACCGGCGTGTCGACGCCGGCGATGGCGCCGCGCTCGATGGCGATGCCGACCAGCAGGCCGACGACGCTCTTGGTGATCGACCGCACGTCATGCGGCGTCGTCGGGCCGAAGTCGACCTCGCCGGCCAGCGGGTTCCAGAGCCCGAACAGCACCGTGATCGGCCGGTCTGGTCCGCGCCGGTAGCGTTCGGCGACCAGGTGCCCGTGGCGTTCGACGACGATGCCGTGGACGTTGTGCTCGCCGTTCAGCGCCGCGGCGAGCGTCGCGCACAGCGCCTGCGCGTCGATGCCCTGCGCCGCGGGTGGCGCGACCTCCCACCCGTCCCCGAGAGCGGCCGGCGCCGCGCACGGCGGCTCCGCGGCGCGCAGGGCGGACGGGCCACCGAGCGCACACATCACCAGCGCCGCCGCCAGGGCGCGGCGCAGCCAACGGGGTTGCCTCATGTCGCCCGATCGGTCAGTCCGACGGGCGGCCCTCCGGCGATCATGTAGCGCCAGAAGCGGCGCGCCTCGCCGATCGGGAAGTCGGAACTCGCCCTGTGCTGCACCGCGGCGTTGTCCCAGATCAGCACGTCGTGCGGCCGCCAGGCGTGCGCGTGGCGAGGCGCGGCGCGCTCGGCGTGATCCTGCAGCGACTGCAGCAGCGCGCGGCCGTCCGCTTCGGGCATACCCTCGATGTGGGTGGCGCGGTCGAGGTCGAAGTAGAGTGCCGGCGTGCCGTTGATCGGGTGGACGCGGACGATCGGGTGCGCGACGTCGCCGAGTGCCTCGAGCGGGCCGGCCGCCGAGGCGCGCGGCGGGAATGCGGCGCGGTTGTTGTAGGCATGCACGGCGCGCAGGCCGATGAGCCGCGCGCGCAGCGCCGGCGCCAGCGACTGGAACGCGGCGCGCATGTCGAGGAAGCAGGTGTCGCCGCCGCCGCTGGGCGGCAGCGCGCGCGCGTGCAGGACCGTCGCCGCCGCCGGGCACTCCGTGTACGAATCGTCGGTGTGGAAGAACTCGAACAACCCGGGACGGACGCTGTCGCCGCCGAGCGAGAGCGTGCCGAGCTGGGCGCGGATCTCCTCGCTGAGCACGAAGCCGGAGTCGATGACCTGGCGATCCTCGCCGTAGCGCAGCGCGCTGCCGTCGCGGGCGCGGCCGACCGGGTCCTTGATGAGGCCGATCATGCCGGCCAGAGCTCGCGCGCCGGCGTCGTCGAGCGGCGCCGGCTGGCGCACGCAGACCACGCCGTGCGTGGCGAGCAGCGCGCGCAGCTCGGCGCAGCGCGCGGCGTCGGCGGCGTCGCGCGTCGGGCTGACGCCCTCGACCTCGGTCGCCCGGAACGGACCGGGGAAGCGGCGGCTCGACAGCGGCGAGGAGTGGGAGCCCATCCGCGACGCCGCTCGGGGTCTCAGGACTCCAGCCGCAGCGCGAAGGCCGGGTAGCGCGCGGCGAGCGGGACGAAGGCCGCCTCCGGAGAACCGGCCGGAACGGGGAAGAAGCGCTGCACCTGGCGTCGGAAGGTGTCGAGGTAGGCCCTGAGAATCGCCGCCTTCGCCTCGTCGCCGATCTCCCGCAGCGCATAGCGCTCGGCGCGGCGGCCCTGCCGGAGCGTCACGACGCCGCTCGCCCGTGCGTTGCGCACCCATTGCGTCTGGCCGCGCGGCGACACCAGGTAGCTCTGGCCGTCGAGGCGCAGCAGATCGACCGGCGTCGAGAAGATCCGCCCGCTCTTCCGCCCCTGTACCTCCAGCAGATGGAAGTTCGCCGGCGCCAGCCCGACCCCGACCAGCCAACCGAAGCAGCGGTTGAACACGGCCTCGACGAGGGTCGGCGGCTTCACGGTCGCTGGGTGCTCCATACCTGCTCGGTGCCTGCCTGCCCTATGTCGCGCATCGCCGTGTGGAGCAAGCCGCCGCGAGAGGGAGCTGCAGGAGGGGCCTGAGCCAAGGGTAACCTTGCGTTCAGCCGGCCGCCGACATTACGCTCCACCGACCATGCCGCGTGCATTCAGTCGGGATCCACGCTCGATGACGAGATGACGCGTGGCGTTGCCGCGACCGATTCGGTCGGGTGTGTGGCCGACCGGCCGTGGCACCAGATCCACGACGGGATGCCGCACCTCCCGGACCTGTGCTCGTTGCGCACAGTGGCGATCGACCGCACCGGCGTCGCGGCCAGCTGCGCGCCCGCCATCGGCCCATGACCCGATGACCCAGGTCCTCCTGCACGCGCCGCAGGACTTCACCAACGTCTGCGTCATCGCGCGCACGTTGGAGGCCTTCGGGCTGTCCTCGTGCTTCGTGTTCGACCCGCATCGCCTCATTCGTCCGCGCTACGGCAAGTCCTACACGCAGCGCCTGCGCACCGTGTCGGCGGGGGCCTTCTTCAAGATCGCCTGGCAGACGGTGGCCGAGCCCGTGGAGAGTCTCGGGGCACACGCCGGACGCTGTCTCGCCGTGTCGTCGTCGGCCGCGGCGGCGTCGCTGTTCGATGTCGCGCTGCGCGCCGATGATCTCTTCGTCTTCGGCTCGGAAGGGCACGGCATTCCCGCCGCCGTCGTCGCCGCGTGTGCCGCCGAGGTCACCATCCCCATGTCGGGCGCGACGCGCAGCCTCAACCTCGCCATCGCGGTGGGGATCGTGCTGGCGGAGCACGCGCGGCAGACGGCGCGCGGTCGGCGCGTGGACCAGACGAAGTGAATCGCCCTCGGTGAGGGAGGCGCGATCGATCTGTGTGATGCAGCGCGCTAGCGCCGCCGCGCGCAGCGCAGCACGGTGCCGCCGAGCTGCGCCGTGCGCAGGTCGCCGAACGGCGTGCCGATGCCGCTGTTGAGCACCAGGGCGACGCCGAGGCCGAGGTCGGGGTCACCCCAGGCGCCGGAGCCGCCGAAGCCGTAGTGGCCGAAGCCGCGCGGCGGCGTGCCGGCGGTGGTGGCGGCGCGGTGGTAGCCGAGGCGCCAGTGCATGGGGAAGGGGACGACCAGGTCGATGCGGCGCGACTGCACCTCGGTGGCGCGCTCGATAGTGCGCGGCGACAGCAGGCGCACGCCGTTGAACGAGCCGCCGTTGGCCAGGGCGGCGTACAGCTTGGCCAGCGAGCGGGCGGTGAACAGGCCGTTGGCGGCGGGGATCGACGCCGCCAGCGTCTCCGGTGCCGCCCACGGAAAGTCCATGATGCCGGGGACGATCAGCGCGTCGGCGATGCGCCGCAGGTCGTAGCGCACGCCGACCCAGCCGGCGAGGCGGTGCGCGCGGTCGAGACGCTCGCCGAGCGCGGCCATGCGCTGCCGCCCGCGCTCGGGCATCAGCAGCTCGGCGGCGTGCGCCGCGGCCTGCGCCGGCGCGCCGATGTAGAGGCCGTCGAGGTCGAGCGGCGCGGCGATCTCCTCCTGCACGAACTGCGCGAAGGAGCGGCCGGAGACGCGCTGCACGATCTCGCCGACCAACCAGCCGAAGGTGATGCCGTGGTAGGCGCTGGCCGAGCCCGGCGTCAGGCGCGGCGCGCTGCGCGCCAACGCGTCGGTCATGTGCTCCCAGTCGCGCATGCGCCCCGCGTCGTCGATCAGGTGGCGGATGTCGTACAGCCCGGCCTGGTGGCTGAGGAGCTGGCGGACGGTGATGGCCTCCTTGCCGGCCTGCGCAAACTCCGGCCAGTAGCACGCCACCGGCGCGTCGTAGTCGACCAGGCCGCGGTCGGCGAGGATGTGCAGCGCCGTCGCCGTGACGCCCTTGGTGGTGGAGAACGACACCGACATCGTCTCCGCTCGCCACGGCTCGCCGGCGGCGTTGCGGGCGCCGCCCCAGATGTCGACGACCTTCTCGCCGCGGTGATAGACGCACACCGCCGCGCCGCCGGGGCCGCGCCCGAGCTGCTTGGTCAGCGCGCGTGCGACCGGCCAGAAATCCGGGTGGACCGTTCCGTGGAGTTGCGGCATGGGCGTCGGAAGCTATCAACTGACCACGGATGTGCGGCAGGGGCAATGGAGCAGCCGGGGGGAGGGGGACGTTGGGGCGAAACGGA
>JANNRA010000089.1:0-14550 GCA_031401035.1 bacterium | reverse complement strand
CCGCCCCGTCGGCGCCTGGTGCATCAGGTCGCGGTGGCCCCATCCAACAGGCGCCGACGGAGCGGCGCCCTCCAGGGGCGTTGACCTCGACGTTCCGGCGCGAGCCCCGACCGGCGCTACAACCTGAACAAGCGACGCGCGTTGTCGTTGGTCGCCGCAGCCAGGTCGGCGATGGGTTCGCCGCGCACCTCGGCGAGGAGCATCGCCGTCGTCACGACCAACGCCGGTTCGTTGCGGCGGCCGCGAAACGGGATCGGTGCCAGGAACGGCGCGTCGGTCTCGACCAACAGCCGGTCGCGCGGCACCAGGCGCGCCGCCTCGCGCAGCGCCTCGGCGGACTTGAAGGTCACGATGCCGCTGAACGAGATGTGGAATCCGAGGTCGAGAAAGCGCCGCGCCGCGGCGGCGTCGCTGGAGAAGCAGTGGATGACGCCGCCCACCGCGCTCGCCTGCTCGTCGCGCAGGACGGCGACGGCGTCGTCGTCGGCACTGCGCAGGTGGACCGACAACGGCAGCTGCCGCCGTCGCGCCAGGTCGATGAAGCGGGCGAACGCCTGGCGCTGCGCCGGGCGCGGCGAGTGCTCGTAGTGGTAATCGAGTCCGGTCTCGCCGATCGCCACCACCTTCGGCTCGCCCGCCAGGGCGTCGAGGGCCGCCATCGTCGCGTCGGTGACGCTCGCCGCCTCGTGCGGGTGGACGCCGACGGTGGCGTAGACGTCGGCGTGCGCCGCGGCGATGGCGACCGCAGCACGATTGGCGTCGAAGCGGCCGCTGGCGCCGATGGTGATCATGCCGCCGACGCCCGCCGCCCGTGCCCGCGCCAGCACGTCGTCGCGATCGGCGTCGAAGTCCATGTCGAGATGGCAGTGCGAGTCGAACACCGTCACCCCGGCGGGCAGGGTGGGCAGATCGAGCGGCAGATCCAACGACTTCCAGGCCATGAGAAATTCAGGATTCACCACGGAGGCACGGAGACACGGAGGCGCTCCGGGAGGCTCCGTGTCTCCGTGCCTCCGTGGTGAAAAATCAGGAGGGTTTCGCCTCGGTCTCGATGCGCGGGAAGAGGATCTCGGGCTTCTGCGTCACGTGCCCGTCCGCCAGGCGTTCCCCCCACGGGCGCTGGCCGGCGGCGGCGGGCAGGTCGAGCAGCGCCAGGATACGCGCGGAGGTCTCCGGCAGAAACGGCGCCAGGGTGACGGCGGTGACGGCGAGGGCCTCGAGCAGGTGATGCAGGACGGCGCCGGCGCGCGCCAGCGTCGTCGGCTGCTTGGCCAGGGTGTAGGGCGCCGTCGTGACGACGTACTTGTTGGCGGCGTCGATGGCGCGCCAGAGCGCTTCGAGGGCGCGATGGAAGGCCAGCTGCGCGACGAACGCCGGCATCTCGGCGATGGCGTCGGCGAAGGTGGTGGCCAGCGCCCCGTCCTCGTCGCTCCAGTCGCCGAGCGGCTGCACGACGCCCTGGAAGTAGCGCTGCTGCATGGCCAGCGTGCGGCTGACGAGATTGCCGAGGTTGTTGGCGAGGTCGGCGTTGACACGGGTGATGAAGGCGTCCTCGCTGAACGTCGCGTCCTGCCCGAAGGCCATCTCGCGCAGCAGGAAGTAGCGGAAGGCGTCCATGCCGTAGCGCGCCTTCATGTCGAGCGGCCGGATGACGTTGCCGAGGCTCTTCGACATCTTGCTCTCGCCGCGCGTCCAGTAGCCGTGTACGCGCAGGCCCTTGTACAGCGGCAGCCCGGCACTCATCAGCATGGTCGGCCAGAAGACGCCGTGCGGCTTGACGATGTCCTTGCCGATCAGGTGCTGCGCCTCCGGCCACCAGCTGTCGAAGGCGTCGGGGTGCAGGTGGCGGATGGCGCTGACGTAGTTGGTCAGTGCGTCGCACCAGACATAGGCGACATACCGGTCGTCGAAGGGGAGCTCGATGCCCCAGGTGAGACGCGTCTTCGGGCGCGAGATGCACAGATCGCCGAGCGCATCGCCGCGCAGCATCGCCAGCACCTCGTTGCGATAGCGCTCCGGCACGATGCGCTCGGGGTGTGCCTGGAGTTCGTCGGCGAGGCGCTGCTGGTAGGCGCTCATGCGGAAGAAGTAGTTCTCCTCCTCGACGTAGGCCGGCGCCGTCTGATGATCGGGGCACAGCCCGCCGACCAGCTCCTTCTCGGTGAGGAAGCGTTCGCAGCCGGTGCAGTACAGGCCGCCGTAGCTGCTGAAGTAGATGTCGCCGGCAGCCTGCATGCGGCGTAGGACGTCCTGCACCGCGGCGACGTGGTAGGCGTCGGTTGTGCGGATGAAGTGGTCGTAGGAGATGCCGCAGGCGTCCCAGGTGTCGCGGAACAGCTGACTGACGCGGTCGGCATGGAGGCGCGGTTCGACGCCGGCGGCCGCCGCCGCCTGGACGATCTTGTCGCCGTGCTCGTCGGTGCCGGTGAGGAAGATGACCTCGTCGCCGAGCCCGCGATGCCAGCGCGCCAGGGTGTCGGCGGCGACGGTGGTGTAGGTATGGCCGAGGTGCGGCTCGGCATTCACGTAGTACAGCGGGGTGGTGACGTAGACGCGCACGGCGGGTCAGTCCGCCTTCTTCGCCACCAGATCCTCCAGCTGCGCCTCGACCTCGGTGCCGTCGTCGGCGCTGCGGATGATGACGGTCTGCTTGAGGATGTTCTGGCGCACGACCACGCCGTTGCCCTTGGTCGATTCGACCATTTTGCCGATGCCGGGCAACTCGCGTCCGAGTTCGAGGTACGTGTCGTATTCGTAGCGCAGGCAGCACTTCAGGCGGCCGCACATGCCGGCGAGCTTGGACGGGTTGAGCGACAGGCCCTGCTCCTTGGCCATTTTCACCGATACCGAGCTGAATTCCTTCAGCCAACTCGAGCAGCACAGCTCGCGTCCGCAGGGCCCGAGGCCGCCGACCAGCTTGGTCTCGTCGCGGTGGCCGATCTGCTTCATCTCGATGCGCGTGTGCAGGGTCTGCGAGAGGTCGCGCACCAGCTCGCGGAAGTCGACCCGCTCTTCGGAGAAGAAGAAGAAGATGAGCTTCGAGCCGTCGTAGGCGGGCTCGGTCTTGAGCAGTTTCATCGGCATGCGCCGCTCTTCGATGCGGTGCAGGCAGATGCGCTCCGCCTCGACGGCGCGGCGGCGGTTGGCGTCGTCGCGCGCCAGTTCGCGCGAGTCGGCGCGCTTGACGACTCGCGGCAGCCCGCCGACGATGCGCGCGTCGACCGCGTACGGCGGCACGGCGACGACGCCGAGGCCGATGCCCCGCGCGATCTGCACGACGACGCGGTCGCCGAGGTGCAGCGGCACGTGCCCGGCGTCGTAGTCGTGTACGCGGCCGGTGCTGCCGAGCTGCACGCCGACGACGTTGACCGTCGGCTGCGGCCGGGGCGGCTCGTACTCGAGCGTCTCGCTCATGATGTTCCGATTCGCGCCAGCCGCAGCGCCAGGGCTTCGGTGAGCAGGGCCCGGTTCGGGTTGCGCCGGCGCAGGGTCTGCTGTGCCGCCGCCACCGCCTCACCGCGGCGCAGCGCGCCGGCGAGGGCGTCGGCGTCGCCGGCGGCGGCGCCCGCGAGCGCCGCGTCACGGCAGGCGCCGAGCAGTCCGTCGAGGCGTGCTGCGGTGTCTTGTTCGGTCTTTCCGAGGCCCTTGCTCATGGCGAGCACCGAGCCATATCGGCCGCTGTCCAGCGCCGCAAGGAGTCCGAGCACTTCGGCCCGATCGGCCTCCTGCCAGGCGGCGCGCAGCGCCAGGGCGCGGCCGGGGCTGCCCTCGGCGGGCGCGCTGAGAGCCGCCGCCTCGTCGGCCGCAACGCCGTTGTCGACCAGCGCGGCGCGTACCTCCGCGGGCGTCAACGGCGCGAAGGTGACGCGCTGGCAGCGCGAGCGCACGGTGGTGAGCAGGGTGCCCGAGCTGGCGGCGATGAGCACCAGCAGCGCCTGGCCCGGGGGTTCTTCGAGGGTCTTCAGCAGGGCGTTCTGGGCGGCGATGGACAGGCGGTCGGCGTCGTCGATGATCGTCACCTTGCGCGACGCGCTGATGGCCGCCAGCTGCGCGAAGCGCTTCACCTCACGCGCCTGGTCGATGCCGATCTCCTTTTTACGCGTCTCCTTGCGACCCGCCATGCGCTCCGGGGCGCCGAGCTGCAGCAGGTCGGGATGCGACCCGGCGACCACCTGGCGGCACCCGGCGCACTCGCCGCAGGGCGCCGCGGCGCCGGCGCTGCAGGCAATGCGGGCGGCAAGGCGCCGGGCGACGAGCGACTTGCCGACACCGGGCGGACCGAGGAAGAGCAGCGCGTGCGGCAGGCGTTCGGCATCGAGCAGTCGCGTCAAGCGCGCCCAGGTGGCGGCGTGGCCGTAGACAACCGGCAGGCTCATGCCGGCGCCCATTCGGGCCGGACGGGGGCAGGGATGGCAGCCCGGATCGCGGTTAGCACCGCGGCGTGCACCGCCTCCGGCGTCGCGGTGGCATCGATGACGCGCCAGGCGGCCGGGGCGGCGGCGGCCTGGGCGTGAAAGCCGGCGCGGACGCCTTCGTGGAAGGCCTCGTGCTCGGCGTGAAAGCGGTCGTCACCGCGAGCGCGCTGCAGGCCGAGGCGCACCGGACAGTCGAGCAGCACGGTCAGGCGCGGCGCCAACGGGCCGCGCGCCCAGGCGTCGGCGCGCGTCACCGTGTCGAGGTCGAGCCCGCGTCCGTAGCCCTGGTAGGCGATGGTCGAGGCCGAGAAGCGGTCGGTGAGCACGATGGCGCCGGCGGCGACCGCCGGGGCGATCACACGCGCGACATGCTGGGCGCGGTCGGCGAGGTACAGGAAGAGCTCCGCCAGCGGCACTGGCGGCTCATCGCAGGTCGCCAACAGCAGCTCGCGCAGCCGCGCGCCGAGGACCGTGCCGCCGGGTTCGAAGGTCAATTCGACGCGCCGACCCTCGGCGCGCAGCACCGTCGCGGCGCGGGCGATCTGCGTCGACTTGCCGGCCCCTTCCGGTCCCTCGAAGGCAATCAGGCATCCGGTCGTCATGCGCTGACCTGTAGCAGCATCAGCCGGGCGATGTGGAGGGCGCGGCTACCACCGCCCCGTATCCAAAGCGGCGCGGTGGGAGCCGCGCCCGCCCATCACGCCTTCGCCGCTTCGCGGCGGTCCAACACCAGGCCGATGCCGTACAGCAGCTGCTTCGCCGTGCAGGGCTTGGTGATGTAGTAATCGGCGCCGTGCTGGTAGCCGACCATGACGTCTTCGTCCTGCACCTTGGCGGTGATCATGATCACCGGTACGCGCGAGGTGGCGTGCGTCTGCTTGATCGTTTCCAGCACCGCGAAGCCACTCATGGCGGGCATCATGACGTCGAGCAGCACCAGGTCCGGGACCTGGCCGCTCAGCAGATCGAGGGCCTCGGGGCCGCTCTGCGCCGAGACGACGCTGAACCCATTGTTCTCCAGGATCGTGCGCAGAATCATGATGCTGTCGACGTTGTCGTCGACCACCAGGATGGTGCGGCTCATGACTGGGTTGGTCGGCTGGGGGTGATCATCGACGGGACGGAAAGATAGCACGGTCGAGAGCCCCCCGCAGCCGCTTTTTCGAGGGTCGGGCGCGTGGCGCGTCGCTGGACGGGTTCATCGCGCTGCCTCGCTCAGCTCGCGCCAGCCGGTGACCCGGGCGCGCTGCGGCAACAGGCCGGGAAACGCCGCCGCCAGGCGCATGAGGACGTCGCGGTCGAAGCGCATCCGGCCGCTGCCGCGCAACTCGAGGAGGCCGCCGGCGGGTCCCTGCAGCAGGGCGCCGTCGAGTCCGAAGGCGGCGCCATCGGCGACGCGCAGGTCGCCGGCGACGGCGATCAGGCCCTCGAACGCGACGCTTCCGGCGAGCTCGAGCGGGCCGTCGACGAGCAGGATGCCGCTGCCGCTGAGGTCGCGGGCGCGCAGCCCCGCGTCGGCGACGAAGAGGCCGCTGCCGAGGGCGCCGCTGACGTCGCTGCCCAGCCGGCGCGCGTCCGGCCGGCGCGCCGCGGCCGCCAGCAGCGCGGCCACGTCGGGTACCGCCGCGGCGCCGAGGCTCGGCGGTCCGCCCGGGCCCTGCAACCGACCGCGTTCGTCGGCGTCGAGCCGCGCCGTGACGCGCTCGGCGACGGCATCGTCGCGCAGCGCCAGCGCCGGCACGCCCGGTTGCCCGTCCGTCGCCGCGGCCCCTTCGATGCGCCACCCGTCGCCGAGCACCAGGCGCGGATCGGCCGCTTCCGAGGCCAGCGCTGCCGGCAGGTAGGGCACCGCGTCGCGCAGCACCGCCGCCGCCACCGCGCGCGTCGCGCCCAGCGGCCCAAATCCACGCGCGACGATCTCCACCACGTCGGGTCCACTTTCCGTCACCCGCACCTCGTAGCGGAACGGCGCCGCCGGAAAGAAGGCCGGCGGCGCGACGGCGAACGGGAACTCGCCATCGTCGCCGGTACCGGCGCGTCGGTCGGGGCCGGCGCGCAGGAGCTCGAAGCGTCCATCCGCGTCGAGATCGGCGAGCGCGTGCTCCAGGCCCGACTCGGCCACCGCGAAGGTCTCGCTCGCCGCACGGGCGTGGTGCTGGACGAGGAAATCGAGCCGCGCCTGCATGGCCGCGAAGCCGCCCAGGGGCACCAGGACGGTCATGGCGATGAGCACAATCAGCAGCGCCTGGCCGCGCTCGGCGCGGCGCCGCTCAGCCATTGCGCAGCACCACCGTCGCCTCCTCGAGGGCACGAATCGGCTCGCCGAAGGCCGGATCGGGGTGGGCGATCTCCACCGCCACGCGCACCACAACGCGGCGGATGCGGGCCCGCTGCCCGACGTCGAGGCCGTCGACGGCGGCCAACGGCGTGCCGTCGACGGCGAAGTAGGAGAGGCGCAGTCCGCCGTCCGGAACGTCGTTCAGCAGCGGCTGCGGCGACGCCGCCCCAAGGACGCGCATCAGGCTGCGGCGATCCGCGGCGTAGCGATAGCCGACCGCTTCGTTGGCATCGTCGCTGTCGCCGTCGCCGTTCAGGTCGCGCACCAGCGCCACCGCCGCGGCCTCGGCCCGCCGCACACCGTTGCCGAGCCGGCCGTCGGGGGAAAAGCCGGCATCGCGCAGGTCGCCGGCGATGAGCTGCGCACCGAGGCGCGCCGTCTCCTGCGCTTCCGCTGCCGCCTCGAGGACGCGCACGCCGCGGCGCAGGGCGCGCTCGCTCTGGTGCATGGCGACGGCGAAGACGGCCAGGACGACCAGGCTGACCAGCACCTCAACGAGCGAGAAGCCGCGCCGGTCGGTCATCAGCGGCCCCGCCGCAGCAGCGCCGTCAGGGTCAGGCGCTGCGGCCCACGGTCGTCCCAGTCGACCTCGACGTCGACGCGCTCGAGGCGCGGCGCGCCGGCGACCGCGGCGCTGCGCCAGGTGCGCGTGAACTGGCCGATCGGCGCGCCGTCCTCGCTGCGATCGCCGCCGCGCAGGCGCTCGAGCCGCTCCTCGGCCAGCCCGGTGGCGCGTTGCCAGCGCGCACTGCTGGCACGCGCCTGCTGGGCGGCGACCAGTGTCTGGGTCACGGCTGTGGCGACGATGGCGAAGAGCAGCAGGGCGACCAGGACTTCGATCAACGTGAAGCCGCGTCCCGTCATCATTGCACCCGCAGACGGCCGGCGATGTCGACCACCACCCGACGCGTCTCGTCGTAGCGGTTGCGCAGCGTGATGGTGCCGAAGCTGGCGGCGTGGCCGCGCGGGCGGAAGCTCACCGCGTCGCCGGCCGCCGTGCAGTCGGCCACCGTGACGCCGTCCGGCAGCGCCGTCGCCGGCCCGCTCGCCGCGTAGGTCCCCGGCGCGCGCTGCCGTTCGTGCTGGTAGGCGGCGCCCGGCACGGCGAAGCGCAGCCGCTGCGAGGTGCCGCTGGCGATGGCGCGGGCGCGCGCCAGTTTGAGATCCATCACCACCTGCCGGGCCGCCGCCTGCAGGCGCCAAGTCTCGCGCGGCCGGTTCAGGGCGGGTACGGCGATGCCGATCAGCACGCCGGCGAGCGCCAGCGCGATGAGCAGTTCAAGGAGCGTGAAGGCGGGAGGGCGGCGTGACATGCACGCAAATTATTTCCCGGCGGTCTAGCTGTCAATTATCTCCCCGGCTGGCGTCGACGCATCGACGCTGCGGCGCCAGACCGTGGCCAGCCAGGGCTGCTCGATGCGCGGCCGCCCGGCGGGGCGATAGTAGTGCGCCAGCTCGACAAAGCCCGCCGCGGCGACCATGCGGCGCCAGGTGTCCGGCCGGTGGTAGGCGCCGAAGCGTTGGCCGTTCCAGCCCTCCTCGTCGTGTCCGTGCGGATTGGAGCTGAACAGCACGCCGCGCGGCCGCAGCGCGGCGCGCAGCTCGCCGAGGACGCGCGGCAGCTCCTGGCTGGGTACGTGGAAGAGCGTCGCGTTGGCGAAGACGCCGTCGAAGTGGGCGGCGGGCAGGTCGAGGGCGAGGAAATCCTGCTGCCACACTTCGCAACCGGTATCGGCGCGGGCCATGGCGATAAACGGCGCGGCGCCGTCGAGGCCGATGGCGGTGTGTCCGAGACGGGCGAACGTCGCCAGGTCGCGCCCCGGCCCGCAGCCGAAGTCGAGGATGATGCACGGCGGCGCCGCCTCGATGTGCGCCAGCAGGGCAGCGACGTTCTGGCTGACGTCGTGATCGCGCGTGCCGTCTCGGTAGTCCTCGGCGTGCTGCGCGTAGTGCCCGCACGTGCGCGCGCTGAGGGTGGCCAGATCGGCGCCGCTGCGCATCACATCCGCGCCAGCGCCAGGTACCACTCGATGAGCGGCTCGCCCCAGAAGAGGGCGCAGACGGCGCCGCCGGCGAGGAAGGGGCCGAAGGGGACGGCCATCTTGGTGTCGCGGCCGCGCGCCAGCATCAGGCCGACGCCGATGGCGGTGCCGACCAGTGAGGCGATCAACAGCGTGACGGGAATGGCGCGCCAGCCGAGGAAGGCGCCGATCATGGCCAGCAGCTTGATGTCGCCGCCGCCCATGCCCTCACGGCCGGTGAGCCACTCGTAGCCGGCGGCGACCGCCCACAGCAGGCCGCCGCCGAGGAGGATACCGGCCAACGAGGCGAGCCAGTCGGGTCTGCCCAGGTCGGGGGCGTTGCAGATCAGCGCCGCGGCGAAGCCGACGAAGATGCCGGGCAGGCTGATGGCGTCGGGGATGATCTGGTGGTCGATGTCGATGAAGGTGATGACGATCAGCGCGGCGAGGAAGGCGAAGGCGAGCAGCGCCTCAGCGCTGACGCCGAAGCGCGTCATGGCGGCGACGGCGGCGATGCCGGCGAGCATCTCGACCAGCGGATAGCGGCGCGAGATCGGTGTCGCGCAGGCGCGGCAGCGGCCGCGCAACATCAGGTAGCTGACGATCGGTAGGTTGTCGTAGGGCTTGATCGGCGTCTGGCAGTGCGGACAGTGCGAGGCGGGAAAGGCGATCGACGCGCCGCTTGGAATGCGGTGGATGCAGACGTTCAGGAAACTGCCGACAACGGCGCCGAAGGCGAAGACGGCGAAAGTGAGCATGGCGGGGTGCCGCGTTAGCTAGCCAGCCGCGCCGGGCGACGCAAACGGCGCCTGAGGGCGGTGAGCCGGCTGCCGGAATCGACGCGGGTAGATCGCGACGCGATTGGCGGGTGCAAAGCCGATCCGCCTGCACTAGGAACGCCGGTGTGAAGGGCGGCGAGGTGAGCGGGCCGGCGGGCTGGCCGGCGGCGGTGCAGGCGACGCTGCTGGGGGTGTTGGCGGCGCTGCTGTACCTGCCGACGCTCGGCTCCGGCTTCGTCAACTGGGACGACGACCGCGTCCTGCTCGACAACGCCGCGGTGACGCGGCTCGACGGCCTGGCGGAGATCTGGACGCGCGCCGAGCTGCCGGCCGGCTTTCCGAACTATCCGCTGACCTTCACCACCTACTGGCTCGAGTACCGCCTGTGGGGGTTCGCCCCGGCCGGCTATCACGCCGTCAACGCGGCGCTGCACGGCTGCGCCGCGGCGCTGGTGCTGCTGGTGCTGCGCGCCCTCGGCGCCGCCGCCTGGGCGGCGCTGGTCGCGGCGCTGCTGTTCGCCGTCCATCCGGTGCAGGTGGAGTCGGTCGCCTGGGTCGCCGAGCGCAAGAACGTCCTGTCAGCCGTCCTCTACCTGGGCGCCTTCCTCGCCTTCCTGCGCCACCGCGACGGCGGCGGCGAGCGCGCCTATGCGCTGGCGCTGGCGTGCTTCGCCGCGGCGCTGCTGGCCAAGACGGCGACGGTCACCTTGCCGCTGTCGCTGCTGCTCGCCGACCGCGTCCGCTGCGGCACCTGGCAGCGCGCCGCGCTGCGGCGCGTCGCGCCGATGTTCGTGCTGGCCGCCGGCGCGGCGGCGCTGACGCTGCTGGCCGAGACCGAGCCGCCGCCCATTCCCTGGCTCGAGCGGCCGTTGATCGCCGCCACCGCATTGTGGTTCTACGCCGGCCAACTCGTCGCGCCGGCCGCCCTGCTGCCCATCCATCCGCGCTGGCACGTCGATCCGTCCACGTTGCGCTGGTGGCTGCCGCTCGCCGCTTGCGGCGCCGTCGCCGCCTTCGCCTGGCTGCGCCGGCCGCGCACCCTGGCGCACTGGGGTCTCGGTCACTTCGTCGTCACCTTGCTGCCGGTGCTCGGTCTGCTGCCGTACGGCTTCACCGAGCTGAGCTTCGTCGCCGAACGGCATCTGTATCTGGCCAGCATCGGCGGCCTGCTGCTGGCGGCGCTGGGATTGGACTGGCTGCGTCGCCGTCGGACCGGAGTAGCAATCTTGTTGACGGTGCTGCTGGTGATCGGTCTGGCGGCGCGCAGCGCCCGTCAGCTCGCCGTCTGGCGCGACGGCGAGGCACTCTGGCGCCATCAGCTCGCCGCCACCCCGGACCACTGGCTGGCGCTCAACAACCTCGCCATGGCGCTGATCGCGCAGGAGCGGCTGCTCGAGGCCGCACCCCTCCTGCAGGCGGCGCTGGGCGGCCGGCCGAGTTATGCGGAGGCGCACAACAACCTCGCGCTGATCCGCTATCGCCAGGGCGATCTGGCGGCGGCGGAGACGCACAGCCGTGCCGCCGCCGGTCTGAAACCGTACGAGATCAACTTCCGCAAGAACCTCGCACTGACGCTGATCGGGCAGCAGCGCTACGCGGAGGCAGAGCATGAGCTGCGCGCCGCCCTGGCTGCGGCGCCCGACAGCGTCGAAGTCAATCTTCTGCTCGGCCGCCTCCCGGCGGCGGATCCGCCGACCCGCTGACCCATCGTCTGGAGGGCGCCCCGTTGACGCGGTGCAGAGCGGGCCCGTCAGACGAATTCGCGGCGCGAGAACAGGGCCGTGCTGAGCAGCAGCAGGACGCCGGCGTAGGTGGCGGCGTAGCCGATGAGTACCAGCAGGGCGTCGGGTGCCAGGAGCTGGCCGTAGACCAGTTGGTCGGCGATGGCGAAGCGATCGAGGCGCGGCAGCGCCCAGTACAACCCGGTCGCCAGCGCCCGCAGGCTCGGCGCGTGCTCGTCGCCGAAGAAGTAGAGCAGATAGCCCGAGGAGCGGCCGGCGATGAAGGTCGCAGCCGTGAACATGCCAGCCAGTGACGGTGTGACCACCAGCGAGGAGAAGAACAGCGCCACGGCGATGACCACCATGATCTCCAGCAGCGCCGTGCCGCAGGCCAGCACCAGGCCCCAGTCGAGGGCGCCGGTGAACCAGGCGAAGCCGCCGACGACGCCGGCCGACATGACCCCGACGACCAGGGTCAGCGTCGCCAGCAGGCCGAGGAACTTGCCGACCAGGAACTGCCAGCGCGCCACCGGCTTGGAGAGGATGTTGAAGATGGTCTTCTTGCCGAGCTCCTGGTGCAGCAGGTTGACGCCGAGGACGATGGCGATGATGACGCCGAACAGCGAGACGCTGAACAGGCTGAAGTCCTTCATGTACTTCACCTGGTCGCCGATCGAGGCGGCGCCGAAGATGGCCGAGATGCCGACCATCAGCAGGGCGAAGAACAGGATCGAGTAGAGGATCCGATTGCGGATCGCCTCGCGCGCCGTGTTGTGCGCAATGGCCAGGATCTTCCTCATCGCAGCAGCACCTCGTCGTCAATCGAGTCCGGTCTTGCCGGCATGGGCGAGGAAGCGTTCCTCGAGGGAGGCGTGGACGGGGATGAGGCTCTCGACCGAGCCGCCGGCGCCGCGCACCAGGTCGAGGGCGGGGCCGACGGCGTGCGATCCGGGCAGCCGCACGCGCACGCCCTGGTTGCTCGACTGGGCGGCGCTGCCGGCGAGGCGTTCGAGCGCCGCCACCGTCTCGGCGGCGAGACCGCCGACGCTGAGCTGGTAGACCTGCGCGTCGCCGTCGGCGCGCAGGTCGAGGATCTCGCGCAGACGGCCGGCGGTGAGGATGGCGACGCGGTCGCAGAGTACCTCGGCGTCGGGGAGGATGTGCGAGGAGAAGATGACCGTCGTCCCGGCGGCGTGCAGGGCGCGGATCAGCTCGCGCATGGCATGACGGCCGATCGGGTCGAGGCCCGACATCGGCTCGTCGAGAATCAGCAGGCGCGGCTGGTTGAGAATCGCCTGGGCGATGCCGACGCGCTGCACGGTGCCCTTCGACAGCGAGCGCATGGCGGCGCGGCGCTTATGGCCGAGCTGTACGCGCTCGATCGTGTCGGTGACGCGGCGGCGCGCGGCACCGCCGTGCAGGCCGTAGAGGTGGGCGTACAGCAACAGCGTCTCCTCGACCGACAGGTAGTCGTAGAAGTAAGGCTGTTCGGGCAGGAAGCCGATGCCGGCACGCTCGCGGACGCCGAGCGGTTGGCCGCCGAAGAGGACCGCGCCGCCGCTCGGGCGCAGCAGCCCGAGGATGCACTTGAAGGTCGTCGTCTTGCCGGCGCCGTTGGGGCCGATGAGGCCGAGAATCTCGCCCGGACGGACCGCGAGGTCGACGCCGTGCAGGGCGCGGAAGCGGCGCATGGTCCAATTGTGACGGAAGTCCTTGACCAGGCCCCGCAGCTCGAGGAGCGGCGTCGGCTCGACGCCGGAGAGCGGCGAGGGCGGCGTCGCCGCGCGGTCAGACCACGCGTCGCCCTGCGGGAGCGGTAGGCCGGTCACGTGTTCCACCCCGTAGCGGATGCGACCCTGGAGGGCGCCGCCCCGTCGGCGCCGGTTGGCACGTGTCCCCGCCGCCCGATGCAACAGGCGCCGACGTGGCGCCGCCCTCCACGAATCGCGGTCATAGGTTGCGCACCGTGCACGTTCATAGGTCACGCATGGGCTGGCCCTGCAGGGCGCGTTCGCGAACTTTGCTCGAGTGCAGCGTCGAGGGCGTCCGGCCGGTGCTCGAGCGGGCGGCGCCGGTCTGCGGGTCGAGCACGTATTCGCCGCCGAAGGGATCGGCCGGCACCACAGACAGCAGCCCGGCGGCGACCAGCGCCTGCGGCGTGGCGGCGACGGTGCCGGTACGGTCGCGGTAGGCGGCCGAGGCGGCGCCGAGCGCCTGCAGATCGGCGGCGAGGCGCGCCTCGCGCATGTGCTCGACCACCACGTTGCGCACGTCGGCCGAGTCGATGTCGGTGCGCAGCTCGTCGAGGAACGCCAGCGTCGTCTCCGGCCCGTACTGCTGCGCCGCCAGCACGGCGGCGAGCCGGGCGATGGCCGGGTGCGCGCCGGGTAGCGCCATGGCCTGGCGCAGGTGGCGCAGCGCCGCGGCATAGTCGTTCTTGAAGAAGTAGGCGTGGAAGCCGAGGTGGTAGTGCAGCATCCACGAGTCCGGGAACTGGCGCAGGCCCTTCTCGAGCAGGCGGATGCCGGCATCCACCTGGTTCGCTTCCCAGGGCAGAATGACTCCGGCGAAGCGGTACACGTGCTCGGCGCGCGGGTCGAGGTCGGTGACCAGATCGCACATGTGCGCCAGCCAGGGGTAGGTGCGATCGCTGCGGTAGTGCTGCCCGAAGTAACTGATGGTGCGGAACCACAGCAGGTTGGCGAGCGCGTTGTGCCAGCCGAGCGACATCGGGCGCAGGTACTCTGCCTGCGGCAGATAGACCGGCTCGTCCACATCGGCGGCGACGGCGAGGCGATCGAGCCGTGTACCGGTGGATGCAAGCAGGGCGGTGAGCAGCGCCAGTGCGGCGAGCCAGGCTCCACCTCGAAGCGGCGCGGTCAACTGCATGGCGGTTCGCAGGCTAGCGGCGCCGACCCGGGTCGTCATCAGCGATTTTCGTCCTTGAACGAAAAAAGGGGGGAGGGCTCTATGCCCTCCCCCCTGACGCCATGAGGCGACGGTCTGGCTTACTGCATGCCGCCGGCGGTGCTGTCGTAGGAGAAGGTGCGGCCCGAGCCGCTGGTCGAGCTCGAGGAGCCGGTGAAGCTCGGGTTGGCGCCGGCCGCTGCGATCATGGTGATGGTGACGGTGTCGGAGAGCTGGAAGCCCGGCAGCGCCGTCTCGCAGCCGCCGCTGGTGCAAGGCACATAGGCCTGGGTGGTGGCGAAGATGGCTTCCTCGGAGGTGGCGGCATTGCGCAGATCGGAGTTGGCGCGCGCATCGAAGCCGCGCTGA
>JANNRA010000088.1:0-2527 GCA_031401035.1 bacterium | reverse complement strand
AGAAATAATGCGCAAAGATAAGCTAATTCTAGCCAAAAAGTCAAGTTGAAATGTGAACATGAATTTTACCCCAACGTCCCCCTTTTCAGCAGGGGGGAATGCGGAGCAGCTGCCCGGCCTGCACGCCGCCGCCCTTCAGGGCATTGCCGCGGCGCAGCTGGTCGACCGAACACCCGTAGCGCGCCGCGATACTCGACAGCGTCTGGCCGCGCGTCACCCGGTGCACCGTGCGGCCGCGCGCGCCGCGGGTGCGCGCAGCACTGGCGCGCTTGGGCGGCGCCTGGCGCGGCGCGAAGCGGGCGACCGGCAGGCTGGCGGCGCACTGCGTCGCCTGGGCGCCGTGTCCGGCCGGGACGCGCAGGGTGAAGCCGTCGGGGATCGGCGCGCGCCCGGTGCGCGCCGGCGACAGCAGGCTCGGGTTCAGCTCGCCGAGGGTGATCGCATCGACCCCGGCACAGCGCGCCGCCGAGATGATCGAGGTCGGACCGTCGAGCCGGACATCCTCGGTGGGCGCCAGCTCGTGCAGGGGGAGGTCACCGAAGTATTTCTTGTAGTTGCGTTCGACGTGCACGGCGGCGAGAAACCCGGGGTAGAAATTGCGCGAGGCGAACTTGAACGCCGGCCCCTGGTAGCGGCGGATGATCGTCGCGATGTCGCGTGTGCCGGTATCGCGCACGGCGCGCGCCATCCCCGCCGGGCCATGGTTGTAGGCCTTGATCGCCAGCGGCCAGGTGCCCAGTTTCTCGTAGTTCTGGCGCATGAACTGCGCCGCCGCCCGCGTCGCGATGAGGGGATCCAGGCGCTCGTCGACGACGTCGCCGACGCGCATGAAGTTGCGCGCCGTGCCGGGCATGAACTGCCAGACGCCGGCCGCGCCGACCTTCGAGTAGGCCTTCATGTTGAACGTCGACTCGATGAGCGGCAGCCGGGTGATCTCCACCGGCACGCCGGCGCGCCGAAAGAGAACTTCCATCTGCGGAAAGTAGGCGTGCCCGGTCTGGATGCCGTGCGCGAAGCGCTCGCGGATGCCGCGCTGCCCGCGCAGCCGCTCGGCCGCGGCGGCGTCGAGATACTTGGTCGGCGACGGATCGGCGGCGAACATCGCCCGCGCACGTAGTTCCTCGGCGCTCAGTCCGACCGGATCGTCGTTCTCGTGCAGGCGCCGCAGCATGGCCTGCACGCGCGCCTTCTCGGTCGCCTCGTCGTTCTTCATGCGCGCGTCGATCCGCGCGTTGCTGACCCCGTCCCGCGCCAGCTCCCGGTAGTCGAGGATGCGGTAGACGCGATCGAGGTAGAGGTTGTCATGAATCAGCATCTGGTTGCGGCCGTACACCGCGTAGACGCCGATCCAGAAATCGACCGGCACGCGCAGGTGCGGCGGCGGGGTGAAATCCGCCGCCCGCACCGGGGCCGAGAGGGCACACAGGAGGGCTCCCAACAGCCCCATCCGACCCAGCAATCCCGCGCTCCGCATCACCACACCTCGCCGTTGGCCAGCATTATCAGCGGAAAAGAAGAAGATTCAACACGGAGGCACGGAGGAAGGGACACTCACGGAGGAAGAGAAGAACAAAGACGCTGATTGGATGTCGTTCTGACGCAGTCCTCCTCCGAACTCCGCGTCTCCGTGCCTCCGTGTTGAGGGGTTTCTCTTACGCCTGGCGCAGCGGCAGGGTGATGGTGAAGGTCGCGCCACGGCCGGGGGTGGAGTCGACGCGCAGGGTGCCGCCGTGGCGCTCGATGATGCCGTAGGAGACGCTGAGACCGAGGCCGGTGCCCTGCCCTTCGGGCTTGGTGGTGAAGAAGGGCTCGAACACGCGCCCCTGCAGGGCCGGCGCGATGCCCGGGCCGTCGTCGCCGATGGCGATCTCCGCGCGCGTCCCATGTCGCGCCGTGCGCACCGTAATCGTGCCGCCGCTCGGCAGCGCGTCGACGGCGTTGGCGAGCAGATTGAGCAGGACCTGATCGATCTGGCTGGCGCGACACTCCACCGGCGGCAGTGGGGCGCCCTCGCGACGTACGGCGACCACGGCGCCCAGCCGGTGGCGCAGCAACGCCAGAGCGCTGTCGATACGCGCGCCGACGTCGACCGGCACACAGACCGGCTCGGCATCGCCGCGCGCGAAGGCGCGCAAGCCGGCGACGATCGCCGCCGCCCGGCGGGCGCCCTCGCTGCAATCATCGAGAACCGCCGGCAACTCGGCGCGCCATTCGGCAAGGCGTGGCGCCGTGCCGCAGCCGTCGAGATGCTCGCCCATGGCCAGGGTCGCACGGCGCAGGTGATCGAGGTTGGCGGTGACGACGGCGAGCGGATTGTTGAGCTCGTGCGCGACACCGGCAACGAACTGCCCGAGGGCACGCAGCTTCTCGGAATGTACGAGCTGCGCCTCGGTGGCCCGCAGGCGCCGTTCGACGCCTCGCAAGCGCTCGGCGATGTAGCCGCCAAGAAAAGTGAGCAGGCCCAGGCAATAGAGCAGGAACAGGCCCCAGACGAGCTGGGTCATCCCGGCCCCGGCGGCGGTCGTCG
>JANNRA010000087.1:0-37869 GCA_031401035.1 bacterium | reverse complement strand
GAGCCTCCGGGGCAAAATTCGCGGACGTCCGCTGACGCCCTATGTTGTCGATTTCACGAAGAACTCGACGCGGTCGTGATTTCGCCAGCGTCCGCGGTTTTTCGTCATTGACCGTCAGTTAGGCTACAGTTTGGCTACAGTGCGATAGCTGTAATTCAGATGCTGACATCTAGTGCTCTGGCTGGGTGTCTGACGCGTAAACCGTTCCCCGGCGTCGCGATTGAAGATTACAACCGTTGTACGATACGCTCTCGCCATGCCCAATCCCACCGCAATTGCCCGTTTCACCGGCAATCACCAGCTGAGCATTCCCAAACCCGTGCGCGAGGCGATCGGGTTGGTCCTTGGCGACTTCGTTGAGCTCACCGCCGAACGCGGCACCATCGTCATTCGGCCGAAGCAGCTCACGGACAAGCCGGTTCCTCAATCCACGGCGACCGCCGCGGAACTCCGCGCCATCAAGCGCGGCCGAGCCGAGGTCGCAGCAGGCGAAACGGTCCCCTATGAGCAATATCGAGCCGAGCGCGCCGCACGCCTGGAGCGTCAGCCTCGCCAAAAGCGCGCGAAGGCAGCTCGATAGGCTGCCCGACCGCGACTTTGCCCGCATCGACGCCGCCATCGCCAGTATGCGCGTCGATCCGTTGACGGGCGACGTCGTGCACCTCAAGAACGCCGAGGCCGCCTTCCGCCGCCGCGTCGGGGACTACCGCATCCTCTTCGACGTATTGACCGAGCGTCGTCATGTCGCCGTCGTCGCAATCGTGCGCCGAACCACCACGACCTACCGAAAGCGCCGCCGATGAAGGAGCACCTGCGACCAGGTCTCGGGTCACTCGACGCGATCCACCTGGCGACCGCGCAGCCTGTGGCGCGGAAACTCGCGGCAGTCGTCACCTGCGATCGACGGATGCGAACGGCAGCCGAGCGTATCGGGCTGACGGTCGCCGGCCACGACTGACATCTCGCGCCACCCAGCGGCCCCTGGAGCTCGCGTATCGTGCAGTACCGTCCGCCGCGCAGCAGCGGTCGTGATCGCCAGACGCTGATCGATGCGATTGCGGCCGAGGAACTCGCACTCGCCCGACTCGCCCGGGAGGATCGGGAGGCTCGCGCCCACCTGGCGGCGCTGCGAGCCGAACTGAATGCCGTCGAGCAGCGGCCGGAAGTCTCGGTCTCGACACCCTCCGAGACAAGCCTGCTCGCGCCGCATTCCCCCGCCGACAAGGTGGCGCTGTTCCGACGGCTGTTCCGTGGGCGCGAGGACCTCTTTCCCACCCGCTTCACCAGCAAGAAGACCGGCAAGGCCGGTTACGCTCCGGCCTGCCGGAACAAGTTCCGCCCTGGCGTCTGCGACCTGCCGCGTATCAAGTGTGGCGAGTGCCCGAGTCAGGCGTTCGCGCCCGTGGATGATGGCGCGGTGCTCGCACACCTCCAGGGGCGCCACGTCATGGGCGTCTATCCGCTGCTCGCGGACGACACATGCTGGTTCCTCGCCGTCGACTTCGACAAGGGGGCATGGGCCGATGACGTGATGGCGTTCATCGAGACCGCGAGGCGCGCCGGACTTCCGATTGCGGTGGAGCGATCCCGCTCGGGTAACGGCGCCCACGTGTGGTTCTTCTTCTCGGCGCCCGTCGCGGCGACCACCGCGCGCAGCATGGGCTGCCACCTCATCACCGAGACCATGTCGCGGCGCCACCAACTCGGCATGGATTCGTATGATCGTCTGTTCCCCAGTCAGGACACCCTGCCGCGCGGCGGCTTCGGCAACCTCATCGCGCTGCCGCTGCAGCGTGAGCCGCGTCGCCTGGCGAACTCGGTCTTCGTCGATGATCACCTCGTCCCGTATCCGGACGATGCGCAGTGGACGTTCCTTGCCTCGCTGCCCCGCATCGATCCCGCGACCGTGGCATCGATCGCCCTCGAGGCCAGTCATCGGGGGACCGTAATCGGTGTCCGCGCCGCCACCTCCGAACCTGAATCGGCGCCGTGGGCGTCTCCCCCGTCGCGGCGGGCGCACGTAGCCCGTATCGACGACCCGATTCCAGCGCGGGTGTGCGCGGTGCTCGGGCAGCAGCTCTTCGTCGACAAGGTCGGCCTCCCGTCGGCGCTGCTCGACCAGATCAAGCGCCTCGCCGCCTTCCAGAATCCTGAATTCTACCGGAAACAGCGCCTACGTCTGCCGACCGCGACCGCGCCTCGCGTCATCGCCTGCGCGACCGAGCTCCCGCAATACATTGCGCTGCCCCGAGGCTGCCGGGACGCGCTCGACGATCTCCTGCGAGAGTATGGCGCCGCCTTGGACGTCGACGACCAGCGCGCCGCAGGCGAGTCACTGGATGTGCGCTTCCAGGGGACCCTCACGCCGGTCCAGACGATCGCGATGCAGGCGCTCCTGGCGCACGACATCGGCGTCTTTGTCGCGCCACCCGGCGTCGGCAAGACCGTGGTCGGCGTCGCGCTGGTGGCCGCACGCCGCTGCGCAACGCTCATTCTCGTGCACCGGCGGCCGCTGCTCGATCAGTGGCTGGCTCAGTTGGCGCTGTTCCTGGGCATCGACGAGAAGGCGATCGGCCGGATCGGCGGTGGCAAGCGCCGGCCCAGCGGCCGATTGGATGTGGCCATGATTCAGAGTCTCGTTCGCAAGGGCACGGTGGATGACGTGATCGCGGGGTACGGACAGGTGATCGTCGACGAGTGCCACCACGTCCCGGCGGTATCGTTCGAGCGTGTCCTCTCCGAGGCGAAGGCGCGCTACATTGTCGGGCTCACGGCGACGGCAGAGCGGCGCGACGGCCACCACCCGATCGGCGAGATGCAGCTTGGCCCGATTCGCTTCGCCGTCACGGCCCGGCAGGAAGCGGCACGCCGTCCGTTCACGCTGCGCCTGATCGTTCGCGAGACGGCATTTGCCGCAGCCCCCGCGAACCCGGCGGCGGGCATTCAGGGACTGTATGCGGCACTGGCACATGACGAGGCGCGCAATCGGCTCATCCTCGACGATGTGATTACTGCCCTGGCGGAGGGGCGTTCACCGATTGTGCTCACCGAGCGGACCGACCACCTCGAGTTCTTCTCCTCTCGGCTGGCCGGCTTCACCCGACACCTCGTCGTGCTGCGCGGCGGCATGGGGGCGCGGCAGGAGCGAGAGGTCAGGCGTCAACTCGCCGCCATCGGACCGCACGAGGAACGCCTGATCCTGGCAACTGGGCGCTTCATCGGCGAGGGCTTCGACGACGCGCGACTCGATACCCTCTTCCTGACCCTCCCCATCTCGTGGCGCGGCACGCTGGTGCAGTACACGGGAAGGCTGCATCGGCTGCACCCCGGCAAGAGCGAAGTGCGGATCTACGACTACGTGGATCGCGCCAGCCCGATGGTACTGCGCATGTTCGAGAAGCGTCTACGCGGCTATCGGGCGATCGGTTACGCGCGCGGCGAGGCGCCGCTGGGGTTCGCCGAGGCGAGGGACACCGTCGTCGAGTACGACGGAGAATACGCGAGGACTCGCAGCGGCGCACGGCCGATCCAGACGGAATGACCACCTATCCCCGTGGTACTTCTCCTGTCGCATCAGCATGCGCACGCGGGCTCTTCGGCTGGCTGCCTTTGGTAGCCGTAGCGATCTTCGGCGCCGCCACTGAGGCGCAGGTCACTCGCTGGCGATGCTACGCCGTGATGCGCCACCACTGCGACAAGGACGGATTACGAACCGTTCGTCGCATGCGTTCCGAACTGGCGGCGGCGAGGCGGGCTACAATCATGTCGCAAACAGCGATCTTTACCGAGGACCGGTAGGCGGCGGTTCTGGACTGCCGATTCACGTACCTCGTGACTCGGGATTGGGGCACGCGCTATGAGCGCCTCATGAGAGACCATGCCAGGGGAGCGATACTTTGCGGAGTACGACAGGCGGCGTTGTACATCGTAATGGCCGCGGTCAGCAGCGGGTGCGCGTTCGGGGTCAGGCACCGATATGACGATGCCGTTCCCGCGCTAGAGGCGTCCGGATCGGGACTACTCGTCGTAGCGGTCACGGACCAACGGCCCTACATCCTCGATGGCGACAAGACCCCAAACTTCGTCGGCCTCTCGCGCGCCGGGTACGGGAATCCGTTCGACGTGCTGACGGCGAGCGGCCAGCCTCTCGCTCAAGACGTCGCCACGTCGCTATGCGCATCGCTATCGAGACGCGGATGGCAGTGCATGCCCTCCGTGAGCGTTGGTGCGGATCTTGTCTCGGCACGCGATTCCGCCTTGGAGGCGGCCAAGCGGAACGGGGCGCGGCGCGTGCTCTTCCTGACTGTCCGTCAGTGGAAGGCCGATACGTATACCAACACCAGCCTGTATTTTGACTTGTCGGCGGAGGTGTTGGATTCAACCGGGTCGGTCCTCGCACAGAACCGACTGCAGGGACGGGAAGAGGTCGAGGGGAGTTTCCTGAATCCTCCGTCCGCCGCGCGCGAGAATGTGCCCGTCGCCTATCGCAAGAAGATCGAAGAACTCCTGAACACGCCACGGATTGCTGACGGGCTGCAATCAACCGGGCCGGCCAGCCCAGGCGCAGGCGCGCAATAGTGCAGGTGCTGTGTGCTGGCTTCAGTCATCGTGATCGCTGGTGTCGGTATCGTCGTCGATCAGGGAAGGAAGCCGTCGATCATCTTCCCACAATCGGGCCCCATCCAGACGCATACGACCACAGGCGCCACGATTACATCCGCTACGATCGACGCAGGTAAGAGCGCTAGCCACGCCGACTGGCGCGACGCACCAATCGATTCGACAGAGAGACTGGGCTGAGATTGCCACGAAGCGCTGACCGTTATGAGGTTCGTTTCTTTGCGCCGGAACATGAGAAGCAGCTTGCACGTCGGATCGCGGACCTCGGACCAGATCACATCGACCGGCCGAGCTGTGGTCAGTGTTGGCGTTTCGAACATCTGCTCCTCGGACGGCACGAGTGTCGGCGCACCGGAATGTCGCGCGACCAGCACCTCGATCTCCGGGCAATCGGCGAGCTGTGGCCTTATCGTCAGTAGACCGGCGTCGTCGGAGCCGTCGGAAATCTGCGCTCGCCAGGCAACCTGCACGTCGTCGGGACGGGACGTCCGCAGCTCCAAACCGATCGACGAGATCTCCTCGCGTGCGCTCCACTTCTCCCACACCGCCTGCGTGGCACAACCACCAATCACCGAGGCCACCGCGAGCAGGATCGTCGAAACACCAGAATAGCGTACAACATGTTGCATCAGGCACCCTCGGTTTTCGTGGACACTTGCGTCGAGGTCGCGCGCGAACACCCAGCGCCCGGCGTGCGGTTCGAGGCGTAGCTCCTGGTCGGGTGCGGAGCAGAAAACCACCGGCTGCAGGAACGGGACGCGGTGTTTCTTCATCGACGGCTGGCGGGCGAGCAGCGACTTCAGGCGCTTCGCCTTGCGGTCGGTGGCGACCAGCGGGTTGTCGCGCGTCGTGCGCTGACCGGCGTTGGTCCACGTCCACGAGTGCGCGTCGCCGGCGATGACGCCGGGGCGGCTCTTCGCCTCCAGCAGGTAGAAGCCCTTCGGGGTGACGATCAGCGCATCGACCTGGTGGATGCTGCCGTCGTCGGCGACGAAGTCGAAGTTCACCCAGGCGCGGTAGGGTTCGTGGTCCGGCAGGCCGTCGCGCAGGAAGTCGAAGGCCTCACGCTCCCACGGGTACTCGGAGGGCGTGATCATCTTCCAGCGCTCGGGCGACATCGGCATGAAGGGGCGTGGTTCCAGATCGCGGCGGGCGGTGCAAACCCGCGGGTGGCGTAGCGGAGATCGCACGGCGCACGGCTGGCGTACAGCGCCGGTGCAGAACGCCTGACACCCGTGGTCACGAGCGACTGGCAACACCAGCGCGGCAGGCAGATTCCGCTTGCGGAGGGACAGATCCTGCGGCATGTCGGGCAGCCATGAAGACACTCATCCTCCTGACCGCCCTGTTGTTGCCACCGGCCACCGCCCTCGCCTTCCCTGGCGAGGTCTTCAAGATCGAAACCGTCGGCAGTGAGCACTGCGGCGACGGCGCGGCGATCAAATTCACGGCGCGCAACAACGTCGACCTATGGGTCCGGATCGACAGCCGCACGCAGCTCACAGTCTCGCTGACGCCCGGGTTCGACGGTGGCACGACGTTCCCGATGACGGGGTACTACTACCTGACCAAAGCCACGTCGGCCGCCTTCGTCGCCAGCGTCGGCTTCGGCCCCGGGTCGTTCGCCACCATCCGCGGCACGGCGGCGATCAACAAGAAGACCGGCGCTGTGACCGCCCTCAACGGCATCTTCATCCAGAGCGACGTGATACATGACGGCTGCTTCTCGTCCGGCAATTTCACGTCCAAGAAGATCCTCTGACCTGCCACCGTCCAAGGCAGCGGCATTGCTTGTACCCTCGTCTCAATCGCCTGCACGCCGCTCCTGCACTCGGAGCACGGTCGTCGTCAGTTCCCAGGCGTCGATTACCCCCGCCAGCAGCTGCCGGCCTGCCATCACATAAGTATACTCATCGGTGCCAGGGGGGAGCCCAGCTCCCCCATCTCTTCATCCCAGCGCTGGGGCGACATTGGCATGAAGGGTCCGTTCTTGCGCGGCGGATCGGCGCGGCGTCAAGGGCGGCGGGGCAACTGGCCGCTTATTGACGAAGGGTATGGGTCACCTTCCACATTAGGGGGCAGTGTCCGCGCTGACCTGGCCAGGCATCTGTCTTGCTGTTAGCTAGCACGCATGCCTCGTTTCCTGCGGCCAATCGCGACTGTACTCGTCCTAGGATTGGCTTTGGGGCCTGCGCAGGCGATACCGCCGAGGGGTCTTGGCGCCGTCGGCGTTGGAACGGGGTTCGTCAGGAGGACGGCCCCGCGGGTGCGCCCTCCGTTGGCGGAGCGCATGCGCAATCCGAAGCTGGATTCCCTGCTCCAGGCAGTTGCCGACGAGACCCTGGCCGCGGCGGTGTTCGGTCCGGGAGACGGCACGGCTGGAGCGGAGGCGGGCGCCCGGATGGACCGTGGCAGGGTACAGGTCGAAATCGCGGTTCGGCCCGAGAACGCCGATAGAGCCGTACGAGCCGTCGAGGGCGTCGGCGGCGAGGTGACCGGGCGCGGATTCGGCGACACGGCGCTGCAGGCGTGGCTGGCGCCGGAGAGTCTCGAGGCGGTCGCCGCGGACACGAGTGTTCTCTATGTGAGGCGGCCAGTCGAGGCCCGCCCGCTCGAGTCGATCGCGGCCGGATCAGTGGATTCAGAGGGACTGGACGCGATGAACGCGGCCGCCTGGCACGCAGCCGGCATGCGAGGAGGAGGAATTCGCGTCGGCATCATCGACGGAGGGTTTCTCGGCTATCGCCCGCTGGCGAGCTCGGAGTTGTCGCGTGTCGTGGCGGCGCGCAGCTTCGTCGATGGCATTGGAAGCAACGACGTTGAAGGTGACGACGCCCACGGCACGGCGTGCGCGGAGATCGTGCAGGATGTCGCACCTGATGCCGAGCTATTCCTCGCGCGTGTCAACACGCCGATAGACTTCGAAGAGGCATTGCAGTGGCTGCGCGATGACGAGGGCGTCGATGTAATCTCGACATCGATCTCGTACTTCAACGAGGGCCCCGGCGATGGAACGGGACGCCTCCCGGACCTCGTAGCGACCAGCCGTGCCGCGGGAGTTCTGTGGGCCACATCGGCGGGCAACTACCGGGAATCGCATTGGGGTGGTCCGTTCGTCGATCGGGACAAGGACGGCTTCCACGATTTCATCCTCGACGGCTTCGTCAACTGTGTTGGGCCGGAAGGCGAGTGCTTCATCGGAAGGGCCGGCGAGGAGATCACCGCTTTCCTCCGTTGGAGCGACTGGGCGGCTGTCGATCAGGATCTCGATCTGTATGTTGTGCGCTGGAATGGACTGTTCTGGGAGAACGCCGGGTTTGGAGGCGATTCGTCTCAATCCGGACAGCCGGGCCAGACTCCAGTCGAGGTGGTCTCCGGCGTCACCTACGGTTCAGCCACGCGCTACGGGCTCGCCGTAGAGCGATTCAGCGGCAGTCGGGCGGTGGATTTCGACGTCACCCTGCCCGGCCTCGCGCTTCGGCAACAAGTTGGCGCACGCAGCCTGTCCTCGCCCGCTGATGCTGACGCTGCGGTTACCGTCGCCGCGCTCGACGTCGACCCGCCGTACCCGCAGGAGCCCTACAGCTCCGAAGGACCGACCAATGGTCCGGGCGGGCAAGCCGCAGGTGGTCGACGCAAGCCCGACATCGCGGCGTTCGCGAATGTATCCACCGTCGCAGCCGGCGCGCACGGTTTCAACGGAACCTCCGCGGCAACGCCGCACGTCGCAGGCGCCACGGCGCTGGTGAGGGGCCTGTATCCCGAGTGGACGGTCGATCAGGTCGAGCAATTCCTGCTCGGCCGAGCCGTCGATATGGGTCCGTCAGGCGCCGACAATCGCTTCGGCAGCGGGCGGCTGTATCTCGGGGCGCCACCCGCTCCCCCGACGCCTACGAGAACGGCGACCGCACTTCGCACATCGACGCCGCAACCGACCACTACCTCGACCGTCACCCCGAGCGCACCGCCGCCGAGTGCGACCAGGACGTTGACTGCCAGCCGGCGGCCGACTGACCTGCCGACCCCGATCTTCACTTTGACGCAAACGCCGGCGCGGACAGCGACGCGGTCGGTCACTGCCAGCACGACGCCGACACCGACCCACAGCCGGACGCCGCCGGCGACGCCGACGAGCGGTCCCTGTTACGGCGATTGCAACGTCGACGGTCGATTGTCGATCGACGAAGTCCTCACCATGGTGAACCAGGCGTTGGGGGCGCTGCCTCTCGACCGCTGTGCTTCGGCCGACGCGGACGGGGACGGGGCGGTCGAGATCGACGAGGTGTTGCGGGCGATCAACGCGACGCTCTTCGGATGTGTCGCCGCGGCGACCGCGACGCCGACGCTGGCTGCACCGAGTCCGACCGCTCCCTCGACGGCCGGGACTCCGCCACCCCCCTCCACCACGGCAACTGTCGGGCCGAGTTTGCCTCGCGACAACACGCGAACCGCGACGCAGACCCGCACGCGGACCGCGACTGCGACGCCAACCGGGTCCGGCGTCTCCACCAGCGAAGCTCGGATCTCGATCGGCAATGCGGTCGGCGTACCGGGCAGCCAGGTGACGATCGCGGTCTCGCTCGATCCCCGCGACCACGCGGTCGCCTTCACCCGCAATGATATCCAGCTCGAGGACCTCTCTCCCGTGCGCATCGCCCGCATCCCGGGAGGCGGGGCGAACTGCGCCGTCAACCCTGGGCTCGGCGCCGGCGTGACGGGGCTCTTCCAGTGCCTGTTCATCTCCGGCGACGACTGCCGCCGCGTCCGCGCCGTCATCTCGCGCTCGAACGGACCACTTCTGCCTGGCGGGCTGCTGTACACTTGCACCGCGGTGATCAACGCGAACGCCAGCCAAGGCCGCTACCCGGTCGTGGCCTTGGCCGTAGACGCACGCGACGCGTCCAACCAACAAGTGGCGGCAATTGGGAACGACGGCGCCGTGGATGTGGTCAGCGAGATCCCGCCGTCGCCAACGCCGAGCGTCACACGCACCCCTTCGCCACCCCTCGCAGTGACGCCGACAGTCGTCCCGAGCAGCATGAAGCGAGTCTACTGGGTGGCGCCTGGGGAACTACTCGGCACGGCGGAGGAGACGGGAACCGGCATGTTCACCTCCGGCCTCACTGGGACCAACGCGGCCAACTCGTTCAGTCCAGGCCCGATCAATTTACGGCTCGGAATGCCGGACGAGAGCGGCATCGCGTCGCTGACCCTCAGCAGCGACGCCTACATCGAGATCAGCATCGTCGATGGCAGCCGCCTCTGCTTTGCCATGAAGACGGAAGGCAGTGAGGGCAGCATCGACTGCGACGGCGGGACGGCTTACGACACAGTCAGTTTTCAGCCGGGGGGCGATGTCGGCTTTCCGTTCTCGGTCACGACTGGACTTGGACAGCCCGCAGGCCCCGGCAATGGCGAGTTGCTGGTCCAAGTGGACTACCAACTCGTCGCGGCCGGTGACACTGCGCCGTGCACGGAGATCATCTACACCAACCCGCGCCAGATCTTTCCGTTCACCACAACCAACGCCACTTCCCAGAAGGGCGAAGGCGGCTCCAAACTGATGCTCACCGTCTCCGGTGAACCCTTCGACTGCGCCAACTTCGCAACGCCGGGGACGGGCGGCCGGCTTGCCGCTGGCCACTCCACCGGCCGACCGCCCGCGGGCGACGTTTCCAACGTGTTCCGGTTCGCCGAAGTGAACTAGCGAGACCGACGAAGCGTCAGCCCTTCTGCGACAGCGCGTTTCCCTTCAATGGCGGGCTTCACGCAGCTTCTGCTGGAGATGCCTGATCGCCAGGCCGGTGCGATCCATGCCGGCGCTGCAATGGACGACGACGGGCTTCGGAAGCTCCTGGTAGGCCGCCCAGACTTGTTCGAGGTGGGTGTCCCCAAGGGCTGGGGTCTGGTGATCGCGGGCGGGGACGTGTGCGGTCTCGAACCCCGCCCGCCGGTAGTGCGATAGGAGACCGCCGGGTAGCGAGTCGTAGAAATGCAGTTGGTCGGCGGCCAGGAAGGCAGATGATCGAGCGGATGCCGGCAGCCGTCAGGTCGGCAAGCCAGTCATCGACCACCTCTGCCGGAACGGGTTCCCCGACCTCGCCGGCGTAGCCGGGCCGTGATGTCCGCGCCAGTTCTCCCTCTACGACCCATTTGGGCATGTCATCCTCCGGTTCGTTGCGTCGTCGAGTCATCGCCGGCGGCCGAGCCCGAACAGGCGGCCACGGACGATAGCGGTACGTTGGCCGACCACCTGGAGGCGACATGGCGGGAGCCCCGTCATCCATCCAACTGCTGGCGTTTGCGGGTGGGCTGCTGCTTCGAGCGCTGCCAGAGGGCGCGGTCGAGCGTACGCCTGTCCACGTCGTAGCGCTTGGCAAGCCCGCGGCAGTATTCGGTGTACTGCCACCAGAAGTCAAAGTCGTAGGGCGGGCGCGGCGGCTCAAAGTCGAAGGACTCGAGGGCGCGGAAGTCGAGGATCGGGTAGCGCAGCCCGCCCTTCCGGCAGGGATCAGCAGCGCCGAAATGGAGCAGGACGGACGCGGTCGGCCACTTCACGCCGTGCAGCAGGGTCAGCACTTCGATCCGCAGGCGTTCGGAACTCGTGGCCAAGGCGAGCTGCGTCGTCTCGCGCACGAAGGAGGCGGAGTTCTCGAGGGCGCGGGCGGCCGCCCGAGGCGCCTTCCAGCGACAGATCTGGTGCAGTTCGTGGCGCGTGAAGTAACCGCGGCGGCGGACGGCCGGGGCAATGCTGTCGCAGATGCGACGTTCGAGTGCCCAGACCGGGCGCGACGTGCAGTCGATGTAGGACCGCGCGAGGTCGGCGACCTCCTGGCGTGAGAGCGACGGCGCGCCAACCCGGATCATGCGCATAGGTGATCGAGCGGCACGGCGAGCGCTGAGAGCTCGCGGTGCAGCGCGCTACGCAGCTCGGGGCCGGGGCGCCACAGGTTCAGTTTTCCGTGGCAGGGGATCGGGGTCTGGAAGGTCCAGCGGGAGCCGACCTCCCAGAGAAACGCGTCTTCGGGGTCGCGACCATGAACTCGTCCATCGCGGTCAGGTGCGGCTGGTCGTCCGGCGTCCAGACGCGACGAACGCCGTCGGCAAACGGCGGCGGCGGACGGTGTACGGGCCGACCAAGGAGGAAGTGCGCAAGCAGCTCACCGAATTGCACACGCAGGCGCTGCACGGCGGCGTCTCGCAGCCGACGCAGCTCACGGTGGCGCAGTATCTGACGCGCTGGCTCGAGGACGTGGCCAAACCGAAGATCCGCGTCACCACGTACCGACAGTACGAGGGCCTCGTGCGCCTGCACATGATCCCGCACATCGGCGGCATTCGGCTCGCGAAGCTGACGCCGGCGCATGTGCAGGGACTCTACGCGTCGCTGCTGCGTGACGGTATGTCGCCGCGGCAGTGCCAGATGGTGCACTCGCGGCTGTTCTCGGCGCTGAAGCGGGCGGTGCGCTGGAAGCTGATTCCGTCCAACCCCTGCGCCGACGTCGATCGGCCGACGGCGCCGACGAAGCGATTCGTGCCGCTGACGCCGCGGCAGGTGCTGATGCTGCTCGACGCCGCGGAGGGGTCGCGCCTGCGTGCGCTGTACGTGCTGGCGGTGTTCTCAGGCCTGCGCCAGGGCGAGTTGCTCGGGCTGCACTGGGAGGACATCGACCTCGAGACGGGCATGCTGCGCGTGCGCCGCCAACTGCAGGAGGTGGCCGGCGAGATGGAGCTGGTGGAGCCGAAGACGGCGGCGGGGCGGCGGCACGTGGCGCTGCCGCGCGTCGCGATCGACGCACTGGTCGAGCATCGGGAGCGGATGCGGGCGAAGGGCTTCGACCAGACGTGGGTGTTCTGCGACAGCCGCGGCGGGCCGATCCGCAAGAGCAACCTGCGGCGCAAGTCGTTCGACCCGTTGCTGGAGAAAGCCGGGCTGCCGAAGGTTCGCTTCCATGATCTACGGCACACGGCGGCGACGCTGCTGCTGGTGCAGGACGTGCATCCGAAGGTGGTGCAGGAGCGGCTGGGGCACTCGCGGATTGCGATCACGCTCGACACGTACTCGCATGTGCTGCCGACGATGCAGCGCGATGCGGCGGACAAGTTGGATGCGCTGGTCGGTGCCGTGCGGGGGGAGATGGAGCGCGAGGCGTTGCAGCGGGACGGTGGCGTGACGAGGGGCGGTGACGCCATCCAACAGGCGCCGACGGAGCGGCGCCCTCCAGGGGAGGCGGATGTTCGCGCGGCTGGTGCGCGTGGTGATGATTGCGGCGCCGAAATCGCCGAAGAACAGGGGCTTCCAGGCGCGGGGAAGAAAGATTGGCTACAGTTAGGCTACAAAGCGAGGAAACTGCGTTTTGTGAGTCCGACCTTGATGGGCCTAACGTTCCGGACTCGAAAGAGCATCCGGAGTGGTCGCACCTGGGCTCGAACCAGGGACCTCCTGCATGTGAGGCAGGCGCTCTAACCAACTGAGCTATGCGACCGTGTGCCGGGTGGCGATGGAAAGCTCGGGGCTACCATGGGTACTCCAGTGAGGCAAGATCGCAGCCGCGTGCGGATCGGAGCGGGCGCGGAATCCAGTCGCGTCGTGCTTGATCGGGGTGCCGTAGAGGGTGCCCAACAGCCGCCGGCGCGGCCGATGTGGACGAGGTTCGAGGGTCGTCAGCAGGCGACAGCGGCATCGCAGCAGTCGCCCGACGACGGCGCGGTCGCGGCGACCGATGCCGCACGCGGACGGATATCCGCCGGCGGCGCCGCGCCCAGCGAGAAGAAATGACGCACCGCATTGCGAACGATGACGCAGCGTGTTAGACAAGGTCCAACAAAAGGAGAACAGATGGCCAAGCGAGTGGTGAAGCGACGGATGGTTCTGACAGCGGTCCCCAATCGGGTGGCGAAGGCGCAGGCGGAGGCCGAGAAGGTTCTGGCCCGCGGCGTCAAGGCGAGCATGGCGATGCTCCCCTCTGGAACACGCAAGGCGGTGCGCGAATTGGGCGATCAGCTGGACGGGGCGGCGACCGACCTGCGGCGGCGCGGACGCAAGGCACTCAAGGCGGTTGAGCAGCGCAGCGAGACCGTAGCCGAAGGCGTCGAACGCGTCGTCACGCGCCTCGAGCGACGCGGCGACCGGGCGCTCAGGTCGGTCGAGCGCGAGAGCACGAAGTGGCTCGGCGCGCTCGAAAGTCGGGCGATGGCGGTGGTGCAGCGCATCGCCGACCAGCTCGACCTGGCGACCGGATCGGACATCGAGCGCCTCAGCCGGCGTGTGGCGCACCTCGAGCGCAAGCTCGGCGCGCGCCGCGCCGCGTAACAACATCAGACAAGCCCCCCCAGGGCGACCCTCCCTCTCCGTGAACTGGCGCGCTTCGGCGCACCGCCGGAGGGGGAGGGCCTCGGGTGGAAATGGCCGGCAGCCGAGCGGCGCTGGCTGAAGTTGACGCCGCACCGGTCGGGCGGCCGCTGCGCTGCAGGCGAGACGCCCGCGGTCCCAGCCGCTGCCGGGGGGTGCGGCCGGAGGCGGTCGCCGGAGCGGATTCTCACGCAGACACGGAGTGTTCTGCGTGTGTACGATCAGGCGGCTTTGGCCGGTTTCTTCTTGGCGGGCTTATCGGGCGCTGACTCCGGCTTGGACGAGGGTTTACTTTCGGACGCGCTCTCGGACTTGGCCTCGGACTTGCCCTCGGCCTTCGCATCGGCAGCCGCCGACTCGCCCTTGCCGCCCTCCTTCGATTCGCCGTCCTTCTTGCCGCCGCGGCCGTAGTCGGTGATGTACCAGCCGGAGCCCTTGAGCTGGAACGAAGTGTTCGAGATCAGCTTGCGGACCTTGCGCTTGCACGTCGGGCACTTCTTGAGGGCGTCCTCGGTGATGCGCTGCGTCACCTCGAACTCACCGCACTTCTCGCACTCGTACTCGTAGATGGGCATTGTTCCTCCGGCAGGACCCGAACGAGGCTAATGGCGGGCTCGGGGGGTGTCAACGGACCCCTCGGCGAGAAGACGGATGCGCGCCGCCAGCCCGGGCGGGTCGGCGGCGGCGACCTCGATCACCTTGTCGCGGCCGCGCTGGCCCTGCACCACCGACACCTCGCGACGCGACACGCCCAGCCAGTCCGCCAGCAGCGCGACGACCGCGTCATTGGCCGCACCATCCACCGGCGCGGCCGCCACCTGCAGATTCAGGACCGCGCCGTGCATCCCGACCACCCGGCTGCGCCCGGCACGGGGCTGGACGCGCACCGCCACCCGCACGCCCGCCGCCGTGAGCGTCAGCACGGCGACTCAGCGCAGGCGCAAGGCGACATCCTGCAGGCTGCCGACCAGAAACACCTGTAGGAAGTAGACGGCGAGCATCACCAGCAGCGGCGAGAAGTCGATGCCGCCCATGTCCGGCACGGCGCGGCGCACCCGGTAGAGCACCGGCTCGGTGGCGTTGTACAGGAAGCGCACGATCGGGTTGCGCGGGTCGGGATTCACCCACGAGAGGATGGCGCGGGCGATGACGATCCACAGATAGAGGGTCAGGACGACGTTGAGCGCCACGGCGATGCCGTTGAAGAGGTTGCCGACGAGGAACATCGCGGCGGACGCTAGCGGCGGCGGCGGTGGGGCGCAAGCGTGTCGAGGCGGGCCGCCGTATCAGCCCCGCCCCAGCTCCGTCGCGCGGCGCGTCGCGGCGACGACGGCCGCGTGCACCGCGGCGCCGAAGCCGCGGCGCTCGAGCTCGCTGAGTCCCGCCAGCGTCGTGCCGCCGGGAGAGGTGACCTGGGCACGCAGGTCGGCGGGGCTCTCGCCGCTCTCCTGCAGCATGGCGGCGGCGCCGGTCAGCGTCTGCAACGCCAGCTCGCGCGCGACCTCGGGCGCCAGGCCGACCGCGATCCCGCCGGCGATCAGCGCCTCGGCGAACAGGTAGACGTAGGCGGGACCGCTGCCGCTCAGTCCGGTGACGGCGTCGAGCAGGCGCTCGTCGCCAACCGCGCGGGCGCGGCCGACGGTGCGCATCAAACGCAGCACGCGCTTCTCGTCAGCCGCCGTCGCGTGCCGGCCGCGCACCGCGACCGCCATGCCTTTGCCGAGCAGCGCCGGGGTGTTGGGCATGACGCGGACGACGCGCGCGGCGCCGCCGAGCTCCTGCTCGAGGCGCACCGTCGGCCAGCCGGCGGCGATGGAGACGAAACACTGCCGCGCCACCGCCGGCCGCAGCTCCGCGAGCACCGCCGCCATGATCTGCGGCTTCACCGCCAACACCACCACGCGCGCGCCCCGCACCACCGCACCGCTGTCGCCGCTGGCGACGACCCCCAGCCGCCGCGCCAGCGCGCGACGCTTGGCCGCGTCGACGTCGGCAACGATGATCTCGCCGGCTCGGCAGACCCCGGCAGCGACGAATCCCTTGATCAGCGCCGTCGCCATGTTGCCGCCGCCGATGAAGCCGACCTGAAATCTCTTCGCCGCCATCATCACTCTCCTATTCCCGTGCCCCGAAGATCGCTCGCCCGACGCGTACCATGGTGGCGCCCTCCTCCACCGCGACCTCGAAATCGTCACTCATGCCCATCGACAGCTCGCGTAGCCCGGCCTCGTCGCGCAAGGCGCGCAATTGGCGGAAGAACACCCGCGTCGCCTCCGGTGGACCCGGCGGCGGCACGGTCATCAGGCCGTCGACGACGAGGTGCGGGTCGCGCAGTGCGATGAGCAGGTCGGGCAGCGCGGCGGGGTCAACGCCGGTCTTGCTCGCCTCCCCGCCGAGTCGGACCTCGACCAGGACCCGCACGACACGGCCGCGCGCCGCGCCCTGGCGCGCCAGCGCGGCGCCGAGGGCGGCGCTGTCGACGGTGTGGATGTAGTCGAACGCCGCGACGGCGCGCCCGGCCTTGTTGCGCTGCAGGCGGCCGATGAAATGCCAACAGGCGCCGTCGCCGACGGCGGCGCGCTTGGCGGCGCCCTCCTGGACGTAGTTCTCGCCGATGTCGGTGGCCCCGGCGGCGATCGCGGCACGCACCGCTGCCGCCGACTTGGTCTTGGCGACGGCGATCAGCCGCACCTCGGAAGCGTCGCGCCCGGCGCGCGCCGCCGCGGCGGCGATGCGGGCGCGCACGGCGGCGAGGTTGGCGGCCAGATCGACGGCGAGGTCGGACACGGCTCAGCCGCCCGCCGGCGCGCCACGCGCCATCAGGCCGTGCCGCTCGAACAGCGCCCGCACCTCGTCGATGGGCAGGCCGATGACGTTGGTGACCGACCCCTCCACCCGGCGCACGAAGACCGCGGCGCCGCCCTGGATGGCGTAGGCGCCGGCCTTGTCCGCCGGCTCGCCGCCGGCGACGTAGGCGGCGATCTCGGCGGCGTCGAGGGGCCGGAACTCGACCGCGCTGCGCACCACCTGCGCCGCGACGCGGCGCCCACCGGGCGCGAACAGGGCCACCGCGGTCAGCACGGCGTGGGTGTGGCCGCCGAGTCGGTGCAGCATCGCGCGGGCGTCGGCGTCGTCGGCAGGCTTGCCGAGGATCGCCCCGTCGATGGTCACGACGGTGTCGGCCGCCAGCACCCAGTGCCGCGGCGCCACCCGGGCGATGGCAGCGCCCTTGTCGCTGGCGGCGCGCAGTGCGAAAGCGTCCGGGGCTTCGCCGGGGTTGGGCAGTTCAGGCACGTCGGAGACGCGCACCACAAAGTCGACGCCGATTTCGCGCAGCAGCGCGGCGCGCCGCGGCGAGGCCGAGGCAAGGACCAGCGACATGCGGGTGGTCTCGACGACCTTGCCCGCGATGTCAATGCGCCGGGGCCCCACCCGCCCGTGGCGCGCGCTCCACCCCGCAGCATTTTCCCGGCCGCATGCTACGGGGGAGCGATGCGAAAGGCGCTCATCGGCCTTGCCTGTGTCGTGCTCGGATGCGGCGGCCGGCCGACCGGCCCGGCGCCAGCTCCCGCAGCGGCGCCCGACACCGCCGCGACGACGGTCGCGGCACCGACCACGCGCGCCGAGCAGCGAGCGCTGTTCATCGCCGCCGAGCAGGCGCTGGCGGCGGGTGATCCGGTCTCGGCACGGGCGCGCTTCGCGGCGTTGGCGTCGGGATACGGCGACCTCGACGACTACGTCCTCGACGGCCAGGCGCGCGCCAGCGCCGCGGCGGGCGACGAGGCCGCCGCCCTCGCCGCCTGGACGCGACTGGTCGACACGGCGCCGCGCAGCCTGTTGCTGCCGCGCGCCGAGTTGGCGCGCGGTCGGCTCCTGGCGGCGCGCGGCGACGACGCCAGAGCCAGCGCCGCGCTGACGCGGGCACGCGACGACGGCGACGACGCGACCCGCATGGCCGCCAACCTCGCCCTCGGCGCGATCGCCGAACGCCGCGGCGACGCCGATGGTGCCTACGCGGCGTTCATGGCCGCCCGCCGTACGGCACCCGGCACACCGCTGGCGCGTGACGCGAAACAGCGCGCCCTGGCGTTGCGCGCCCGGCATGCGGACCTGGCGCCGCGCGGCGAGGCGCTCGAGCGCGAACTGCGCCTCGATCTCGCCGAAGGCGACTTCAACGGCGCGCGCGCCGCGGCCGATACCCTGCTCGCCAGCGCGCCGAGCCCGCGCCTGCTGCGCGCCCGCGCCGACGCCGAGCGCGGCGCCGGCGCCTTCGACGAGAGCCTGGCGACGCTGCGCGAGATCTCGCGCCGCTATCCGCAGTCGCCCGACGCCGCCGCCGCCCAGCTGCGCCTGGCGACGCTGCTGTGGAACCGCGACCGCAATGCCGAGGCGGCCGCCGAGTTCCGCGGCTACCTGGCTCGCTACCCAGGCGCCGCCGGCGCGCCCGAGGCGCTCTACGCGCTCGCCCGCATCGACCAGGGCGAGGGACGCGAGGAGGCGGCCATCGCCGCCTATCGCCGCCTCCTCGCCACCGCCCCCGGCGCCCCGCAGGCGCGCGACGCACGCTGGCGCATCGGCTGGATCCGCTACCAGCAGGGCCGCTGGGCGGACGCCGTGGACGCGTTCGAGCAGGCCGCCGGCGGGCGTGGACCGGCGGCCGATCCCGAGGCATCCTATTGGGCGGCACGCGCCCGCGAGCGCGGCGGCGACGGCGCCGCGGCCGCGCGCGGCTACGCGGCGCTGCTGGCGGCGGCACCCGCCAGTTACTACGCCGGTCTGGCCGAACAGCGCCTCGGCCGCGCCTCGCCTGCGCCGAAGCCGCCTGCCGCGCCCGCGCCGCTCGACGTACCGGCGGCCCCGGCCGGCGCCGACGTGTACCACTGGACTCGGGCGCGCGAGTTGCAGGCGATCGGGCGGCATCCAGACGCGCGTCGCGAGCTGCGCGCCGTCGAACGCGCCGACGGCGGCAGCGCGGCGGTCGCCGCCGCCCTGCCGCGCGCCTATCAAGCGGTGGGCGGGTACCGCGACGCCATCCGCCTCGCCACGGCGCGCGGTGCCAGTGACCCCACCCTGCTCTATCCGCTCGGCTTCTGGCCGACGGTGTCGCGCCAGTCAGCCGCGCAGAACGTCGACCCGCTGCTGGTCACGGCCCTGACGCGTCAGGAGAGCCTCTTCGATCCCGAGGCGCGCTCGCCGGCCGACGCGCGCGGCCTCATGCAGTTGCTGCCGAGCACCGCCGAGCGCGTCGCCCGCGGCCGCGGCGAGGCGTCACCGGTCGATCACCTGTACGACCCCGAGGTCAACGTCGCGCTCGGCACCGCGTACCTCGGCGAGCTGCTGCGCCTTTACGGCGGCGATCCGATCCGCGCCTGCGCCGCCTACAATGGCGGCGAGCCCGCCGTCGCGCGCTGGCAGGAGCGCTTCGGACACCTGCCGCCGGACGAGTTCGTTGAGAGCATCACCTTTCGCGAGACGCGCGACTACGTGAAGAAGGTGCTGGGAAATCGGCGCCGTTACCAGCAGTTGTACGCGGCCCCCTGAGCGCGCTCAGCGTCACGCGGCGACGCGACGTTGGCTGCGGCGGCGCCACAGCCAAGCGAGCAACCCGACGGCGAGAATGACGCCGGCGACGCGCAGTTCGTAGCGCTCGAGATGCCCGAGGAGCCGCTTGGCGGCGCTGCCGACGAACCAGCCGAGGAGGCCGACGCCGATTGCCCAGAGCGCCGCGCCGACGACGTTGAGCGCGGTGAACTTGAGGGCGCTCACCCCGCTCATGCCGAGCGCCAGCGGCGTCACGTTGCGCAGGCCGTACAGGAAACGGAACGAGAGGATGAGCAGCGTGTCGTAGCGCTCGACCAGGGCGCGGGCGCGCGCCACGCCGGGCTGCAGGCGCGGCCGCCGGGCGACGAAGGCGGCGCCGTGGCGCCGCCCGAGATAGAAGAAGAGCTGGTCGCTGGCGAGCGACCCGACGAAGGCGCTGAGCATGACGCCGGGCAGCCACAGCAATCCCCGGTGCGCCGCGAACCCCCCGAGGACGAGGATCGTCTCGCCCTCGAGAAAGCAGCCGACCAGGATCGCCAGGTAGCCGTAGCGGGCGATGAGCGATGCGAACACGTGCGCCGGTGTAGCGGCGCGCTCGCCCGGTTACCAGTCGCTTGCATCGCGCGCCGCGACGGCGGCAACGGTGTTGTCCGGCGTCGGATCGCTGTCCGGCGCCACGCAGCCGCGCAGGGCGTCGCCGACGGCGCGCACCAGGTCGGCGATGCTGACGGCGCCGTCGCCGGCGGGGTCGGCGGCGAGACAGCGCTCGGCCGGCGCCCCGAGGCTGACGGTCACGCCGGTGAGCAGCTCGTCGATGGTGACGGCGCCGTCGTTATCGCAGTCGGCGACGCAGGTCGTCCGCGCCACGACCTCGATCGCGATCACGTCGCGGGCGCGGCCGCCACGGCCGTCGTCGGCGGCGACCAGCACCCGCGTCTGCCCGACGCCGCGGCCGCGCACGACGAGTTGCTCGCCCTGCACCGCGGCCGTGGCGACGCGCGGATCGATGCTGGCGGCGAGGCGCGTCAGCGCGTCGCCGTCGGCGTCGTCCCACCAGGCGCCGAGATCGGCAACCGCGACACTACCGACCTCGGCGCGCAGCGCCGCGATCGTGGCACGCCGGCGCGGCGCGTGATTGCCGCCCTCGTCGCAGTCGGGATCGGCGCCGTCGAACAGCCCGTCGAGGTCGTTGTCGATGGTGTCGAGGCACGCCTCGCCGCCGACCACCAACAGCTCGGCCGGCCGGCTGGCGGCGCCGTGCGCGTCGGTGACGACGAGGCGGACGCGATACGGCCCGGGGCGGTCGACGAACAGCACCGGCTGCCAGCTGTCGGCGCCGTCCAAGGACCAGACGCTGCCGCCCGGCGCCGACACCAGTTCCCAGCGCGGCGTCAGCGCGTCGCCGTCGGCGTCGCAGCTCGCGATGCCGTCGAGCGTCACCACCTGCGGCGGCACGATGACCCCGTCGCGCTCGGCACGCGGATCGGCGGCGGGCGCGGAGTTGCCCGCCACGGCGCGCAGCCGCACGCGCCGCTCGCCGCCGAGGACGAGGCGGAGCCCCTCCCCATCGCGCAACACGGCGCAGGCGCCGTCGGCGGCACCGGCCGCCGCGACGCCCGCGAGACGGACGGCGGGATCGGCGACGTCGGCGATGACCTCGCTGAGCGTGTCCGTGAGATGCAGCCCGAGTCGGCCGGAGCTGCCGGCGCGCAGCTGAACGCCACCGGGCAGCGCCAGACGCGTCGCCTCCTCGGCCCAGGCGATGCGACGCCCGTCGCTGGCGCCGCTATCGAGCAGCGCCAGGCTGCCGTCGCTGCCGGCGGCGCCCGGAGTTCCTCCCCACGGCGGGCCCGGGGCGGCGCGCTGCCAGGCGACCACGGTGTGCGCGCCGTCGTCGAGGCGCAGCACGGTGAAGCCCGTCACGTCGATGCGGGTCGTCTGCGGCAGCGCGGCCCCGGCCGGCGACGGTACCAGCAGCGTCAGCCCGTAGAGGTCGCGGCCCGTCGCACTCGCCTCCAGCACGCTGTGCGTGCGCCGCGAGCGGTCTGCGTTCTCGTGCAGACCGTCGCGCGTGCTGAGCTCGAGCGGTGCGCCGTCGGCGGCGACGGCGATGGCGGCGGTCAGCGTCGCGCCAGGGCGGCCCCACTGGGCGCCGTTGGGCTGTACCGCGAACGTGCCGCCGCTGTCGCCGCCGCCGTTGCCGTGCACCAGCCAGGTGGCGCGGCGCGCGGCGCCGTCGACCGACGTGACGCGATCGGCGATGAGCAGGTAGCGGTCGTCGGCGAAGAGAAAGCGGCGCTCGACGCGGGCGGGGTCGACGCCGTAGCGGCTGACGACGCGCACGGCGGCCAGGCCGTCGGCGTCGAGCGCGCCGGTGAGCGTTGCCTGCCCATCTGCTGGGGGCGGGCCGAAGGGGTCGGCGAGCCAGGCCAGCGAGGCGGCGAGGTAGTCGCCGGGGCCGGCGCCGTCGATGAGGATCAGGTTGTGATCCTGCGGCTTACCGACCAGACCGCGATCGGTGAAATTGAAGTAGCCGGGATCGAGCGCCAGCCGTTCACCGTAGGCGTGCAGCAGGAAGGCGCCAGGCTCGGCGTGCTCATGCGACTGCGGCGCGACGCCGCGCCCGTCCGGCGCGCGCCCGAACTCGGCGGCGACACCGTGTTCGCCCTGGACGATCGCCAGCACGGCGCCGGCGTCCCAGCCGGAGCGGAATGCCGCCTGACCGCCCTCGAAATAGAAGGCGTTCGGCGAGCCGTCCGGCGGCGCCGGCACGATCGTGTCGTCGTAGTGCACCAGCGCGTCGGCGGCGAGCGAGATGTTACCGTCCGTATCGAAGCGATCCGGCGCGTTGGCCCAGCGCCAGGCGGTGGCCGGTGTCAGCGGCGCGGCGCCGAAGTAGTAGGCGCGGCCCGGGTTGCCGTCGTCGGTCGGCGCCAGCGAGCCGTCGGGCACCGTCATGTCGAGGGCCCAGCGCACCTGCCTGGCAAACAGGGGATGGCGCCACCAGTTCGGCGTCGTCAGGGACGGCGGCGGCAACGGAAGGTCCCCGAGCAGGCTGTCCCAGGCGCGCCAGAACGGCAGCAGGCTCTGCGACGCGTAGCGCAGGTAGAACGGTCCCTCGCCGTAGGCGCCGTCGCCGCTCACCAGCGCGTAGCGCATGACCAGGTCGATCTGCTCGAGGCCATAGGCAAGCCAGCGCGCCGGCTCGCGCACGCCGCGCGGGTCGCTGCCGGCGGGCGGCGTGTAGTCGGCGAGGGCGATGGCGGCGGTGGCGAGGGCGGCGCCGGTCTTCGAGCGGTGGTTGTTCTGGTGCAGCGTCGCATAGCCCGAGGCCGAGGCGGGATCGACGTAGTTCTCGTACAGTTCGCCGGCCAGGGCGGTGAGGTTGGCGACGATCGCCGCCTCGTCGGCGCCGAGATCGACGCCGGCGCCGAGCAGGGTGTCGTAGGCCGAGGCGTAGTTGAGCAGCTCCTCCGAGGTGGAGATGTCGCGGTCCCAGCCGCCGAGCGGCGGCGGCACGGCGAGGCGCGAGCGGCTGTACATGGTCGCCAGCCACGCCCGCACGCGGTCGGCGGCGGCACGCCGCTCGGCCGCAGGAAACGGCACGGCCTGGTCGTCGACCAGCATGCGGTCGACGAGCAGCGCGAAGGCGAGATTGCGCGCCGCGCGCGCCTTGATGCGCTCGGCGCCGATCGTGTGGTCGTCGAGGGCGACGGCGTCCGCCTGCCGGATGCGCAGCCAGAGCTCGCGCAGCAGGGCGCGGTAGGGCTCGCGGTCGAGGCGCGCCTGCACGCCCGGCACGGCGGCCGCGCGTACGATCAGGCGCGGGCGCGTCAGGTCGACGCCCGCCGGTTGCCAGGCGGCACGCGCCGGCAGCGCCACCGCCACGAGCACGGCGATGAATGTCAGCGCGGCGATGCGGCGATGCTCAGAGCGCATCGAACTCGGCGCAATAGCGGCCCAGGCCGTGCGCGCCCGCCAAGGCGCCGCGGGTGAGTTCGAGCGCCATGAACGACCCATCGGTGCCACCGTACACGCTGCGCAGGCCGAAATGCGACGCCGGCGCGCACCGCGGCCTGCTCCGTACCGATGGCGATCATCCCCCGCACTTGCGCGCCCAGCGCGTCGCCCACCCCTGCAACGGCGCCAGCGCCTCCAGCAGGCGCGCGCCGTCGCGCGTCAGCGCGTAGCCGGCGCCGGTGCGTGCCTCGACGATGCCGGCCTCACGCAGCTCCGCCAGGCGCGCGTTGAGCACCGACGGCGACACCGCGTCGCTCTGCGCCTGCAGCGCGCGGAAGCTGAGCGGACCGTCGCGCAGTTCCCACAGTATCCGCAACGCCCAGCGTCGGCCGAGCAGGTCGAGCAGAGCCATGATCGGTCGCCCACTGCGCGAGCCGCGCGCCGGCCGCCCGGGTCGTGGCGTCGTCATGTCGGCTTGCGCTTCGAAATCCGTAGCGCTACACTTCTCCGGCGCGCGGATCCGCCGCGCCGCATCCAACACCGCGCGGTGGAGCCGCGGCCGCCATGCAGGAGGTTCGCATGTCCGCCCCCCGTATCGCCCCGCTCGAGCCGCCCTACCCCGCCGACGTCGCCGAGACGCTGGCTGCGATGATGCCACCCGGCCTGCCGCCGCTGCGGTTGTTCCGCGCCCTCGCGCACAATCCACGCATCCTGGCCAAGTTCCGCGCCGGCAACCTGCTCGACCGAGGCGCCATCAGCCGCCGCGACCGCGAGCTGGTCATTCTGCGCACGACGGCGCGCTGCGGCGCCGAGTACGAGTGGGGCGTGCACGTCGCCTTCTTCGGCGCGCGGGTCGGGCTCGACGAGGCGACGCTGGCGGCTACCGCCGCGGCGGGTGCCGGCGACCCGATCTGGGCGCCGCGTGATGCCCTGCTCATCCGCTTTGCCGACGCCCTGCACGATCAGGCCGCGCTGCCCGATGCATTGTGGGCGTCGTTGGCGGCCGAGTGGACCGCCGCGCAGCTGATCGAGCTCATCGTCGTCGCGGGGTACTACCACACGGTGTCTTTCGTCGTGAATGGGTTGCGCGTGCCGCGCGAGGACGGCGCCCCATGCTTCCCGGCCGGTGCTCACCAATAGCCATCGTCGACAAAGCTCACGTAGCGGCCGCGGCCGATGACGATGTGATCGAGGACGCGGATGCCCATCAGGTCGCCCACCTCACGCAGGCGACGGGTGATCTCGATGTCCTCGGGACTGGGCGTCGGGTCGCCGCTGGGGTGGTTGTGGACGAAGATCACCGCCGCCGCCGACTCGCGAATGACCGGCAGAAAGACTTCGCGCGGGTGGACGATACTGGCGGTGAGGGATCCCTGCGAGACGCAGACGTCGCGGATCTTGCGGTGCTTGTTGTCGAGCAGGACGGTATAGAAGTGCTCGTGGCGCGCATCGGCCAGGCGCTCACGGAAGTGGGCGTAGATGTCGCGGCTGCTGCGGAAGGCTTCGCCGGGCGGGAACTCCTCTTCGCCGAAGCGCTTGGCGAGTTCGACGACGGCGAGGAGTTGCGCCGCCTTGGCCGGGCCGATGCCCTTGACCCGGCAGAGCTCGGTGCGCGAGAGCCGGGCGAGGCCGCGCAGCCCGGCGCCGGCGGCGTCGAGCACGGCACGAGCCTGGTCGAGAACGCTTTCGCCTTCCGTGCCGGTGCGCAGCACGACGGCGAGCAGCTCGGCGGCGGTCAGGGATGCGGCGCCGTGGTCGAGCAGGCGCTCGCGTGGGCGATCGCCGCGCGCCCAGTGCTTCACCGCGAGCTGGCTCGACATGCGACGACGCCATAGCGCGCCGCGCTACGTGTCGTCTAGCCGTCATCGCAGTCACGGCCGACGGTGCAGCGGCGGCATGGACGCGGCTGCACCCGCGGTCAGTTGCGGACTTCGCTCACCATGCCATTGCGGAAGAGCACCTTGTTGGCGAACTGGTCCGGATCTCCGTCGTCGTCGTAGACCCACTCCGACATCGGGATGCGGGCCGCGTCGGCCATACCCTCGTCGTCGTCGCCCGCCGGCACGACCGCGGTCCAGTCGCGACGACTGTCCGGGGCGCCGCACAGCTCGACGACGGCGGCCATGGACACACCGGCTTCGACGAGGCGGCCGCTGCAGCGCATCGGCTGGGCCACTGCCGGAACCGCGAGCAGCAGAAACAGGAGCGGAAGCAATCGGGTCATATAGCGAGTCTCCTTGTGCGGCGCGAAGTATAGGCGGGCGGTCGCCGGGGGCAATCGCCAATCTGGCGTCAGTCGAGGCGCAGCAGCAGGCCGTGCAGATAGCCGCCCTCGAGGTGCGCCAGCGCCACGGGGTGATCCGGGCCGGGGCCGAGATGTTCGATCAGCGCGACGCTGCGGCCGGCGTCGGCGGCGGCGCCGGCGACGATCTTGCGGAAGAGCAGCCCATCGACGTGCTGCGAGCAGGTGAACGTGCACAGCAGCGCGCCCGGCGCGGCGCGCCGCAGCGCCCACATGTTGAGATCCTTGTAGGCGCGGGCGCCGCGCACGGCGTCCTTGCGCTGCTTGACCAGCGCTGGCGGGTCGATGATCAGCAGGTCGAAGGTCTCGTCGGTCTCGCGCAGAAAGCGCGCCACGTCGCGGGCGACAAACTGCGCCCGCTCCGGTGCCAACTGATTGAGGCTCCAGTGGCGTTCGGCGGCGGCGAGGGCGCCGGCCGAACTGTCGACGGCGACGACGCGGGCGGCGCCGCCGGCGCCGGCGTGGACGGCGAACCCGCCGGTGTAGGTGAAGGCGTCGAGCACGCGCCGTCCCTCCGCCAGGCTGCGCACGCGGGCGCGATTGGGGCGCTGGTCGCAGAAGTGGCCGGTCTTCTGGCCACCGCCGGGCGCGACAGCGAACTGCAGGCCGTTCTCACGCACCAGCACCTCCGGTAGCGCCTCGCCGGCGAGCAGACCACTGGCCGGCGCCAGCCCCTCGGTGGCGCGCACGGCGCCCTCGCTGCGCTCGACGATGCTGCGCGGACGGCACTGCGCGGCCAGCGCCGCCAGCAGCAGCGGCTTCAGGCGTTCGGCGCCGGCGGTGAGGATCTGCACGACCAGGGCGGTGTCGTAGCGGTCGACGATAACGCCGGGCAGGCCGTCCCCCTCGCCGTTCACCAGGCGGTAGGCGGTGGTGTCCGGCGGCACGAAGCGGGCGCGGACCGCGGCGGCCGCCGCGACCCGGGCGGCGACGAAGGCGGCGTCGATCACCTCGTCGCGCCGCGACAGCATGCGCACGGCGATGGTGCAGCGCGGGTTGGCGTAGCCGACGCCGAGCGAGGCGCCGTCGGCGGCGGCAATGCGCACCACCGTGCCCGGTTCGAGAGCGGCGGGGAGGTCGTGCACGGCACCGGCGAAGATCCACGGATGACCGAGGCGGACCGGCCGGTCCTTGCCGGAGCGCAGGTGGAGGATCGGGACCGTCATCGATCGCCCGTCACACACCCGCAGCCGGACGCCGCGCACGCCACGGGCTCGGCGCGGCCGCTCACGCGCCGCGTTTCCACACGCCGGAGCGGCCGCCGCGCTTCTCGTCGAGGCCGAGGTCGGTGATGACCATGCCGCGGTCGACCGCCTTGCACATATCGTAGACCGTCAGCGCGGCGACGCTGACCGCGGTCAGCGCCTCCATCTCGACACCGGTCTTGCCGCTCACCTTCACGGTGGCGTGGATGCGCAGCGCGCCGCGCTGCGGGGTGAAGTCGATGGCCGCGACCTCGACCGGCAGCGGATGGCAGAGTGGGATCAACTCAGACGTCCGCTTGGCCGCCATGACCCCGGCGATGCGGGCGACCGCCAGGACCTCGCCCTTGCCGATGCGGCCGGCCTGGATCAGCCGCAACGTGGCCGGCTGCATGCGCAGCGTCGCGCTGGCCACGGCGACGCGCTCGGTCACCGGTTTGGCGCCGACGTCGACCATCTGCGCGCGCCCGCGTGCATCGAGATGCGTCAGCTGCTTGCGGGTCGTCTTGCGGTCGCGTGCGGTCGCCATTAGCCTCCCCCGTCATGCCACATCACCGCCTCGTCATCCTCGGATCCGGACCCGCCGGCCTCACCGCCGCCCTGTACGCGGCGCGCGCCAACCTCTCGCCCGTGGTGATCGAGGGCATGCAGCCCGGCGGGCAGCTTACCATAACCACCGAGGTGGAGAACTATCCGGGCTTCCCGAAGGGACTGCAGGGCCCGGAGATGATGGACCTCTTCCGCGCCCAGGCCGAACACTTCGGCACCCAGATCCTCTTCGGCGAAGTGACGCGCGCCGATCTGTCGCGACGGCCCTTCACCCTCCAGGTGGGCAAGGAGTCGCACACCGCCGACGCGCTGATCGTCTCCACCGGCGCCTCGGCGAAGCTGCTCGGCATCGAGTCCGAGACGCGCCTGATGGGCTACGGCGTCTCCGCCTGCGCGACCTGCGACGGCTTCTTCTTCAAGGACAAGGCCGTGGTGGTGGTCGGCGGCGGCGACACGGCGATGGAGGAGGCACTCTTCCTGACCAAGTTCGCCGCGCACGTCACCGTCGTGCACCGGCGCGACACCCTGCGCGCGTCGAAGATCATGGCCGAACGCGCCGAACGCAACGGCAAGATCCGCTTCGAGTGGAACGCCGGCGTGGTCGAGGTGCACGGCGACCCCAAGGGCGCCGGCGTCACCGGCGTGACGCTCGAGGACACGCGGACCAGCGCGCGGCGCGAGCTCGCCTGCGACGGCCTGTTCATCGCCATCGGCCATCAGCCGAACACCGCCCTGTTCGCCGGGCAGCTCGACCTCGACGCGACCGGCTACATCGTCACGCGCGGCCGCGGCACCTACACCAGCGTCGACGGCGTCTTCGCCTGCGGCGACGTCCAGGACGCGGTCTACCGCCAGGCCGTCACCGCCGCCGGCACCGGCTGCATGGCGGCCATCGACGCCGAACGCTGGCTCGAAGCGCAGCACCAGCACTGAGGCGGCATATGTCGCGCGCCGCGCCACCGCGACGCGCTGGTCCGGCATATGCGTGGAGGGCGGCGCCCCATCGGCGCCTGTTGAACACGGTCCCCGGTGATCGCATCCAACAGGCGCCAACGGGGCGGCGCCCTCCATGTTTCGCCGCCCTCCGCTCAGGCAGGGCACATCAGCAGGGCAGGATCGAGGCAGCTCGGGTAGGCCTCCGGCGTGCCGACCGCCGGCGCGACGGTGACGCCGCCGTTGTCATACGTGACGCGCGCCGTCGTGCCGCCGCCGGTGACGTCGAGGACGCCCGCCGCCGGACAGAGCTGACCTGCGGTGACGGCGAGGGGGGCGAACGTACTGAGCCCGATACTGCCGCCGAAGCAGCTGGAGCTCATGTTGCCGGACATGGTCACCGTCGCCGGGGCCGTCGTGCCGTTCTGCACGAGCACGAAATTGGCGAACGTCACCGGGAAGCTCTCGCCGTGGACGTCGCCATTCAGGGCTGCGGACGCCTCGAGCAGTCCGGCATGCATCGGCGTGAACGTCGCCGTGCCGTTGAACGTCAGCGTGTAGGCCACCGGCACGCAGTCGGCGTTGAAGGTGATGTTGGTCATGGACACCTGTGTGCCGTTGAACATCACCTCGACGCCGCTGCCATCGGGCAGCGCCGACGTCAGGATGCCCGACAGCGTCAGACTGAGGGCCGAGACGAGGCACCCTTCGCCGATCGGCAGGCTCGGCGTCAGCATGACGGAGCCGGTCAGCGCGGCCGAGACGGCCAGGGTCTGCTCCATCGCCGCATCGCGATAGATCGCCCCGAGCTCGTCGACGACGTAAGTCCCGTTGACGAACAGCGGCGGCGGCCCGCAGAGCCCGCCGGCAGTGATCGTGATCAGGCCGTTGAACTGGGCGCTGCCGGCCATCGCCCCGCCGGTGACGCAGTTGTCCGCCCCCAGGGCGAGGGTAATGGTCGAACCGTTCTGCTCGCAGCTCTGGCTGGCAATGCCGCCGTCCGGACAGAGTTCGACGTCGGCCGGGCCGCCGATCGGCTCGTCGACGCCGAAGACGAGCGGCGCCGGACCATCGTTGGTGACGATCGCCACCACCGCCCCCACCAGCGTCTGCACGCTCCCCAGGCCGGTGGAGACGATCGCAGCGCGGCCGGCGGCCGCGTCGCCCGGATCGACCGCCTCGGTCGCGCTCGGCGTTGCGGTCGGCGTCGGCGTCAGCGTCGCGGATGCCGTGCCGGCGGGCACTCCGGTCGCCGTCGCCGAGGCGGTGCCCGTCGGCATCCCGGTCGCGGTGGCCGTCGCCGTGCTGGTCGGGATGTCGGTGGCCGTCGCCGTGCCGGTGGGGATGCCGGTGGCCGTCGCCGTGGCGGTACCGGTCGGGATGCCAGTGGCAGTCGGCGTCGACGGCTGCGTCGCGGTGCTGGTCGCCGTCGGCGGCGCCGTCACGGTGCCGGTAGCGGTGACCGGCGGCCTGTCGGTGGCAGTCGCCGTCGGCGTGTCGGCCGGCGGCGGGCAGCCGGCCAGAGCGTTGTTCACGCCCTGGATGAGTTGCGCGATGGTCACTTCATTCTGCTGGTTGGCGAAGGCCTGGCAGGCGCTGACCGGCTGGCTGCCGAGGGCGATGTTGACGCCGGTGACGAGGTCGCTGATCGACACCGCGCCGTCGCCGCCACAATCGCCGACGCACTGGGCAGCGGCCCGTCCGGGCAGTGCAACGACAGCAGAGGCCAACAGGGCGGCGGTGATGAACCGTGACCAGACGTTCGTCGACGCGCGCATGGCGGCCTCCTCGCACTCGGGGTACCGGCGAAGTTCTAGAGCAGGCGCGACGCCGGCGTCAATGCGACCGCATGTCGGATCGCACGACGCGGCGCACAGCGCCTGCGGGGATCCCCGCCGCGAGGCCCCCTCGCACGGCGGCGGGTCAGCGCGCCGGGGTTCCGACCACCGCTGCGGCGGTACCGGCCGGCGTGCCGGTCGGAGTCGCGAGCTCGGTCGGGGTCTCGGTCGGCGTCGGTGTGTCGACGCAGAACGGCGGCGGCGTCGGCTGGGGAACGAAGAAGACGCCGAAGTTGTTTTCCTCGTCGCTCTCGGCAACCTCGCCGGCGGCATCGACCAGCACATCGACCTCAAACGGGAGGAACGGACCGCGCAGGCAGCGCACGGCGCCGGCAGCGAGGCCGTCGAGGCGACCGAGGTCTTCGCCGATGAGGCGCACAAGAAACGGGCCGGCCGGCAGCGCGCCGGCATTGCGTACGCAGACCTCCACGCCGAGACGGATCTCGCTGGTGTCGGTGATGCACGGCGGCGTGTCGGAGCGCAGCCGCACGGAGACGGGTTCGAGATCGGCCCCCTCGACCGCCGGGCACCCGGCAAGGGCACCGTTGACGCCGGCGATCAGTTCGTTGATCGCCACGCTGCCGTCGCCGTCGGCATCGCAGGCGGCGCACTCCCCCGACAGGCCGATGCCGCGGTTGACGCAGGCGATCAGCTCGTTGACCCCGACCGCGCCGTTGCCGTCGCAGTCGGCGACGCAGTCCTGGCCTGGCGCGGCGTCGGCGATGAGCAGCAGGATGACGAGGGCGGCAGAGCGCATCGGTCAATTGCTAGCCGCCGGCGGTGGCAGATGCCAGTGGTGGACGCCGCGCGCCGCACGGAATCCCCTTGACGACCGACCGATCGGTCGGTAGATCCCAACCGACCGGTCGGACTGCATGCGAGCCCAAGCGACGGACACCTCGGCGCGCGACCGCATCCTGGATGCGGCGGAGGCGCTGTTCGCGCGCCGCGGCTTCGCCGGCGTCGGCATGAGCGAGATCGCCGAGGTGGTGGGGTCGAGCAAGTCGACCGTGTTCCACCACTTCCCCGCCAAGGCGCAGCTGCACGCCGCGGTGGTAGAGCGCATCCTGCGCGAGATCGAGGCGGCGCTGCTGCGCGCGCTCGCCGCCGGCGGCACGCCGGTCGAGCGGCTCGACCGCTGGGTCGACGCGCTGACCGATCTGCTCGGGGCGCGGCCGGCGCATGCCCGGCTGCTGCTGCGCTCGCTGTTCGAGGACGACGAGCTGAGCGGCGCGCTGGCCGAGGAGCGCGCCGCCGACGCGACGCTGCGCCGCCTCATCGGCGGCGCCAGCGACCTGCTGCGCGAGGGCATGGCGAGCGGCGCGCTGCGCGTCGCCAACATTCCGCACACGCTGCAGACCCTGATCGGCATGTCGATCTACCATTTCGCCTCGGGCGACTTCGGCGCCGAGCTGCTCGGTCGGCCGCTCTTCGCGCCGGCCGAGGTGCGGCGGCGCAAGGACGCCATCAAGTCCATTCTCCACCACGGCCTGCTGGCGCCGACGGCGCCGCGGAAAGGATCCTGACCATGCACACCGAGAAGCTCCTCGCCGAGCAGCGCCGCCGCGTCGGCGACTTCGAGACCGTCGATTTCGTCGACGAGGGCAAGATCGCCGGCCTGCGCGCCCAGCTCGACATCGAGGTGCCGCTCGACCTGCACTGGACCTGGGAGTACGGCAGCGAGATCGAGGAGCTGCGCGACCTGTACGAGAAGAGCAAGCGCGGCCAGTGGAACGCCGAGACCGACATCGACTGGGCGCATCCGTTCCCGCGCGACCAGTGGTTCCTGCCCAAGAAGGGCGCGCTGTTGCTGCCCTCGGTGCTGGCCGAGATGGGCGCCGACGACGCCACCTGCCGCGAGGCCTCGTGGGACGAGTTCGCGCACATGCTCTCGCAGCTGCTGCACGGCGAACAGGCGGCGCTGCAACTGTGCGGCCAGCTGGTCAACGCCTGCCCGACGATGGACGCCAAGTTCGCCGCCGGCGCGCAGGTCATCGACGAGGTGCGCCACACCGAGGTGCTGGCGAAGTTCCTGCAGCGCAAGATGGGCACCCTCTACCCGATCGACCCGACGCTGAAGGTGCTGCTCGACAAGCTGCTCGCCGCGCCGACGTGGAAGACCAAGACGCTCGGCATGCAGTGTCTGTTCGAGGGCATGGCGGTCGGCATCTTCGACCAGGTGGCGCGCGCCACCAGCAATCCGATGCTGCACGACGTCATCCGTCGCGTGCAGATCGACGAGGCGCGGCACGCCGCCTTCGGCATCCTCACCATGCGCCGCCTGGTGAAGGACGCCGAGCCGGAGGAGCTGGCCGAGATGGAGGACTTCGCATTCTCCATCCTCGAGTGCCTGAACGCCAACCAGCAACTCGACATGCTGCGCCTGCTCGGCCCGAAGTATGGCCTCGACCCGGAGAACGTCGTGCAAATGGTGCTCGACCTGCCGGAGTGGCCGCGCATCAACAGCGAGATCTACATGCACACCGTCGTCCCGAACCTGCAGCGCCTCGGCCTGATCACCGAGCGCACCGAGGGGGAGTGGCGCCGCCTGGGCATGCTGCACGAGGCGCACCTGGCCCCGGCCGCCTGAGCGCGAGGATTCTCACACGGAGAAACGGAGCAACGGAGAAGCCCGCCTATGGCCCGGAGCTCTACGTTCCTCCGTTTCTCCGTGTGAAATCTTCCTTCCTGTCGCTGGACGCTACCGCCGTACCGGTACGCCGTGCTCGGCGAGATACGCCTTGCACTCCCCCACCGTGTACTCGCGGTAGTGGAAGATCGACGCCGCCAGGGCGGCGCTGGCGCCGCCGGCGGTGAGGCCTTCGCGGATGTGTTCGAGCGTGCCAACGCCGCCCGAGGCGATGACCGGTACGCGCACGGCGTCGGAAACGGCACGCGTCAGCGGAATGTCGTAGCCGGCCTTGGTGCCGTCGCGGTCCATGCTGGTGAGCAGGATCTCGCCGGCGCCGAAGCGCTCCATGCGCTGCACCCACTCCACCGCGTCGAGGCCGGTCGGCGTGCGGCCACCGTGGATGAATACCTCCCAGTGGTCGGCGGCGCGCTTGGCGTCGACGGCGACGACGATGCACTGGCTGCCGAAGCGCTCGCAGGCCGCGGCGACGAACTCGGGGTGCTGCACCGCGGCGGTGTTGATCGACACCTTGTCGGCGCCGGCATTGAGCAGGTCGCGGATGTCCTGCAGCTCGCGCACGCCGCCGCCGACGGTGAGCGGGATGAACACCGTCTCGGCGGTGCGGGCGACGACGTCGAGGAGAATCGGGCGGCGCTCGTGCGAGGCGGTGATGTCGAGGAAGGTCAGCTCGTCGGCCCCCTCGGCGTCGTAGCGCTGCGCCACCTCGACCGGATCGCCGGCGTCGCGCAGGCCGACGAAGTTGACGCCCTTGACGACGCGCCCGTCCTTCACGTCGAGGCAGGGGATGATGCGCCGGGTGAGCACGGTCAGCGGGCCCGCGTCGCCGGGCTGTCGGCGAGGGCGATGGCGTCGGGCAGCGACACGGCGCCGGTGTACAGGGCGCGGCCGACGATGACGCCGACGACGCCGTCGGGCTCGCACGGCAGCAGCGCGGCGATGTCGTCGAGCGAGCCGACGCCGCCGGAGGCGATGACCGGAATGCCGACGCCGGCGGCGAGGGCGCGCGTCGCGGCGACGTTGACGCCCTGCTGCGTGCCGTCGCGTTCGATGTCGGTATAGATGATGCAGGCGGCGCCGAGATCGGCGAAGCGGCGCGCCAGGTCGACGGCGGTGACGTCGCTGGTCTCGAGCCAGCCCTTCACCGCTACGTTGCCGTCGCGCGCGTCGATGCCGATGGCGACGCGCCCGGGGAAGCGCCGGCAGGCATCCTCGACCACCGCCGGCGTCTCCAGCGCCGCGGTGCCGAAAATGACGCGGTCGGCGCCGAGCCCGAGCAGCGCGCCGGCGCGTTCGACGCTGCGGATGCCGCCGCCGACCTGCACCGGCACCGGCAGCGCCGCGCACAGCGCGGCGATGGCGGCGCCGTTGACCGGCTCGCCGCTCACCGCCCCGTCGAGGTCGACGACGTGCAGATAGCGCGCGCCGGCGTCGACCCAGCGCCGCCCCATGGCCACCGGGTCGTCGCCGTACACCGTCTCGGTGGCGAAGTCGCCGCGCAGCAGGCGCACACAGCGGCCGCCCTTCAGATCGATGGCAGGCAGGATCAGCATAGCGGGCGTCCGAAGTTGGCGAGAATGGCCAGGCCGACCTGCTGGCTCTTCTCGGGGTGGAACTGACAGGCGAAGAGGTTGTCGCGCGCGATCGACGAGACGAAGTCGCCGCCGTAGTCGGTGGTGGTGGCGATCAGCGACGGGTCGGCCGGTTCCACATAGTACGAGTGGACGAAGTAGACGAAGGCGCCGTCGGCGATGCCGGCCAGCGGTGGCGCGGCGGCGCGCGTGCGAATCTGGTTCCAGCCCATGTGCGGGATGCGGAAGGCGGGATCGGCCGGCGGCGTGAAGCGGACGACGCGGCCGCGTAGCAGACCCAGGCCGGGCACCGGCCCGAACTCCTCGCTCTCCTCGAAGAGCAGTTGCAGGCCGAGGCAGATGCCGAGAAAGGGCGTGCCGCGCTCGACGACGCGACGCACGACGTCGACCAGGCCGTAGGTGCGCAGGTTGTCCATGCAGGCGCCGAAGGCGCCGACCCCGGGCAGGACGACGCCCGGCGCGGCCTGGATCTCGGCCGCGTCGCGCGTCACGCGCGCCGGCACGCCGACCTGCTCGAAGCCCTTCTGCACCGAGCGCAGGTTGCCCATGCCGTAGTCGATGATGGCGATCATGCGAGTGTGGTCAGCCGTCCCGGACGTGCCGCGATACGGTTCGCGGAGGGATGCGCCTGGGACGAGCCTGGAAGGCTCATGCCGGCGACGCGCGCTACAGCGACCCCTTCGTCGACAGTACGCCGCGCACGCGCGGGTCGATCTGCGTCGCCTGGTCCATGGCGCGCGCCAGCGCCTTGAAGGTCGCCTCGATGATGTGGTGCGCGTTGCGACCGCGCACCAGGTCGACGTGCAGGTTCATGCCCAGCTGGTTGACGAAGGCGAGCAGGAAGTCGTGCACCAATTCGGTGTCGAACTGGCCGACGCGGGCGCGCTTGATCTCGACGTTATAGACGAGGAACGGGCGGCCGCCGACGTCGACGACGACGCGCACCAGCGCCTCGTCGAGCGGGCAGGCGGCGTCGCCGAAGCGGCGCATGCCCGCCTTGTCGCCGAGGGCGTCCTTGAACGCCTGCCCGAGGGCCAGGCCGACGTCCTCGACGGTGTGGTGCTGGTCGACCGCCAGGTCGCCGCGCGCCCGCACGCTGAAGTCGAAAAAGCCGTGCCGGGCGAAGGCGTCGAGCATGTGGTCGAGGAACGGCACGCCGGTGTCCACCGTCGCCTCGCCGCGGCCGTCGATGACCACCGCGGCGGTGATGTTGGTCTCCTTCGTGGCGCGCGCCACGCGCGCCGTGCGCGCCTTGGGCATGACGGGGGCTCCTCTCACGCGCGGAAGCTCGGCTGTCGGGGGGTCGAAGTCAAGGCGACCCGTCTCGCCGAACGTCGACGCGGCGGCGCCGTGCCCGACTCACAGGTTCAACTGCTTCGCCGGCCGGACGACGATGTCGGCGATGTTGACGTGGATCGGCTGCGAGATGGCGAACAGCACCGCCTCGGCGACGTCGTGCGCGCTGCCCAGCAGCTGGCGCGCCTTGCTCTCCAGGGCCGCGATCACCGCCTCGGGGAGGTGCGCGCCGGGTTCCACTGTCGCGTCGACGCCGGCCATCTGCGCGAATCCGGCGACGACGGCGGGGTCGAAGTGGCGAGCGAAGTTGGTGGCGATGGCGCCCGGCATGACGTTGACGACGCGGATGGTGTCCTCCTCGAGCTCGCGCCGCAGCGTCGCCGAGATGCAGTTCACGGCGTGCTTGGTGGAGCCGTAGACGCCGGAATCGGCGCGCTGCGCGGCGATCGAGGAGATGTTGACGATGTGCCCCTCGGCGCCGCAGGCGCGCATGGCGCGCACCGCCGCCTGGCAGCCGACCAGGAGCGCCAGGACGTTGGTCTCGAGCATGGCGCGCCAGTGCTCCGGGTCGGCGTCGACGATCGGCGCCGGGTAAGACAGGCCGGCGTTGTTGACCATGATGTCGAGCCGCCCGGTGGCGGCGACGGCGCCATCGACCAGCCCACGCACCTGGGCGACGTCGCGCACATCCAGTACCGCCACGGCGGCGCGGCCGCCGGCCGCCTCGATGCGCGCCCGCGCGGCCTCCATGGCGTCGCGCGTCCGGCCGGCCAGGGTGACATGCGCGCCGGCGGCGCCGAGGCGCTCGGCGATGGCGCGGCCAATGCCGCTCGAGCCACCGGTGACGATGGCCGTACGGCCGCTGAGGGGGGTCGGGTGAGTCATGCGGGGATTCCTCCTGGCCCCCGGTGTAGCCGGCATCGTCGGGCAGGGCTACCGGCGGCGGCGGTCGCGCTGGCGCTGGCGCCGCCGCCGGTCAACACTGCGTCGACGATCGGCCACGCAGCCGGAGGCCCCAGCGATGCAACTCGACCGCGGCATGAACGTCTTCATCACCGGCGCCGCCAGCGGCATCGGCCGCGCCGCCGCCCTGGCGGCCGCCGACCGCGGCCTGCGCCTGACCCTCACCGATCTCGACGCGTCCGGGCTGGCGGAGACCCGCCGCCTGGCCGAGGCACGCGGCGGCGAGGTCGCCCTGGCGCGCGCCCTCGACGTCACCGACCTCGACGCCGTCTGCGCCTTCGCCGCCGACGCCCAGGCCGCCTGCGGCGCCATGGACGTGGTGCTCAACGTCGCCGGCGTCGCTCTCTTCGGCCTCATCGAGGACATGCGCCACGCCGACTGGAAGCGGGTCATCGACGTCAACCTGTGGGGCTCGATCCACGTCGTCGAGGCCGTCCTGCCGGCGATGATCGCGGCGCGGCGCGGCCACCTGGTGAACATCGCCTCGGTGGCCGGCCTCTGCGGCCTGCCCTGGCACGCCGCGTACAGCACCAGCAAGTGGGCCGTCGTCGGCCTGTCGGAAGTGCTGCGCCTCGATCTGCGCCAACACTGCATCGGCGTCACCGTCGTCTGCCCCGGCGCGGTCGACACGCCGATGAAGCACTCGGGCGTCATCCTCGGCGTCGACCCGCAGCGGCCCGAGCTGCTGGCGCTGCGACAGCGCTTCGACCGCGTCGCGGTCTCGCCGGACGCCGTCGCCCAGGTGATCTACCGCGCCGTCGCCGCCAACCGCTTCCTCGCCTTCACCTCGTGGGACGTGCGCGCCGCCTACTATCTGAAGCGCTTCGCCCTGCCGCTGTACGACGCCGGCCTGGTGCGCATCAGCGCGATGATCAACCGCCTGCGTTAGTGGCCTGTATCGGTTCATTCCGTAGCGGGGCTCCTGCGACTCCCTCACCCTGACCCTCTCCTATGAGGAACGGAGTCAAGCAGCGCGTGCAGGAGCGGTGCGGTAGGCGCACGCGGGCGGCGCCGTCGATCCGTGGGATCGGCAGCGGGAACGAGCCGGCGCGGAGGGACCACTCTCCTATT
>JANNRA010000086.1:0-4972 GCA_031401035.1 bacterium | reverse complement strand
CAACTCGCATGACATGCCGTTCGAGGACTGGTCGCGCATCATCGCGGTCAACCTGACGGGCACCTTCCTGATGGCGCAGGCGGTGTTGCCGGCGATGCTCGAGCACGGCGGCGCCATCGTCACCGTCGCCTCCAACGCCGGCCTGATGGGGCAGCCGTACAGCGCCGCCTACTGCGCCTCGAAGGGCGGCGTGGTGCAGCTCACCCGCGCGCTGGCCGACGAGTACCTGTACAGCGGCAAGGTGCGCGTCAACTGCGTCGCTCCGGGTGGCATGAAGACGCCCCTGCAGAGTGCCTTCCACCAGCTCCCCGAGGGGGCCGACGCGATGCGCCTCGCCAAGCTGCGCACACCGCTCGGCACCGCCAGTACCGACGAGATCGCCGCCCTGATCGCCTTCGTCGCCTCCAACGAGGGGCGTTACATGACCGGCTCGATCGTCTCGATCGACGGCGGATTGACCATCTGATGAAGCTCGGACTGCAACTCGGCTACTGGCAGGCCCATCCCACGCCCGGTTTCGTCGAGCTGGCGCAGGAGGCGGAGCGACTCGGCTACGACTCGGTGTGGACGGCCGAGGCGTGGGGCTCGGACTGCTTCTCGCCGCTGTGCTGGATCGGCGCGCACACCTCGCGCATCAAGCTCGGCACGTCGGTGTGCCAGCTCTCGGCGCGCACGCCGGCGGCGACGGCGATGCATGCGCTGACCATCGACCACCTGTCGGGCGGGCGCATGATCCTCGGCCTCGGCGTCTCCGGGCCGCAGGTCGTCGAAGGCTGGTACGGCGTGCCATTCGCCAAACCGCTGGCGCGCACGCGCGAGTACATCTCGATCCTGCGCAAGATCTGGGCGCGTGACGAGGCGGTGACCAACGACGGCCCGCACTACCCGCTGCCCTACCACGGCGCCAACGCCTGGGGCCTGGGCAAACCGCTGCGCAGCATCACCCACCCGCTGCGTCCAAACATCCCGGTCTATCTCGGCGCCGAGGGGCCGAAGAACGTCGCCATGGCGACCGAGATCTGCGACGGCTGGCTGCCCCTCTACTATTCGCCGTTTCGCCCCGGCGTCTACGCCGAGTCGCTGGCGAACATGAAGCCGGGCTTCGAGATCGCGCAGTTCCTGACGGTCAACATCACCGACGACATCGAGGCCGGCCTCAACCCGGTCAAGGCGATGCTCGGTTTCTACATCGGCGGCATGGGCGCCAAGAAGCGCAACTTCCACAAGGAGCTCATGGGGCGCATGGGCTTCGCCGACGAGGCCGAGCAGATCCAGGAGCGGTTCATGGCCGGCGACCGCTGGGGCGCCGTCGCCGCCGTGCCGAGCCAGTTCGCCGACGAGATCTCGCTGGTCGGCCCGATCGAGCGCATCAAGGAGCGCCTGGCCGAGTGGAAGAAGACCCCCATCACGACGCTGCTGCTCGCCAACCGCGACGTCGAGACGCTGCGCACCATGGCCGAGCTAGTGCTCTAAGAGGGGAGTTTCACCACGGAGGCACGGAGACACGGAGCCGGAGGAGCGTTTTGATCTGTCTCCGTGCCGCCGTGGTGAAGAATAGAAATGGAGAAGCTGTACTACCTGGTCTGGAAGCGTGACGCCGATTCGATCGAGGCGTTTCGAGATCGGCTTGTCGGCGAGGTCGGCGCGGCGCTGCTGGCGCATGGAGCGCTGGGGCTGACGGTGAACGTGTCCGATCTGCGCGCCGCGGTCGGCAAGGGCAGCGGGCAGTACCTGGGCGAGGGCAAGAGCATCGCCGCGTCGGTGGCGCTGTGGCTCGACAGTCTCGACACGCGGGCGCCGCTCGAGACGGCGCTGGGCGGCATTGCGTCGCGGCTGGATGGGTATCTGGTCACCGAGTCGATGCCGCTGCGCTGCCCCGATCGGGACTGGCCGGACGGCGCGCGCAGTCCGGGGGTGACGCTGTGGACGGCCTTCCCCAAGCCCGAGCGCATCGGCGACGAGGAGTTCTATGCCCGCTGGCATGGCTCGCACACGCCGCTGTCCTTCGAGATCCACCCGCTCTGGCAATACACCCGCAACAGCGTCGCGCGCGTGCTGACGCCGGGCGCCCCGCCGCACCGCGCCATCGTCGAGGAGCGCTTCCGCACCCTCGAGGATCTCACCGATCCGGCCCGTTTCTTCGGCGCCGCGGAGAACATTCAGCGGGTGCTGACCGACATCGCCACCTTCACCGACTTCGCGTCGATCAACACCGCGCCGATGAGCGAGTTCATCCTGCGCGGCTGCTGAGCCGGGCGGGGACGTTTCCCAATCCGCCAGACCCTGCTAGGGCCACCCTATGGATACCGTGCAACGCTTCCTCGCCTACGCGGGTGACTTCGAGCGCACGCTGGCCGACGACGACTGGACGCGGCTGCGCCCGCACTTCGCCGACGACGCGGTGTACGAGATCACCGGCGAGGTCTTCCCCTGCCGCCTGACCGGCCCGACGGCGATCTTCGCCGGCATGAAGAAGTCCCTCGACGGCCTCGACCGCCGCTTCAGCGGTCGCGACCTGGCGGTGACCAGCGGGCCGGACATCGACGGCGAGACCCTGCGCGCCGGATGGATGGTCACCTACACGCTCGCCGGCGCGCCGCCGTTCGTGCTGCGCGGCGTCACCACCGCGCGCGTGCGCGATGGCCGCATTGTCCATCTGGCCGACGCGTTCGACGCCGGCGTGGCGACGGACCTGGCGGCGTGGCAGCGCGCCACCGGCGTCGCCCTCGACCCGGCCTATACGTGAGCGGCGGCGATATGGCGGAGCGCGACGAGGAGTCGGGCGGCGGCGAGGACTTCGCCGCCCTGCTGGCGGCAAGTGAGAAGACGGCGGCGCCGCGCGCCGTGGTCGGCGAGCGGGTGCGCGGTCGCGTCATCGCCATCGGCGCCACCACCGCGTTTGTCGAGATCGGCGGCAAGGGCGAGGCGACGATCGAGACGGCGGAGTTTCGCGACGCGACCAGCGGCGAGGTGCAGCTCGCCGTCGGCGACGAGATCGAGGCGACGGTCGTCGACGACGGCGCCACCTCCGGGGCGGTGGTGCTCAAGCGCATGGTCGGCCGCGGCGGTCACGTGCCGGGCGAGCTCGAGCAGGCCTACGCACACGGTATCGCCGTCGAGGGCCTGGTCAGCGCCGAGGTGAAGGGCGGCTTCGAGATCCAGCTCGGTGCCGTGCGCGCCTTCTGCCCGGGCTCGCAGATCGACCGCCGCCGCGGCGACCCGGCCGAGTACGTCGGCCAGCGCCTGCAGTTCCGCGTCACGCGCATCGAGGCGGGCGGACGCAACATCGTCGTCTCGCGCCGCGTCCTGCTCGACGAGGAGTCCCTCGCCCAGGCCGCCGCCACCTGGGAGCGGATCCAGGTGGGCAGCGTCCTCTCGGGCGAGGTGAGTTCGGTGCGCGACTTCGGCGCCTTTGTCGATCTCGGCGGCGTCGAGGGCCTGTTGCACGTCAGCGAGATCGGTCACGGCCGCGTCGCGCATCCGTCCGACGTCCTGCAGCCCGGCCAGACGGTCGAGGTGAAGGTGCTGTCGATCGAACCGCCAGACGCGCAGGGCCGCGCCCGCATCGCGCTGTCGCTGCGCGCCCTGGCGCCCGACCCGTGGACAACGGTGCGCGAACGCCTGGCGGTCGGCGCCGCCGTGCCCGGCGTGGTGCGCCGCCTCGAAGCCTTCGGCGCCTTCGTCGAGGTCGCGCCCGGTATCGATGGGCTGGTGCATGTCTCCAAGTTGGTGCTCGACCGGCGCATCTCCCACCCCCGTCAGGCGGTGGCGATCGGCGACGCTGTCGAGGTCACCGTGCTGGCGATCGACGAGGCGCAGCGGCGCATCAGTCTGTCGATGGTCGAGAACGCCAAGCGCGCCCGCGACGCCGACTCCGACGCATCGCGCGGCGAGACCGCGGCCGCGGTCGGGCAGATGAACGAACGGCGCAGCCTCGGCACCTTCGCCGACCTGCTCTCGTCGTCGAAGCGCGACCGCTCCTGAGCCGTCGGCGGGCACCGCTCCGTCGCTGCCCGCCACGAGATGAGCTCCGGGGCGCGGTATTCAGCGCCCCTGCCACACCGGCGGGCGCTTGGCTTTGAAGGCGGCAATGCCCTCCCTGGCGTCATCGCTCATGAACACCTCGGCGGAGAAGCTCATCTCGTTCTCGAGCGCCTGGGTGAGACCGAGGAAGGTGCTCTCCTTCGCCGAGCGCTTGCAGGCGCGCACCGCCAGTGGACCGTTGAGGCAGATCGTCGCGGCCCACGCGCGCGCCTGCGCCAGCACCTGGTCGCGAGGTACGACGGCGTTGACCAGGCCCATCTGCAGCGCGCGCGGCGGGGTGATGCGGTCGGCGAGCAGCAGCACCTCCATGGCGTTGCACCACGAGAGCTGGCGGGCGCTGTGCACCGTCGAGCCGCCGCCGGGGAAGAGGCCGCGGCGCGGTTCGGCGAGCTGGAAGAAGGTGTCGTCGGCGACGACGCGCAGGTCGGTGTTCCACATCATCTCCAGTCCGCCGGCGGCGCAGATGCCGTTGATGGCAGCGATGACCGGCTTGTAGAGCTTGAACTCCGAGCCGTCGGGCAGGGTGGCGCCGTCGCGCAGCACCGCCACCAGGCTGTGCCCCATGGTGTACTGCGAGCCGGCGACGGTGTCCTTGGCGCCGCCGGCGGCGAGTTCCTCGACGTGGTCGGTGACGTAGGTGATGAACTTCTTCAGATCGGCGCCGACGCAGTAGACGTCCTGGACGCCGGTGAGGATGGCCACGTACGCGTCGTCATCGTCACGGAAGCGCACCCAGCCGTCGGCGATCTGCCCGAAATGTTCGAGGTCGAGCGAATTGCGCGCCTCGGGGCGGTCGATGGTGATGGTGACGACGTGACCGGTCTTCTCGTAGTGAATCGCCATGGCCGGGGCGGATAGCACGCGGTGCCGCTGCGTTGGTAGGGGCTACCGATTGGGGACGTTGGGGCGAAAGTGACACTTCTCGCAG
>JANNRA010000085.1:0-11598 GCA_031401035.1 bacterium | reverse complement strand
CGCCCGCGTGCGCCCTGCGTGCGCCCCGGGTCCCTGCCGCTGCGCCCTGGCCGCCGCCCGGCCCGCTGCGCCGGGGCCCATTCGCCCGTACGCACGCCCTCCGCGATGGGGGACGCCCCGCATCAGTGTTTCGGGGGCCCGTCCGGCGCGGCGTCCGATACGGGCCATTATGTCAATTCGCCAGCTCATACTGCCTATGCGCCCGGAGATGACGACATTCGGGATGTCGATGATGTACAGATTCGGCTCGCGCGTATCGAAGGTCACGGCCGGCTGTGGTGCTATGCCCCGAACGACGACCACGTCGTAGCCCAGCGGAAACAGGGTCACGATGATCGCGCCCCCGACCAGCGCGGTGGCCTTGTCGATGACCCACATCCAGATGCGGGGCACGTTCACGTCGTACCCCTCCTTGCATCGCCCGCTGCCGCAGCCGCATGCGCGCGCCGTCAGCTGAGCAGGTTGGGCGCGCTGCCGGGTCCGGCGATGGCGCCGCACGCCAGTCCGAGGTGATGGGCCACGATCAGCGAGGCCACGGCCGGAATGCTGGCGATCGACGTGGCGCGGAAACGCCCCTTGCGAATCGCCACACGGAGGGCTGTCCGGACGGCGCTGAGCGGCGCACAGGCGATGCCCCACAGCGCCCCCAGGACGGGTCGCACGACCGCGCCCTCGCCGTCCTCCGGAGCCGACGCGCGAGCGCTGCGGTAGAAGAGAAGAAAGCCCTGGCGCAGGGATACCGCGAGCTCGTGGTCGACCACCGGCCAGGGATCGAGCACCGCGGCCGCGCCGCGTTCGCGCAGCCAGGCGGCGTGCCAGTCTCCGCTCCAGCCGCGTGACGGGAGCTGCTCCGGAAATCCTCGCCGTTTGAACGACGCGTTGGCGCTAGTGATGGCCCCACCGTAGCGGCCGGATTCCAGCGGTGCCATGAATGCGCCGTTACCCAACAGATACGCCCCCCAATCGCTCCACCGATCGCGCGCCGTGTTCTCGACGCAGCCGATGATCACGAGGGCGTCCGGCCGCGCGGCATGGGCGCGGAGCACCGCTTCGCACCAATCGGGCCGCACCCGGCAGTGGTCCTCGGTCATGCCGATGACTTCACCGCGAGCGCGCGCGAAAGCGGTTGCACGAAGGGAGAGCAGGGTCCCGCTCGGCTCGACGAGGCGGACGGCTTCGGGATATGCCCCCTGGGGCAGTCCGGTCTCCCGCATACCGACGATGATCTCGGCGTCGAGAGTTCGCGCCTGCTCGTACACGGAATCCATGGTCATCTGCAGGGCCGGCCAGGGTAGGATCGTGGTGACGACCACGGACAGTCTGGGCGCGCGGGGCATGTCGCTGCATCAGGGGTATCAGTGACCGGGACTCATGTCACTCCACGCATCGTCTGGGAGCAACCGACGGAGCCGGGGTTGATCAGTGTCGTCACGATCGTGCGCAACGACCGCGACGGCCTGCGCCGGACGCTCGACTCGCTCGACGCACAGACCTACCGCGGCTTCGAGGCCATCGTGGTCGACGGCGCCTCGACCGACGGCACCGTTGAGTTGCTGCTCGGGCGTCCCTCCGGACGCCTGAGCTGGCGCAGCGCGCCCGACGGTGGGATCGCCGACGCGTTCAATAGGGGGCTGTCACGGACGCGGGGAGAATGGATCCAGTTCCTGAATGCCGGCGATCGCTACCGCGACGCATCCGGGCTGGCCGAGATGGCAGCGCACCTGCGGCAGCCGGGAATCGTCACCGCGTTCGCCGACATGGGGGACAGGACGATTCCGCTGCGCGCCCCGCGCCCGCACGACCCCCTGCGGCGGCGCGCGCTGATCTCCCACCAGGCGAGCTTCACCTCGCGGACGATCTTCGCGGCGCACGGCGGGTTCGACCCGGGACTGCGCGTGCGGATGGACTACGAGTTCTGGCTGCGCGTGTTGCCGCATCATCCGCTGCACTTCGTCGACCGCGTCCTCATCGAGTTCAGCAGCGGCGGCAACAGCCAGCGCAACCGCGCCGGATTCCACCGCGAAGAGCGGATCGCGAATCGCCGGCATCTCGCGCACCCGGCCGGTCCCAATCTGCGCGCCCACCTGCGGCCCCTGTGGCTGATGCTCAAGGGCGAATGACGTTCCCGCCGAGCTCGAAGGCGCCATGACGACGCGGGTGTCGGTGGCCTTTCCGGGCCGGCTCCCCTCGTTTCGCAGACATGCCCCTCGCCGACCGACCCGGTCGCCAGTACGGCGGCACGTTCAGGCGCTGGCGCACGACTGACGGAGGTTCGGACTCCGTTCTTTGTCGAGACGACCGCAGTCGGCGACGGCGCGGGCCATCAGCGCCCGCCCGTCGGCCTCGGTGCTGACGTCGGCCCGCTGGAACGCCGCGCGTCCGCCGGCCGCGAGGCAGGCGTCGAGCACCGCATGCGCGCCGGCCTCGTTGAGATCGGCGGCCACCACCGTCGCGCCCTCGGCGCAGAACCGCTGCGCCGTCGCCGCGCCGATGCCGCTGGCGCCGCCGGTGATCACCGCCACCTTCGTGTCGAGTCGTCCCATGAGACCTCCCGCGTCTGCCCCTACTCGACCGGACGGTTGCGGAGAAGCGGGGGCATGGCGTGCGCGGCCCGAACCGGCGCCGCGGCGGTCAATCGGCGGCAGCAGGCCGCGCCGCGCGCGCGGCGACGATCACGAGCGTGACGATGGTCAGCGGCACGACGAACGCAATCATGGCGTCGCTGAGCAGCGGCAGTGCGTCGTGCTGGGTGGCGGCCAGGACCAGGAACACCGTGTAGGCCGCGTACGTGTAGGCCGCGTAATAGACGAGAAAGAGCGCCCCCTCGGCGCGATTGATCAGGTGGCCGGTGAAGAAGATCGGCAGGCAGGCGAGCGCCAGCGCGACCATGACCGGCACGTCGAACCCCTGCAGCGCCGAGCCACGTCAACCTCGGCGCCGCCGGCGCGCACGGCGACCGCGACCGCCTCGGCTTCGCCGGCCTAGCGCACGTAATTGATCGCCACCGCCGCCCCGGCGGCGGCCAGCGCCTCCGCCGTCGCCCGGCCGATGCCGCGCAGGGCGCCGGTGACCAGCGCCCGTTTACCTTCGAGGCGCAGGGGATCGGCGTCAGCCATGCGCCTGCTGGGCTAGCACGCCAGTAGCGCCGCTCTCCAGACCGGCGAACCGGAGCGCCGCGTGCGCCGCCGCCGCGTCCGCGTCGCGCCGGCCACAGCAGGGCTCGCCGAACTGGACGACGGACCCGGAGGTCCGCCCTACTTCGGCGGCGGCCGTGATCAGCGGCGGCGCAGGCGCACGGCCCCGACGCCGGCGAGCAGCAGCACCAATGCGGTGAGCGCGCTCGCGCCCGCGGCCGGCGCCCCTGCCGGTGCGGGGCAGGCGATGTTTCGCTCCTCGAGCAGCGCCGCCGCGCAGGCGCTGACCGAGGCGTTGGTGCACAGCAGGCCCGGATCGCCCGTGGTGGCGTTTAACAATTCGCAGCGCTCGGCCGCGGCCTGCTGCTCAGCGCCGGGGAAGAAGCCGCAGAAGAGGGCTTGCAAGGGAGCGCGCTCGGTCGCCCCACTCAGCTCGAGGCAGGCGCAGCAGGGACCGCCGACCTGGGCGATGGCGGTCGGCGCCGTCAGGGCCGCCACGGCGAGGATCATATAGAGCCGCAGAGTGTTCATGTCGGGTCACTGGCACATGGCCGCGCCCGTGTCACGCCGAGTTTCTGGAGGCGCCGACGGGGCGGCGCACGCCAAACGAGGAGGGCCGCTACCCGACTGTAGCCGACGGCCGGTGCTCGATCAGCAGGGCGCCGACGTTGCCCGACGGGCTCACGGCGCTGACCAGCGCCGGGGTCGGCCCGCCGGCGGCGGCGAGGGCGGTCCGCTCGAGCGCGTCGAGCGGCGTGCGCACGGTCACGCGCGGCGCGCGGCGCGCATCGGGCGGCCGGTTGCGCCGTCGATCCGGGCATCGACTACCCGGCCATCGCACGCGCGGCATCCATGGAATTCTTGATCGGGTAGAGGTCGTCCGGTGAGTGCGCCCGCAGCGCCGTCGGCGTCAGGCCGCGCCCGCCGGCGTGCAACCGCCGCTCGGCGTGCTGTGGGATTCGTCAGCCACAGACTACAAGAGCCAGCATGCAGTTCAGCCTGATTCACGCGTCCCGCGGGCGCCCGCGCATGGCCGAGGCGGCCATCCTCGAGTGGACCGGGAAATCCAGCGGGCAGCACACCTACGCATACACTCTCAGCACGGATACGGACGATGCCGCGGTCGATGCCTACCGCGAGCTCGCGGCCCGCCGGAACATTCAGCTGGTCGTTGATGTCAATCGATCCGTGGTCGAGGCCTGGAATCGGGCGGCGACGCGGACATCCGGAGACGTCCTGGTCGCCGTCTCGGACGATTTTGGCTGCCCTGCGGACTGGGACCTCGCCCTGGATGCGGCGATCGGAGACTGCCTCGATGTCGCCGTGCTGGTGCACGACGGGTGGGAGGGCCGAATCATGACGCTGCCCATCGTCGGCCGGCCCTTCTATGAGCGCTAGGGGTACATCCTCTATCCGAATTACCGGCACATGGTCTGCGATGACGACCTGACCCACCTGGCCAGGGCCACCGGAAGGCTGGTCGATGCAAGGTATCTGGTGTTTCCGCACCGGCACCACGCCATCGGCCTGAGCCCCGAGGACGACACCTACCGACGCGGGGGACGCAGCCTGGGGTGGTGGCGAGACCAGCGGGTGCACGCGAAGACGGCCGCGGCGCGCTTCGGCCTGCAGCCGCGATCAATGCGCCTGTTCGTCGCCGAGCGACGGATCGATGCGCCGTACTTCGTACACATCGCCGGAAGTACGGCGAAAGGGTGGCTCCCAGCCAGCGTCGCCGCCCGCCTGCGGAGGTGGTAGGGCGTGCGCGACAGACTTTCGGCGGCGCGGCCCTCGTTACCAGCTCGACGCCCAGGCGGCGGCCCCGGACCACGCGTCATTGTGTCAACTCGCCAGATCATACGGCCTACGCGCCTCGCCTCGGCCTACGACCCCGACCCGCCGGCGACGATGCCGCGCCGCGCGTAGTCCGACCTCGGACGCGCCGGTCATTCGCGCGCTTCGTACACCTCGACTTCGCCGAGGCTGAGCACCCCGCTGCCCGTCAGCATCACTGATACGTAGCGGCCGCTGACTTGCTCGGGGAACGTAAGGGTCCATGTCCCACGCTCGCTCGGCGAATCGATCACCCGTACCACGGGGGAACGTGCCGGATCGTCGCCAACAGCCACGCGCAGCGGTGACGGCGGCGCAGCCCCGGGGCGACCAGCCCGCGGGTCCTCGAAAACGGCGATGGTCGCGATGCGGCGGCTTTGGCCGAGGTCGACTTGCCACCAGGGGTTCGGCTCACGGCCGGTTGCGGCAGCTCCCGCGTCCGTGCGCCGGCCGTCCACGGCCCGGCTGCTGTGCCACAGATGCATGTTGTCAGGTAAGCCGATCGAGCTGCTGCGCGTGCTCCTGCCGAACGCCACATTCGCAACGGACGATGCCGGCGTTGAGGCCCAGTGATACCGGGTGCCCAGACTCGTGCCTCCGTACACGTGCGTCCACAGCCACAGCGCCCCTCCGAGCGGCAGCAGTAGCGCGCCGGCGAGCCCGGTCCACCGCGACGCCCGGGAGCTGCTCGTAACCGCCAGCAGCGACAGCAAGGACACGCTCGCCAGCAGCGTCACGGCCATGCCGGCGAACGCCGCCGGGCTCGCGTAGCGGAATTCGATGCGGCTGGTGCCGGCCGGGGCGCCGACGGCCAGTTCGTTTCCATTCGCACGGTGGATGGCCGCCCGTTCCCCATCCACCCGGGCCTGCCAGCGGTCGCTGTATGGAAACGACAGGACCAGAAGCGCCGGCGCGTCCGACGTCACCGCGAAGGTCATGCGGTTGAACGAGTTGTACGCGAGCGAGACCTCCGCGGAGGCGCTCGTCGCGTCCCCGCCCGGGTCGCGCTCTGCCACGCCCCCGAGCCCGGCTCTGGCCAGGCCCCCTTCGACCACGGCACAGTTCGGATCGCGTTGTCGCTCCAATCGCTCGTACGCCGCCCACCGCGTCGCGACCACGCTGGCGCAGCGATACAGGCGCGCCAGATCCGGCGCGAAGAAGGTATGCTTCAGGTGCTCGTGGACAGAGGCGGAATACATCCCCCAGCCGAACGCGAAAGGATACGTGACCGTCCCCCGGTGCTGCGATGCGAGCTGCGCCAGAGTCGGCGTTGGCTGGCGGGCTGTCACCCAGGTGCCAAAGGCCAGGGTCACGCCGGTTTGCACGCCAATCGCGGCGACCAGCAGCCCGGCACCCACCGCGCGAGTGCGCGGGATCGTGTAGGCAATCAACGCCGCCACCGCGCCGGCTCCAGCTCCGAGGACGACCGCCTCGGCCCACTCCGGAATCGTCCGCAGCGCAGTCGGTGAAAAGGGGCCGGGCGCCGGCATCCAGCCGCTCACGAACCACCCGAGAACCAGACTGATGCCTGCGAGCGCCCCCACGAGCTGAAGCGGGCGCGGCCACCGCCGGATCATCTCGTCCTGCAACGCCCACGCCAGCACGAGCATCGTCAACACCGGCAGGAGCAACGTGACGCGGCCCGGAACGCGCATGGACAACTGCAGCGGCAGCCACGTCCACACGAACCGGTGGACCGGTGTGGCCGACCCCAGCGCGACCACGCAGACGGCCGCGCAGGCGCCCACCAGCACCCAGATCACGACCGGGACCCGCCGCCAGGCCGCGATGACGAACGGGGCGTACACCGCGACCAGCGGGAGTACCGAGCCCCCGAAGGCGCCATGCACATCGCTGCGGAACGGACGCACGAAGTTGTTCAGCGTACCGCCCCACGAGTCCTGATGCGCGGTCGACCACTCGTATGCCTGTCCGACGCGGCCCCCGTTTTCGGCAAGCAGGTCGGCGACGAACGGCAGCGTATAGAGCGCCCCCAGGATCGCACCGGCCAGCACGCACGCCCCGCTCGCGAGGTAGAAGCTCGCCCGCCGCTCCGCGATCCCGCAGGCCGGGCACAACACGTCAACAACGAGGGGCGCCAACAGCCACACCACTCCCGCCCCAACCAGACCGTAATATGCCATCTGCGGATGGCCGCTCACCACCAGCAGGTACGTCGAGAGGACGGTCGCCGCCGGCCCGGCCCGGCGGCTCGGCACGCTCGCCCACCACAGCAGGCTGGCGCACAACAGCAGGTGCGCCGTGTACGCCTCCAGCGATGCCCCGTAGCGGAACAGGTCCAACATGCGCAGGTTGTAGACCGTCACCAGGGACACCGCGCAGGCGAGGGGACGCGCCAGGCGAAAGTGCCGGAGCAGTGCGAAGAGCGCGAGCTGCGTCCCCCCGAGCGAGACCAATCGCAGCCACGTGTTCCAGTCCAGCGCGCGCCCGTCGGCATATCCCGGCAACGCCGCGGCGAGGTGCGAGATTGGATGATACAGCTGGCCCAGCGTCAACGCGGCCGCCGACGCGCCTCCCGCGAACCCGGGCACGAATAGCGGCAAGGTCCCGTGTTGCAGGGACAGCTGCAGAAAGAGCTGATTCAGGATCGAATGGACCGGGTAGTCATTCCCGATTGTCAGCGTGCCGACCCCCGGCACGAGCCAGGGCAGCATGACAAGCGGCAGCACCAGAATGGCAGCGCCCCAGGCGACCGCGGTGAGTCGGCCCCCGCCTCGTGCCTGGGCCTCGGCGCCGAGCCCGGATGATCTCCCCTCCCCCATGCCCGGCCCACTACCACACCCCCCATGAGCGCATGGGCGGTCGGCGCTGATCGACGTCAATTATTCTTGCCGGTCGCCATCCGCTTCGAGCCGACTGAGCTGCTGGAGAAATTGGCGGCGCTCGTCCCGCGCCCGCGTGCGCCCTTCGCCAGCCGGGGGCGGCACGCTCAGCCGCGGGCCGGGGCCTGTTTCCACCCTTGCCAACGCCTGGTCCCCCACGCGAACCGCCCCTCGGCCGTCCGGGGGGCGGGACCGACGGCGCGTCCGAGTCCGCGCGTTATGTCAAATCGCCAGCTCATACTGCCTATGCGCCCGGCGTCCGGGGATCAGCCTAGCCGCGGCGGGGAGAAGATCCCGGCGATCCTGCGCGGAGTGAAGAGGCCGCCCGGCGTCTTGCAAAAGCCCGACGGATTGTGGATTCTCCAGCGATTCGCCTGTGTAATACTCTCGGGCGGTAAGACGTTTTGACTTGACAGCGATGCAGCTTTTGTGTGAATCCGTGCCCACTAGTGCTTGGGGCTCTGTGGGTTGTACGCCACTGCATCTTGGGGTGGCGTGTGGGAGGTGGAAATGGTCCGCGATCAGCTCTTAGACCTTCTGGTTCACCACTCCTACCGGTACAGCGACACCGAGGATTTCCCGCTCGCTTCTGGTCGCTCCAGCCAGTTCTACGTGAACTGCAAGACCACGACCATGCGGAAGGATTCACCACGGCTCATCGCTGACGCCTTCAATGAGTTCCTCCCGGCCGACGCAGAAGCTGTAGGCGGGCTGACCATGGGCGCTGACCCGATCGCCTACGCGATTCGTGACTTCGGAGGGCGCCTCGATGCGCTCGTGGTTCGGAAAGCACCGAAAGAGCATGGCCTAAAGCAGGTGATCGAGGGGCCCATCTTCCCGGGCAAGAAGGTGGTGGTCGTTGATGACGTCGTGACCACCGGAGGATCGACCATCCAGGCGATCGGTGCCTTTGTGGCTCAAGGGCTCGAGGTGGTGGCAGTCGTGGTTCTCGTTGACCGCGAAGAGGACAACGGCCTCGGAAACATCCGCTCTATGGCGCATTGCCCCGTAAACGCGATCTTCAAGGTCTCCGAGCTGCACGGCCGCTGGCAGCGGGATCAGCGCGATGCCCAGCCAGCTTCCTCAAGACCTGCCGCGGCTGCGCTCTGAGCTCCAGACGAAGTTCGCCGGATGCGGTGCCGCCACGCGCGCGGCTGGCGAACTCGTCTTGAACGCGATCGATTCTCTCTGGGATGACGAGCAGGGCATTCCGTCCCCTGCGGCCCTTGAGATCAACCGCGTGATGGGCCCTTTGTTTGATGCTGTCCTGAGCGCCCCCACGCCAGGGGCCGTGCATACGGCTGTCGACGACTTGGTCGCGACATGGCGCGCGTTGGCGCCAACCCTCGACCTCCGCATCAGATGATTCTCCCGCGGGTGCCCCCAGGGTGCCCACCAGTGTCCGCTTCGGGCCTCGCCGTGCCGCGTCAGGCCTTGATTCACCTAGACTTTCCGGCACGGCGGGGCCTCAGAGCGCCTTCGTAATCAGCAGGTCCGCGGTTCAAATCCGCGCGCCAGCTTCTTTCCCTCTTCGGAAAATCAAGTGCTTAGGGGGCACGCGCCGGCAAGATCCGCGCCCAGGGACGGAGCACTGTAGCCAATGCCGCCCGCCTGCGAGTGGGGCGCGGTACACTGGTACGGATCGGCACTATGCTCACGCCAGCAGCGCCGTCGGCGATGGCGGCGATCGTCTCATGGTCCGTCGTGTCGTTCACCGCACCGACGATCGCGTTCTGAGGATCGATGTGCGCGCCCTGGCAGTCGAGCACGACGTTGGAGGCGTGGATGCGCACGCCGCGCGTCGAAGTGCGCGGAGGACGTCGCCGCTTCGCGCAGGGTCAAGGACGGGGGCGCGAACGGTCGCCCGGGGGGGGCTGAAGCGGACCGGGTGTCGCTGGAGTTGCGTCGGCAGTGGCGATCGGCGCCGGCGCCGGCTAGGAGGGCGGCGGTGCGTCGCGCTTGCCTCCTGCTCCTCCTCCTCGCCGCCGGCTGTGCGCCGCGGGCGCATACGGTGGCGCCGTACCGTGACGACGCGGCGCAGGGCGATGCCCTGGCGGCGCGGGCGGCGGCGGCCTGCGCGGCGCGCGGCGCGCCGGTGCCGCCGCAGCCGTTCCACACCGACGGCTGCTCGGCGTGGCCGGATTCGATCTGGGTGCGCTGCTGCGTCGAACACGACATCCCCTACTGGTGCGGCGGCAGTCCGGCGCAGCGGCTCGAGGCCGACCGCGAGCTGCGCGCCTGCGTCGCCGAGGTGGCCGGCGGCACCTGGGCGACGCTGATGTACTGGGGCGTGCGCGCCGGCGGCCCGCCGCGACTGCCGGTCTCCTGGCGCTGGGGCTACGGCTGGCCGTGGCGCGCGCGGGTGCCGGGTCAGTAGTGCTGTCAGCCCTCAGCGCGGCACGGGGGAACCGGAGCCGCTGCCGAACAGGTCGTCGTTCTCGACGGCGATGGCGGCGACGATGGCCGGGAAGTCGTCCTGCGTGATCTGGGTGGAATCGGGGCGGGGCAGGGGGAAGCCGCGGCGGACGAGGGCCGGGCTGACGTCGATCTCCAGCGTCGCCACCTCGCGCAGCGGCAGGCCGCGGTAGTCGGACGGATTGCGCAGGACCACCGGGCGCACGTCGGCTCCGCAATGCTCGTCGAGCAGGGCGCTGGTCGCCGGGTCGATGCCGGCGTCGGACACCAGCCACGGGGTGAGGCTCGGGCCGATGTCGAGGTTGCGGCGCAGCGTCAGGCGCTTGTCCGGCAGGCGGCGGCGCGAGTCCCACCACTGGCCGTCGACGGCGAACATCGCCGGCCGGCCGACCGTCGCTGGCTGCGCGCCGAGGCGCTCGAGGACGCGGCGCAGCCAGACGTTCATGTTGGCTTCGTAGAGCGTGTCGGTGTCGGCGCCGTCGGCGTGGAGGAGGCCGCCGGCGATGCGCGCGCCGATGACGTCCGAGTACACGTCCTCGGGCGAGAAGGCGGATGCCGTCTCCGGGAAGGTGCGGAACGACGACCAGCCGAACCAGGTGGCGGTCTCGTGCCACACCGCCATCTGCACCGCGAGCCACTGCGCGGTGGCGATGGCCAGGTCGCGCGCACCGAGCCCGTCGAGGCGCGCCGCGGCGACCGGATGGATGACGATGCGCCGCGCGCCGCCCTTGTCGGTCAGCGTCAACGTGTCGCCGTGGTGCAGGGCGCGGAACACGTGCGCGGCGAGGAAGACGGTCCAGTCGGCGTAGTCGCGCACGTGGGCGATGTCGATGAAGCCGGCGCGGCAGGTGTAGACGAGGCCGTTGCGCTCGCCCGACTCGCGCCTGGCGCTCGGGTCCTGGCCGGGGTTCAGGGCGAGCAGGCCACCGTCGTACTTGTGCGGGCCGATGTCCGCCGGGCCGGTGACGTTGCCGATCGCCAGCAGCGGGATCGGTAGCACGCCGACCTGCGTACGCAGGTCGGCGCCGAACGCGCAGCAGGGGCGCAGGCTCTCCGGCGGCGGGACGGTCGGGATGCGCGGGTCGAAGGGGTCATCGGCGGAGAGGTCCTGGGCGCCCTCCTCATTCAGCGCCGCGACCACGACGGCGTCGCTCGGCTCGCGCACCAGGTGCCAGCGCAGCCGCGTGCCGCACCCGGCGGTCTGCAGCGCGAACAGCAGCGCCAGGCCGACGGCCGCCAGGTCCGTGCCGCGTCCGATCATCATACGCCGCGGACCATGGCGGGCGCCGCGCGAGAAATCAAAGCTTGAGGCTCAGGGTGGGCCCATGCCGGGCCGGCCGGCGCGGAGGCGGGCGGAGAAGTCGTCGGCGGCG
>JANNRA010000084.1:0-10642 GCA_031401035.1 bacterium | reverse complement strand
AATAGGAGAGTGGTCCCTCCGCGCCGGCTCGTTCCCGCTGCCGATCCCACGGATCGACGGCGCCGCCCGCGTGCGCCTACCGCACCGCTCCTGCACGCGCTGCTTGACTCCGTTCCTCATAGGAGAGGGTCAGGGTGAGGGGGTGCCGACTACCGATTCACCGCTACATGCCACTCGTGCCCCGTCTCCGTCCGGCCAACGGCAGCGGCAGCGCAGATCGACCGACACAGCGCGGTGCCGGATGCCTTTCCCCTATCGGCGCGGGCAGCCCAACGGCGCCAGGCCGGCACCTCAGCCCACCGCCCGGGCGCGGCAGAACCAGGCGTAGAAGGGCAGGCCACTGGCGGCGACGGCCAGGGCGATGGCGCACTCGAGCGGGCGGCCGCGCAGCAGGGCGAAGGCGATGCCGGCGTTGGCGATCAGGTACAGCGCCGGCACCAGCGGGTAGCCCCAGGCCCGGTAGGGGCGCGGTCGATCGGGCTGGCGACGGCGCAGGGCATAGAGCGCCGTGGTGTCAGCCATGGTCGCCAGCACGATGGCGAAGGTGGTGTAGTCGAGCACGCTCGGGAAACTCTGCAGAACGACGATCAGCGCGATGGCGGTGCCGGCCTGGGCGAGGATGGCGATGTGCGGTGTCTGGTAGGCGACGTGGACGCGATCGACGCCGGCGAAGAACAATCGGTCGAGCGCCATCGCGTAGGCGATGCGCGGGCCGACGAGGATGGTCGCGTTCAGGCAACTGAGGATCGAGGCGAGGATGAGCAGCGCGCCGACGCTGCCGCCGGCGGCGCCGAAGAAGACCGTCGCGGCGGCCTCGCCGACGCGCGCGTTGCCGCGCATCTGCGCGATGGGCAGGGCGTAGAGATAGGCGAGGTTCACCACCAGGTAGATCAGCGTGCACAGGCCGAGGCCGACGAAGAGCGAGCGCGGGATGTTGCGGTGCGGATCGCGGATCTCGCTGGCGACGTACACGCTCGCGTTCCAACCGAGATAGCTGAACAGCACCGGCGACAGCGCCAGACCGACCGCCGCCCAGGGCACGCCCTGCGCGGCCGGCACGAAGGGCCGCAGATTGGCGAGGTCGCCGCCGCCGAGCGCGGGACCGAGCAGCACCAGACCGAGCAGCGCCACGACCTTGATCACCGCGGTCGCGTTGTTGACGCGCGCGCCGGTGCGCACGCCGACGTAGTTGATCGCCGAGGTCAGCAGCGTGATCGCCACCGCCGCCGCCGTGCGCGCCGCCGGCGTCAGCGGCACGAACAGCGCCAGACCCTCGGCGAAGCCGACCGCCAGCGTCGCCACGGTGCCGGCGTAGATGACGAAGAACGACAGCCAGCCGGCGAGAAAGCCGGCGACCGGATGGTACGCCTCACGCAGGTACACGTAGTCGCCGCCGGCGTGGGGGTACATCGCCCCGAGCTCGGCGTTGGCGAGGGCGCCGGCGAGCGACAGCACCCCGCCGGCAACCCACACCGCCAGGATCCAGCCCGGCGCCGGCAGCGCCTCGGCGATGCTCCCCGGGGTGAGGAAGATGCCGACGCCGATCACCGACGACACGACGAGCATCGTCGCGTCGACGAACGACAGTTCGCGCCTCAGGCGATCGCGCGGGTGCCGCGACGCCGCGTCGTGCTCAGCGCCCACCGCGCGCGCCGCCCGGCCTCAGTGCGTGACCTTGGGCAGGTCGGTCGCCTCTTCGATGATGCCGAAGGCGTCCTCGTAGCGGCGCACGTTCTCCTGCAGCGCGCGCAGAATGCGCTTGGCGTGCTCGGGCGAGGTGATGACGCGCGAGCGTAGGGTGGCCAGCGCCGGGCCCTGCGGCTGGCGCTGCGGTTGCAGGAAGAGGAAATCGAGAATGAACTCTTCCTTGCGGTGGCTGATCATCATCAGGTTCGAGTAGACCCCGGGGCCCTGATGCGGATCGATCTGAATCTGGATCTGTTGGTCGTTCGGCGTCTCGTCGGCCATGCGCGCGGTGTCGCACGCGCGCCGCAGCGACGCAATCGGCCACCGCGCCGCCCTACGGGTGCGTCAGGGGTTGCTCGACGCGAGCGCTGGCGAGGCTGGCGTTGACCCAGGCATCGCCGGGCTGCTCGCGCGCCAGGCGCTCCAGGGTCGTCCGCGCCAGGCTCCAGTCGCCGGCGCGCGCCGCCGTGTAGGCGAGCCGGCGGCGGGCCGGCGTCAGACCGGGCTCGAGGTCCAGCGCGACCTCGAACCGCTTGATCGCGAAGGGAAAGGCGCCCTCCCCCTCGAGCTGCACGCCGGCGCGGAAGTTGGCGTCGGCGGCCGGGCGCGCCAGCGCGGCGCGCAGGCGCGGGCTGAGCTCGATCGCCTCGTTGTAGAAACGCGCCGCGCCCAGCCAGTATTTCTTGCGCACGTAGAGCTCGGCGAGCTGTCGGCGCAGGGTCGCCCAGGCGGGTTTGATGGCGATGGCGCGCAACAGGGCGTCGGCGGCGCGGTCGAGCTCGCCGGTACCCTGATAGGCGCTGCCGAGGTTCTGCAGCGCCGCGGCGACGACGCTCTCCTCGGGGTGCTCGACGGCGGGCTCGAGGACGCGCACGGCGTCGGTGTACCGCTGCCGCCGCAGGTACTGGCCGCCGAGGGCGATGCGCGCCGAGCCCTGATCGCCGTTCAGGCGCACCGCGGTTTCGAACGCCGCCAGCGCCTCGTCGGCGCGCTCGCGCTTGAGCAGCGCGTCGCCGTACTGGTACTGGGCGCGCCAGTGGTCGGGCGCCTGGCGCGCGTTGTCCTCGGCGCGCGCGAAGGGATCGGCGAAGACGGCGTTGCGCCGCACCGTCGCGGTGCCGAGCAGAGCGACCCACAGCAGCGCCAGCGCCGCACCGGCGGCGCGCAGCTGGCGCGGGGCGGCGGCGCCGCGCGCCGCCAGCCAGGTGAGCAGGTCGTCGGCACCGACCACCACCAACCAGGCGAGGCCGATCACCGGCAGATACATGCGGTGCTCGAAGGCGGCGTCGCGCAGCGGAATGATCGTCGAGGTGGGCGCCAGGGTGATGAAGACGAAGCCGAGGCAGAAGCTCGCCAGCCGGTAGCGCCGATAGGCGAGCACGGCGGCGGCCAGGACGGCGAGGAGAAACGCCAGCGGCGCGAGCACATCGGCGCGCCACAGCCCATCGACGAGCGGCCAGCCGTAGTCGAAGACCTGCCCGCTCGGCAGGGCGAACAGGCGCAGGTACCAGGTGACGACGCCGAACTGGGTGAGCAGGTACTGCCACGGCGTGACGCCGGAAAGCCCGAAGCCGGCGGTGGGAATGAACAGCCAGGCGCGCGGCCCGGCGAGTACGTCGGGGGCACCGGCCGACGGGAATAGATAGGTCCGCGCCAGCACCAGCCCGTAGGCGAGCGGCAGCGCCAGCAGCGCCAGGGCCGCCAATCGGCGCGCCCACGAGAGGCGCCGCTCGCCGGCGAGGAAGCACTGCCAGTACAGCGCGACGGCGATCGGCACGGTGGCGACGATCTCTTTGCTGACGATGCCGAACAGGGCGCAAAGCAGCGCCGCGGTCAGCCACGCCGCGCGCGGCAGCGCCGCGGCGGCGGCAAGGCCGACGGCGGCGCTGAGCAGGGCCAGCAGATAGAAGAAACCCCCCAGGCCCTCGGCGCGCTGCGAGAGGTAGCTGGCAACCATCGTCTGCAGCGGGTGGGCGACGAAGACCAGCGCGACGAGCGTCGCCAGCCACGGCGCGCGGGCGCCGTAGCGGCCGGCGAAGATCGGCCGACGCAGGGTCCACAGCACCAGCGCCCACACCAGCAGCGCGTTGGCGACGTGCACGGCGACGTTGACGACGTGGAACCCGGTCACGGCGAAGCCGCCGGCGCGCACGTTGAGGGCGAAGGTGAGCTGGGTGAGGCCGCGCAGGCGGGTCACGTAGCTGCCCAGCGGCTGCACCTCGCGCACCGCCGGGTTGGTCTCGATCTCGAGGTAGTCGTCGAACAGGAACGGAATCGCCAGGCTGTTGGCGTACAGCGCCCACCCCAGCGCGACGATCGCCAGCGGCCCGAGCAGCAGCGCCGGCCAGGCGGGCCGCGCGCGTGGCAGACGCGGCCGCGCCGCCGCCGCGGACTCCGGCGCGCCGGCGGCGACGGGCGCCGACGCCAGCGTCGTCTCCTGCTTGCGTCGCGAGGCCTTGCCCATGCGGGTTCACGTAGCGCGCCGGCCCCTGGCGCTCAAAGGGCCCGCCGGCGCCGCGCCGCGCGCCGGCGGCGGAGCGCTGCCACAGTCCTGCCGCCTCAGGGCGACTTGGCCTTGAACAGCGCCGCGTCGTTCACCGACGGAGCGGCGAAGGCGCTGCTCCAGCATAGTCCGTTGGCCTGGTTGACGAGTTGCACGGTCACCGGCGGCGCCAGCGGCGCGGCGGCGAGCCAGTCGGAAAGATTCAGGCCGCGGCCTTTCACCAGCAGCGTCGACCTGTCCGCCGCGCTGCCCTTGAGCTTGATCTTCTGCACGCCAGCGGCGGCGCCGGTGCTGTCGCGGTAGGCGTAGCCGAGTGCGCCGAGCGGCTTCCACGTCGTCGCGCTGGCGGCGATCTCGGCGGCGCCGAGCAGCGCGCCGGGCGCGCCGGTATAGAGGCACACGGCGTAGTCGGCGGCGGCGGTTGGATCGCCGAACTCGGCGCCGCTGGTCGAGGCGCCCTTGAGCCACTTCCACAGCAGCCGATCCTTGCCGTCGTCGTCACTGTTCTTGAGCAGCAGCAGTCCCTGGCCGGCCGCGCGGCAGGGCTGTGGCTGCGGCGCGCAGGCGCCGACGAAGCACTGGTCGACGCCCTCGTCGCAGCCGCCGCCGCAGGGGTTCGGCGCGTCGGCGCAGGCGCCCGCCTGGCAGGTCTCGGCGCCGTTGCAGAACTGGCCGTCGGCGCATGGCGTCCCCTCGGCGACGACGCCGTCGGCCGGACAGGCGGTGGCGACGCCGTCGCAGGTCTCGCTCACATCGCAGACGCCGGCGGCAACGCGGCACGGCGTGCCGCTGGCGGCGACGATGTCGGCCGGACAGCCCGGGCCGCTGCCGTCGCAGTAGTCGTCGACGTCGCACACCTCGCCGGCCGACGCGGCGCGGCAGAGCACCGCCGGCGGCGCGAATCCATCGGCCGGGCAGGCACCGCTGATGCCGCTGCAGAGTTCGCCGATGTCGCACGGCCCGGCCGTCGGACGGCAGGCGGCGCCGCCGCTGCGCAGGGTGCAGGTCGATGTGCAACACGAGGCGGGCGTGCCGGTGAGGGCGCCGGCGTCGCACTGCTCAGCGTAGCCCGGGCCGCTGTCGACGACGCCGTTACCGCACAGCGAGGTCAGCGTCACGGTGACGAAATGGCCGTCGTCGGCCCGTATGCGCGCCGGGTTGCCGGGATAGTCGGCGGCCACTTCGCTGCCGTCGTCCGACGTCCCGCCGAGGCGGATCGCCGCTTCGTCCGCGCCGGGCGGCGAGTGCGCCGTCTGCGACCAGGTGAAGGACAGCGCATGCGCCACGCCGGCGCCGTTGCTGAGGCCGAAGACGGTCGCGCTGGCGGTCTGGTCGAAGGCAACGCTGATCGGCTCGAAGAAGAACGGGATGTCGTTGGCGACGCCGGGATCGGCGAGGCCGAGCCCGCCGGCGGTCAACGTGCCGCCGCTCTGCACGCCGCTCAGCGCGGTGATATCGGCGTAGTGGCCGCCGCCGAAGGGATTGTCCTCGATCAGGTGCATATCGCCCTTGCGGCGCGTCTGCACCGTCAGGCGGTAGGCGCCGGGGGCGTTGACGGTGAAGCTGAGCGAGTAATCCGAGGCGAGGGTCTCCCACAGCGGGCCGCCGAAAACGCCGGCGTCGGCGCTGCACAGGGCGGCGTAGCGCGAGGTGAAACTGGTCGCGGTGGCGCTGGTGATCGCCACGGCGCTCTCGCGCTCGTAGCTGTTGGCCAGATCGACGTAGATCCGGTCGGCGCTGTTGCCGGCGTTCTTCGCCGCCGTGATGCCGGTCAACGTCTGCCCCAACGCCGGTGTACCGAGCAGCAGCACCAGCAGGCCCGCGGTCTTGTTTCGCATCGCATCCCCCGTCGCGGCTCGACCGCTAGCACGGCGCGAGGCGGTACTGTCAATGCTGAAATCAGCCGGCGCCCGGCGGACGCAGCACGCGCGTCGGCCGCCGCAGCACCGCCGAACGCACCCAGACGGCGCCGGTGTCGATGAGTTCGCGCACGACGTCGGCATGGTCGCGGCCGCTGCGCACCAGCACATTGAACGCGTGGTCGGCGCCCGCCACCGCGTGCAGGGTCGCCTGCGGCAGCCCGGCGAGCAGCGGGCGCAGGCTGTCGAGCGGGCAGAGCGGGTCGCGGGTCCCGCTCAGGAAGAGCATTGGCACGGCGATGCGCGCCAGGTGCGCGGCGCGACGGCGGGACGGCTTGCCGGCCGGGTGCAGCGGATAGGCGAGCAACAGCAATCCGGCGATGCGCTCGCCCTGCGCGGCCAGGTGCGTCGCGATGCGGCCGCCCATCGACCGGCCGCCGATGATCAGCGGCAGCCGATCGAGGTTGAGATCGCCGTGCATCCAGTCGAGCACGCGCCGGAAGCAGGCCTCGAGCGTCTCGGTGCGGTCGGGGATGCGGGTACCGCGGTCGGCGTAGGGGAAATTGAAGCGGATGGTCGCCGCGCCGCGGCGCGACAGGCCGTCGCTGACGGCGACCATGAACGGCGACTCCATATCGCTGCCGGCCCCATGTGCCAGCACGATCAGACAGTCGGGCCGGAAGTCCGGCTTGGTCAGCACCCCGGTGAGGGCGCGGTCGCGGAAGGAGATGCGTAACTCGATGTGACGCGGCGCCATCGACGCGGCCGCCCCGCCGCGCGCTACACCGAGGCGGCGACGGAGGTGTCGCCGCCGGCGAGCATGGCGCGCAGCCGCGCCGCGAGCGCCGGTCCCTGCGCCTCGTGCTCGTGCTTGAAGTAGACGAAGACGTCCTGCCACCCGGCCGCCTCGATGCGCGCCGCCCAGGCGGCCAGATCGGCATCGGTGTACTGCGGCTGACGCAGGCGGAAGTAGCCGAAGCCGGCGGTGGCCTCGCACGGCGTCACGCGCTCGGCGGTGTCGGCGATGCACAGCGCGACGTCGAAGCGGCGCAGGGTCTCGTACACCTCGTCGGCGTACCAGGTCGGGTGGCGGAACTCGAAGGCGACGCGGAAGCCCTCCGGCATCTGGTGCAGGAAGTCCTCCAGGCGCGGCGTGTCGCGCTTGAGGAACGACGGCAGCTGGAAGAGCACCGCGCCGAGTTTGTGCTTCAGCGCCCGCGCCGTGTCGCAGAAGTCCGCCGCCAGGTCGGCGGCGTCGCGCAGCCGCAGGTCGTGGGTGATGCGGCGCGGCGCCTTGAGTGCGAAACGGAAGTGCTCCGGAGCCTCCTTGGCCCAGCCCTGCAGTTGGCGGACGGTGGCGCTCTTGTAGAAGGTGTAGTTGAGTTCGACGGCCGCGAACCGCTCGGCGTAGAAGCGCAGCATGTCGCCGTCGGGCAACTCGTCGGGATAGAACGCCCCTTTCCAGTGCTTGTAGGCGTACCCCGACGTGCCGATCCAGTAGGAGGCCATCGGGACAGGCTGTAGCATGCGGGTTTGCGCTATCTCAAACCCGTCCCGCCGGGACTCAGTTCAGGTCCTTGTTGGAGTAGCCGAGGATGCGGCGGGCGACGATCATCAGGTTGATCTGCTGCGTCCCCTCGAAGATGTCGTTGATCTTCGCGTCGCGCATCCACTTCTCGACCAGCAGCTTGCGCGAGTAGCCGAGCGGGCCGAGGATCTCGACCGCCTTCTGCGTCACCAGGGTCACCGACAGGCCGGCCTTGGCCTTGCACATCGAGGCCTCGAGGTTGTTGACCATGCCGCGGTCCATCATCCAAGCGGCGCGCCAGGTGAGCAGGCGCGCCGCCTGCAGGTTGGCCTCCATGTCCATGAAGTCGCGCTCGAGCACGGTCAGCTTGTGCATCGGCGCCTCGTAGCGGATCTCGACGCCGGCCTTGGTGAGCGCGTCGCGGACGAAGTCCACCGCCGCGCGGCCGATGCCGATGGCGCTCGCCGCCACCGCCGGACGGGTGGCGTCGAAGGTCGCCATGACGCCCTTGAAGCCCTCGCTGCCCTGCGTCTTCACCTCGGGGTTGCCGAGCAGATTGTCGAACGGGATGCGGCAGTTCTCGAAGACGATCGCCGCCGTGTCCGAGGCGCGGATGCCCATCTTGTCCTCGACGCGGATGACCGTCGCGCCGGGCGTGCCGTGCTCGACGACGAAGGCCTTGATGCCGTTGCGGCCGGCGCTCTTGTCGACCGTCGCCCAGACGACGACGAAGCCCTCGGACTTCTCCAGCGCGCGGTGGCCGCTGGTGCAGTAGATCTTGGTGCCGTTCAGCACCCACTCGTCGCCGTCGCGCGTCGCGGTGCTGGTGATCGCCGCCGAATCCGAGCCGGCGCCCGGCTCGGTGATCGCCATGCCGGCCCACTTCGGTGCCCCTTCGGCGAAGCGTTTGAGGAAGCGGGTGCGCTGCTCGGGCGTGCCGGCCGCCGCGACGGCGGCGCCGCCGAGACCGGCGTTGGGGATGCTGAGGTAGAGGCCGGCGTCGCCCCAGGAGAGCTCCTCGATGGAGACGCACGAGGTGAGATTCCGCTCCGACGGCCCCTCCTTCTTGTCGCCCTTGCCGCTGCCGAACGAGACTGGGCTCTGGTTGGACATGCTCCACATCAGCTGGTGCCAGTCGGTCGGATCCTCGTGCTCGCGCTCGTCGTACTCGCGCGAGATCGGCCGCATGGTCTGCTCGGCCATCATGTGGATCATCTGACGGGCGTTCTCGACGGCGGGGGAGAGTTCGAAATCGATCATGGATACCTCCTGAGGGGTGGCGGACGATCAGGCGATGGCGAGGCCGTCGAGGACGCCGAAGGCGCGCGCGTTGCGCAGGAACAACTCGACGAGGTGGTCGCGGATGTAGCCGTGGCCGCCGAGCACCTGGACGGCGTTGTCGGCAACCTTGAGGGCCGTCGTCGCGGCGTAGCGCTTGGCCAGGCAGGCCTCACGCGTCGCGTCCTCGCCGCGGTCGAGCTTCCACGCCGCCTCCCAGGTGAGCAGGCGGGCGGCGTCGATCTCGATCGCCATCTCGGCGAGCATGAAGGCGATCGCCTGCTTCTGGGCGATGAAAACGCCGAATGCCTTGCGCTCCTTGGCGTACTCGCGGGCGTACTCCGAGGCGGCGCGGGCGACGCCGACCGCCAGCGAGGCGCTGGCGATGCGCATGCGGTTGAGGACCGGCCGCAGGTCGCCCTGCAGCGCGTTCTCGGCCGGCACGGCGCAGTCGTTGAGCTGCAGCTCGTAGGTCGCCAGGCCTTTCAGGCCCATGTTCTGCTCGCGCCCGACGACGGCCAGCCCGGGCGTATCGCGCGGCACGATGAAGGCGCCGAGCCCCGGCTCGCCACGGGCGTACACCAGCGTGTGCTGCGCCTCGGCGGCGAGGGGCACGTAGCACTTGGCGCCGTTGAGGACGATCGAGCCGTTGCGACGCGCGGCCGTGGTGGCGCACTCGTTGAGGTCGAAGTTGAAACTCGGCTCGGTCAGCGCGGCGGCGGCGGCGACAAAGCGCGCGCCAACGTAGGCGGGCAGCACCTGTTTCTGCTGCGCCGCGCTGCCGAGCTCGATGACCGGATAGGTCGCCAGGCGCGGCGCCAGAACGTGCAGGGCGATCGACAGGTCGCCCCAGGCGAGTTCCTCGCAGACCAGCGCGCTGGTCACGGCCGAGCGCGCGTCGCCGAAGCCGCCGAAGGCTTCCGGTACGGCGCTCTGCACCAGGCCCAGTTCCCAGGCCTGCTGCACGAGGGCATCGGGCACCTCGCCGCTCTCGTCGGCGGCGCGCGCCGCCGGGCGGATCTGCTCGCGGGCGAAGCTCGCCACCGTGTCGCGGACGAGCTGCTGGTCCTCGCTGGGTTCGAAGCTGACCATGGTCACTTCCTTCCGGCCAGCCGCACCGGGGCGGCAAGCCACGTGAGATAGGAGTCGAGAAAAGTGCGCAGGTGCTGGCCGAGGTCGATGGTGTCCGGGTCCTGGTAGTATTCGATCTCGGCGCCCATGACGGCGCCGGCGTAGACGCCGGCGGCGGTGACGGCGCTGACGTCGGCGCGGAAGACGCCGCTGCGCTGGCCGACCTCGATGACGCCGCTCAGAAAGGCGCGGAAGCGCCGCATCATGTCGCGGAACTGCGCCGAGAGACGGGCGTTGGTGCCGAGCGCCTCGACCATCAGCGTGACGATGAGGCGCCGATGGTTGCTCTTGGTAGCGTGCTCGAGACAGACGTCGGTGACCCGCTTGAGCGCCGCCACCGCGTCCGTCATGCCGCCGAGGTCGGCGGTGACGCGCCGTTCGAACTGCCCGACGCGGTTCTTCACCGCCTCGAAGAGCAGCTCTTCCTTGTCCTTGAAATGATAGTAGATCGCGCCCTTGGTCAGCCCGGCCGCCTTGGCGATGCGGTCGATCGAGGCGCCCTGGTAGCCGTAGCTGGCGAAGCAGTCGATCGCGATGTCCATGAGGTCCCGCCGCCCGTTCTCCGCGCGTGCGGGCCGTGTCGAAGCGGCCATACTGAACGTTCAGTATGTTGGTCTTGGTGCTTTGGCAAGGGGGACGTTGGGGCGGAACGGACAC
>JANNRA010000083.1:0-18125 GCA_031401035.1 bacterium | reverse complement strand
GCTGGCGGCGCCTGACGGCGATGGACCCGGAGGCCTTCGCGGCGCTGGCGCTGGAGGTGGTCGATCACCCGTCGCTGCTGGCGCACCTCGGCGCCATCACCTGTCCGACGACGGTGCTGGTCGGCGCGGAGGATACCAGCTTTCTCGCCGCCGCGGACGAACTCGCCGCCGGCATTCCCGGCGCCCGCCTGATCACCATTCCCGACGCCGCCCACAGCCCGCAGATCGAGAACCCGACGGCCTGGCTGGCGGCGATCGCCGCCCACCTGGCGTGGGTACGTGCCTGACCGGAGGGCGCGGCTACCGCCGCGCCCTCGCTGCTCCCGCCGGACCCGGGGTCGCTCAGTCCGTCACCACCCGTGGCACGAGCGGGTAGCGCCAGCCGCGCGGCGGCACGAACGGGGTCCACGTCCCCTCCGGCTGCGCCAGGCGGTCGGCGATGGTCAACAGGACTACCGGATGATGGCCGATGCCGAGGTGGCTGCTCTCGACCTCCAGGCTCTCGGTGCGCGGCGCCGGGTCGGCGCGGCAACTGGCGCCGGCGGCGATGCCGTCGCTGTGGCTGAAGATCGCCGTCGTCGGCACCGGCAGCGGATCGCGCAGGTGGGCGCGCAGCACGGCGTCGTCCTGCAGCGGGTTGTCGCGGCGCGCGCGCGCCTGCAGGCGGCGCGGGACGTTGACGGCCGCGACGTCGCGGAACGGGCTGGCCAGGGTGATCACCAGGCGCACCAGGTCGGGCATGGCGCGGCTCAACTCGCGCGCGTAGATGCCGCCCAGACTCCAGCCGATGAGGCTGACGCGGCGGCCGTGCCGGCGCTGCACATCGGTGAGCCGCTCGACCATGGCGGCGATGAGCGCGTCGCTCGGCCCCAGGTTGCGGCCCTGCTTCCAGCCATGCGCCGCATAGCCCTTGTCGCGCAGGAAGCCGCGCAGGGCGCGCGTCGAGAAGTCGCTCGCCATCAGGCCGGGCAGGACCAGCACCGGATGGCCGTCGCCGCGCGGGGCGCGGCGCAGCGCCGGCCAGGCGGGCAGCAGCGCGGCGAGTTCGAGCAGGGCGCGGCCCTCGAGCAGCAGCAGCCCGGCGGCGGGGGGGCGGATGGCGGAGGTATCACTCATGACAGAGAGAGAGTAGCGATTGCCGCACCTCTGCGGTAGGCCTCTCCGGATGCGGCGCGCGCGTCTGCTGGGCGCGCTCTTGGGAGGGCGGCGGCGCGCCGGCCTTCTGGCCGTGGACGGTGCTCGTGCGGGCGGTGGCCGAGGGGGTGGACGACGGCCGCCTGGCCACCCTGGTGGGGAGCGACGGCGACCAGTTGTTGACGCTGGCGCCGGGGCTTCGGCAACGTCTGCCTGCCCTGCCGTCCCTGCCGGCACCGCCGGCGCACGACTCCGAGCACACGCGCTTTCCGCTCTTTAACCCCGTCGCCGGCTTTCTGCGACGCGCCGTGGCGGCGACGCCGCTGCTGCTGGTGCTCGACGACCTGCACGCCGCCGACCATGCCTCGCTGCTGCTGCTGGCGTTCCTCGTCCGCGACCTGCAGGGCGCCGCGTTGCTCGTCGTCGGCACCTACCGCGACGCCGAGGCGCACCGCGATGCCGAGCGCGGCGGCCTGTTGACGCGCATCGGTCGCGCCGACGCGCGCCTCCCCCTGGCCGGCTGGGACGCCGCCGAAACCGCCGCGTACGTCCGCGCCAGCGCCGCCGAGCGAGTCGCTGGCGGCACTGGCGTGGGCGGCCGAGGGCGCCGGCGGCGGCGGCCCGGCGCCCGGTCGCGACAGTCCGCCCGGGCGCTTGCTGCAGTTTCCGGTCAGGGCCGGCGCGCGCTCGCTCGCCGCCGCCCCGCGCGCCGGCGGCGGCAAGGCGGGGCAGTTCCGCTGTGAGGGCGAGTACTGGAGCATCGGCATCGGCATCGGCGCCGACGTCGTGCGCCTGCGCGGCACCAGCGGCGTGCGCTATCTGGCCGAGTTGCTGCGCCAGCCGGGCGCCGAGCTGCATGCGCTCGCCCTCGCCGCCGCGCAGCAGGCGCCGCCCGAGCCGCCGGGGCAGCACTACGCCCGCGCCGCCGCCGCGCAGGCCGGCTTCGCCGGCGAGGAGGCGTCGGAGGCGCACGTTCTGCTCGACGCGCAAGCCCGCGCTGCCTACCGGAGCCAGGTCGAGGATCTGCGCGAGCAGCTCGAGTTTCTCGCCCGCGAGCTCGCCCGCGCCGTCGGCCTGCACGGCACGCCGCGCCCCGGCTCGACGCGCGCCGAACGGGCGCGGCTGAACGTCACCCGCGCCATCCGCTCGGCCATCAAGCGCATGACGACGACCAACCGCCACCTCGGCCTGTACTTCGAGACGACCGTGAAGACGGGCGCGTACTGTTCGTACACCCCCGACCCCCGCCTGCCGGTCACCTGGCAGTTCTGATCGACGACCTGTCCGGGCCCGCCATTTTGCCCTTTCAGGCCGGTTGAACATCGTTCACCCCGCCTGAACGCCCTGCCGCAGAAGTCAGAAAGCGGAGGACAGCATGCGGACGATGGCAGTGGTGGTGGCGATGGCGGCGACGGTGATGGCGGCGCCCGGCGCCTACGCGGTGGGGTGTATCGGCGATTGCAGCGGCACTGAGACCGTCTCGGTCAGCGATATCGTGCGCGGCGTGAACATCGCCCTCGGCACCGCCCCGGTGTCGCAGTGCACGGCCTTCGACGGCAACGGCGACGGCGCGGTGAGCATCAGTGAGCTGATCGCCGCGGTGACCTACGCGCTGAACGGTTGCGGCTATGTCGCGCCGACGGCGACGCGGACGCCGACCCAGGGTCCCGCCACCCAGACGCCGACGTCGACCGCGATCCCCACCGCGACGCAGGCCGTGCCGACGCCCACCGCCACCGCGTCGATCGTGCCGCCCGGCGTCGACACGACGCTGCTCGGCACCTTCAGCGGCCCCGCCACCGGCCTGATGGGCGACCGGAAGACTGTGCGGGTGCGGATCGAGGTGGTGCGCAACAAGGTCCAGCTCACCGACCTGGACGGCAACCTGTTCATCGCCAGCGGCAAGAACTTGGTCACCATGGATGTGATCAGTCCGCTGAACCTGAACTACCTCGAGGCCAAGCCGCCGCGCTACTCCGAGCTGCTGCAGGTCGGGACGCTGCAGTCGGGCGCCCGCGCCCTGGTCGCCCAGTACACGACGACCAACTTCTCCTTCCCGCCGCAGGCCAACGGCTACGCCATCGCGCTCAACCGCGAGTAGTGGGGCGCACGGGCGCCGCGCCGGGCGTGCCGGGCGCCTGCGGTTGCCGGTGCGAGGCCCGGCGCGAACACATCGTGCGGTTTCGACCGCGCCTGTGCTAGCGTCGCCGGCGATGCGACCGGCCGTCCACAGCCGCTGTACGGAGGAAGAGTATCTGGCGCTCGAGCGCGCCACCGAGGCGCGTCACGAATTCCTCGCCGGCGAGGTCTTCGCCATGGGCGGCGCCAGCGAGCGGCACAACCTGATCGCCACCAATCTGGTGCGCGAACTCAGTCAACAGCTCAAGGGTCGGCCCTGCAAAACCTATTCCGCCGACATGCGGGTGCGCGTCGCGTCGAGCGGGTTGTACACCTACCCGGACGTCGTCGTGGTGTGCGGCGAGGCGCACTTCGATGACGCCGGGCGCGACACGCTGCTCAACCCGACGCTGCTCATCGAAGTGCTGTCCCCATCGACCGAATCCTACGACCGCGGCGACAAGTTCGAGCACTACCGCAAGCTCGACTCGCTGCGAGAGTACCTGCTCGTCGCCCAGGACCGCGTCCACCTGGAGCAGTTCGTCCGCCAGGCCGATGGGCAGTGGCTGCTCTCCGACGCGGACGACCGCGCCGCGCTCGTCCGCCTGCCGTCGATCGAGGTCACGGTGCCGTTGGGCGAGCTGTACGACAAGGTCGATCTGTGAGATCCCCTCACCCGCGTGACCGGCCGGAGAGGGTTCGGTCCCCTCGCCTCTCACCCGCGTTGGCGGCTTCGACAGTCACTTCCCCAAGTGTCGGGGAAGGTCAGGGCGGGGGACGGCGTGGCCCTAGGGACACCCGCCCAGCGCGTGTCTGATTGCCAACAGGATCTCGTCGACGCTGACGGCACCGAAGCCGTCGACGTCGGCCGGCCTGCAGGTCGAGACCGGCGCCTGCTCGAGCCCGATGGCGACCGCCTGCATCAGGTCGGTGATGTCGACCAGGCCGCGGTCGCGACAGTCACCGGCACACACCGCGGCGGGGACATCCACCAGCGCGACCCCCATCGGCGCCAGGCCGACCGGAATCTGCTTGATGGTCACGTTGCGCCGCGTGTCGACCACCGCCACCGAGTCTGACCCGGTGTTGGCGACATAGAGAAACGCGCCGTCGGAGCGAATCGCCAGGGCCTCGGGCACGGAGCCGACGCCGATGCGGTGCGAGATGACCTCGTCGGTGATGCGCAGCACCCGCCCGCCGTTCGCGTCATGCGCGGCGACGAAGAGGGTGCGGCCGTCCGCCGAGAACACCGCCGCCTCGGGCGTGCCGAAACCCGTCGTGAAGGAGAGCGGGACGCTGAACAGCCGGCGCAGGTCGAGTCCCGACAGGTGGCCTGACTGGAAGGTGAGCGCGCCGGCCTGCCGATCCGCCGTCAGCGCCAAGCCGAGCGGCCCGAAGCGGCCCGGGGTCTGCACGTCGAGGAGGGCCACGACGCCGCGCACGTCGGGATCGACCAGCACCAGTGGCCCGCCGTAGAGGGCGGTCACCAGCCGCTGCCCATCGGCCGCCAGGGCGATGTTGCCCGGCTGCATGCCGACCGGGAAGCTGTCGACCAGCCGCCGCTCCGCCAGGTCGACGACATGCAGCAAGCCGGCGAAGGTGTCGGTGACGAAGGCGCGCCGCCCATCGGGCGACACGGTGACGCTGTGCGCGCTGTCGCCGACGGCGATCAGCGCCTGCACGCGCAAATGCTGGGCGTCGAGCACCGCCAGCGCGCCGGCGTAGAAGAGCGTGACGAAGACCTGCCGGCCGTCCGGGCCGGGGCTGACGCCGAGCGGCCCGTCGCCGACCGTGATCGTGCGCAGCGCGGTGTGCGCCGTCGCGTCGAGCACGGTGACCGTGCGGTCGTCGAAGTTGCTGACAAAGGCCAGCGTGCGGCGCCGTTGCGTCAGCCCGGTCGGCGTCGCGGTGGCGGTCGGCAGCGCTGTCGGCGTGTAGGCGATCGGCGCCGTCGAGCGCGGCGTCGGCGTCGGCCCGCTCGGCTTCCATCCCAGATCGAGGAGGGCGGGCAGCAGCAGCCCCGGATCGTGGATGGCGGCGGTATAGAAGGGTTCCATCAGCTCGTCCGGCTGCGCCGTCACGTCCCAGTGGGAGAGGCTCGAGCCGTCGAGAAATCGCGCCGGCGCGTACACCGCCGCCGGCTCGCGCAGCGCTTCGAGCACGTGGCGGCCGGTCCACACCAGCTGCCCGGAGGTGATCGCCGCCAGCCGTTCGGCGTCGCGCATGCCGAGAAAGCGGTCGACGCCGGGCCGCAGCAGGAAGCGCTCGAAGACGCCGAAGTTGTCCCGGTCCTCGGCGAGCAGGGGGCCGCCGGTGGCGGGGTCGACGAGATCGAAGAAGCCCAGACCGTGTCCGAGCTCGTGCAGGGCGATGGTGACGAAGTCGATGTCCGGCCCCGGCTGCGCGTCGAGCCCATAGTACCAACTGGTGTCGCCGAGCACCGGGCCGTCGATGTCGGCATTGAAGGTGATCGAGATTTCCGCGACGCCAGCGCCGTTCAGGTCGCTGCCCGCGAGCTGGTTGGCGAGCGCCGCCGCATACCACGACGACGGCACGCTGCCGGGGAAGGTGCGGTGCAGCGAGGTGGCGCCGGCGGACGCCAGGACGGCGCCGCGCGCATCGCCGCCGAGCGCGATCATGCGCGCGACGACGACCACCTCGACCTCGCCGGCGAGCCGGGTCGCCCACTGCGCCACCGCATACTCGAGGGCCGCCCGCCGCGCCGCGCCGAGGCGCGGATCGTTGAAGCCGTCGCTCGCGTCGTCGAGGTGGGCGACGCGCATCGGCACCGCCCGGGCGGGCAGTGCCGAGGCCAGCACGGCCGCGCCCGCCACCAGCAGCAGTGCGCCGCGCCAGCCGTCAGGGACGCGCATCGCGTTCGCCGTCCTGGCAGCCCACCGCCAGCCGGCCGTCGCCGGCGCGCTCCACCCGCAGGTGATGCGCGGCGCGCCCCTCGAGCAGCACCATCTCGCCGCCGCCGGGCGCCGTCTCGACCCGCGCCGCGGCGCGCGCCTGCAGCGCCCCGGGCGGCGGGGCTTGGCGCGGTTCGCCCGCGGCGAGCGCGCCGGCCGGCGTCGGCACCACCGGGCGTCCGGCGTCATCGAGCACCACGCGCATCGCCGCCGGCGCGGCGGCGGCGCTCGGCGGCGCGCCCGCGCGCGGCCATGCCCCGTCCAGGCCCCGCAGCCCGACCAACAGCGCCGCCACGGCGGCGACGGCTGCGACAGCGGCGGCCGCGGTCTGCCGATTCGTCATGCGTCGATTCGTCATGTGTCTCTCTCCCGCAAGGTCTTCAGTAGAAGGCGCAGACCGCCGCGGCGGCGCGTGCGAACAGCAAGGCCCCGAACGCCGCCGCGCCGGGGGCCGGCAGCGGCACCGCCGCGGTGAAGGCGAGCGCGGCGGCGAACAGATAAGCGGGGAAGATCGCCATCCGTTCGAGCCCGGCGCGGGCGACCAGGGCGGTGCTCGCGGCGAGGACGAGCAGGGCGGCGGCACGTGCCGCGGGCGCGGCGTCGGCGAGGCGGAGCTCCACTGTCCAGAAGACGGGGAGGGCCAGCGCGGCGATGCCGGCGGTGAGCAGCGCGCGGTCGCGCGTCGGCCAGGCGTCGAAGTAATGCTGCAAGAGCATCGACAGCCCGGCGATGACCGCCAGCGCCAGCGCCGTCCCCGCCAGCCAGGCGCGCAGCGTCGTCGCGGTCGCGATCCGCGGGCCGCGCCGCTCCGTCTCCACCGCGTCGCCGCCGCGCGCGCCACGCGCCAGCAGGCCGGCCAGGCCGCCGCCGGCGAGCAGCATCAGGACCGTGCCGCCCTCCTGCACCGGCAGCGGCGGCAGGTGGCGGGCGGCCAGACAGCCGGCTCCAATGAACGGCGGCCAGAGGCCGAGCAGCAGCCACCGCTGCCGCGCGCCGGGCGCCGCCGCCTGCGCCGCCGCCGGCGCGTTCCGGGGCGGGATCGCGAGCCCGCTGAAGAGCGCCAGCAGCAGCGCGCCGGCGCCGCCGAGGACCCAGCCGGTGTTCGACGGCCTCAGCACCGGCACGGCATCGAGATGCAGCGCGGCGCGCAGCGTCTCGAGCGTCGCGGCGCGCGCGGCGGGGCTGAACAGCACGTCGACATGGCCGCGCTCGGGCACGCGTAGCAGGCGACGGGTGTTCAGCTCGGCCATGGTGGTCGTCGCGCCGGGGCCGTCGAGGACGCCGCGCGTCGCCGCGCCGATGAGGCGGCGATCCGTGTCGTGCAGCACATAGCCGTCTTGCGCGCCATAGACCAGCAGCAGGTTGCGCGGCGCGATGTGATTGACCAGCTGCCAGGGGGCGACGGACGCGCTGATCGCGACGGTGGCCAGCAGGGTCCAGTCGAGGCTGCCGGCGACCAGGGCCGCCGTGGCGCCGTCGCTGTGGCCGAGCAGCGCGATGCGGCCGGCGTCGATGCGCGGGTGGGCGCGCGCGAAGGCGACGGCGGCGGCGAGATCGGCGGGCGGGCGCGCGATGTCCACCGGCGCGGTCGGCGCCGGGCTCCAGCGGCCACTGGAGCGCCCATGCCCGCGGCGATCGATGAACACCGCCGCCGCCCCCAGCGCGGTGAGGTCGTGCGCCCACGGCACCTCCATAAACGCGAGGTTGGCCAGATAGCCGTGCGCGACGATGATCGCCGGCACGGGCTGGCCGGTCTCGGGCGGCAGGTAGGCGCGGCCGCGCACGCCGCGGCCGTCGGCGTCGACCAACGCCAGCTCTTCGACGCGGCAGTGCGCGCAGGGCGGACGGCGCGCCGCCCAGCTGCAGAGCGCGAAGACGGCCAGCGCCAGCGCGCAGATCGCCCCCGCCACGCGCGGCCGCCGCGACCCGCCGGGAGCGCCGGCGCCGGCGCCGAACGGCCTGCTCTCGGGCATGTACGTGCACCGCATCCAGGTGGCGAGCACGACGCAGAACCAGTTCGCCCAGCGGCCGGTGCTCGCCAACGCCCCTACCACTCCGGTGACGCGAATCGACTGGGACTACATGCCGGATGTGATCACCGTCAACGTGGCTGGCGACAGCGGCAGCGGCACCTGCCCGGTGGACGCGATCTCCAGCCCGCCCACCTGCGACATCCGCACCGCGCTCACCGCCGCCAACAACGTCTCCGGCACGCAGCCGGTGCTGATCCAGTTCACCGCCTCGCCGGGGACGCTGACCGGCGTCAACCTGCAGATCCAGCGCCGCCGGCTCACCCTCGATGGGACCGATGCCAACGGCAATCCGTGGATTGTCGGCGACGCCAACGCCGCGGCGGCCGGCAGCGTCGACCCGATCGCGCGTGTCCTGGAGTTCTCCGTGAACCGCGGCGTGCGGATTGACGCCGACGACGTCACGTTGAAGGGGCTCGAGATCCGCCAATCGCAGGATCCGAACACGGTATCGAACGCCAAGCTGGTCTACCAACTCGCCAACCGCACCGGCACGCGGCTGGAGGCGGTGCGTCTCAACGGCGACAACATGATCAGTTGCGGCAACCCGTCGGTCGATTGCTCGAGCTTCATCTTCAGCCTCGTCCGCGTCGAGGCGCAGACGAGCGCGCCGACGGCGCGCAGCATGACGCTGCAGAATGTCGACGCGCGCGCCGGGGCGTTTGCCGGCCTGGAGATGCTGCGCAACACCGACGTGCTGGTGCAGAAGAGCTGGCTGCGCAACAGCTACCAGAGCAACCTGCGCGCCGACGCGGCGACGCTGACGCTGGTGCGCAGCACGCTGGAGGGGGCGGGCCGCCGCGCCAGCGACGGCGTCTCCATGGTGGCCGGTGCGCCGGGCCTCCGACTGACCATCAGCGTGCCCGACCTGAGCGGTGCGACGTACACCGGCACCGAGAACATCATCCGCAACAACAACGCCGCGGGCTTCGCCGCCAGCGGCAACGCCCACGTCAGGGCCGGTGGCGACTCCTACTGCGGCAACGGCGGCAGCGGCTTCACCAGCGCCGTCGGTCCATCCAGCTTCCGGCCGGCGGTGACCGGCCAGGGGCGCCGCGGTACGACGTACAACACCCTGCACGGCGCGCGCGTCGCGCAGGATGACTTCTCGCAGGTGGCCTTCAACGACGACTCGGTATTCGCGCGCAACGGGCAGTGCGGGCTCTTCAACGAGTCGACAGATTTTGCCGTGTCGGCAGTCAACAATCAGTGGGATGATCCGCTGTACGACACCTGCGTCGGTGCGTCGGGGGTGGGACTGGTGACGTACACGCCGGAGCAGAACGAGGATACCGTACCGATAGCGATCTCCGGGACCTTCCCCTCCAACGTGATCCTCGTCGGCCAGACGGTGCAGATCGCCGGCACCGGCTTCAACGCCATTCGCGGCAACCCCGCCGCGACGGCCCCCGTGTGCGCCAACGGTCCGGGCGGCGCGACGGTGTCGTGCTGCCGCAAGAGCGAGCGCGCCAATCGATGCGCGGGAGTCAACACGCCGATGGACGGCGACGGCAACTGCGTCGAGTTCCGCACCGGCACGGGCAACTGGTACGCCGCCAAGGTGCGTGCGGTGACGCCGGGCATGCTCGAAAGCGAGGTGCCGTGGAACGCCTTCACCTGCCTGGGGAACTCGGGCGAGAAGGTCAGAGTATCCAAGACGTTCGCCGGCTTCATGCAGGTGGACGACCAAGCGTACTGCGATAACACCGCCGCGTTGTGACGGCGACCGACCAGGAGGCTCGAATGTCGCGTGGCCTCGCCTTGGCGCGGAATATGGGCGCCGCGGTGATCGTCGTGACGGGAGGGACACCCGCCCTGACCGCGGCGACAACGCGTCCGACCCATGCCGTCATCCCGCTCGAGTCGGGAACTCACTCGCGCGTCGTCGGCGACTTCGATGCCGTGGCCGAGGCAGGGCTGCCGATCGTCTACGGCGGCGACCCGCGCGATCCGACAGAAGTGCTGATCGTCGAACGGCCGGGGGAGAGGCCCCGCTCGCTTCGCCTTCCCGCTGGCCCCGCGACGACGATGGAACGCTTGGCTGGCGATGGTCGCCGCCTCTTTACGAGCTTCGCTGCGGGCTTTGGCTATGCGAATCTGGCGACCGGGGTCACCGAGATTCTTATTCCGGGCGCGGTGAACTACGGGAAGTTCGACATCGACCGAACGGGTCGCTGGCTCGCCTATCTCGGCGCCCCCCCCCCCGGCGCGGCTGCCGATGCCCCCCCACAGGTGATGCTGCTGGATTCGCAATCCGGCCTGCGCCGGCAGATCACCGATCGCTTGGTCCATCCGCGGCAGACGCCCTGCACAGGGCAGTTAGGTGTACCGCCGGTCGTCAGCGCCGACGGCTCGGTGGTGGTGTTCGTCGCGCCAAGCCCGATCCGCGCGTCGGACGAGGCGCGGACAACGAACTGTCGTGTCTGGGTCTACGATGTTGCCGATGGCGAGATACGCCTCGTCGCCGAGATTCCCGAGGTCGGAAGGGTGAGGCGTCCGGCCGTGGACGGTGAAGGGCGGTGGTACTCCTTTGCCCTGACCAAGACCCGTCCCGGCGGAGGGACCGTGACCAAGCCGGCGCTCCTGGATCTGAACAGCGGGACGCTGATCGAATCGATCACCGGGGACGACCTCCGGTACCCGGGGTTCGATGCGGTGGTGACGGTCGATGGGAAGCGGATCGTGCTCTCAAGTATGGCGGATCTCGATCCGGACGTGGGGAATACTGACCACAACATGGAAACGTTCGCCTACGACATCGACGCGCGCACGTTCACGCAGATGACGGATACGACTGGCGGCGTTGAACCCGGGGTTTCCGGACTGTGCGCGGCGCACACGCCCGAGGTGAGTGGCTCCGGTGATGTCGTGGTGATGACCTACTATTCGAATGATCCCTCGGACACCTGCATCTACCTGAGGCCGCCTCGCCACAACTCGACGGGCATGTATTACCCCTTTGCGCGCATCGTTCCGAAGCGCGCGGGCAAGCACCCCCCAACGCTGACCGGGCTGCCGGCGCTGGTGGAGGTGCGGGCGGGGGAGGCGCTGACGCTGCGCGCCACGGGCGTCGATACCGACGGCGATGCGCTGACCTTCTTCGCGCAGGAGATCGACCAGGTCGAGCTGCCGCGCGGGGCGGTGATCGAGGACCACTACGACGGCAGCGCCAGTTTCCGCTGGCAGCCGCGCCTGGAGCAGGCGGGGGAGTATGTGGTGCGCTTCGCGCTGTTCGACGAGGGCGGCGGCGAGACGCTGCACGACGTGCGCATTCGCGTCGCCGGCGGCGGCGGCGAGGGGGCCTGCGCGGGCGACTGTGACGGCGACGGGCAGGTGGTGATCGACGAGGTGGTGCGCGCCGTGGAACTGGCGCTCGGCGGCCAACCCGCGGTGCGGTGTGCCGCCGCCGACAGCGACGGCGATGGGCAGGTGACGGTGGATGAACTGATCGCGGCGGCCGGCGCCGCGCTGCGCGGCTGCCCCTGAGGGGCTGGCCGCAGGAGGGAGACGACATGCAGGCTCTGAAAGTGGTGTGCGCGATCATCGGGCTGGGCAGTGTTCTGGCGGGGGCAGCCCTGGCGGCGGAGGCGCCGTTGTCGGGGTCCGGAGAGTGGCAGAGCGTCAAGGGCGACGGTATCGGCGGCAAGTGGACGGTGGCGCTGACGCGCAGCGGCGGCCGCGTCGCCGGTACGCTGACCCTGACCGGCTCGAACGTGTTCACCGGCGGCACGGTGAGCGGCACGGTCGACGACAAGCAGGTGGTGCTCGGCGTGCTCAGCGAGGCGGGCAAGGCGGCGACCTTCACCGGGGCCCTCGACGGTGACACGCTCAAGGGCGAGTGGGAGGCGGCGCTGGTCGACGACCACGGCGTCTGGGTCGGCACCCTCGGCGCCCCGGCGCCGAAGGACGAGCCGGCGGCGGCGCAGTAGTGGCGGGCGGCCGCCGCCTCAGGCACACGGCAAGCGGATAAGCCCTCCGAACGGTCGGGCTCAGTGGCCGCGCACGGAGGGAGTGCGCTTCTCCGGCCGTGCTCTTCGCCGCGCGCGCATCTCGACGACCTGCCCGACCGCGCGCAGCGCCTCATTCACTGATTCGCGATCGGGAAACATTTCGGCCACGTCGGGATCAAGCACGACGACGTTTGTCCCCTCGGCATACCGCGCCGCGTACTTGCCGCGGACGCCGCCACGAAAGTCGTAGTGGTCGGGCATGTCATCTCTTCCGCGGGTGACCTTCTTCATACTCCCTCCGCTCATCCGGGTCGGCCAAGCGCCCGCTGACGATCCGGACAACTTCTTCCTTGCGTCCTTCCGCATGTACCACGACGAGTAGTCGCTGGCGATGTGAGAGTCCCATCGTCACCCAGCGCTCCTCGTCGTCCGAGTGATCGTCATCCGGGATGGTGATCGCCAGCGGATCGGCGAAGACCGTAGTCGCTTCGTCGAAGCCGACATCGTGTCTCAGCCGATTGCGCCCATCCTTGCGGGGATCCCATTCGAACCGGATCGGCATGTCGGGATGCAGCCACCACGGGAGCGCAACGTCAAGGAGTCTGTCGATGCAGTCTGTCGATACGGGCGAATGGCAGGCTGCGCTGGTCGACGTTCACGGCGGCTAAGGACGCCCCGGCCGCAGCGCAGTAGACCAGCTTCAGGCGCGACGGTTCACCACGAGCGTCGGCCCAACATGGGACCAGCGGCGTGCGATCGAGCCCGTCAGGACGGTTGGGCTACATGCCCGAACACGGTCAAGACGCTCACCCGCACGGGAATCAGCCTGGCGCTGGTCATCGAACGCAGCATCCTCGAGGCGACGGGCATCGACGCCGACACCAAACTCGAGGTGTCGACCGACGGCGATGTCATCGTCGTGTCGCCCGTGCGCTCGTAGAAGCGCACGGCCCGCCTGCGCAAAGTCGTCGACGGCCTCGACCGGGAACACGCCGGCGCCTTCCGCCGCCTGGCGGATTGAGGCCCGCCGGAACTGGGCGTGCCCGACTCACAACCCCATGGCGCGCAGGCCGTCCTGCCACGGCAGCACGTCGATGCCGTCGATGCGGCGCGGCGCGTCGGCCCAGCACAGGACCAGCGGTGTGTGCGCCGTGCCGACGTAGTCGGCGAAGGCGCGCAGGCCGCGCAGGTCGGTGCGGCCGACTTGGCGCGAGGCCTTGAGTTCGAGCGCCCAGAGGCGGCCGCCGTGCTCGACGATGAAGTCGACCTCGGCGCCGTGCGCGGTGCGGAAGCTGGAGATGCGCACGTCGATGTCGGCGGCGGCGGCGCTTGCCGCCAGTTGGGAGAACACCAACTGCTCGAACAGGGGGCCGGCGCGGTCGCCGGCGACGTCGAAGCCGCCGACGACGCCGTTGCGCACGCCGACATCGAAGAAATAGTACTTCGGATGCTGCACGAGACGGCGCCGCGGGCTGCGCGCGAACGGAGCGGCGCGTTGGACGACCAGCGTGTCCTCGAGCACCTCGAAGTAGCGCGCCGCCGATTGCCGCGCCACCTGGGCGCCGGCGGCGAGCTTCGCCAGGTCGAGATGATGACCGGCCCAATCGGCGGCGATGCCGAGGAAGCGCGCAAACCCCTCGAGGTTGCGGCTCAGGCTCTCGGCCTGCACTTCCTCCTTCAGATACGTCGCGGCATAGGAGCGCAGCGTCTTGCGGCGTACGTCCGCGTCCGCCTCGGTGAGCATCGCCGGCAACGTCCCGGTCGACAGCGCCCGGCGGGTGTCGAGCCGGTAGTCCATCTCGGCGGCGCAGATCGGTCCGAGGTGGTAGGTGTCGACGCGCCCCGGCAAGAGGTTGGCCTGGCCGCGCCGCAGCTTGCGAGCGCTCGAGCCGGTGAGCAGGAAGCGCCAGCGCGCCGCCGGACGGTCGAGCAGCACCTGGATGGTGTTGAGCAGGCTCGGCAGACGCTGCACCTCGTCGATGCACACCGTCGCCGCGGCGCCGGACAGCGCGCCCAGGCGCTCCTCCAACTCGCCCGGGTTGCGGGCGAACTCCAGGTACGTCGGCTCGTGGAAGAGGTTGATGGTCAGATCCGGCCCCAGCCCCGCCACCAGCGTCGACTTGCCGGTCTGCCGCGGGCCAAGGAGGAAGAGGCTGCGCGCCGAGCGCCGCAAGCGTGGCCCGAGTCGACGATCAATCATGCGGGCAGATTACCCGGTAATATGCCCGCATGCTACTTCTAGGGCGGAGAAGGCGTCACGCCGGCCCGGCGACCGCCGCTGTCACTTCTTCCGCCCGTTGCGGCGGGCAGATGACGAAGGCGTGGTCGCCGAGTTCGAAGCGCGTCGCGCCGCGCGGCGCGATGAGGTGGTCGCCGCGCACGATGAGCATGACCGCGGCGTCCTCGGGCAGGGCGAGCTCAAGCAGGGTGCGGCCGAGGGCCGGCGCGGCGGGGCCGATGAAGAGGTTGAGTTGCGCCTCACGGATCGGGCGTTCGGAGCTGATGTCGATCGCCGCCACCGGCGTCGGCGCCAGCGGCTCCTCGAGGCGCAGCAGGCGCGGCAGGTAGCGCACCGTCATGCCGGGAATGAAGGATCCGACGACGACGACGAAGAAGACCAGGTCGAACGCGTTGACCAGGTCGCGCACCGGCGCGCCGGCGTTGCCGAGGGTCAGGACCGGGATGGTGGCGAGGATGATCGGCACGGCGCCGCGCAGGCCGAGCCAGGCAATGCAGGCGATCTCGCGCCAGGCGAAGCCGAAGGGCAGCAGGCACACGGTCACCACCAGCGGCCGCGCCACCAGCGCCAGGAACAGCGCCAGCAGCAGGCCGCGGCCGGCGACGGCCGGCAGCGCGGCGGGAAAGACGAGCAGCCCGAGGAGCAGGAACATGGCGATCTGCGCCAGCCAGGCGAGCGAGTCGTGGAAGCGCTGTAGGGTGAGCTTGTAGGGCAGGGCGCCCTGGCCGATGACGATGCCGGCCAGGTAGACGGCGAGGAAGCCGCTGCCGCGGCAGACGCTGGCGACGCCGAAGCAGATCATCGCGACGGCGACGGTGAGCACCGGAAAGAGCGCCGGCGTCGACAGGCGGACGCGCGCCAGGGTCCAGCGGGCGCCGGCGCCGAGCCCGACGCCCACGGCGGCGCCGACGGCGAGCTGCAGGGCGATGTCCGCCGCCAAACGCCACCCGGGCGCCACGCCGGAGGCCGCGTAGGCGGTGGCGGCGACGGTCAGGATCACCGCCACCGGGTCGTTGAGTCCGCTCTCGAGCTCGATGGTGAGCGCGACGCGGCGGCGCAGCGGCACGCCGTCGAGGACCGCGAAGACCGCCGCGGCGTCGGTGCAGGAGACGATGGCGCCGAAGAGCAGCGCCTCGGTCCACGCCAGGCCGACGGCGTGTGCGCCGACGGCGCTGACGGCGGCGATGCCGACGACGCCGACCGTCGCCAGCACGCCGGCCGGCGCCAGCGCCTGGCGCAGATGCAGGACCTGGGTGTTCAGGCCGCCGGCGAAGAGGATAAGCACCAGCGCCGAGGTGCCGCAGATGTACGACACGTCGAAGCGGTCGAACCAGATGCCGCCCGGACCGTCGGAGCCGGCCAGCATGCCGATGGCGAGGAAGAACAGGCTGACCGGCACGCCGAGGCGGTGGCCGACGCGGCTGAGCAGCGTGCTGGCCAGCAGCAGCAGGCCGGCGACGGCGAGGGCGTCGCCGGTCAGGGTTATGACGTCCTCCACCGCGCCTCCTGCTCCGCCCGCCGCCCCGCTCAGGGGCGCAGCGCCGCGTAGACGAGCTGGTCGAGCAGCCGCCCGTCCTTCAGCACCGCCCGCCGCAGGCGTCCCTCGAACTGGTCCCCGGCCTTCTCGAGGACGCGCGTCGAGGCGGGATTGGTGGCGAAGACGAAGGCCTGCAGGCGTTCGAGCGGCGTCGTCGCGAACAGGTGGTCGGTGAAGGCGCGCACGGCGAGGGTCGCGATGCCGCGCCGCCAGTGCGCCTCGCCGAGCCAGTAGCCGATCTCGGCCGACAGCCGGTGCACGTCGGGCTGGCGCTGCACGCCGATGCCGCCGATGACGCCGGCGGGCGCGGCGATGGCAAAGTCGCTCTCCGGCGCCTGGGCGGCGACGGCGGCGAGGAAGGCGGCCGCGTCGGCGGCGGTATAGGGATGCGGGAAGCGGTCGCGCAGGGTCAGCCAGACGGCGCGGTTGTCGGCCTCGCGCACCAGCGCCGCGGCGTCGTCGCGGCGGAAACTGCGGATACAGACGTCACCGAGGTCGAGGCGCATGCGGCGCCGACTATGGCGGCGGGCAGCGGGGGTCAAGCGCCATGCGGGGGGCGTGCGCCACGACGGTGGCTACTTGAGCCGGGCCGGTCGGCGTGGCAGCGTCGCGTCATGGAGCGCGAGAGGGAGCGCGAGGTCGTCGTCGCCAGTCCGCGCGGGTTCTGTGCCGGCGTCTCGCACGCGATCGAGATCGTCGAGCTGATCCTCGAGCGCGAAGGGCCGCCGGTCTATGTGCGGCACGAGATCGTTCACAACCGCTACGTCGTCGACGGCCTGCGCGCCAAGGGTGCGATCTTCGTCGACGGGCTCGCCGACGTCCCTGACGGCGGCCTGGTGATCTTCAGCGCCCACGGCGTCGCGCCGGCGGTGCGCAGCGAGGCGGCGGCGCGCGGCCTGCGCGTCGTCGACGCCACCTGCCCCCTGGTGACGAAGGTGCATGTCGAGGCGCTGCGCTATGCGCGCGACGGCTTTGACATCCTCCTCGTCGGCCACCGCGGGCATGTCGAAGTGATCGGCACCCTCGGGCACGCGCCGGCGCAGATGCACCTGGTCGAGACGGTGGACGATGTCGCGCGCGTCGCCGTGCGCGACGCGACGCGCGTCGCGGTGGTGACGCAGACGACGCTGTCGGTCGATGACACGCGCGAGATCGTCGCCGCCATCCGCGCCCGCTTTCCGGCCGTGCATCTGCCGGCCAAGGATGACATCTGCTACGCGACGCAGAACCGCCAGACGGCGGTCAAGGAGCTGGCGCGCCAGTGCGGCGTGGTGCTGGTGATCGGCTCGCCAACCTCGAGCAACGCCGCCCGCCTGGTCGAGGTGGCGCGCAACGCCGGCACGCCGGCCTGGCTGATCGAGGACGCGGCGGACATCCGGCCGGAGTGGCTCGACGGCAGCGGCGCCATCGGCCTCACCGCCGGCGCCTCGACGCCCGAGTCGCTGGTCGAGGGCGCCGTCGCGCACCTGCGCGGGCGCGGCTTCGCGCGCGTGCGCGATCTCACCACGGCGGTGGAGAACGTGACCTTCCCGCTGCCGCGCGAGTTGCGCGTCCCCGCACCCGCCGCGCCGCGCGCGGTCTGAGGCCCGGACGCTGCCCGCCGGCTGGTGCCGAACGGGACTGGCGGGCGTCGCCGCGCGTGCCCATCGCGGTCCTGCCGCGAAGTGTGCTACCCCGGCCGCATGCTGACGCGACGGCAGGCAACCCGAATGATGGCGGCGGGTCTCGGCTGGCTGCTGTGGCCGCCGCACGCGCCGGCGGCGGTGCTGCCGCCGGCCACCCTGGCGGCGCTGCAGACGGCCGAGCTCATCTACGTCGCGACGCGGCGCAAGGACGGCGCGCTGAGCGAGATCAGTCCGATCTGGTTCATGTACACCGACGACGGCAAGATCTTTTTCTCCACCGCGCCGGACAGTTGGAAGGCCAAACGCATCGCCGCCGGCAGCCCGCTCTACATCTGGGTCGGCAGCCCCGACGGGCCGATGCTCGAGGGCACCGCCGCGCCGGTCACCGACGCCGCCTTCATCGACAAGATGGGCGCCGCGTACGCGGAGAAGTACTGGATCGCCTGGCTCGGCCTGTTCAAGCCGCGCAGTGGGCGCGTCGCCGAGGGGAAGACGGTGGCCACCTGGTGACGATTTAGGATTTAGGGATTTAGGGACGTTGGGGCGGAACGGACACTTCCGGCGCGGAAGTGTCCGTTCC
>JANNRA010000082.1:0-14717 GCA_031401035.1 bacterium | reverse complement strand
GCCAGCGCGGTGCCGCATCGAATACGGCACCGCGCTGGCCGCGCCCTGCGCGGTCGACTAAGACACGACGATGCCCGACCAGCCCGCTGCCGCACATCCCGCCGCCACCGTCGTGTTGCTGCGCGACGGCGCCGACGGTTGCGAGGTGCTCCTCGTCCGCCGCAACGCCCAGCTCGCCTTTCACGGCGGCGCCTGGGTGTTTCCCGGCGGGCGGGTCGATGCCGGTGACTTCGACGACAGTCGCGACGTCCTGCGGGCGGCGCGCCGCGCCGCCGTGCGCGAGGCGCATGAGGAGGCGGGACTGGTCATCGAGCCGCAGCAGTTGGTCGTCGTCTCGCGCTGGGTGACGCCGGTGCAGCTGCCGAAGCGCTTCGACACCTGGTTCTTCGCCGGCGCCGGCAGCGACGCGCCGGTGGCGGTCGACGGCGGCGAGATCCACGACCACCGCTGGACCCCGGCGCACGCCGCGCTGGCGGCGCAGCGCGCCGGCGAGATCGAGCTGCCGCCGCCGACCTTCGTGACCATTACCGCCATCGCCGACTACCGCCACGCCGACGACGCCCTGCGCGGCCTGGCGCGCGACGAGGCGGAGGTGTTCGAGCCGCGCCTGTTCCCGATCGAGGGCGGCGCGGTGACGCTCTACGCTGGCGACGTCGGCTACGCCGACGGCGAGCTCGAGCGCCCCGGCGCCCGCCACCGCCTGTGGATGCGCGAGGACGGCTGGCGCTACGAGCGCGAGTGAGCGGGGTCGGCGGCAACGATATCGGCGACCGCGCGCGACCTGACGGAGCGCCCATACCACTGGCGGCAATGCATATTCTCGCACGGCTGCCAGTGGCCAACGGCTCCCTTGCTCCGAACCCCCGGGGCCTGGGAGCACCTGCGCGGGTATACCGCTTGCTCCAGTCGCGCGCGGGAGGCGGGACGCGTGCACCAGCATCTGCGCCGCGGCACGCGGGGACGGCGCGCGGCGGTGAGTTCGGGGATCATCGTCTTGGCAGCCGTGCTGCTGTGCCTGCCGGCCGAGCGCGTCGGCGCGCAGTCGCTCGCCTACCGAATCGAGACCGACACCCTGGCGGTGATCGATCCGCTGGCGCAGGCGGTGGTCGACCGCTTTCTCTCTCGTCCTTCGTAGGCTCGGCCCACCGCGCCCACCGGCGCATGAGAATCAGACCTCGCCCGCGGCATCGCGTCGGGGCAACGGCGCGTCGAAGTCGACCGTTTCACCGAGACTCGCCAGCGCCGCGAGCCACAGATACGGGAACGGCAGCGGCACGCTGGCGACGATCCGGGCGATGCGACGCCGCAGCGACGCGTCCTCGCGTGCCGCCTGATACAGCGCCCGCCACGTCTCGGGCTCGCCGCGGTCGAGCAACTGGGCGAGGATCTCGTCGCTGGCGAGATCCAGCCGGGTGCGATTCCACAGGGCCCGCGAGCGCGCCAACACGGCCTCGGTGACCTCGGTCATGCTGGCGCCTGTTCCAGCGCGACGCGGGCGACGACCGGTGCCCAGAAGCGACCGCGCTCGGCCACATGCCGCCACCCGTTCCAGGGCGGCCGCAGGCCACGATAGGTGGCGAGGTCGATCTGTGCGATGTCGCCCGGCACCGCGGCGGCGAGCCGTTCCGCCACTTCCGCGAGAGCGGAGGTGGTAGTGTCCTGCCGGTAGATGGTGTCGAACGGCGTCAATGCCGCCGTGACGCCGGGCGGACCGAGCCGCTCGAACAGGACCACGGTATCGAGGTAGTCGCGCACCGTGTGGCGGGTGGCGAGCATCCAGGCCTTGATGCGCGCGATTTCGGGGAGGGTCGGCACGCGCAGCCCGGCGATGTCCTCGGTATCGAGCGGTGTCGTCCGCCGCAGTTGCCGGATGCCGGTCAGCACGCCGTCGAGTTGCCCGAGAATCAGGACGGGCCGCTGGATGCGATCGGTACGCCATCCGGCCGCCGCTTCCAGTCCGGCCAGGACCTCGTCGAAGCGCGGGCGCAGGTCCTGCAGGACGTGATCGCCATCCAGGCTGACCCGATGCTCTGCATGCAGGGCCGCCGCGGTGCCGCCGACGAGCACCGCGCCCGGGACCAGGTACTGCAGGTGCCGTTCGGCCGCAAGCAGGCGTTCCCACTCCGCTGGCTGCTGCTCCGCCATGTGCGAATCCTGCCACGCGGCGGCGCCCAGTACCATGGCGAGTCCGTCCCGCTGAGGATCGGAGCGGTAAGCACTGCCATGCCGCGCAACAAGCAATGGAAGAACTGGTCGCGTCGTCCGGCGGGGATCGCGTCCACCGGGGCGTTCCCGGGGATGCGTTGGGCGTGGGCGACAGGGGCGACGGTCTCGCCGCCGACCCTCGTGACCATCACCGCCATCGCCTGTGGATGCGCGAGGACGGCTGGCGCTACGAGCGCGAGTGAACGGAGCGCGGCTGCGCGGCAACGGTGGTCGCCGACAACGTTGCCGCGATGGTCACGCGAGCCTGGTGCGGAAGCCGAAGCCGGCGATCGAGCAGTTGCGCGGCGCGCGAGCCCACGGCGATTCCGGTAGCGGCTGGTTGGCGTCGTCGATCTCGATCGACCAGGCCTGCAGCGGACGCGTCCCGCGCCGCGCGATGGCGGTCGGATCGAGCCGCTGGCAGCGGGCGCGCGGGTTGACCGCGGCGACGACGGCGTCGAGGCCGGGCGCGGCGGCGTCCTCGAGCACTTCGAGCCAGCCGCGCGGGGCGTCGTCGACGAGCCCGTCGCAGTCGTCCAGCCAGAAGACGCCGCGCGTCTCGTCGACCAGCTCGAAGCGGAAATCCATGTACTGGTGCGGCGCCCCGACATCGAACTGCAGGCCCTTGAGGATCGCCGACATGCCGTCGCCCTCGATGCGCAGCAGGCGCCGGTTGCGGGCATTGAACACCGGGCTGGCGCCCCGCCACGCATCGATGGCGAACTCTGCCGCGGCCGCCGGTCCGAAGCGCGTTGCGACGATCGGCATGATGACGCGACTCTGCACGTGCCCGACGAGCATGTACTCGCGACCCAGGCGCGCCAGCGCCGCTCGCGAGAGGCGCCCGAGATCGAAGTCGGGCTCGAACGGCCCGCTGTAGTCCGCCAGTGGGCTGTCCATGTCGGGCGCCGCCATCACCGCCCCGTGAAGGCCGGGGTGCGCTTCTCCATGAACGCCAACATGCCCTCCTTGGTGTCCTCGGACTGGGTGACCAGCGACTGCGCCATGGCCTCCTCGTCGAGTGCGGTCTCCATGTCGACGTCGAGCGAGCGATTCAAGAGCCGCTTCGACATGCCGATCGCGTAGGTCGGGCCGCTCGCCAGTCGCAGCGCCCACTGCGCGGCCGCGGCCTGCAACTGGTCGCCGGGGACCACCTTGTTGACCAGGCCGATGCGCTGCGCATCGTCGGCCGCCAGATCGTCGCCGAAGAAGACCAGCTCTTTGGCCTTGGCGAGGCCGATCAGGCGCGGCAGCAGATAGGCGCCGGCGGCATCGACGGCGATGCCGCGACGCACGAAGATCTCGATGAAGCGCGACTCGGCGGCGGCGATGACCAGGTCGCAGGCGAAGGCGAGGTGGGCGCCGAGGCCGGCAGCGACGCCGTTGACCGCGGCGATGACCGGCTTCTCGAGCTCCCAGACGGCGCGGATGAGGCGTTGCGAACGGGTGCGCAGCATCTCGCGCGCGGCGCCGGGGCCGGTCGGGCCGCTGCCGCGGCGGCTGATGTCGGCGCCGGTGCAGAAGCCCATGCCGGCGCCGGTGAGGACGACGGCGCGCACGTCGAGGTTGGTGCGCGCGTCGGTCAGCACCGCCAGCAGTTCCTCGCGCATGTCGTCGTTGACGGCATTGCGCGCCTCGGGGCGGTTGAGGGTGATGGTGGTCACCTGCTGCTCGTGGCGCACCTGGATCGCCTGGAAGTCGGCCATGGATCGGATCTCCTTTTGGGTCACAAGGGCTGGCGGGTCAGTCGAGCTTGAGGGCGCGGCGGGCGTTGTCGCGCAAGAAGAGCTGCCGGACCTCGGGGGAGAGGCCGAGCGCGTCGAGTTCGGAGAGGACGCGCTCGAAGGGCAGCAGCGGGTAGTCGGTGGCGAACAGCACCTTGTGCTTGCCGAAGGTCTTCATGAAGTGGACGAAGGCCGGCGGGTAGTGCTTCGGCACGTGCGCCGAGGTGTCGATGAAGACGTTGGCGTGCTTCCACGCCACGGCGATCATCTCCTCGGTCCACGGCCAGCCGATGTGCCCGCAGATGATGCGCAGCTCCGGGAAGTCGAGCGCCACCTGATCGATGTAGAGCGGCCGCCCGGTCTCCGACGGCAGCAGCGGCCCGGTGTGGCCGACCTGGGTCTGGAAGGCGACGTCGAGCTCGACGCACTTGGCGTACAGCGGATAATAACAGGCGTCGGTCGGCGGCTTGCGCCACATGAACGGCTCGATGCGCAGCACCTTGAAGCCGTACACCTCGACGTGCTCCTGCAGGCCGCGCACCGCCGCCATGATGTCGGTCGGGTCGGCGTGGTACTCGCCGAGGAAGCGGTCGGGGTGTCGGCGCACCGCCTCGCGCACGTTTGCCGGTTCGCCCGAGATGGCGGCCAGGCGGATGCCGTTGCGGTCCATGTCGGCGAGCATCTGCGCCACGTCGGTGCCGTCGTGGTACCAGTGCAGCCGCCCGTAGTTGCGGAAGACGTTCTCCGCCGCCGCGCTGCGCTTCTCCGGCGGCGTCGGCGACAGATACTGTGTCCACACGTCGATGATGTCGGTCATGTCACTCTCCGGATTCTTCACCACGGAGACACGGAGTCCCGGAGAAGGCGGACGACCTCCGTGTCTCCGTGCCTCCGTGGTGAGATCTGCTTCAGCCTCTCGGTAACCCCAGCACGCGCTGGGCGATGATGTTGCGCTGCACCTCGGACGTGCCGGCGTATATCGTCGCCGAGCGCGTCCACAGCAGTTCGCGCGGCCACAGCCCTTCGTCGACGGCGCGCGGATCGTCGCGCCACAGGGCGGCGTGCGGCCCGAGCAGCGCGCAGGCGGTTTCCATCAGGCGTTGCTCGACCTCGCTCCAGAACAGCTTCAGGATCGAGCCTTCCGGGCCCGGCTGCCCGGTACGCTGAATGCCGCTGACATTGCGGTAGGCGGTGAGCTTGGCGAGCTGCACCTCGATGGCCAGCTGGGCGAGTTGCTGGCGGACGAGCGGGTCGCCGCCGCGGCCGCGGCGCGCCAGCGCGCACAGGGCGAGCAACTCGCGGCGCAGGCGGGCGTGCGGCGCGGCGCCGCCGCGCTCGTGCGCCAGCGTCGTCATGACCACGTCCCAGCCGCGGTCGATGGTCCCGACGACATTGGCGAGCGGCACCTCGACGGCGTCGAAGAAGACCTCGTTGAACCACGCCTCGCCGGTCATCTCGACCAGCGGTCGGATGGTGATGCCGGGGCTCTGCATGTCGACCAGCAGGAAGGTCAGGCCGCGGTGCCTGGCCGCCGCCGTGTCGGTGCGGACGACGAGGATGCACCAGTCCGCATAATGCGCGAAGCTGGTCCAGATCTTCTGTCCGGTGACGGCGATGACATCGCCGCGCACCTCGCCGCGCGTCTTCAGGCCGGCCAGGTCCGATCCGGCGTTCGGCTCCGAGAAGCCCTGACACCAGATGTCCTCGCCGCGCAGGATGCGCGGCAGGAAGCGCCTCTGCTGCTCGGCCGTGCCGCAGGACATCAGCGTCGGGCCGACGAGGCCGAGGGCGACCGCCAGGTTGATGCTGTCGGGCGCGCCGGCGGCGGCGCACTCTTCGTTGAAGATGAGCTGCTCGACCAGCGTCGCGCCGCGGCCGCCGTTCTGGCGCGGCCAGGCGATGCCGGCGAAGCCGCCGGCGGCGAGCGTTGCCTGCCACGCCTTCGCGGCGGCGATTTTCTCGGCCGCGTCGCGGGGGGCCCGGCGGGCGCGGTCAGCTCGGAAGGCGGGCAGGGTCGTGTCCAGCCAGCCGCGCACCTCAGCGCGGAAGCCCTCCTCGGCGGCGGACAGGCGGAACTCCATCGGGAGGGAGGGGCGGCGCCGGGCGACCCGGCGCGCCGGTCACGCCTCGGCGGCGACCCGCACCGGCTCTTCGGAGGACCTGCCGGTGGCGAAGCGCGGCCGCAGCAGCGACACCATGGCCGGGATGAAGACCAGCGCACCGATGGCGTGGAAGACCATCAGCATCATCAACAGGAACGCCATCTGCGCCTGGAACTTCAGCGGATGAAACAGCCACAGCACCATGCTCAGGGTGATCGTCACGCCGGTGAACATGACCGCCTCGCCGGTGGTCATCAACGCGCGCCGGTTGGCCTCGTCGAAGTCGCGCGTGACCTCGTACTCCTCGACGATGCGGCTCAGGACATAATAGCCGTAGTCGATGCCGATGCCGATGCCGATCGCGGCGACCGGCAGCGAATTGATGTTGAAGTCGATGCCCATCAGGTACATCACCGCTTCCGACAGCGGCTGGGCGACGATCGACGGCAGCATGACGATCAGCGCGCCGAGCACCGACCAGTAGGTCAGGAAGCTGAGCACGAAGACCACCGCGAAGATGAGCGGCACATTGACCTTATACGACCAGTCGACTTCTTCGATCTGCGCCGCGAGGATGCCGAACAGGCCGCCGGCGAGGCGGTAGCGCACCGCGTCGTCGGGGTGCGTGTGGGTGGCGATGTACTCCTTGGCGCGGTCGATGGCGCCCTGGATCGTCGCGTGGTCGTAGTCCCGGTAGAAGACGGTGATCGTCGCGTTGGTGTAATCCGGCGAGAAGAAGCGGTCGAGCTCGCCGCGGCGCGTGCCGGCGGTGACCATGAAGAACAGCTGCCCGACGTGGTCGTTGCGCGTCGGCAGCATCTCCCACTTCGGGTCGCCCTCGTGGAAGACGCGGAAGATGGTCTTGAGCATGGTCGTCGCGGTGATCGAGCCGCCGGCGTTGTCGCCCTGCTCCATGTGGCGCTGGAACAGGTCGAGTTGCTTCAGCACCTCGGCGTCCTTGATGGCGCCCGGCTTCTTGCCCTCGGCGATGATGACCAGCGGGCTGTTGCCGACGAAGTACTGGTTCGCCTTGGCCGTCGCGACATTGTACGGGTGATCCGGATACAGCAGCGCCATGCCGGGCGAGGTGTCGCCGGTTTTCAGCTGGTGGCCGAAGTAGAGGCCGAACACCATGGTGGCGAGGAAGACCGCCACCACCCAGTAGCGCATGTTGCCGACCGCCAGCATCACCAGCCGGCGCCCGAGTATGTCGGCCATGCGGTCGAAGGCGTTGCTCTGCCGGTGGCCGACCGGCGGCCGCACGAAGGAGAGGATGATCGGATGCAGCGTCACGACGCTGATGAAGATCGAGATGATCCAGAAGCCGGCGACGAAAGCGAGCTTCTGCATGAGCGGGATGGTCGCCACCGCAATGGTCATGATGGCGAGCCCATCGGCGACGATGGACACCATCGCCGGCGCGTACAGGCTGACGTAGGAGTGGATGATCGCCTGGTGCTTGTCCTGCAGACGGAAGTACTCCTCGTGGTAGCGCTCCATCGACTGCACGGAGTGCGACAGCGTGCGGGCGGTGATGAGCACGAAGACGACGACCACCAGCGGGTCGAGGCTGTACCCGAACAGTCCGGCGAAGCCGAGGCCCCAGACGGCGCTCAGCAGGGCGGAGAAGGTCGGGATCACGACGCCCTGGATGGTGCGGAAGTAGAACCACAGCAGGGCGATCATCAGCAGCGCCGTGCCGACGAGATAGAGCACGGTCTTGTAGATCGCCTCGCCGAAGTAGGCGAAGAGGATCGGCGGACCGGAGACGTAGATCTTCACCTTGCCGCTCGCTTCTTCGCGCGCGACGATTTCCTGGATGTGCTTCCACATGCCGTCGAGGTCGAAGTACTCCTCCCAGAAGCCGGCGATGATCTGCGTCGCCTTGTCGTCCTCGGAGACGAAGAAGCCACGCACGCCCTGCGTCGTATCGACCTTGCGGCGGAAGAACTCGAGGTCCTCCTTGTCCTCCGGGATACGCGGATAGGTGAGCGGCACCGTCTTCAGGCCGGCGCCGGTGGTCAGCGTCGTCTTGATCTTCGGGTGGGTGATCGACATCACCTGCTCGCCGTTGACGCCGGGCGTATGGTGCAGCAGTTCGATGGTGATGCGGTCGACGGTTTTGATCACCTCGGGGTCTGAGAACAGGTCGCCGTTCGTCGCCTCGACGGTCATCAGCAGGACGTTCGAGGTGCCGAACATCTTGCGGTACTTTTGGTAGACCTGGATGTACGGGTGATTGGGCGGGTAGAGATCGAAGAAGTTGGTGAAGATCGTCAGGTTCGCGGCGAGGAACCAGACGAAGAACACAGTGACGGCGGCGACGCCCGCCGCGACGGGGACGCGGTAGCGGAGCAGGAAGAGGAGGAAGGCCTCAATGTAGCGCTTCGGCAGCACGCCCCCCCCCGTCTGGTTGTTCGATGCGGCCGTCGACGACGCGCAGGCGCTTCCCTTCCGCGCCGACGACCGCGCCGTGCGGGCCCGCCACCAGCGACAGGGCGCGGAACCATTTCGGGCCGCCCTCCAGTGGGCTCGGGCGCCGCGTCCAGGTGCGACCGCCATCGGCGCTCAGGAACACCGCTCCGGCCTCGCCCACCGCGACGCCCAGGTCGCCCACGACCTGCACCGCGTAGAGGCTGGGGTTCTCGTAGGCACTGCTGAACCCGACCTGCTCGAGCTCGCGGATCTCGGTCGAGCCGTTGAGGACCGTCCAGCGCGCGCCGCCGTCCTCGGTGCGCAGGATGAGCGCGTCGATGCCGACGACCCAGCCGCGCTGGGCATCGGCGAAGAAGACGCCGAACAGCGTCTTCTCGACGCCCGTGGCCTGCTTGGTCCAGGTGCGCCCGCCGTCTTGCGTCATGTACACGGTGCCCAGCTCGGCGGCGATCCAGCCGCGCCTGCGGTCGACCATCGACACGTCGTTCAGAATAATATCGTCCGGCAGCGCGTGGTTCTCCCATGTCCGCCCGCCGTCGGCAGTGGTCAGCACCGCGCCCCAGTCCCCCACCGCGACGCCGCTCAGGGCATCGACAAAATCGACGCTGAAGAGGTGCTTGTCGATGCCGCTGCTCTGCGCCGTCCAGGTCTCACCGCCGTCGGCGGTGTGCAGGATCAGCCCTGACGCGCCCACCACCCAGCCGTGCCGGGTATCGACGAAGTCGACATCGTAGATCTGCTGGGTGGTCTGCGACACCTGCGGTTGCCAGGTCGCGCCGCCGTCGGAGGTGCGGAAGATGGAGCCGAACGCGCCCACCGCCCAGCCGGTGTTCTGATCGACGAAGGCCGTCCCGTAGAGGTTGTCCTTCAGGCGGGTCGGCGCTGCATCGGCTGCTGCGACGACCGCGCCCGCCGTCGCAACGGCGATCACAAAAGCTAGAACGCCGCTCCACCGGGGAGCGGCGTCACCTGCGGCGGCTCGTCGCACTGGTCAAAGTCCTTGGAAAAAGAGTGGCAGCTTATAGGGCGTTTGATTCAAGCGAGTCAAGGAAACGTGGTGCGGGGCGGACTTGCGCGACAGTACCGCCGCCGCAGTGCGAGTTTCAACCGATTCCTCGCGACTTGACCGGCGGCCGCGCTGTCCTCTTATAGGCGTCATGGCGCTGGACCCGACCGCGCTCCGGCGCCAGGACGCGGCGCGCTGGCGCGCCGCGGCGGAGTGGGGGGTCGAGTCGCTCGGGGTCGCGTTCGCCCGCACCTGTGCGCGGCGCGGCGCGGCGGCGGCGCTGATCGACGGCGAGCGCCGGCTCACCTTCGCCGCCTGGGACCGGCTGAGCGCCGCCGCCGCGGAGGGCCTCGGCGGGCTTGGCGTCGGGGTCGGCGACGTCGTCGCCTATCAGCTGCCCAACTGGTGGGAGGCGGCCGTGCTGTTCCTCGCCGCGGCGCGCCGCGGCGCGGTGGTGAACCCGCTGCTGCCGATCTTTCGCGCCCGCGAGCTGGCCTTCATCCTGCGCCAGTCTGGCGCGACGGTGCTCGTCGTTCCGGGGACGTACCGCGACTGCGACTACCCGGCGATGGTGGCCGACCTGCGCGCGGAGTTGCCGGCGCTGCGCCACGTCCTGGTGGCGCGCGCCGCGCCGCCCGCCGGGACGGGCGCTCTCGACTCCCTCTGGGCGCTGCCGGCGGCTGCCGCTGCCGCCGCCGTCGCGGTCGACCCGGCGGCGCCGCTGATGCTCATGTACACCTCGGGCACGACCGCCGACCCGAAGGGCGTCCTGCACACGCACGACACCCTGCTCGCGGAAGTGCGCAGTCTGCACCGCATCCACGCCCTGACGCCGGCCGACCGCACGCTGATGCCGGCGCCGCTGACGCATATTTCCGGCGTCGTGCACGCCATCCTGACGCCGGCGGTGCTCGGCACCAGCGCGGTGCTGATGGAACGCTGGGATGCGGCCGCGGCCCTGCAGTGCATCGCCAGGGAGCGCGTGACGTACATGGTCGGCGCGCCGACCTTCCTGCACGATCTCGTCGCGCAGGCCGACGCGGGCGAGGGCGACACGACCTCGCTGCGGCTGTTCTCCTGCGGCGGGGCGCCGGTATCCGCCGCGCTCATCCGGCGCGCCCGCGCCCGCCTCGGCTGTGTCGCCAAGCGGGTCTACGGCTCCACCGAGTTCCCCACCATCACCTGCACCGATGCGGCGGATGCAGCCGAGATGGGGGCGGAGACCGAGGGCCGCGCCATCGCGCCGGGCGAGGTGCGCATCGCCGACGAGTGCGGGCGCGCCGTGCCGGTCGGCGCGGCCGGAGAGGTGCAGGCGCGCGGGCCGGAGTGCTGCGTCGGCTACGCCGACGCGCGGCTGACCGCCGTTGCCTTCACCGCTGATGGCTGGTTCCGCACCGGCGACCTCGGCAGCCTCGACGCGGGCGGCTACCTGCGCATCACCGGACGCATCAAGGAGATCGTCATCCGCAAGGGCGAGAAGTTCAGCGTGCGCGAACTCGAGGAGGCCATCGCCGCGCATCCCGCCGTCGCCGAGGTTGCCGTCATCGCGCTGCCCGACGTGGCCAGCGGCGAGCGCGCCTGCGCCGTCGTCGTCCTGCGTGCTGGTGCGACGCTGACGTTGGCGGAGCTGAGCGGCTGCCTCGCCGCCGTCGGCCTGGCGCGCCAGAAGCACCCGGAGCAACTCGAGCTGGTTGAGGCGCTGCCGCGCACCGACAGCGGCAAGCTGCACCGCGCGGCGCTGGTGCGGCGCTTCAGCTCCGCCTCCTGAAGACGACGCGTCACACGGAGGCACGGAGCAACGGAGACGCGGCGAATCGCTGCGTGGCTCGGTGTCTCCGTGTGCAGGGGATTCTCGTTAATTCACGACCAATTCGACACGGCGGTTCTGGGCCCGGCCCTCGGCGGTCTCGTTGGTCGCCACCGGGTTGGTCTTGCCGAAGCCCGTCGCGCTCATGCGGCTGGCGGCGACGCCGTGCGTTCCGAGGTAGCCTTTCACGGCCCCGGCGCGGCGCTCCGACAGGGCCTGATTGTACGCCGCCGTGCCGATACCATCGGTGTAGCCGTTGACCGCGACCTTGACCTCGGCCTCGCCGGCCAGAGTCTTCGCCGCTTCGTCGAGAATCGGCACGGCATCGGGCCGGATATTGGACTTGTCGAAGTCGAAGTTGACGCCGCGCAGAATGATCTTCTTCTTCATCGGCGGCGGCACCGGGGCGGCGGCCACCACCGGTGCCGGTGGCACCGGTGGCGGCGGTAGAAAACGATGCCGCACGGAGAGGCCGGTGGTGAGGAAGGTGGTGTCGTCGGAGGTCGATCCCGGGTACGGCTCGAAACTCGCCTGATCGTAGCGGGCGAAAACGCCGAGCGCGGTACCGCGCCAGAATTCGTAGTTGATGCCGCCGTTGAAATTGAAGCCGCCGCCGCCGGCGTCCTCGACCGCCCCGCCGGTGCCCCAATAGTATCCGCCGCCGGCGCCGAAGAAGACCTCGGCGTGCTCGTCGTTGAGCGAGGCGCGCGCGCCGCCGCCGGTCGAGACGACGCCCGGCGTCCCGTCGCCGTTGCTGCCGCCCTCGGTCAGCCCGGCGTACTGCGCTTCCAGCAGCGGCGTGATGGTGAAGCCGCCGAGATCGCCGATCTGCCACCCGATGAATGGGGCGATGGAGCCGCCCGGATCGGCCGACTTGCGAAAGTCGGAGATCGGCAGGGCGGCGCCGACATTCGCGCCGATGATCGGCACGCCGCCTCTGACCTGATCCCCGATCTGGCCGGCGAGTTGCGCGCTCGCCGTCGCGGCGCCCAGCAGCGCCGCCCCCATCGCCAGCCCCCGGCACACGATCCTGAGCATAGGACCTCCCCCCAACACGAGACTGGCCGCGCTCTACCGCGTCGTTGCGCCGGTTGCAAAGTGGCGGGCGGTGCGCCGGGTTGACCTCGCGCGCGCGGGCGGCGACAAGGCGGCGATGCCCTCCCCGTCCACGCACGGCGCCGGTCGCAGCGCGGCGACACGGCGCCGGCCGGTCGTCCTCCTCATCCTCGGCGCCGCCCTGGGTGCGCTGCTCGCCGCCGCCGGCCTGTCCTCGCCGGGGCCCGCGGCGCTGCCGCCGGGCGTCGTGGCGCTGGTGAACGGCGCACCGATTCGCGAGGAGGACTATCTGAGCGCGCTCGACGGGATCGACGCGGATCGTCGCGAGGCGGCGAGCGAGGCCGACCGCGCCCGCGTCCTCGACCGCCTCATCGAAGAGGAACTGTTGGTGCAGCGCGGCCTGGCCCTCGACCTGGCGCGGCAGGATCGCCGCGTGCGCGCCGACCTGACGCAGACGGTGATCGACGGCGTCGTCACCCAGGCCGGCGAGAGCGAGCCGAGCGACACCGAGTTGCAGGCGTTCTTCGACGCCGAGCGCGCCTTCTTCGCTGGACCCGGCCGGCTGCGCGTGCGCCAGGTGTTCGTGCGCACGACGGCGCCGAGCGACCCGGCAGCGCTGGCGCGCGCCGACCAGGCGGCGCAGCGGCTGCGCGCCGGCGAGGCCTTCGCCGCTGTGCAGAGCGCCCTCGGCGACACGCCGCTGGCGCCGGTGCCCGACGCGGCCCTGCCGCCGGCGAAGTTGCGCGACTATCTCGGACCGACGGCGCTGCGCGCGGCGCTCGAGCTCGACGGCGCCGAAGTCAGCGACCCGATCCGGTCGGGGAGCGGCTACCACGTGCTGCAGGTGGTCGAGCGGCAGCCGGACGCGGCCCCGGCGCTGGCCGACATCCGCCCGCAAGTGCTGGCCGAAGTGCGCCGGCGCGCCGGCGAGGCGGCGCTGCGCGCTTATCTCGACGGTCTGCGCGGCGACGCCGCCGTGGTCGTGCGCGAGCCGTTGCCGTGACCCGCGAGCGCCGCCGCTGTGCACTCGTCGCGCGGCTGGCGATGCTGTTTCTCGCCGCGCCGGCGGCGGCGCATGAGCGCACCGTTTCGTTTTCGACCTGGGAGGTTGCCGGGCCGCGCCTGCGCGTCACGGCGCGCCTGACGCCGCTCGACGTCTCGCGCCTGCCCTGGGCGGCGGCGGCCGGCCGCGAACTCGACGCGCGCCTCGGCGGCTACCTCGCCGAGCGCCTCAGTGCGCGCGTCGGCGATGCGCCGTGCGCGGTGACGCGGCCGCCGCGCCGCCTGACGACCGGCGCCGACCGCCTGGCCTTCGACTGGGAGCTCACCTGCCCGCCCGGCGCCGCGCTGCAGCTGCGCAGCGATCTGTTGCGCGAGGAGGCGCCCTCGCATCTGCACTTCGCGCGCGTCCGCTATCCCGACGGCGCCACGCTCGAGCGCGTCCTCAGCGCCGCGGCGCCGCTGTGGAGCCTCGACGCCGCCGCCGGGCCGGCGCCGATCGGCGAGTCGGTGCGCGATTTCGTCGTCCTCGGCGTCGAGCACATTCTCACCGGGTACGATCACCTCGTCTTCCTGCTCGCCCTGGTGCTGCTCGGCGGCCGGCTCGGCGATGTCGTGCGCATCGTCACCGGCTTCACCCTCGCCCACAGCCTCACCCTGGCGCTGGCGGTCTTCGGCATCGCCCGGCCGCCGGCCGGCGCCATCGAGGCGCTGATCGGCCTGTCGATCGCCCTGGTCGCGGCCGAGAACCTGTGGCTCGCCGCCGGGCGACCGCCGGCGGTGCGCCATGCCATTGCCGCCGCCCTGCTGCTCGCCGCCGCGGTCGCGGCGGCGGGTGTCGGCGGCGTGCCGGCGTTGACGCTGCTCGGCCTGGCGCTGTTCGCCGGCTGCTACTTCGCGCTGCTGGCGCGCGTCGCGCGGCCGGCGCCGCTGCGCGCCGCCGTGGCCTTTGTCTTCGGGCTCGTGCACGGCTTCGGCTTCGCCGGCGTGCTGCTCGAGGCCGAGCTGCCGGGCGAGCGGCTGGCACGGGCGCTGTTCGGCTTCAACCTCGGCGTCGAACTCGGCCAGGTCGCCTGTGTGCTGCTGCTGTGGCCGCTGTTGCAGCGCGCCTGGCGCGTCGCCGACGGCCGCTGGCAGGGCCCGATCGTCGAGTACGCCTCGGCGGCGATCCTCGCCGTCGGGGTCTTCTGGTTCGTCGAACGGGCGTATGGTTGAGAAGTCCCCATGGCGCGCGCCGACGGGAGACGCTCGGAAGCCCGGGGTGCGTGAGTGGACCGTGGAACCCGCCTGTGGAGGGCGCCCCCCCCTGGGCGCCGGTTGCCTCAGGCCGCGGGCGCGCGGTCCCACCGGCGCGCCCGGGGGGGCCCCCTCCATTGGCCCGG
>JANNRA010000081.1:0-45477 GCA_031401035.1 bacterium | reverse complement strand
AACACCAAGATCGACGCGCTCTTCTCCGTGGTCACCTGCGCCTGCGCGCCGCCAACCACCAGTCCCACCAGCGCCGCCGCCATGAGCCCGATTCGCCCTCGCTGCGTATCCATTCGCCTCCTCCTTCTGATCACTGCCACGTGCTTCGCTGCGGGTGTGCCGCGTGCAACGGGGACGCCCCGCCCCACCGCGTCACGGCAAGTAAATGAAATCGCTCTGCGGCCTGCGCCCCTGGAAGTGCAGGTTCTTGGCACTGCTGCTGACCAGGCGCGCCGAATCCACCATGTCGCAGACCGGGAATTCGTACTCCGCCCCGGCACAACGGAACTCTTCCGCCAGGCCGATCAGCGTATTACCGCCGCGCCCCGAATTGTCGTCGTTGACGACGCCGCGGATGCGCGACTGACCGGTCAACGTCCCCGCCACGCCGGCGCTGAAGATCGATCGCGAATTGTCAGCGGTCTCCATATTTGAGAGCTGAATCTCCTTGAAGCAGTCCACAGTGCGGCTGGTCGAGAAGCGCTGCTCAAACTCGTTGAAGACAAGGAACTGCGCCACCGTCCGCGAGAGGTCCAGGTCGCGCCCCTCGTAGTCCTGCGTACACGGCAGCAAGGTCAAGTCGGTCGCCACCCGCACCTGGTAATCGGACGAAACGCAGTCGGCGTCCTCGAAGCAGGTGGTGCCGGAGAGGGTGCAGAGCTCGTTCTCGCAGGTGTTCTGGCATCCGGCGTCCATCGCGCAGGCATCACCGGACACCGTGCAGGTGTTCGCGATGCAGCGGTTGGTGCGGCACTCCGCCGTCGAGGCGCATGCCACGCCGGAAATGCTGCACGTTCCATCGGGCAGGCAGGTGTTCTGCAACACCGGGTCGACGGCACCATCGAAATAGTGATCGAGGATCAGGATGTTGGGACACCCCTCGTACTCTGCCGTTTCGGGCGATCCGCCCAGCACCAGCGTGTCGTCGCGGTTTCCCTTGCCGGGAATGGCGGGCAGGCCGATGGCGTTGTAGCCCTCGATCTCGATCTCTTCGGTTGGGCCGGAATCGAGCTTGCCGATCAGCACTTCACCGATCAGGTCGTTGCGTGCGATCGGCGACAGCGTCTCGTCCACCGCGATGCACTTGAGCTCGCCGATGAACGGATCATCGGGCGACAGCGGAATGGCGCCCTCGTTGGTCTGCCCGCCCGGGCCGGTGCGGCCGAGCGGCCCGCCCTCGAGGGGCAGGCATGGGGCCAGGATGCAGCGGTTGCCGGCGCCGCACTGCGTGTCGCGCGTACACGACATGCCGCTGTTCGAGCAGACGCCGTCGATCAGGCGGCAGTTGACCGTTTCGCCGCGCGACACCAGCCAGCCGGTCGGCTGCTCGCGGGTCAGGCGAAAGATGAAGTCGGTCGGCTGCCACTGCGGCAGACACCCGCCGATGAACGTCTGGCCGCCGACGATCGCGGAACAGGACAGTTGGTCCGGAAAACAACTGCCGCCCGGGATCGTACAGGTGGGCGTGACGTTGGTGTAGAAGCAGTACACGTTGAGCGGGGTGTCAGACACGTTGCCGATGCGGATCAGGGTGTCGAGCCCGTTCGCCGTATCGACGAGGAGTTTCGGGAACACCAGGATCGCCGCCGGATGGTCAGATGCGATGTCGGCCGACGCCGGAACCGTCACACCAGGCAGCGCTGTGGCAGCCAGCGCGACGGCAGTAGCCAGCGCGATCCGCATTGCGTTCGTCAGCCCTGCAACCCTCACGGCCCCTCCGGAATGAAAATGAGGTCGGTCTTGTCGCGATTGCCGAGCTCATGCAGGTTCAACGCCACCCGCGCCGACTCGTCGCCGAGGAAGTTGTGCTCCTCGACGATGCCGACGAAGCCGGAATTGGCCGCTTCGGACGGACGCATATGCGTCGCGACGAAGCGCGTCTGCGCCGTCAGGACGTCGAAGATATTGCTGATATCGCCGAGCAGGAAGCTGCGCCAACAGTCAACCGTGGTGCTGGCCGAGAATCGCTGTTCGAGTTCATTGTAGGCGACGAACTGGACGACGATGCGCGTCGGCTCCTGACGTTCGTAGTCGGCACGACACGGCACGAGCGTGACCTCGGTGTCGACCGTCGAGGTGGGGCCGAAAAGGGGGTTGTCGGCACCGCCGGCGAAGTGATTGAGCACGACGCGCTGGCCGCAGCCCTGGTACTCGGCGCCGTTCGGACACTCATCGCTGACACCGCCGCCGAGACACAGGACGTTGTCCCCGTCGTTGGTGAACGGCTCGCCGAGAATGCCAACCGCATTGTACTTGCTCGCGTCGCCGTCGCTACTGAGGATCGTCGCCTCACCCCTTGAGGTGGTTGCCGCTGATCGGCGCCCCCGACTGGTCCACTTCGATGCAGCGCAACTCGCCCTGGAACGGAAACCCCGACACGGGCGGCACCCGCCCGGGATCGATGCCCGCTCCGTCGCATTCGTAGTCGGGGCCGTTGCGGTCGCACGGCTCGTCGTTCGGATTCGTGAACCGGCCAATGCTCGCTGTCCAATGCGTCGGCTGCTGCTTGGTCAGCCAGATGTTGAAATCGACCTCCTGCCACTGCGGCTCACAGCGCCCCGAGCAGGTGCCCGCCAGACAGTCGCCGCTGCCGATGCAAATCGGCGTTGCGTCGACGTAAAAGCAATGGGCGTGCACCATCGAGTTGGAGGTATTGCTGATCTGAAAAAACGTGTCGCGGCTGCCATCGTAGACGACCTTGGGGAAGATGAGGATCGAACTGGAACGCTCGCTGGTCGACTCGGCGCGCCCAGGACTCGGTGCAGAAACCATGGCCACGAGCACGATTGCCGCTAGGGCCACCGCTCTCAAGCACGCCGCAACAATCCACGGCGCGAACCGGGCGCCCTGTCGGGCTGTAGTCGAGAACACCGCCTCCCCCATCAGGTATGAACCAATCGTCGCTGGACCTCTCCCGCGAGTGGCCGGTGTATAGAGAGTTGCCCAAAAAGTGTCAAGGAAAAACACGGTGAGAAATGCGTCATCTCTATGGCGTACCGCTCGTCGGCAGCGGGCCTGCCACCGCCGTCAACCAGCGATGATACTGGGACTCTTCGCCCCGCACGACGCGTGCATATGCCGCCTGTAGGGCTTGCGTCACCGGTCCCGGTCGCCCAGATCCAATGCGCCGGTCGTCGAGTTCCCGCACCGGCGTCACCTCGGCCGCCGTACCGGTGAGGAATACCTCATCCGCAATGTAGACCTCGTCGCGGCTGAAGCGCTCCTCACGGCACGAGATACCCTGGTCTTCGAGCATGGTCATGACGCTGTCACGAGTGATTCCGGGCAGGACCGAGGTGAGTGGCGAGGTCTTCACCCGGCCGCGCTTGACGATGAAGATGTTCTCGCCACTGCACTCCGCGACAAAGCCATCGGCATCGAGCAGGAGCGCCTCATCGTAGCCGCCTTTGCGCGCCTCGACGCTGGCCAGAATTGAGTTGACGTAGTGCCCCACCGCCTTTGCTTTCGTCATCAATGAGTTGACGGTAAACCTCTGAAATGACGACGTTTTTACTCTTATTCCGTCGCGGACACCGGCATCGCCGAGATACGAGCCCCAGGGCCAGGCGATGATCGCGACGCGGACTGGGTTGGTCACCGCGCTGAGGCCCATTTCGCCATCACCGAGAAAGACCAGCGGACGCAGGTAGCAGGCGCGCAACCCGTTTCGGCGGACGGTCTCGAGACACGCGTCGTTGATATCGGCCGGCGAGTACGGGATCTCGAGACCCAGGATGTGCGCCGACCCGAACAGGCGCTCGGTGTGCTCCTGCAGGCGGAACACCCACGATCCGCCGCTCGGCCCCTCGTAGCAACGCAGCCCCTCGAAGACGCCGAGTCCATAGTGGAGGGTGTGCGTCAGCACATGGACATTGGCCTCCTCCCAGGGGACGAACCGGCCGTCAAGCCAGATGTGCTCGGTGCGTTGCATCGGCCGCGGAGAGCTAACGAAGGGCCGTCACCAAGTCAACGAACGAGGCGCGGAGCACGACGCTCGGGTGCCGCCGGCATCAGTGTGCCGGGCTGGCAATCTCGCAAGAAGTCGATTCCAGGGTCGCGCCACTGGCCGCCATCCAGGCGTCAGACTCCCGCTGCGCCCGCACCGCCAAGGCCTCCCGGCGCGCGCGCCCCTTTGCCGGCCCCTCGACAGCCGGGAAGAGGCCGTAGTTGGCATTCATCGGCTGAAAATGCTTGCGGGCGCCGTCGGTGACATAGGCGATCAGCGAGCCCAGAGCGGTCGTCGGTGGCGGCACGAGCAGCGGGCGATTCGCCAACAGCCGCAAGGCGTTCATGCCGGCGAGGATGCCACTCGCCGCCGACTCGACGTAGCCCTCGACGCCGATCAACTGGCCGGCGAGGAACAATTCCGGACGCGCGCGGACCTGCAGCGTCGGCGCCAGCACGCGCGGGGAGTCGACGAAGGTGTTGCGATGCAGACTGCCGAGCCGGACGAATTCCGCCCCGGCCAAACCGGGAATCGTTCGCAGGACCCGCCGCTGTTCGGGGTAGGTCATCTTGGTTTGGAACCCGACCAGGTTGTAGAGCGTCGCGGCGGCGTTGTCCTGCCGCGCCTGCGCCACCGCGAAGGGTCGCCGGCCGGTACGCGGATCGGTCAGGCCCACCGGTCGCATCGGGCCGAACGCCAACGTGTCGCGGCCGCGGCGCGCCATCTCCTCGATCGGCATGCAGCCCTCGAAGTAGACGCAGCGCTCGAAGTCTCGCGTCGCGACCTTCTCCGCCGCCAGCACCGCGTCGACGAAGCCGTAGTACTCATCGCGCGTGAACGGGAAGTTGAGGTAGTCGTCGCCGCCCTTGTCGTAGCGCGACGCGGCAAACGCGATCGTGCGGTCGATCGACGCCGCCGTGACGATCGGCGCGATCGCATCGTAGAAATACAGGTGCTCCTGCCCGAACTGCTGCTGCAGCTGCCGCGACAGGGCCGGCGAGGTGAGCGGACCGGTGGCGACGATCGCGACGCCGTCAGGGAGCGACTGCAATTCCTCGCGGCGGATGTGGATGCGCGGGTGCTGGCTCACCGCGTTGGTCATGGCCTCCGCAAACGCCTCGCGATCAACCGCCAGCGCGGCGCCAGCCGGCACAGCGTGCCTGTCGGCACAGGCCATGACCAGGGAGTCGAGTCGCCGCATCTCCCCCTTCAAGAGGCCGACGGCCGTCTCGACGGAATTGTTGCGGAAGGAGTTCGAGCACACCAACTCGGCGAGGCGGTCGGATTGATGCGCCTCCGTACCGCGCACCGGGCGCATCTCGACCAGATCCACCTCCACCCCCGCTCGCGCCACCGCCCAAGCGGCTTCGCACCCGGCCAGCCCGCCGCCGACGATGGTCAGACGGGGCGTCACTCCTCCTCCGGCTCGGCGACGGTCTCCTTGTACTTGCAGCCTTCGCTGAGACAGCGCCGCACAGTGCCGGCGCGCTTGGTGGTCTTCTCGACGATGAACGGCGCGGCACACTCCGGACAGGGCTCGGCGACCGGGCGGTCCCAGGTGGCGAAGCGGCACTGCGGGTAACGGCCGCACGAGAAGAACGTCTTCCCGGCACGCGACCGCTTCTCCATGACTTCCCCTTCCTTGCAGTCGGGGCACTGGATGCCGGTCGGGACCGGGCGGATGAGCGAGCGCACCGTCTTGCATTCCGGGTACCCGGAGCAGCCGAGGAACTTCCCGAAGCGGCCGAAGCGGATCTGCAGCGGCCGGCCACACTGATCGCACACCTCGGTGGTGGTCTCTTCGTTGGCGACCTGAATGGTGCCGTCCGCGTCGCGTTCGAAGTTCGCCGTGCTCTTGCACTCCGGATAGGTCGAGCAGGCGAGAAACTCGCCACCACGCCCCCACTTCACCACCATCGGCGCGCCGCACTTGGGGCAGACGATATCGGTCGGCTGACCGCTGCGCTTGACGTCGCGCATGTGCGCCGCGGCGTGCTCGAGATCGCGCGCAAAGGGCTCGTAGAAGCGGCGCATCGCCTCAACCCAATTCTGTTTGCCCTCTTCGATGTCGTCGAGGACGGTCTCCATGCCGGCGGTGAACTCGACGTTGAAGATGTCCGGAAAGGATTCGACCAGCAGGTCCGTCACCAGGAGCCCCAGCTCCGTCGGACGCAGGCGCCGTTGCTTGTCCTCGGCGACGTACTCCTTGGCCAGGACGGTCGAGATGATCGAGGCGTAGGTCGACGGCCGCCCGATGCCCTTTTCCTCGAGCTCCTTGATCAACGTCGCCTGACTGAAGCGCGGCGGCGGCTGCGTGAAGTGCTGCTCCGGCTTGAGCTCGTGCAACGTCAGCGCCTCGCCGTCGGCCAGCGCCGGCAGGGCGTGCTCGTCGTCGTCGTCACCCTCGGCAGGTTCCTCGTCGCGGCCCTCGGTGTAGACGCGAATGAACCCGTCGAACTTGAGGATCTGCCCAGAGGCGCGGAAGGTCGTGTCCGCGGCGGTGATATCGACCGCCGTCTGGTCGAACACGGCGGGCATCATCTGACTGGCGACGAAGCGGTTCCAGATCAGCGTGTACAGCGACAGCTCCTCCTTCGAGAGGAACGCCGAGACGCTGTCGGGAGGCCGATCCAGGGCCGTCGGACGAATGGCTTCGTGGGCGTCCTGAGCGCCCTTCTTGGTCCGGTAGGCGACCGCCTGCTCGGGCAGATACGGTTTGCCGTAGCGCTCGCCAATGTAGTGGCGGACCTCCGTCAGCGCGTCGTCGGCGATGCGGACCGAATCGGTTCGCATATAGGTGATCAGTCCAACCGGCCCATCGGCGCCCAGTTCGGCCCCCTCGTACAACCGCTGCGCGATGCGCATGGTGCGATTGGGCGCATAGCCGAGCTTGCGCGACGCCTCCTGTTGCAGACGCGAGGTGATGAACGGCGGCGTCGGGAAGCGGCGCCGCTCCTTGCGCTCGACCTTGGCAACGCGCCACTCCGCACCGCGCAGACGAGCGACCAGCGCCTCGGCCGAGGCGGCGTCCTCGACGCGGAACTTCTCCAAGTCCAGCTTGCGGTCGCCGATGCGGGCGAGGCGCGCAGCGAAGGTCGGCGGCGATGCCGCGTCGAGCTGCGCGGTCACCGACCAGTACTCAACCTTCTGGAACGCCTGAATCTCCCGCTCGCGCTCGGCGACGATGCGCACGGCCACCGATTGCACGCGCCCCGCCGACAGCCCGCGCCGGACCTTGTTCCACAGCAGCGGGCTTACCTGATAGCCGACCAATCGATCGAGAATCCGGCGCGTCTGCTGCGCCTCGAACAGGCTGCGGTCGAGATCCTTCGGATGCTTCAGCGCCTCCTGCACGGCTTTCTTGGTGATCTCATTGAAAAGCACACGCCGGATCGTCCGCCCCTTGGCCTCGAGGCGCTCGGCGATGTGCCAGGCGATCGCCTCGCCCTCACGATCGGGGTCAGGAGCGAGGAAGATCGTCTCCTTCCCCTTGGCCGCTTGTCGCAGCTCGGTGATGATCTTCGACTTGCCGTGGATGACGGTGTACTCGGGCGCGAAGTCGTGCTCGATATCGACCCCGAGTTTGCTTTTCGGCAGGTCGACCAAGTGGCCGACCGACGCTTTCACCTGATAGTCGCGCCCGAGGTACTTGGTGAGCGTGCGCGCCTTGGCAGGCGACTCGACGATGACGAGATGCTTGGCCATAACTGTCAGTGCCCGGCGGCGCCGCCGCGGGCGAACTGTTGGCCCGGAAGCCGGCGCGCCAGGCCGCGCAGTTCCAACAGCAGCAGGGTCTCGAGGAGGCTGCCGGCCGGCAGGCCGGTCGCGCCGATGAGCGCGTCGACGTCGCGCGGCGTCTCGTCGAGATGCGCCAACACCGTCGCCTCGGCATCCGTCACCGTCGGCAGCACGGGCCGTGCGCCGGCGACGCGGAGGTGGGGGGCGATCTCGCGCAGGACGTCCTCGGCGCTCTCCACCAGGCCGGCCCCCTGCCGCAGCAGGTGGTGGGTGCCGCGCGTGCGCACGCCAACCGGGCCGGGCACCGCGAAGACGTCACGCCCCTGCTCGGTGGCAAAGCCCGCGGTGATCAGCGACCCACTGCGGTCCGTCGCCTCGACCACGATCGTTCCCAGCGCCAGACCGCTAATGATGCGGTTGCGACCGGGAAAATTCTCGCCGTCCGGCTGCGCACCCATCGAATACTCGGACACAACGGCGCCATGCTTCGCAATTTGCATATAGAGCTGATGATGCTCACTCGGGTACACCACGTCAATCCCGCTGCCCAGGACGGCGATCGTGCGCCCCCTCGCGCGTAGCGCGGCGGCATGCGCCGCCGCGTCGATGCCGCGCGCCATACCGCTGACGATCGTGATGCCACTCGCAGCCAGCGGCTCGACGAGCTGCGCGGTCATCTGCCGTCCATAGGGACTCGCGTCGCGCGAGCCGACGACCGCCACCGCGTGGGCGTCCGCCGGCGCGAAATCGCCGTAGGCATGCAAGAACAGCGGCGGATCGTGGATGTGCCGCAGCAGGTCCGGATAACTCGCGTCGCTCCACGTCACCAGGCGGCCCCCCAGCCGATCGAGGCGCGCCAGTTGCTCGTCGACATCGCGCCAGCGGTCGAAACCGCGCAAGGCGGCGCGCACGTCGCGCCGGAGGCCGGCGCGCTGCAGATCCACATCGTGCGCGGCGAATGCCGCCTCCGGCCCGCCGAAGGCGCGCACCAGCGCGACCCCGAGTGCATTGCCGACGCCTGGCACCGCCTTCAAACCGATCCAGGCGCCCCAGTCGCTGCGCGCATCGCCCATGCCCATCGCCCCTCCTCGACAAGTGGATATATAATATGCTATCGATTATGTCTACATTTCCATCTTTTATTATGCTGGCAAGCGTCCACTCAGGAACGATCCACGGCGTCGAGGGCCTTCCGGTCGACGTCGAAGTCGACATCGCCGGCGGCCTCCCCGGTTTCGACATCGTCGGCCTGCCCGAAGGCGCCGTAAAGGAAGGCACGCACCGGGTTCGCGCCGCCCTGCGCAATTCCGGCTATGCGTTCCCGGCTCGCAAGGTGGTGATCAACCTCGCCCCCGCCGACCTACGTAAGGAGGGCTCGGCCTTCGACCTCCCGATCGCGATCGGGATCCTGGCCGCGTCTGGACAGTTGCCACGCGACGCCCTGCGCGGCTGGGTGATGCTCGGCGAGCTCTCGCTCGACGGGCGGGTAAAGTCGGTGCGCGGCGCCCTGCCGATCGCGGCCGGGGGGCGCGCGCGCGGCATGCGGGGGCTGTTGCTGCCCGACGCCAACGCCCGCGAGGCCGCGGTGCTGCCGGACTTCGAGGTTCTGCCGGTGGAGACGCTGGCGGAGGCGGTCGCGTTTCTGCGCGGCGAACGCGAGATCGCGCCGCTGCGCGTGGATCTCGCCGCCATCCTCGCCAACACCGTGCGCAACGAGCTCGACTTCGGCGACGTGCGCGGCCAGGACAGTGTCAAGCGGGCCCTCGAGGTGGCCGCGGCTGGTGGCCACAACATCCTCCTCGTCGGCCCCCCCGGATCCGGCAAGACGATGCTGGCGCAGCGCCTACCGAGCATCCTCCCCAGTCTGACCCTCGAGGAGGCGCTGGAAGCCAGCCGCGTTCACAGCGTCGTCGGCCTGCTACGCGGGCGCTCGCTACTCACGGCGCGCCCCTTTCGCGCGCCGCACCACAGCATCAGCGACGCCGGCCTGATCGGGGGTGGGAGCGTCCCCCGGCCGGGCGAGGTGTCGTTGGCGCACCGCGGCGTCCTGTTCCTCGACGAGCTGCCGGAGTTCCGCAAGAACGTGCTCGAAGTCCTGCGCCAGCCGCTCGAGGAGCGGCGCATCACCATCGCGCGCGTCGCCGGGTCGGTGACGTTTCCCGCCGACGTGATGCTGGCCGCGGCGATGAACCCCTGCCCGTGCGGCTATCTCGGCGATCCGCAACACGTCTGCACCTGCTCCGCGGCGCAGATGCAACGCTATCGCAGTCGGCTGTCCGGTCCCTTGCTCGATCGCATCGACCTGCACGTCGACGTCCGCGCCGTGGCCTACCGGGCGCTCGCCACGGCGCCGTGCGGCGACGACTCGACCGGCATCCGCGCACGGGTGGAAACCGCGCGTCGCAGGCAACTCGCCCGCTTCGCTGGTCGTTCCCTGTTCTGCAACGCGCAGATGACAGCGCGCGATCTCGGACACTTCGCCACCGTCGACGCCGCTGCCGAGCGCCTCCTCGAACGCGCCATGGACGCCCTCGGGATGAGCGCCCGGGCCTATGCGCGCGTGCTCAAGGTGGCGCGCACGATCGCCGATCTGGCGGGGAGCGAGGCGATCGCTGCCGCACATGTGGCGGAAGCGGTGCAATACCGCAGCCTCGATCGCGCGCCAGCCTGAACGGACGGCGCCGGGGCGGGTTTAGCGTGTGCGGGCGACCTCGATGGCGAGCGGATCGACACGCGCGCGCGCGAAGACCCGCAAGTCGACGTCGCGCGGCAGCGCGTAGGCGCGGGCAGCGAACCAGTGCTCGCCGGGCTCGATCTGCGACCAGGCGGTCAGGGCGTAGCCGAGCCCCGGCCGCTCGCCGGGTACTTCCTCGGGGGGCTGCGCCGCCTCGCCAGTCCGGTAGACGACCGTCGGCGCGAGGCTGCGCAGCGACTCGCCGACGAGCAACTCCAAGACCAGTGTGGCGTCCGGACCGCGCAGGGCCACCCAGTCAGCAGGCCCAGCGATCGGTCCGCCGGCGCCGCCGACGACGGCCGTGGCACCGCCGCTGGTGACCACCTGCCACCCATCGAGAGCGCGAAAGTCGAGTGCCGCGACGATCTCGATATCGCTGAAGAAGGTTGTCGGTCGGTAGTTGAGCCGCAAGCGCACGGGCAGCGTCATCGCGTCGCGGGTCACCAGCGTCTCGGTCTCGAAGATCGGCGTGCGCAGCCACGACGTGAGCCGCACCCACTGGTACTCCCGACGCAAGGCGCGAATCGGACCGACGCGCCACGCCGCGAAGCGGTGCTCGATATCATCCTCGTCGCGCCCGAGCGGGATAAGGCCGAGGAACCAGGCCGCGGCGCGGACCTTGAGCCGGTCGAGTAGGTTGGCGCCCAACGCGCCATCGGTCCCGCGCAGCGCCAGCAGCCGCGCCGTTGGCGCTGCGAAGCCGATGGCGACGCGGTCAGTCTCGATGCGATCGGCCTCGGCGTCGTAGCGCACATAGCGGCGCGCCGAGCGGGGCGCCGGCCCCGCGCTCGATACCAGATAGACCCACGCAACCTCGTTGCCGCGGCGCACCGTCAACTCGAGGCGGCATTCCGCCGCCGGTAACTCCCCCGGGCGGGCGCGGCGGCCGCTGTCGGCGACCATCCACAGCAGCTCATCGTTCGCGTCGAACACGCCCGCGGGGTCGTCGCGATTGGGTTCGGGACCGGCGTCCAGGACCAGGCGGCCGTCCGCCGCACGCTCGTCGAGCTGCCACGGCACCGGCTCACAGCGGCCCCCGCAGGCCAGCATGGCGACCGTCGCCTCGGATCGCCCGAGCAGGCAATCGAGGCGTTCGGCCGGCACCAGCGCGACCGTCCAGTCGGGCCCCATCGCGAAACTCGTACTGGCGAGAAAGTGCAAAGCGGACGCGCAAATACCAGCGACGCAGCAACGCGCGCCGCGGTCCGGAATCCACTTGACAACGCGGAACGCACTCACGTAAGCACCCGCCTGCTTGCCGGCACCTTGGGGGGAGCCGTACGGGCATCACCGTATCGACAGAGGAGGGTCTCGAATGGCGCGGCGTGCGTTGAGCTGGGGGCGTTGGGGTCTCTGGTCGGTAGCGGCAGTGCTCTGTCTGAGCGGCGTATCATGGGGCGCCGCCCTGGACGAGAATGGCGAGATCAATCTCGGAGTGCGCGCCTACACGGCGGCACGCGTCGGCACGCAGAACACCGATGTCCGGATCTGCAACAACGTCGGGGACAAGAACGTCTGCGGCGGCTCCAACGGCGGCGCCGTGCCGGCCTCGCCCGAGCGCGTCGTCTACAAGTCCCTGACGTTTCCCGTGTCGCCGGCCGGACACCTGCGCCAGCAGCGGACATACGTCGAAGCCGAGATGGATCACAACCTCTCGCGCTTGCTGGATGAGGGCTTCGGCCCCCTGGCACTGCTCAACAACCTGCCGTTCAAGTTCAAGCGCTTCAAGTACCATCTGACCTACCGCGGCGAGTACGAGGGTGTGTACGATTACGGCCCCTCCGAGTACCGGACCGCCTATCAGTTCTACAACAAGATCCTCGTTCCCGACTTCTCCGGCAATGTCGCGCCAATCGGCCGCGACCGCCGCCGCCTGCGTTCGGTCGCCGTCGTCCGCAACCAGCTGTACCAGGCCTACCTCGAGGCGCAGGTGTCCAACCTCCTGGTGCGCTTCGGCCGGCAGATCCGCTCGTGGGGCCAGACCGATGCGTTCCGCCTGCTCGACAACATCAACCCGGTCGACAACAGCTTCGGCGGCTTCCTGATCCCACTCGACGAGCGGCGCGTCCCGCTCGACATGCTGCTGGCGAATTACCGCTTCGGTGAGGTCGGCCCTTTCTATGAGGCGTTCATCGAAGCGTACGCCGCTATCGATGAGCGCGTCGCGTTCGACCCCGGCATTCCCGTCGGGTCGCCGTGGTCTCTGCCCAACCTCGGCGATCCGAGCGCGACGACCCAGGCTCAGCGCACCCACCCGCAGCGTGTTATCAAGGATACGCGCGGCGGCTTCCGCCTCAACTTCAACACCGAGGTGCCGGTTGTCGACGAGATGGAGTTCAGCCTCGCGCACTACTACACTTACCTGGATACGCCGATGGTGCAGAGCTACGTGAGTTCGAGTTTCCCGTTGGCGATCGGCGCCGGTCCGGCGGCCGGATTCCTCGCCAACACGGTGCAGACCGCGCCGCGCGTGTCCATCACCGGCATCGCGTCGACATTCGGCTTCCCGGTCGACTGGGCGCGCGCGATGTTCCTCAGCGGCCAGCCGATCGTGCGCTACGAGCTCGCCTATTTCGCCGGCGAGCCGCGCGCCTCGCAGCAGCAGCTCGATCCCTTCGTGTACGCGACCGGTGGTTGCTCGCGCGGCCGGCTTGTGACAACCGAAAACGGCACCTTCTGCACGAACGGGCGGCGCTACGGCGACTCGTGGAACTTCGTGCTCGGTCTCGACACCAACCAGTTCATCCGCTGGCTGAACCCGAACCAGTCGTTCTTCATCACCCACCAGTTCTTCTACAAGCACCTCAACGGGGCGGCGAAGCGCTGCAACAGTTCCGACCCGAACTGCGCCGTCCAGCGCCAGAACCCCAAGGTGTTCGCCGGCGAGGTGCTGCCGGTGCCGGCGTTCGACCTGCAGCCGCCGTTCCTCCAGTCGGGGGCGTCGCAGTCGGTCCTCGTGCACAATCCGGTGGACCAATACCTGCAGACCCTGCTGATCTCGACCGCCTACCACAGCGGCCAGGTCGTGCCGAGTCTGACGCTCGTCTACGACTGGGGTGGGGCGTTTGTCGCGCAGCCAGCCATCACCCTGAGTCGCGACCCGTTCCGCTTCACGTTCAGCTACAGCTTCCTGCGCGCCAACCGCCTGTTCGGCGGCTCCGGGGTCAGCTTGCTGCGCGATCGCGACAACGTCCTGTTCCAGATCGACTACGTCATCTGACGCAACTGAACCGTGCCGTAACCGTCCGGCAGGGCGGCTCATCCACCCCGCCGGACGCCCGTCTTCTTCCACAATTGTCCATGACTCGTCATAGAGGTTGGTTGTGACTCCAAGCACTCGAAGGCTCTTCGTCCTCGCGGCGGCGTCCTGCGCCCTCTGCGCGCCGGCATTCGGCGCGGATTCGGCTCCGGTGCCGCGCAGCGACATCCGGCAGAATCTGTTCTCGGCCTGCTTCTCCTCCGACAAGGACGCTTGGGTCGTCGGCGAGTTGGGTCGCATCTACCACACGACGGATGGCGGCCAGACGTTCTCCCGCTCGGAGGCGGGCACGCGCGTCGCTTTTCTCGATGTCGCCTGCCTGACCGACGGCACGGTCGTCCTCATCGGCCAGAAGGGTCTGGCGATGCGCAGTCGCGACCAGGGCCAGACCTGGGAGAAGCTCGAGACCGGCACCAAGCGGGATCTCCTCAGCGTCGACTTCTCGACGCCCCAGGTCGGCATGGCCGTCGGCGATTTCGGCGCCATGATCCGCACCGAAGACGGCGGCCAGACCTGGACCTCCGTGCCGCTGCCGGCGGACCTGGTGCTGCCCGAGGATATCGCCGAGATCGTCCAACCCGGTGACGTCCTTTTGTACGATATCCACTTCGTCACTCCCGAGAAGGGCTGGGTGGTGGGCGAGTTCGGGGTGATCTTCATGACCGCGGATGGCGGGAAGACGTGGTCGGCGCAGAAGAGCCCGGTCGAGACCACCCTGTTCGGCGTGCAATTCGCGGACGAGAACAACGGGTTCGCGACCGGCATCGAAGAGGTGCTCCTGCGCACCTCCAACGGCGGACAGACCTGGGAGCCGGTGCGCGTGCCCAGCCGCGAGGGATTCGTGCTCGGTCTGTACGATGTCGCCATGCAGGGAAAGATCGGATGGGTCATCGGCGACAGCGGCATGTTGCTTCGCACGACCGACGGCGGCGCCACCTGGGAACGGGCCGATCTGCCCATCAAGCTGGCCGGCAACTGGTTCCGCGGCATCGCGCTGAACCAGGGCACTGGCGGGCTGATCGTCGGCAGCGATGGCATGATCCTGATTACCGAAGGCGCGCAGTTCCGCGAACTCGCGGGTTCCTGAGCTCGGCCGGATCGAGTCAGAAGGGGATACGATGATTCCGAAGAAACTGGTCGAAGCGTACCTGCGATTTGTCCTCAACTACCGTTGGACCGTGACGATCGCGGTGGCCCTGCTGACCGCGTTTTTTGCCTTCGAGATGACGAAGATGCGGCTGCACACCGACTTCTTCGACTTCTATCCAAAGTACCGCACCTTCGCCGACTCGTTCGCCGAATGCCGCGCCGACGGCAAGGGCCTGCCCGGGTGCATCGTCAAGTCGATCGTCAAACCCGGACCCGACCCGTACATCCAGATCTACACCGACTTCCGCCGCATGTTCGGCAGCGCCAACATCTTGTCGGTCATCGTCGAGACCAAGAGCGGCGACATCTACAACCCGGCGACGCTGCAGAAACTTGATCGCATCACCAAGGAGATCACGCTGCTCAAGGGCGTCGTGCCCTACCAGATCCTCTCCATCGCGCACCCCAAGGTGAAGAGCATCACCGCCCGCGAAGGCGCGTTGCAGATCCGGGAGCTGTTCTATCCGGGCGTGCCACAGACGCAGGCCGATGCCGACCGCGTCAAGTTCGCCGTTTACTCCAGCAAGGGCGTGCGCGGCGTCTTCACGTCGCTCGACGACACCGCCGCCGTGGTGCATGCCGGGTTCTGGGAGGAAGCCCTCGATTTCCGCAGCCTGAACGAGAAACTGCAGGCCCTGAAGCTGGCGGAGGACGACGCCAACCACACCATCTTCATCACCGGCTTCCCGTGGCTCTACACGTCGGTGCTGCAGTACACGAACCAGGTCCTGCTGGTCTTCCTGGCGACCATCGCGGCGCTCTCGTTCCTGCTGTTCGTGTACTTCCGCACCTGGACCGGCGTCTGGGTGCCGATCTTCTCCGGCGTCTTGTCGAGCATCTGGGGGCTCGGTCTCGCGGTCGTGCTCGGTTTCAACCTCGACCCGCTGGTGCTGGTGATCCCGGTCTTCCTGACCGCGCGTGCCTTGAGTCATTCGGTCCAATCGATGGATCGCTACCACGAAGAGTTCTATCGGCTGCACGACAAGCACAAGGCGATCCTGGTCTCGTACTCGGCCCTCTTCCCACCCGCCATCGCCTCGATCGTCACCGACGGCATCGGCCTGCTGGTGGTCGCCGTTGCGCCGATTCCCCTCATCCAGAAGGTCGCGATCTTCGCCAGTTTCTGGGTCGTCTCGATCTTCATCAGCGTCGTCACGCTGCACCCGATCATCCTCAGCTTCATCAACCCGCCGCCGCAGACCCACGAACTGCAGTCGCAGCAGGTGCCGATGCTCCTGAACAACGCCGTTCTCGGCCTGTGCCTGCTGGCGGCGTTTGGCGGCTACGCCTCGGGACTGCTCGAAAACCGGATGATTCTGCTCATCGCGCTGCTCGGCGTCGTGTGGTGGGTGTGGTCGGTCCTGACGGCGCGGATCTGGCACGACCGGGCCGTCCCGGCGAGCGTTGGCTGGCTGTTCCTGGCCGCCTTCTCTGCGCTCGGCATCGGCCTGCGCTACGCTGGGTTCGTCAACGCCGGCGAGGGACTGGTCATCGCCATGCCGGCGATCGCCTGGACCTTCTTCTACTTCTCGGAGACGATCTACCCGTGGGTCACGAACCTCACGATCCAGGCCAGTGAAGGCTGGCGGCGCTGGCTGATGGTCGTCCTGACGGTGGTCATCTTCCTCGTCTGCTGGCCGGTGTCGCGCCAACTCAAGGTCGGCGACATGACGCCGGGTGCCGCCCTGCTCTTTCCAGACCACCCCTACAACGTCGCCTTCCGCAAGCTGAACGAGAAGTTCCTCGGCGCCAGCCAGTTGATCGTCATCGCCGACACGAAACAGCCGGACGGCATCAAGAACGCGAAAACCCTCGGCGAGATCGAGGAGTTCGCCGACTACATGCTGGGCGCGCCGAGCGCCAGCGGATCACTGACGATCATCGATATCGTCAAGCGGCTGGCCCAACTATATCACGACGGCGACCCGAAGTGGGGCCTGATCCCGGACAATCCAAAGGAGATCGGCCAGCTCTTCTACGTCTTCACGAGTTCGGCGTCGGCCGGCGATCTCGACCGCTACATGGACCCGTCCGGGCGCTACGGCACCGTCCTGACGCTCTTCCGCGGCTACTCCCACGACATCATCAAGCAGTCCATCGCCTACGGAAAACGCTTCAGCGAGGGCAAGGATGGCGCCGTCGAGTTCAAGTTCGCCGGCGGCCTGTTCGGCATCCTCGCCGCCGTGAACCAGGCGGTGGAGAACTCGTACTGGACGAACTTGGTGCTGATCTGGGCAATCGTCTATTGGTGTCTGTACCTGACCTACGGCTCGCACGTCGCGAGCACGATCCTGATGATTCCGGTTATCTTGTCTCAGATTGTCGCCGAGGCGTTGATGGTGCTGACGAACATCGACCTCAACGTGAACTCGCTGCCGATCGCCGCGGCCGGCGCCGGCGTTGGAGTCGATTACGGCATCTACCATTTCAGCCGCATGATCGACTGCTACGACGAGATCGGAAAGCTGGACGAAGCGGTCGACTACGCCACCGCGACGACCGGCAAGGCAATCATTTTCACCGCCTCGACCATGGTCGCCGGCACCATCTTCTGGTGGTTCTCGTCGCTCAAGTTCCAGGCCGAGATGGGGATGCTCCTGGCATTGCTCATGACATTCAACACCTTCGGCGGACTGGTCCTGGTCCCGGCGTACGTGAAAGTCATCAAGCCGGCGTTCCTGCTCAATCGCGTCCCGCGCGCCCGCGTCGAGGGCGATCCGGTGCTCGCGGGTGGCAAGGTTTCGCACTGACCGAAATCCCGGCGATCGGGCAATCCAACCGGCTGCCGGGAACGATATCCAATTACACGCGACCCCAAAGGGAGGCACACTGCAATGCGCGCTCTACACAGGACGTGGCTGGCCGCCGCGCTGGCGGCCACGCTGTCCATCGGCAATCTGGGCACGGCCCAGGCGGCCGATGCGGCTGGCGACGGCAAGGAATGGATCCTCGACAGCAACAATTGGCAGCAGGCGGAGGGCTTGCTGCCGCCGGTGGTGCTGGAGCGGGTGAAGAAGGGCGATTACTGGTACAAGGTCCTTCCCGTCGACTCGGCTGCGCTCAAGTCGAACTACTCGCAGAAGTTCTGGGATGCGAGCGAGGCGAACGCCGGTAAGTACGACATCGACCCGGAAACCTGCGGCCTGAAGGACGTCGCCACGGGCAAGATGCCGGACTTCTACTTCGGCTACCCGTTCCCGAAGATCGACCCCAAGGAACCGCAGGCGGCCTGCAAGATGGCCTGGAACTTCGAGTCGGCCAATTCCATGGGCAACGGCTACGGCGCCACATTCACTCTGAACGGCATCGATTCGAGCGGTGAGTTCAAGCGCATCAAGCTGTGGCTGCATGTGCAGGCTTTTCTCGGCCGCGCCGCTGGGCCGATCGACAACCCGGAGGGCCTGCGCGCGACGACGCTGTCGAACGTGCTCGAGCCGCAGGACGTCGATGGCGTTGGCGGTCTCACCAAGCGGGTCAACGACTGGACGTCGCAGGACAAGTCCTGGTTCTACGTCCCGGCAACCCGCCGCGTGCGCAAAGTGAACGCCGCGACGCGTTCGGATCCCGTCGCCGGTCTCGACATCTTTGCCGACGACCTGAACTGCTACGGCGGCAAGGTCGAGTACTACAAGTGGAAGATCGTCGGCGAGCAGAACATCCTGGCGCCGATGCTGAACCCGAAGCCCCTGCAGCAGAAGAGCACCAAGTCGCCGTCGCGATTCGAGGTCGACATCCCGTACTTCAAGGGCGCCTATGAGACGCCCGGCGCCAAGGGCATCCCCTGGTTGGTGGTCGAGAACCTCGTCCTCGTCCCCCGCCCCGTCTATGTGCTCGAGGGCGAGTCGACCGATCCGTACTACAATTTCGGCAAGGTCATCATGTACATGGACAAGGACATGTACCGCATCTACTGGAAGTTGGTGCACAATCGAGCCGGCGAGTATTTCTACAACGCCATGTGTGCCTACCACTTCTCGAAGAACGACGATGGTAGCGCGGCCGTGTCGCCCAACATGGTGGTGGGGGTGAACGACAAGACCAATCGCGCCTGTCTCGCTGGGCGCTACAGCACCCAGTTCTTCGAGCGCGCCTACGCGGACGACTACTTCTCGTTGCGCACGCTGACGCACATCTCCGACTGATCAAAGGTTGCCGCGCGCGCGGCATCAGACTCCACGAGGGGGGCGGAGCGATCCGCCCCCCTCGTCGCATTTCTGGGCCAGCGGCTGCCGCTCAAGTACCGGGAGAGCGCCCGCGCAACAGGCGGCCGAACCAGCCCTCCTCCTCGCGGCGCGCCAGATGCTCCATCTCGCCGCGGTCGAGCCAGAGGCCGCCGCAACTGGGACATTCATCGACGGTGATGTCGTGCTGCGCGCGCTCCTGCAACCGCGTCGCGCAGCGCGGGCACTGCATCGTGCCCGCCTGCGGGCCGGCCGTATCGCGGCGCTCCTGGCGCAGTTTTTCGAGCAACTCGCGGTCGCGACGCGCGAAGAAATCGTCCTCCTGCCCCTTCTGCTTGTCGCGCAGCTTGCTGCCCAAACGATCCTTCTCGGTATCGGCCATCGTCACACTCCTTCCTGCGCTTCTGTAACAACTCCCGCGTGACTTGTCGTGACGTGCCCGTCTCGCTTGCGAGGCATTTCTTGATGCTTAGGTTGTTGCCGCCGCGAGCCAGGCCGACGGGCGGCGATCCCCGAACGAAGGACGGACGACCATGAATCTCAATCGCCTCACCGAACGAGCCCAGGAAGCGGTGCGTGACGCCCAGGGGCTGGCAACGCGGGCAAACAACCAGGGAGTCGACGTCGAGCACCTGCTGTTGGCGCTCCTGCAGCAGCGCGACGGCATCGCCGGGGCGCTCCTGCCCGCCGCCGGCGTCGCGCCGCCTGCGCTCCTGTCGCGCCTGCAACAGGACATCGAGAAGCTCCCCAAGGTGACCGGACCGGCGGCCCGCCCCGATCAGGTGTACGTCACCCAGCGCCTCAGCCAGCTGTTGACCAAGGCCGAGGACGAGGCAACCGCGCTCAAGGATGAGTACGTCAGTATCGAGCATCTGCTTCTCGCCGCCGAGGCGGACAGCGGCCCAGGTGGGCGCGCGTTGCGCGAACTCGGCCTGAGCCGCGAGACCCTCATGGCGGCGCTACAGAAGGTGCGCGGCAGCCAGCGCGTCACCAGCCAGAATCCCGAAGGCACCTACCAGGCCCTGGAGCGCTACGGTCGCGATCTCACCCAGCTCGCCGCCCAGGGCAAGGTCGACCCGGTGATCGGACGTGATGAGGAGATCCGGCGCGTGATTCAGGTGCTATCGCGGCGCACGAAGAACAATCCGGTCCTCATCGGCGAGCCCGGCGTCGGCAAGACCGCCATCGTCGAAGGCCTCGCGCACCGGATCGTCCGTCACGACGTCCCGGAGGGCCTGAAGAACCGCCGCCTGGTCTCCCTGGACATGGGCGCTCTCATCGCCGGCGCCAAGTACCGCGGCGAGTTCGAGGAGCGCCTCAAGGCGGTCCTCAAGGAAGTGCAGGAGGCCGCCGGCGAGGTCATTCTCTTCATCGACGAGTTGCACACGGTCGTCGGCGCCGGAGCGGCCGAGGGCGCCATGGATGCGGGAAATCTCCTCAAACCCATGCTCGCGCGCGGCGAGCTGCACTGCATCGGCGCGACGACGCTCGACGAGTACCGCAAGCACGTCGAGAAGGACGCCGCCCTCGAACGCCGCTTCCAGCCTGTTCTCGTCGACCAGCCGAGCGTCGAGGATACCATTTCGATTCTGCGCGGCCTGCGCGAGCGCTACGAGATCCACCACGGCGTCCGCATCAAGGACAGCGCCATCGTCGCCGCCGCGACGCTCTCGCACCGCTACATCACGGAGCGCTTCCTGCCCGACAAGGCGATCGACCTGATCGACGAGGCCGCCGCCAAGCTCCGCACCGAGAACGACTCGATGCCGGCGGAGCTCGACGAGTCCTCGCGCCGCGTCATGCAGCTGGAGATCGAACGCGAAGCGTTGAAGAAGGAGAGCGACGCGGCCTCGCGCGATCGGCTCGCCAAGCTTGAGAAGGAACTCGCTGACCTCACGGAGCAATCCGACGGGCTGCGCGCGCGTTGGCAACGGGAAAAGGATGCCATCGGCGCACTCCGGGGCGTGCGCGAGTCGATTGAACAGACGAAGCAGGAGATCGAGCAGGCCGAGCGCCGCTACGACCTCAGCCGCGCCGCGGAGCTCAAGTACGGCACGCTCATCGAGCTGGAGAAACAGCTCGCCGCTGAGGAAGGACGGCTCCAGGCGCAGGGCGGTGGCAGCCGGCTCATGAAGGAGGAAGTCGACGAGGAGGACGTTGCCGAAGTCGTCGGCCGCTGGACCGGCATCCCGGTCACCCGTCTGATGGAGGGCGAGGCGCACAAGTTGCTCAAGCTCGAAGAGCAACTGCACCAACGCGTCATCGGCCAGGAGGAGGCGGTTCGAGCGGTGGCCGACGCAGTCATTCGCGCCCGATCGGGCCTCAAGGACCCCAATCGCCCCATCGGGTCCTTCATCTTCCTCGGCCCCACCGGCGTCGGCAAAACCGAGGTCGGCCGGGCCCTCGCCGAGTGCATGTTCGACGACGAGAGCGCGATGGTGCGCATCGACATGTCCGAATACATGGAGAAACACAGCGTCGCCCGACTCGTCGGGGCTCCGCCGGGCTATGTCGGCTATGAGGAGGGCGGTCAGCTCACCGAAGCGGTGCGACGGCGGCCCTACTGCGTTCTCCTGTTCGACGAAATCGAGAAGGCGCACCACGATATCTTCAACGTGCTGCTGCAGATCCTCGACGACGGTCGGCTCACCGACGGTCAGGGTCGCACCGTCGATTTCAAGAACACCGTGATCATCATGACCTCGAACATCGGCAGTCCGATCATCCTCGGGTATCGTGGCGGCACCGATGCGGATTCACACGCGCATATGCGCGACGAGGTGCTCGATGCGCTGCAACAGCACTTCCGGCCCGAGTTCCTCAATCGCGTCGACGAGATCGTCGTTTTCCACGCGCTGAGCCGAGAACACCTGAAGCAGATCGTCACCATCCAGCTCGGACGCCTGCGGGCGCGGCTGGCGGAGCGCAAGATCGATCTCGTCCTCAGCGACCGCGCCCTGGAGCACTTCGCCTCCGTCGGCTACGACCCAGTGTACGGGGCGCGACCGCTCAAGCGTCTGCTGCAACGCGAACTGGAAACGACGCTCGGTCGGCGTCTGCTGGCCGGAGAGGTCCGCGACAACTCGCGCGTCGAGGTCGACGTCGAGAACGGCGTCCTGCAGTTCCTCAGCGTGGCGATCGCCGAAGCGGTCTGACGAGTCGTCGGCGGGACGCACAGCGGCGTCCCGCCCGTCGCTCAGCGGCTGGCGAGCCGCGTCGGCGGCACCGCCGGCAGGGTGCGCAGGTAGCTCGCGTAGCGCGTCAGGACACGGTCGACGTACCCAACCACGGCGCGCCCCTGTGCCGAACCGTGACGGGCTCTCGCCGCCACCGTCGGCTCCTCCAACAAGCTGACCATGACGTCCATGGCCCCGTCCCAGCGCAACGGATCATACCCGAAGCGGCGCGCCAGCTCCTGCGCGTCGCGCACATGCCCCATGCCCATGTTGTACGCCGCCAACATGAGTGCCGCTCGATCACGATCGCGCGCACCGCGGTATTCCCGGGCCAGACGCTGCAGGTAGCGCACTCCGGTGCGCACGTTCGACTCCGGCTCGTGAAACCGCACCTCGCCGACATCGGCGGCCGCCGCCGGCATGACCTGCATCAAGCCAATCGCGCCGGCCGAACTGACGCTCGCCGGCTCGAATCTCGACTCCTCGTAGATCACCGCGGAGACGAATCGCCAGTCGAGCCCGGCGGCATCGGCATGCCGGGCGATCATCTGGTCGTACGGCGACAGCACCGGCGGCACGACCTCGACTGCAACCATCGGCACCGGCCGGCGCGCCACCTCGTCCACCTGGATCGTCCAGCCATCGACTTTGACCGACCACCGCTTCGCCGGCACCGCCGCCAACGGCTCGAAGGACGGCCGCGTCAGTCGCGCCGCGGGGCGGTGCGGCGGCGCGGGCATCGAGTCGCGGGGCCACAGCACTGCCACCGCAACTCCCGCCAGGCACAGGCCGGCGACCATCGACATGCGCGGGTTCACGAGTCCCGCACTGTGCCCGAGGCTTCCAGCAGGGGCAAGTTGCGGCGCAAATTTGACAGACGCCGAGCCGGTCCTTTAGCGTCTCACGCCGGGTGTCGAACCCTATGCGCGAACACACCCAGGGAGAGCAGGCCGGACAGACACGCGACCGCATTCTTGCGACCGCCGCGCGGTTGTTCGCGGAGCACGGCTACGAGCAGGTGCCACTGTCGCACGTCGCGCGCGAGTCCCAGGTCAGCAAGGCCCTGGTCCTCTGGCATTTCGACAGCAAGGAGAAGCTGTTTCAGGCAGCCCTGGTCCGCACCCTCGAACCCTACTTCATCGACCTCGACGATCTCTCCGGACTCGACGAGGCGCAGCGAATCGAACGCCTGATCGACCTCTTCTACGAGTTCGTCCGCGACAACGTGTACTCGGTGCGCTTCTTGCTCGGCCTGATCATCAGGCCGGAGCGACGGCGCCAGGAGCGACGGCCCCAGGAGCAACGGCCCCAGGAGCAACGGCCCGATGATCCGATCGAACGCGTCGGCCAGCTCTATGACGTCTTTCGCAGCCTCCTCGCCGATGTCATCGAGAGCGGCCGCCAGAACGGGTGCTTCCGGCAGGAACTGCACCCCCGACTGGATGCCTCCCTGATCCTGTCCAGCCTCGGCGGCATCCTCATCGAACGCCTGCTGCACGACGAGGCACACGCCGGTGAGCTGCTGGCCTACCTGAAGCAGACCGCATTTCAGCGCTTGATCGCCTGACGGTCACCCCGTATAGAAGCAACCAGCGTGGGGTGTTGGCTCCACATCCGCGGGGCGCCCGAAGGCGCCCCGCGCCGGCTCCCACCGGCCACCACCCCACCACATCTCGGGAACCCGCTCCGCCACTCCACCCCTGCCGTGTTCCCGGGATTCTCCACCGCCTCAGGCGGTCTCGCTCACGAGCAGCCGCTCGTGGCGCCGCAATTGAGGCATTTGTAGCAACTGCCGTTGCGGATCATGATTGAGCCGCAATCGGCACAACTCGGCGCATCGGACTGTGGGCTGAAGCCGAGCTCCTCGACCAGGGAACTCACCACGGCCGCCAGCGTCTGCGGCGCCCGCTCCGGCTCCGTCGATCCGGTACCGCGGTCGGGCAGGCCGAGCCCAACCGCCACGTGCTGGTCGGGGCTGAGAAACTTCGCCCCGAGGAAGCGGAAAATATAGTCGATCAGCGATTTCGCCATCGGAATCTCGGGGTTCTTGGTGAACCCCGATGGCTCGAAGCGGACGTGGCTGAACTTGCTGACCAAGACGTCGAGCGGCACGCCATACTGCAGCGCCATCGACGTGAGGATGCCGATGGTGTCCATCAGGCCCGATATCGTGCTGCCTTCCTTGGCGATCTTGATGAACAGCTCGCCGGGTGTCCCGTCGTCGAATAGACCGACGTGGATGTACCCCTCGTGTCCGGCGATGTTGAACTTGTGGCGCACGGAGCGGCAGTCCTGCGGCAACCGGCGACGCACCGGACGCGCCTCCACCGCGGGTACCGCCTCGGCGAGCTTCTCCGCCCGTGCCGTGTTGAGCGGCTGGGTGCGCTTGCACCCGTCGCGATAGATCGCCACCGCCTTTACGCCGAGCTTCCACGCGGCGATGTAGGCGTCCGTGATCTCCTCGACGGTCGCCTCGGTCGGCATGTTGATGGTCTTCGAGATCGCCCCCGAGATGAACGGCTGCACGGCACCCATCATGCGCAGATGCCCGAGGTAGTGAATCGTCCGCTGGCCGTGCGCGGGCTTGAAGGCGCAATCGAAGACGGCCAGGTGCTCGTCCTTGAGGTGCGGCGCTCCTTCGATGGTATCGTGTTCATCGATGTACTCAACGACCGCCTGCACCTCGCGCGTCTCCAGGCCCAAGCGTCGGAGCGCACGCGGCACGGTGGTGTTGACGATCTTCAGCATGCCACCGCCAACCAGCTTCTTGTACTTCACCAGCGCGATATCTGGCTCGACCCCGGTGGTATCGCAATCCATCATGAACGCGATCGTGCCGGTCGGTGCCAGCACCGTCGCCTGCGAGTTCCGGAAGCCGTGCTCACGGCCGACCGTAAACGCCTCGTCCCAGGCGGCACGCGCCGCCGACAGGATGTCCAGCGGCACCAGCGCCGGGTCGAGGCGGTGCGAGGCGTTGCGGTGCTTGCCGATGACACCGAGCATGGCGTCGCGATTGATACCGTACCCGGCGAACGGCCCGAGCTGCCCCGCAATGCGCGCCGACTGCAGGTAGGCCTCGCCGCACATCAGCGCCGTCAGCGCTCCGGCATAGTTGCGCCCGGCCTCCGAATCGTAGGGCACCCCGAGCGACATCAGGACCGCGCCGAGGTTCGCATAACCGAGGCCGAGCTCGCGGAAGGCGCGTGCGTTCACGCCGATCGCCTCGGTCGGATAGCTCGAGTTGTCGACCAGAATGTCCTGCGCGGTGATCAGCACGTCCACCGCGTGGCGGAAGCCCTCGACGTCGAAGTCGCCGCTCTCGGTCAGGAACTTGAGCAGGTTCAACGAGGCGAGATTGCAGGCCGAATTGTCGAGGTGCATGTACTCCGAGCACGGATTCGACGCGTTGATGCGGCCGGAGTTCGGGCAGGTGTGCCAGTCGTTGATGGTGGTGTCGAACTGCATGCCCGGATCGCCGCAGACGTGCGTCGCCTCGGCGATGTCGCGCAGCAACTGGCGCGCCGGCATCCGCGCGCAGACCTCGTCGTTCATGACGAAGCGCGTCTGCCATTCGGCGTCTTCGAGCACCGCGCGCATGAACGCATCGGTGGCGCGGACGGAATTGTTGGCGTTCTGGAAGAAGACCGACCCGTAGGCTGGGCCGTCGAGCGAGGCGTCGTAGCCGGCATCGATCAGCGCCCAGGCCTTCTTCTCTTCCTCTTCCTTACAGCGGATGAACTCGGGGACGTCCGGGTGGTCGGCATTGAGGATGACCATCTTGGCGGCACGCCGCGTCTTGCCGCCCGACTTGATGACGCCGGCCGAGGCGTCCGCCGCCTTCATGAAGGAGACCGGCCCGGACGCCGTGCCGCCGCCGGCCAGCGGCTCCTTCGAGGAGCGAATGCGCGAGAGGTTGACGCCGGAACCCGAGCCGCCCTTGAAGATGATGCCTTCGTTTCGGTACCAGCCGAGGATCGACTCCATCGTGTCGTCGACCGACAGGATGAAACAGGCCGAGCACTGCGGATGCGGCTCGATGCCGACATTGAACCACACCGGGCTGTTGAACGAAGCCTTCTGCTCGACGAGGATATGCGTCAACTCGTCCGCGAAGGCCTCGGCGTCGGCCGGGCTGGCGAAATACCCTTGTGCCTCGCCCCAGCCGCGCACCGTGCGGACGACGCGACCGATCATCTGCCGGACGCTGGTCTCGCGCTCCGGGCTGCCTAGCGCGCCACGGAAATACTTGGACACGACGACGTTGGTCGCCAACTGCGACCACGCCGCCGGCATTTCGACGTCGTGCTGCTCGAAAACGACGCGGCCCTTCTCATCCGAAATGACGGCGCTGCGCCGCTCCCAGGCGATGGCATCGAAGGGGGCCTGGTCGGGGCGTGTGAAGTGCCGGCGTATCACCAACCCCGCGCCCACGGCCGCCGCCGGCTCCGGCGGCGTCGCCGCCGTTTCCATCTTGCTCCGCTTCGGCGCCCGCTCTGCCATCCTCATCCCCTCGTCGGCTCTCGGCCGTCTGTCGCGTGTGTGTCGGGCCGGGCTCATACCACAAGATATAGGGTAGTCAAGTTTTTTGTTCCACTAGGGGTTGGCACAGTGGCGGCGCTGCGGGTATGACTTCGCGCGTCATGGCCCGCCCCCGCGCCGAACCCGATCGGCTCGCTAACGCACTGCGTCAGGTGGTGCAGCGCATCGACCCGGAGCGCCGCCTGCCGGCCTACCGCGTCTGGACTTTCTGGGCCGACGCCGTCGGCGTTGCCATCGCCGAGCGCGCCGAGCCAGCCACGTTTCGCGACGGCGTGCTGTCGGTCCGCGTCTCCGGGCCGGCATGGATGCAGGAGCTCCAGTTCATGAAGGACGAGCTGCGAGAACGGCTGAACGCGCGGCTCGGCGCGGCGCTGATCCGCGACATCTACTTCGTCTCGGGCCCGGTGACGCGCGCCGCGCCACCGCCGACGCCCGCCCCCAGGGCGCCGACGCTCGAGACGGCGATCGCGCTGCCGGCCCTGAAGGATCCGGGCCTTGCCGCGGTCACCGAGCGGCTGGCGCGCCTGGCGCGGACGCGCGGTCGTCGCTGACGCCGCGCGTCAACCGGCGCCCGGCGGCGCCTCCAGATCACCCGACGACTGGACGAGCTCGATGAGCGTACCATCGGGATCGGCGACGAAGACCGCCGCGGCGCCGAAGTCCGGGAAATCGAGCCGCGAGTCGGCCAGCACGCGGCCACCGAGCGCCTCGAGTCCCGGCAGGGTCTCGGCGACGCTGTCGACGCGCAGCGACAGGTGGGTCAGGCCGCGCGCATTCATCACCCGGGTCTCTCCGGCGCCCACCGCGCCCGGCGTGACGTAGTGCAGGAGCTCGATGCGGGTGCCGTCGCGTTCGAGGTAGACGGCGTGCAGGTCCACGGCCGAGAGGCGCAGGAGGGTTTCCGTCGGCTCGCCACCGCTGCGCAGCGCCGAGCGCACCGCGAAGCCGAGGCCGTCGCGGTAAAAGCGCGTGCTGCGCTCGAGATCGGCGACGCAGATGCCGACGTGGGTCATGCGCAGTACGGCCATGGTCGGACCCTGCGCCTAGTCGTCGCCAGCGCGCCGTTTGCCGACCCGTACCAACCCGGTGGCGGGATCGAGCGATACCGACGCCTTGCCCTCGAGCAGCGCCAGCAGCGCGCTGCCGGCGATGGTCTTGCGCCAGCCGCTCATGATCGGCAGCTCCGCCGCCTCGCCGGCAGCGTGCCGCTGCACCAGCACCTGCAGGTCGGCGCTGGTGGCGAGCAAGGTCGGCGCGATGCCCGCCTCCTCGGCGCGCAGGCGCAGCACCGCCTGCAGCAACTCGACGACGCCGGTGGACGAGGTCGCGTGCTGGGACGGCGGCGGTTGCGGCCACTCGTCCTTCGGCGTCTCGAGCACCGCCGCGATGCGCTGCACGACGTCGGCGGCATGACGTTCGAGGTCACGCGAATGGACCGCCCGCAGGCCGCGCAGCGCCTCGACGGTCGTCGGCGCCTTGCGCGCGATCTCGACCAGCGCCTCGTCGCGGACGATACTGGCACGCGGCTTGTCGCGCTCCTTCGCCAGCTCCTCGCGCCAGGCCGCCAACTCGCGCAGAACCGCCAGCCCCTTGGATCGCAGCGAGCCGCGCCCGCGCACCCGCACCCAGGCGTCGGCCGGCGTCATCGGCAGGCTGCGGGCGCTGCGCTCGAGCCGCCGGCACTCCTCACCCAGCCACTCCCAGCGGCCGAGACCGGTGAGATGCTTGTGCAACTTGTCGTACACCGGCAGCAGATAGCGCACGTCGTCGGCGGCATAGGCGATCTGCGCCTTGGTGAGTGGCCGCCGCGACCAGTCGGTCAGCGTTTCGCTCTTGTCCACGACGACGCCGAGCAGCCGCTCGACGAGTTGCGCATAGCCGACCTGCGATCCGTAGCCAGCCATCGCCGCCGCGACCTGGGTGTCGGTGATCGGCGCCGGGGTGCGCCCGGTCAAGCTGTGGAACAGATCGAGGTCCTGCTGGCCGGCATGCAGTATCTTCTCTCGCTTGGCGTCGGCCAGGACGGCGAAGAACGGCTCCAGCGACGGGACGGCGCGGCAGTCGATGATCGCCAGCTCGTCGGCGGTGGCGACCTGGATGACCTCGAGCATCGGTACGTAGGACCGCTCGCCGACGAACTCCGTATCGAGCGCGAAGCGATGCACTCGCGCCAGGTGCGCGCAGACGGCGCGCAATCCCGCGTCGTCGGCGACGTAGGTGACCGGCAGCGGCTCGGCCGCCGCGCGCGCGGGCGGTGTCATGACGGCGCGGCGAGCGTAGCGAGCGCCAGGGCGAAGGTGCCGCCCGGCGCTTCGTCCCAGCGCGTCAGGCGAAAGGCACTCGCGGCGAGCAGTGCCGTCACCGACGCGCGCGTGAACTTGCGGCTGGTCTCAGTGTGGATCGTCTCGCCGGCGGCAAACGTGATGGAGAGGTCGAGGGCGGCGAGACGCACCCGATGCGCGCGCCGCGCCCGCAGGTGCATCTCGATGCTCGCCGTCGCCGCATCCCAGCGCACGACGTGGTCGAACGCGGCCGGATCGAAGTCAGCGTCGAGCAGGCGGTTGATGACACGCAGCACGTTGCGGTTGAACTCGGCCGTGACGCCCGCGGCGTCATCGTACGCCGCCAGCAGGATGTCCTCTCGCTTGACCAGGTCGACGCCGAGCAGGAGCGCGTCACCCACTTGCAGCCGCGCCGCCAGCGCCCGCAGCAGGTGCGCGTCCGTGGGCGGGACGAAGTTACCGATCGAGCTGCCGAGGTACGCCACCAGCCGACGCGCGGCCGGCGGTAGCGGCGGCGGCCCGGGCTCGAAGTCGGCGACGATGCCGTGCACGCCCAGGCCCGGATACGCCTCCCGCAGGCGCGCCGCGCTGGCATGCAGCGCCCCATCGCTGACATCGATCGGCACGTACCAGGCGCCGGGGCCGCGGGCGACGAGGGCGTCGAGCAGCAGACGCGTCTTGCGCGAGGCACCGCTGCCCAGCTCGACGAGCTGCGTCGGGGCGACCTGCGCCACCACCGCGCCCGCGATGTCGGCCAACAAAGCCGTCTCGGTGCGCGTCAGGTAGTACTCCGGCAGCTCGCAGATGGCCTCGAAGAGCTCCGAGCCGCGATCGTCGTAAAAGTACTTTGGCGGCAACGACTTCTGCCGGCGCGTCAGGCCGCGGCGCACGTCCTCCGCGAGCTGCCGCCGCAAGGCCTCGGCGCCGAGTTCGGGCGCCAGGCGCAGGAGCGGGTCGGGGGCCGATTGGGCGGCGGGGCTGGCGGAAGTCATCGCGATCGTCGTCTCCGGCGGGTCGCGCCGCGGCTCGGCTTTGCAACATAGCCCGCCGGCGATGTCAACGCAGCCCCGGTTGCAGGGGGTCGCCCAGTCCAGTATCCGCGGCGGGGATTATCGATGATCGCATTCGAGGCCGTGCGCAAGGTTTTCGGCGACGGACACGTCGCCCTGCACGCCCTGACGCTGACGGTGCGGGCCGGCTCCACCCTCGCCCTGCTCGGCCCCTCCGGCTGCGGCAAGACGACGACGCTCAAACTGATCAACCGCCTGCTGACACCGACCGTGGGGTGCGTGCGGCTCGCCGGCCGCGACATCGCCGACCTCGACCCGATCGCGCTGCGCCGCGGCATGGGCTGGGTGGTCCAGGAAGCGGGGCTGTTCCCGCACCTGACCGCGCGCGCCAACGTCGAGGTCGTTCCGCGCCTGCTCGGCTGGCCGGCCGGGCGTCGCCGCGCACGCGCCGAGGCGCTGTTCGCGCTGGTCGGCCTCGATGCCGCGGCGCACGCCGAGCGCTACCCGGCGCAGCTGAGCGGCGGCCAACGCCAGCGCGTCGGCCTGGCGCGCGCCCTGGCGGCCGACCCCGCCGTCCTCTTGATGGACGAACCGTTCGGCGCCCTCGACCCGCCCACCCGCCGCCGCCTGCAGGACGAGTTCCGCGCCCTGCAGGCGCGTCTCGGCAAGACGGTCGTGCTGGTGACGCACGACGTCGAGGAGGCCTTCCTGCTCGCCGACCACGTCGCCCTCCTGCACGACGGCCGACTCGAGCAGTACGGCACCCCGGCCGACCTGCGCGCCGCGCCGGCGTCGCCGTTCGTCGCCGAGTTCCTCGGCGGCCGCGCCGTGGCGCCGGCATGACCGGTCGCGCCGTCGGCATGCTCGCCGTTCTCGCCGTTCTCGCCGCCGCCGCCGTGGCGCAGCCGCCGCCACGCATCGTCGTCGGGGCGAAGAAGTTCACCGAGAGCGCCATCCTCGCCGAGCTCATGGCGCAGGTGCTCGAGACGCACGCCGGCGCCGCCGTCGAGCGGCGCCTCAACCTCGCCGGCACGCAGGTGTGCTTCGACGCGCTGCGCGGCGGCGACATCGACGTCTACGCCGAGTACACCGGCACCGGCCTGCGCACGATCCTCGGCGATGAGCGTCCGCCCGGCCCGCCGGCGGCCGTCTTCGCCGCCGTCAGCGACGCCTTCCGCGAGCGCTGGGGCCTGGTCTGGCTGGCGCCGTTCGGCTTCGACAACACCTACGTCCTGATGATGACACCGGCCCGCGCCGCGGCGCTCGGCGTCACGCGCCTGAGCGATCTCGCCGTGCCGCCGCTGCGCTACGGCATGTCGCACGAGTTCCTCGAGCGGCCGGACGGCATGCCCGGGTTGCGGCGCGTGTACAACCTGAAGGAGGCGCGCACCGTCGGCATGGAGCACGACCTCGCCTACCAGGCGCTCGCCGACGGGGCGATCGACGTCGCCGACGGCTATTCGACCGATGCCAAGATCCTCGCCTTCGGCCTGCTGCCGCTCGCCGACGACCGCCGCTTCTTCCCCCCCTACGAGGCGGCGCCGCTGGCGCGCGCCGACCTCTTCACGCGCCTGCCGCTCGCCGCCCCCGCCCTGCGCCTGCTCGCCGGCCGGCTCGACGCGGCGACCATGCGCCGGCTGAACTTCGCCGTCGAGGGGGAGCGCCGGGCCCCGGCCGAGGTGGCCACCGCCTTCCTGCGCGAGCTCGGCCTGTCGACGCGCGAAGCGACGGCGGAACGGCGCGCCACGACGCTGGCGGGCACGCTCTGGCAGCGCCGCGGCGAGACGCTGCGCCTGACCGGCCAACACCTGCTGCTCACCGGCGTCGCCGTCCTCGCCGCGGTGGGCATCGGCCTGCCGCTCGGCATCGCTGTCAGCCGCCGGCCGCGCCTGGCGGCACTCGCCCTGGCGGGCGCCGGCGTGCTGCAGACGATTCCGTCCATCGCCCTGCTCGCCTTCATGCTACCGCTCTTCGGCATCGGCGTCGCACCCGCCATCGCGGCGCTGTTCCTCTACGGACTGTTGCCGATCCTGCGCAACACCGTCGCCGGACTGCGCAGCGTCGATGCGCAGCTCATCGAGGTCGGCCGGGGCCTCGGCATGAGCGCCGGCGACCTGCTGCGCCGCGTCGAGTTGCCGCTCGCCGCGCCGGTCATCCTGGCCGGTGTCCGCACCGCCGCGGTGATCACCGTCGGCACGGCGACGCTGGCCGCCTTCATCGGTGCCGGCGGCCTCGGCGACCCGATCGTCACCGGCCTCTCGGTCAGCGACGTGAACCTGATCCTCAGCGGCGCCCTGCCCGCCGCCGCCCTCGCCGTCGTCGTCGACCTGGCGCTGCACGGCGTCGAACGCTGGGCCACCCCGCGCGGCCTCAGGGACCCTTGATCCCGGATTTCACACGGAGCCAGGGAGACACGGAGCCATCACTGCCGTCTCCGTGCCTCCGTGCCTCCGTGTGAGAGATCCTGGTTCAGAGACTCGTCTCGACGCGCCCGATGGCGGCGAGGAACTTCTCCAGCACGACCTCACAGGCCAGCCGGTAGAGCTGATCGCGGTCCTTGTGCTGGGCAAGGAAGCCGAGCGGAATCTGAAAGCCGCCCTTGTGACGGACGTTGCCGCCGCCGTAGGGCGCGCCGCGGTCGTCGTCGGCGCCGAAGGCCTTCTTGAGGAAGGCGTCGGGATTGATCGTGTCGCCGCGCGTGCGCAACGAACCCTCGACGACGCGCCCCTCGACGATGCCGAACACCAGCACCGTGTCGATGCCGGCGCGCGTGAGAAGAAAGTCGGCCGCCTGCGGAATACCGTCGCGGTGCTCCTTGCGCACGAAGCCGACGTCGCTGACGAGGAAGTTGTCGTAGACCTTACGGCGCTCGAGCGCCGCCTGGATCATGTCCATCACCGCCGGGCTGAGCGACTGCGCCGAGATCTTGCGCAACAGCGTCTGGTCCACCGCCGGCGACAAGAAGGCCGCGCCGAGGAAATCGAGCGGCGCCGCCTCCAACATCAGACGCGTATCGGAGCGGATGCCGTGCATCAGCGCGGTGGCGAGTCGCATGTGCTCGGGGTCGTCGCTGTCGAGACCCTCGGGATGGGCGGCGCGCAGGTACTCGGCGAAGATGGCCGCCGTCGAGCCGACGTCCTCGCGCACGTCGACGAATTCCGCCGGCAGCTCGGCGAGCCGCTTGTGATGGTCGACGCAGGCGAGAAAGACCTTGCCGGCGAGCTCCTCGGCGATCGGGGTCTCGGTACGCTGCGTGTCGATGAAAGCGTAAGCATCGTAGGGGTCGAGGTCGCAGCGGCCGTCGTAGAGCCACAGGTCGAGCTCGAGCTGGGTCACCAAGGCCTGGTTCTCCTGGTGGCTGACCTCGTGGAAGCAGAGCAGCCGCGCCTCGACGCCGTGCAGGCGAGCCAGGTGCTGCAGGGCCAGGCCGGAGGCAATGTTGTCGGGGTCGGGGTAGCCGGTCAGCAGCACCAGCAGGCGCTGGCCGCTGTGCCGAGCCAGGGTCGCCGACAACTCGGCCCACTTGCTGACCGGCGTCTCGGCGGCTTCGGCCTTGCGCACCGGCCGCAGGCGCGGTTCGCTGACGGGCTCGAGAGATGGTTCGGGCATGGATCCTCCGCTCACCCCGTCCGCAGACGTGGGCGGCGATGCGTTGGCTGGGAGAGACATGAACCTACCACCCGCCCACGCCCTTTCCAACGCCTTTGACGCAGCGCGGCACGATACCGTCGTGAAATCCGCTTCTCGTTGTCCTTCAGCTACTTGCCCGCCTCGATCCGCTCGAGACCGCGCAGATAGGGGCGCAACACCGATGGCAGCGCGACGCTGCCATCGGCCTGCTGGTAGGTCTCCAGCACGGCGATCAGGACGCGCGGCAGGGCGAGGCCGGACCCGTTCACGGTGTGCACCAACTCGGGCTTGGCGCCGGCGCCGGGGCGGTAGCGGATGCGCGCGCGGCGGGCCTGGAAGTCGCGGAAGTTTGAGCAGGAGGACACTTCCAACCACTCGCCGCAGCCGGGCGCCCAGACCTCGACATCGTACTTCATCGCGGCGGTGTAGCTCAGGTCGCCGGTGCACATCTGCACGACGCGGTGGCGCAGCCCGAGGCGGCGGCAGACGTCCTCGGCGTCGTCGAGCAGCGCCAGCAGCTCGGCGTCGGAGGTCTCCGGCGTCACGAACTTGACCATCTCGACCTTGTCGAACTGGTGGCCGCGCTTGATGCCGCGCACGTCGCGCCCGGCCGACATCTTCTCGCGCCGGAAGCAGGGCGAGTAGGCGACGTGGCGGATCGGCAGGCGGCCCGGCTCGAGGATTTCCTCGCGGTAGAGGTTGGTCACCGACACCTCCGCCGTGGGGATGAACCAGAAGTCCTCCTCGGCGTCGCGGTACATGGTGTCGCCGAACTTCGGTAACTGCCCGGTGCCGACGGCGCATTCGCGGCGCACCATCGCCGGCGGATAGACCTCGTGGTAGCCGTGCTCGGCGACGTGCAGATCGACCATCCAGTTGATCAGCGCCCGCTGCAGGCGCGCCCCGGCGCCGAGCAGGACGTAGAAGCGCGAGCCGGCGATCTTCACGCCGCGCTCGAAGTCGATGATGTCGAGCGCCGGGCCCAGCTCCCAGTGCGGCTTCGGCGCGAAGGCGAACACGGCCTCCGCGCCGACCTCGCGCAACACCCGGTTGGCGCTCTCGTCCGGCCCCACCGGCACATCCGGATGCGGCAGGTTGGGCAACTCGAACAGCGCCGCCTCGAAGGCCGCCTCCGCCACGGCGACCGCCTGCTCGGTGGCGGTGATGCGGTCGCCGAGCGCGCGCATCTCGGAGACGACCCCCTCGCGCTCCGCCGGCGGCAGTGTGCCGACCGCCTTCGAGGTCGTCGCGCGCGCGTTGCGCATCTGCTCGACCTCGGTGATCAGCGCCCGTCGCCGCGCGTCGGCGGTGAGCACGGCGTCGACCTGCTGCGGCGCCACGCCGACCGTGGCCAGCGCCCGCTTCACCTCGTCGGGCTGGTCGCGGATGAGCTTGATGTCGAGCATGCGGAGGCGGCTAGCACGGTCCGCGCGCGAGGGTCCAGCCACGCTGGGGCCTCCATTGTCAGATCCTCTGCCGCCGACGGCTCCCACAAGGGCGCCGCCCCGTCGCCGCCTTCCACCGGACCTGATCTCGAGCCCTCAGTGCGCGGGCGCGGCGAACGCGTCGCGCACCAGCTCGCAGCGCGGCGCGCCGGGGCCGAGCCAGACGCCGACGACGTCGAAGCGCACGGCGCGCTCGAGGAGTCGGTGGTGGGCGAGGTAGTGCAGCGCCGCGGCGGCGACGCGGCGCTGCTTCCAGGCCGGCACCGATTCGAGCGGTGCGCCGTGCGCGGCGCCATGCCGCGCCTTGACCTCGACGAAGACGACGGTGCGCCGCTCGAGCGCGACCAGATCAATCTCCCCGCCGCGGCAGCGGTAGTTGCGCGCGACGATCGCGTAGCCGCGCCAGCGCAGAAACGACGCGGCGGCGCGTTCCCCTTCGACGCCGAGGCGCTGGCGGTCGACCACGACGGCCTCACATCTCCCAGTCGACCGGGCGCTCCGGCTCATAGGAGCAGAAGATGCCGGTGCGGATGGCGTTGGCGAGATGGCGCCAGAGCGTTTCGTCATGGCGCTGGATGCTGCGCAGGGCAGCGCTGATGCAGTTGCGTACGTTGACCCGGGCCCGCTCCTGCGGCGACGGCAGGCTGCGCGCGGTGCGCCCGGCCGCGGCCGCCAACTCGCCGGTGAGCATGCCGATCTCGCGCTGGATCACCGCCAGGCGACCGAGGTCGTTGTCGCGCTGCGCCGCCGCCTCCTCGCCCACCAGATCGCGCCAGCGCGTCCGATAGTCGTCACGCGCGCGGCGGTCGAGCGCCGCATCGGTTGCGCTGGTGGTGCCGACCCGCAAGCCGCTGGCCAGGGCGTCCGCCACACTGATGCCGGGCTCGAGGGCATGGCCGAGCCCGGCGAGGTCGACCACATAGAGTTGTCGGTGCGGGTGCCGCAACAGCTCCGCAAGATAGTCGAAGCCGCGCAACCCGCGCACCCGCGAGACGCGCCCCTGGCATGCCAGCGTCCAGTACTCCCCCTCGCGACGGAAGGCGTACGGTGCCGCCGCCGCGGTGGGCCGCGCCGCCGCCGGTCCGGGATCCAGCCGCGCCGCGCCGCCGTGCAGGAGCCGCAGGCCCGCCAGCGCGGCGGCGGCGAGTGCGACCACAGCGCCCTCGCCCCCGGCGGCGTCGACGGCGGCGCGACAGTGCGGACAGGCAGCCGCGCCGAGACCTGGCGGCGGCTGGCGAGCGCTCTCCGCCAGCGCCGCCAGCGCACACCCCGCGGTGCCACCCGGCGGCACCATCGCCCCTGTCGCGCTCCGTCCTGCCTTCGAACGCCCAGTCTGCATGCCGCCCTCCCTCGCTCCGACCGATGGCGAGCTGCGTAGCCGAGCGGCGTCAACGTGTTCAATATCGCTGCCCGCTCGATGCCCGATAGTCGCTACGGCGCGCCGATGCCGCACCCCGATCGCGCATGACTGCACTGACTCACTGCGCTGCAGCTACGCAAAGATCTGTCTTGACCCTTGAAAATGGCCTGGGCTATCGGCGCGGCAGGAGGGGCACCGCATGTTTCGCTATCTGATCCTCGGTCTGCTGCGCACCGGCACCACCCTGCACGGCTATGCACTGGTCAAGGCCTACCGCGAGCGCTCGGGCGCGGATGTCAGCACCGGCAACTTCTACCGCGAGCTGCAACGCCTGGTAATGGACGGCCTGATCCGCGGCGCCGACAACCCACCCGGGGCCGACGCCCGGCGGACGCCGTACGCGATCACCGCGGTCGGCGGCGAGGTCTTCGACGAGTGGCTGGCGGCGGCCGACGCCGGCGCGGCCGGATTCGCCGAGGACGAGCTCTCCGCGCGCGCCCTCTTCCTCGAGGACTGCGCCCCGGCCGCCTGCGCGGCGGTGCTCGACCACCTGCAAGAGAACCTGTGGTTCGTCGGCAAGACGCTGGAGCGAACGCGCCAACAGGCGCTGACGCGCGCGGCGTCGCCGGGCGGCGACGCCGCGGCGATCCTGCCGCTGCTCCTCACCCGACGGTTGAAGCACCTCGCCGCCAACCTGGAGTTCGCCGAAGAGGTGCGCATCGTGCTGGCCGCGGCGCGGGTGCGCGCCGAGCCGACGCACGCCGCACCGCGGCCGGCGGCGACCATCGAGCGGGGACGCCCGCTGGCGGCGACGCGCGCCGCCGCAGCGCGGCGGCGCTAGGCGGCCTGGGGCGATCGGCCCAGCGATGGCGATCGGCATCACTCTGGCACGCCGCTTCATGCGCGGGCACGGTGGGCGCCTCGCCCTGACGGTGCTGGCCCTGGCCAGCGGTGTCGCCCTGGTGGGCGCCATCGACCTGGTCAACGGCGCCGTGCTGCGCGGCTTCGCGACCGTCATCGACGACATGGCCGGCCGGGCGGCGCTGCAGGTGCGCGTCGACTCCGGCTTCTTCGCGGAGGATCTGGCCGAGCGCGTCGCCGCCGTGCCGGGCGTCGAACGCGCCGTCCCGGTCGTCGTGGCGGCGGCCTTCACCACCGACGACCCACCGCGCGCCATGACAATCCACGGCTTCGACCTCACCGACCCCGACACCGTGCGCATCTACGAGCCGTCCGGTGCCGCGACCGCCATCGTCGCCGACCCACTCGAGTTCCTCAACAGCCGCGACGCGATCATCGTCACGCGCGAGTTCGCCACCGCCAGCGGTCTGGGAGAGGGCGCGACCCTGCTGCTCGACACACCGCACGGCCGGCAGCCGTTCCGCGTCCGCGGTGTCATCGACCCGAGCGGCATCGGCCGCGCCTTCGGCGGATCGCTGATACTCATGGACCTGCAGGCGGCCGAGGCGCGCTTCGCGGCGCCAGGAATGGTCAACCGGATCGACGTCGTCGTCGCGCCGGCCGCCGACGTCGGCGCCGTGGCGCACGCCGTGCAGGCGGCCCTGCCGACCGGGTTGCGCGTCGATACCGCGGCCCAGCGCAAGGCGGACCTGCACGCGGTACTGCGCACGCTGCAGGCGTTCCTCTATGGCGTCAGCCTCGTCGCCCTCGGCGCCGCCGCGCTGATCGCCTTCAACGGCGTCAACGCGATCTTCGACGCGCGCGAGCGACAGCTCGGCGTGCTGCGCGCCGTCGGCGTGCGCCGCGCCGCGGTGTGGCGCGAGTTGCTCACCGAGAGCCTCCTCCTCGGTCTCGCCGGCGTCGCCCTCGGCCTCCCCGGTGGCGTCGTGCTCGGTCGCACCATGTTGCCGCTGGTCGCCGAGACCGTGGCGCTCAACTTTCGCACCGTCGCCCCCCCGGCCGAACTCGCGCTGCGACCCGCGGCACTCCTGCTCGCCGCCGCGCTCGGGCTTGGCGCCGCCCTGCTCGCCGCCCTTGCACCCGGCTGGCGAGCGGCGCGGCGCGACGCCGCCGAGGTGCTGCGCGGCAGCGGGCAACGGCGCGGCGACGTAGGCTGGCGCTGGCGCCTCGGACTGCCGCTCGTCGTGGCCGCGGCGCTGGCGCTCTCCGTGGCGACGACACCGCCGCGTCCGGGCCTGACGCACGGATTGGTCAGCACCGCCCTCTTGATGATTCTCACCGGCATGCTGGCGATGCCCCTCGTCGCCGCGTTGCCGCTGGTGGCGCGCCTGCCGTTGCCGCCGACGCTACGCCTGGCCGTGGCGAACTGCGCCGCGGCGCCGCACCGCACCGCCCTGACACTGGCCACGGTCGGCATCGGCCTCGGCTGCGTGCTGTGGCTGGGACTGGTGGCGGCATCGTTCGAAGTCAGCGTCGTGCGCGTCTTCGAGCAGTCGATGCGCGCCGACCTGGTCGTCAGCTCCGCACACATCGGCGAGGGCGCACTCGAGGCGCCGATCGACGAGGGCATCGGCGACGCCCTGCGGCGGGTCGACGGCGTCGCCGCGGTCGTCGGCGTGCGCCTGGCCACCGCGGCCTTCCGCGGCGAGTCGATCGTCCTCGACGCCTTCGACCCGACCTACTTCCTGACGCCGTCGTTCGGCGAATGGCCGCTGCTCGGTGCGCGCCTGCCCGACGCCTGGCGCCGCGTCGCCGACGGCACGGCGGTGGTGATCTCGAGCAACTTCGCACGCCACTTTGGCGTCGGCCTCGGCGACGCGCTGCGCTTCGAGACACCGAGTGGACCATTGACGGTGGCGGTGGCCGGCGTCACCACCGATTTCGCCTCGCCGCGCGGCACGGTCGAAATGAGCCGCACCCTCTTCGCGCGCTACTGGCACGACGCGCGCGTAACGCGCTTCTTCGTTCACCTGACGCCGGGCAGCCGCCGCGCCGAGGTCGAGCCGGCCATCCGCCAGGACCTGGCGGCGCGCGGGCGTGCCTGGCGCATCATCTCCTCCGGCGAGTTGGTGGCATACTTCCGCGGCCAGATTCGGCGCGCCTTCGCGTCGCTGTCTGGCCTCGCGCTCATCATTCTGACCGTCATCCTGTTCGGCATCGCCGACACCCTGGGCGCCGGCGTCAGCGAGCGGACGCGCGAGATCGGCATGCTGCGCGTGCTCGGCATCCGCCGCGCCCGCGTCGGCGGCATCGTCGTCCTCGAGGCCCTCGTCGTCGGTGGGCTCGGCCTGCTACTCGCCGCCGCGGCCGCCCTGGCCATGAGCGCGTTGTGGATCGGAGCGATCATTCCCGGCCTGCTCGGCTGGGTCATCGAACTGCACGTCCCGTTTGCCTTCGCCGCCGCGCTGGCCCTCGGCGCGCTGGCCATCGCCGCCGTCGCCGCGCTGCTGCCCGCGCAGCGCGCGGCGCGGCTCCAGCCGGCGGCGGCGCTGCGCGCCGACTGAACCGCACGCACCCACGACCACCGCCAGGGAGGTTCCTATGACGACACTGCTCGGACTCGCCACGCATCACCCGGGAACGCCCCTCAGCGCCGCCGACGCCGCCACCGTGTTGGCGCCTCTCGGGTCCCCCACCGTACCGCCGACCCTCCTCATGCCGGCGCAGCGCTGGGCGATCGCCCAGCCCTGGCGGGATGCGGTCGCACCGACGCTCGGCGCGCGCGCCCGTCTGGCCGCCGCAGAGGTCGCCCGCCTCGGCGCCCACGCCGGCCGGCAGGCGCTCGCGGCGGCCGAGCAGCGTGCCGAGGCGGTGCGCGTACTGATCGTCTGCTCGTCGACCCTTGCCGGCACCGTGCCGACCCCCGACGCGGCCGTTGCCGAGGCGCTCGGCCTGCGCGGCGACGTCATCCGCCTACCCCTGCTCGGCCTCGGCTGCGGCGCCCTCGGTCGCGCCATGTCACTCGGCGTGGCGCTGCTGCAGCAGACCGGCGATGCGCACGGTGTCGCCCTGCTGGTGGCGGCCGAGACCTGCTCGGTCTGGGCGCCAAGCGGCGAGTGTTCCCCCGCCGATGTCGACGCTGCCCTGACGCTCGGCGACGGCGCCGGCGCACTGGTGCTCGGCGAGCACGCCGCTGCCACACCCGCCGTGCTCGCCAGCCGCGCCGCGCACTGGCCCGGCACCAGCGCCGCGCGGGGCGCCGTCATCACCGACCTCGGCCTGCGCCACTCGCTGTCGCCGCAACAGCTGCGCGCCGCCCTGCGCCAACTACCCGGCACCGTGGCGCGTTTCCTCGCCGACGCCGGCACCGCGCCGGAGGCGATCGACTTCTGTGTCGTCAATCCGCCCTTCGGCGCCGCCGTCGAGGCCGCGGCGCAGTTGCTGCGCGCCGACGCCGCAACCCGCGGGCTGGCCGAGCGCACCTGGCACGAGGCCGGCAATACGCTGTCGGCAGGTCTCGCGCACGGGCTGCGCACGCTGACCGATGCCGCCGCGCCGCGCCGCGGCGCCCTCGGCCTCACCCTCTGCCTCAGCGCCGGCATGTCCTGCGAGCTGACGCTGCTGCGCTGGGACGGCCGGCCGCCCGTCGCGCACGACTGCGGCCCCCTGCCGCACTGATCGCCCCGCACCCGGAGGTCGCCATGGTCCATGCCGCGCCCCACACCCCGCCGCCGCCCGCCGTTCTGCTCGACGGCGTCAGCAAACGCTACGGGCACGGCGCCGGGGCGGTGGCGGCCATCGATGACCTGACCCTACGCATCCCGCCCGGCGAGTTTGTCTCGATCATGGGACCGAGCGGCTGCGGCAAGAGCACCCTGCTCAACCTCATCGCCGGGCTCGACACGCCCGACGCCGGCCAGGTGGTGCTCGACGGACGCGACCTGGCGCGCCTGTCCGACAACGCCCGTAGTGACCTGCGGTTGCAACGTATCGGCTTCGTCTTCCAGAGCTTCAATCTGTTCCCCACCTTCACTGTCGAGGAGAACGTCGCCTGGCCGCTCGAGTTCCGCGGCCAGGGTTGGCGCGCCGCGCGCGCCCGCGCCCACGCCGAACTGGCGCGCGTCGATCTCCCCGCCAGCACTTTCGCTCGCCGCCCGACCGAGCTGTCGGGCGGCGAGCAGCAACGCGTCGCCATCGCCCGCGCCCTGGTTACCGACGCGATGCTGCTGCTCGCCGACGAGCCGACCGGCAACCTCGACTCACGCACCGGGCAGGCGATCCTCGATCTGCTGCGGCGCCTCAACGCCGAGCACCACCTGACGGTGCTGATGGTGACGCACAGCACCCTCGCCGCGACCTACGGGCATCGTACGGTGGAGCTGCGCGACGGCCGCGTCGTCCGCGAGATGCGCGCCGGACGAGATCCGGGCGCCCGCGTCGTGGCACTCTTCGACTGACGGCGCCGCGGCGGCGCGCGTGCACTGCTGCGGCGCTGCACTAGCGGCGCGGCTGGTAGCTGCCCCACTCGAGCGCGGCCTGCGTAAAGAGGTCGTCGGGCAGCTGCTGGTCGAAGGTGACCTTGGCGAAAGTCACCATCGTCTTCGTTCCCGCCGCCGGCGTCTCGACCTCGGCGCGGTGCGGCACCGGAATGGCGCCGACGGTGCGCACATCGGACTGGGTGATGCGACGCGTCGGCACGTGCCCCTCATCCGCGGCGCCGAACCAGCCGCTGGTCGGCGCCGCGGCGAAGAGTTCAACGCGCCGAGCGACGAGATCCTCCTTGCCCAGCCACAGCCCGATGCGCGCGTAGCCGATGTCCTCGCGGCGCGGCGTCAGGTCGATGACGTGGCACGGCGTGCCGTCGACCACCGCCTCGCCGCGCAGCACCGCGTCGGCGTCGGCCTCGCGCCACGACGGCATCTCCGCCAGCAGGTCGAGGTCGTGATAGGTGAAGTCGGTGCCAAGGAAGGGCTGCGTACGCGCCGCCCCGGCGATGCGCCGGGCGCGCCGCTGCTCCGGCAGGTAGAGCCACTGATCGGCGGCGCGGCCGGGGTGCGCGACGGCGAGGAGCGCTGTCCCCTGCACCGCGCGCGGCGCGGACAGGTAGAGCATCGTGCGCTGCACCCCGGCGGGGCCGTGCTGGTCGAAGAGGTCGAGCACCAACGTCCGCGGCGCGCGCGACGGATCGACGACCTGCATCGACAGCGTCTGCTGGCGGTCGCTCCAGCGCCGTGCGCCGTCGGCGAGGCCGCGCTGGCGCTCGAGGATCTCCCGCGCCGTCTCCGCCGCGGCCGCCGGCGCCGCCAGGACGGCGAGCACGGCGATGGTCAACGCGAATCGTCCCGACATGGGGGGATTCCGCCACGCCGCGGCATCGCGCTGCAAGTGGGCACAGGCATGCCTCGGCGCTACGCTGCGGGCGAGACGCCCGCGGTCCCGGCTGGCGAACCTCATGCTGCGCGCGGGGTTGAAACCGTCAGATGGGACCGTGAGGGTCTCGCCCGGCCCGCTGGCGTCGCGCGGCGGCTGGCGTATGCTCGCTGCCATGGTCGCGCGCTTCGCCATCCTGCTCGCCCTCGCCGCCGCCGGCTGCGCGACGACGGTGCGTACCGGCGCCGACTCCGTGCGGCTGACGGCGGACCAGATCTACGCCCAGCCCGACGGCGTCGCGCTGCGCGCCGACGTCTACGCGCCACCCGCGCCGGGGCCGCACCCGGCGGTGCTGGTGCTGCACGGCGGCTCGTGGCAGCGCGGCAGCCGCGGCGACGTGGCGGCGATCGCGCGCCGGCTGGCGGCAGCCGGCTATGTCGCGGTGGCGGCCGATTACCGGCTGGCGCCCGAGCATCCCTTCCCGGCGCAACTCGACGACAGTCGCGCCGCGCTCCGTTGGATCCGTCGCCAGGCGGCGCACCTCGACGTCGACCCGACCCGCGTCGCCGCCTTCGGCTATTCCGCCGGCGGCCACCTGGCGGCCCTCCTCGCCACCGATCCGCCCGACGACGCCGCAGCGCGCGTGCAGGCGGCGGTGGCGGGCGGCGCGCCGACCGACCTCGGCCGCTTCGGCGACGTACGGGTGATGCGCACGCTGCTCGGCGACGACCCCGTCGCGCTGCCGGCGCGGGCGCGGGCGGCGTCGCCGCTATCATATGTGAGCAGCGACGACCCGCCGCTGTTCCTCTACCACGGCCGCGCCGACTGGTTGGTCGATCCAGTCCACGCCGAGGTGTTGCGCGACGCCCTGCGCGACGTCGGCGTGCCGGTGGCCTACTACGAGACACCCTACGGCCACATGGCGACGTTTGCCTTCGACGACGACACGGTGGCGGCGGCCATCGGCTTCCTCGACCTCTGGCTGGCACACGGCGGTGGCGGCGACGCCGCGCCCTGACGCCTGCGGCGCGGCTACGGCGAGGAAAGCGACGCGGCGCGGTAGGCAGGCGGGGTATCGTAGAGGATGTGCCCGTGCAGGCCGATGAAGTCATCGAACTTCGCCGCCAGCTCGCGCATCGCGAGGTTGTTGTTCCAGCGGTCGTAGGCGGTGCGGTCGCGGAACGTGAACACGGTGGTGACGAGCGGCCCGCGACGGCTGCGGTCGACGCTGGTCTCGATGCGCTCGACGCCGCCGAAGGCCTTCGTCTTCGGCATGAACTCGTCGCGGAACCAGCGTTCAAAGACCTCGAGTTGGCCGGGCTTGATGTCGTAGGTCTGCACCAGGAAGACGCCGCCGCCCGGCGGCGACGCCGGCAACGGCGCCGTCGATGCCACCGCCATGGGGGCGGCGATCGGCGCCGCCGCTAGCGCACCCGGCGTCGCCCCGGCCGCCGGCGCGTGACACGGTGCGTCGCCGCCGCTGGTCAGGCTGGCGAGGAAGGCGACCAGGTCCTGCACCTGGGCGACGGTCAGATCGGGATACGACGGCATGGTCGAGCGCCCCTGCTCGTCGATGTAGCCGGCGCCGTCGATCAGCACCGCGTTGGGGTTGACGATCGCCTCGAGGAAGTACTGCGGCGGGTGATGCTTCCCCATACCCGTCAGCTCGGGCCCGACGACCGCTGCGCCGGGCGGCCGCGTCGGCAGGTTGGCGCCGGCGACGATATGACAACTGCCGCAGCCCTGCTCCATGAACACCTGCCGGCCGCCCTGCACGTCGCCCGCCTGCAGCGTCACCTCCCAGCCCGGCGGCACCCCGCCGGCCGCGTGCAGCGCCTCCATGGTGATGCGCACCGACGCGGGCGTCGGCAGCGGTGCCTGCGCGACGGCAGCGGCGCAGAACGTAAGCAACGTCAAGAGCAAGACTTCACCACGGAGGCACGGAGACACGGCGCGACACCAACGCGATCGACCACTCTCCGGGTCTCCGTGCCTCCGTGGTGAAGATGTTCTCATGATGTTCTCCGATCTGCCTGGAGCGGCGCGAATTGCAAGCCCCGCGGCGGGACGGGATAAGGCTTTCATGAAACACTTTTCGATGATCCGCAGCTTCCACGTCGCCGATCTGTTCACCATGGCCAACGGCGGCTGCGGCGTGCTGGCGGTGTTTCTCGCCATGCGCGCGCTGGCGGCGGGCGACGCCGTCTGGCTGTGGGCGGCGGCGGCGCTGGTGCCGCTGGCGATCGTCTTCGACGTCCTCGACGGGCGCATCGCGCGTTGGCGGCACCGGCAGTCGCCGCTGGGGCGGGAGCTGGACTCGCTCGCCGACGTCATCTCCTTCGGCGTCGCGCCGGCGGCGATCGCCTACGCCGCTGGCCTGCGCAGCGCCCTCGACCAGGCGGTGCTGATCTACTTCGTCCTCTGCGGCCTGAGCCGCCTGGCGCGCTACAACGTCACCGCCGAGTCCCTGCAGGGCGCCGATGGCAAGGTGCGCTACTACGAGGGCACGCCGATCCCAACCAGCATCCTGCCGCTCGCCCTGCTGCTGGCCGCCTGGGCGACGGACCGCCTCGGCGCCAGCAGCGTGCTCGGCCTGCCGTTCCATTTCGCGACGCTGCTCTTCGCACTCTCCGGCAGCCTGATGATCAGCAAGACGCTGAAAGTGCCGAAACCGTGACATGTGGAGTGCGGCGCGTCAGCGCCGCTGGCTCGCGGCGGCGCGTCAGCGCCGCTCACGCGGCGCGCTGATCCAGCGGCG
>JANNRA010000080.1:0-44350 GCA_031401035.1 bacterium | reverse complement strand
GGCGCGCGCCGCGCTGGCCGGCGGCGCGGCGGCGCTGCTGGGCGCCGCAAGCCTCGCCACGGCGGCGCGCAACGCGGTGTGGCGCGACGATGTAGCGCTGTGGCTCGATACCGAGGCGCACAGCCAGGTCTCCGGCATGGCGGCGCGCAATCTCGGCACCGCCTACCAGAAGGCCGGTCGCGTCACCGACGCGCGGGCCGCGTTCGCGCGCGCCCTGGCGCGCCGCAACGACCCGCGCGGGCTGCAGACGATCCATACCAATCTCGGCACGCTCGCCCTGCTCGACGGCGACTACGCCGCCGCCCGCGCCGCCTACGAACGCGCCCTCGCCGCGACGCCCGACGCGCCCGATACCCTGTTCAATCTCGGCCTCGTCGTCCTGCAGGGCGGCGGCGCGACGCCCGACGCCGCACGCGCCGCGCTCCCGCACTTCGAGCGCGCCGGGCAGCTGAACCCGCACGACGCCGATGTCGAGACCGCCCTGGCCCAAGCGTACCTGATCCTCGGCGAGCGGCAGCGCGGTTGCGCGCACCTGCGCCGCGCCCAGACCCTGCGCCCGTCCGAGCGCACCGCCGCCGGCATCCGGCAGTTGCTGGCGGACTGCCCGTAAGCCGCCAAGACTGGAGGGCGCCCACGGGGGGGCGCCCTCCAGGGGGTGATCCGGCGATTGCCGGTCCACCGGCGCGGGGTTGCGATTGCGCGCGGGCGTCGGAGATAAGGGAGCATGCGTCGCTTCGCACTGCTCCTCGCACTGCTCCTCGCCGCCTGCGGCGACGACAAGCAGCACGGCGGCATGATGCCGACCCCAACCCCGACGCCGTCGGCGGTGCGCGGTATCCTGACGGTCGAAGGCGACACCCTGGTCTTCCGCACCGACGATGCCGCCGTGCGCGTCGGGCAATCACCCCTGCGGCTCACCCTGACCGACAGCAGCGGGCGCGTCGTCGCCAGCCAGGTGCCGTCTGGGCTGTCGTTCCTCGCCGGCGGCGGCGCGGTTGCAAGCGGCGACGTGTCCACCTACGCGCTGACAGAGAACGACGGCGGGGCCGGCCGGATACGCGCGCTCGAGCTGTCGGTGAGGACCGCGAGCGGGGAGGCCCACGTGCGCCTGGACTGGCTCTCCGATCGCACCCTGCGGGTCGTCTTCACGGCTCCCGACGGCATCGCGCCAAGCCACTACGCCGACGCCTGGACGCTGGCCCCCGGCGAGGCGATCTACGGGCTCACCGAGCGCCTCACCGACTCGCGGCCGCTCACCAACGTGCCCGGGTTTCCGCCGATCGACGAGATCGCGCCGCGTGCCGTCGGTTCGCTCGACCGCCGCGGCGAAGCGATCGGCATGCTGGTGCGGGCGACGATGGCGGTCTACGCGCCGTTCCACACCAGCTCGAACGGCTACGGCCTCTTCGTCGCCGGCACGACGCCGGGCGACTACGACGTCGGCAGGACCGACCCCGCCCGACTCTCCTTCCGCTTTGCCGCCGCCGCGACGCAGCCGGGCCTCACCTACCTGCTGTTCGCCGGCACGCCGGCGCAGGTCCTCGACGAGTACACGGCGCAGACCGGCCGTCCGTTCATCCCGCCGGCCTGGGCCTTCAAACACTGGCGCTGGCGCGACGAACACGCCGTCGGCCCGGCGGTCGAGGTCGATGGCGAGGCGATCAACGCGGACGTGGCCGAGGACCTGCTGATGTATGAGGCGCTCGGCATCCCGGCCGGCGTCTACCTGATCGACCGCCCCTGGGCCGGCGGCGCCTTCGGCTTCGACGACTTCCAGTGGGATCCGCTGCGCTTCCCGAACCCGGAGGGCATGATGCGCGTGCTCCAGGCACGCGGCTACCGCACCGCGGTGTGGAGCGCCGCGCTCGCCAGCGGCACCGCGCCGGGCAGCAACGGCGCCGAAGCACGCGCCGCCGGCTGGCTGGCGCCCGGGCTGTCGCGCTGGCCAGATGTTCCCGAGGCGCAGGTGATCGACGTCACCAACCCACAGGCGCGCGCCTGGTGGATGGAAAAGCACGTCGCGTTCGCGCGCCGCTGGGACATCTCGGCCATCAAGCTAGACCGCGGTGAGGAGTACGTCAGCGCCGAGCCCGGCGACGTGTTCGCCGACGGCCGCAGCGGCGTCGAGGTGCGCAACGAGTTCCCGGTCCTCAACCTGCGCCTCTACCACGACGCCCTGCGCGCGGCGCGCGGTGACGGCGACTTCGTCGTCGCCGCGCGCGCCGCCTACGCCGGTGCGCAGCAGTGGGGCATCGTCTGGGGCGGCGACTCGCCCGGCAGTACCGCCCTCGGCTCGGGGCCGGGCACCGACCTCGGCCTGCGCGGCGCCATCATCATGCAGCAGCGCGCCGCCTTCCTCGGCTTCCCCTTCTGGGGGTCGGACACCGGCGGCTACTACCAGTTCAAGCAGCGCGACGTCTTCGCCCGCTGGCTGCAGTTCAGCGCCTTCTGCCCGCTAATGGAGATCGGCGGCAAGGGGAGCCACGCGCCGTGGAACATGCCGACCGAGCCGGCCTACGACGCGGAGATGATCGCCATCTACCGCCGCTACGTGCAGCTGCACCACGACCTCATTCCGTACACCATGCGCCACGCCGACGAGGCGGCGCGCAGCGGCCTGCCGATCGCCCGCCCGCTAGTCTTCGCCTGGCCGGACGACCCGGCCGTGCGCGACCGCTGGGACGAATATCTGTACGGCGACGACCTGCTCGTCGCGCCGCTGTGGCAGAACGGCGCCCGCGCCCGCGAGGTCTACCTGCCCGCCGGCGAATGGGAGGACTTCTGGGACCGCTCACGCACGTTCGAGGGCCCGCTGACCATCACCGTCGACGCGCCCCTGGAAGTCATCCCGGTCTTCATCCGCGCCGGCGCCGACGTGCCGGGCCGGCCGGACTAAAGGAGGAATGCGGATGTCACGACTGTGGCTGCTGTTGCCCGTCGCCCTGGCGGCGTGTACCCCCGCCGCGCCCGACCCCGGCGTCGAGCAGGCGCACGCATATACCAAGGAAGTCACCGGTGACGAGATCAAGGTCGGTGGCCTGCACGTCAGGGTGAACAAGGCCATCGCCGACGGCCGCCATGTGCGTATCAGCGGTACGGTCGAGAACCGCTTCGCCGAACGGGTCGAGGGCATCCGCTACACCGTGATCATCGCCGTACCGGGCGACCCGCCGCGCGTCGTCGACACCGTGCGTGAGGAGGTCGACACCACCCTCGACCCCGGCGAGGACCGCTCCATGCGCGTGGAGATCGAGAACCCGACGCACGCATCGGCGAGCGCCCTGTTCAACATCGTCGCCACCCCGGTGACCCTCGGGGGCCGCGCGATGCCGGTCCCCGACGGTTGGTAGGCCGCCCGCGATCCTACAGGGTACTGTCCACTGCCACGTATGGCAGTCGGAACGCCTCTGCCACCGCTTCGTGGGTGATCTTGCCGTTGCGGACGTTGACGCCGCGGCGCAGGGCGCGGTCCTCGCTGACGGCGTGCTTGAGGCCTCGGTTGGCGAGCGCCAGGGCGTACTGCAGGGTCGCGTTGGTCAACGCATAGGTCGAGGTGTGCGGCACGATGCCGGGCATGTTGGTCACCGCGTAGTGGACGACCTTCTCTTCGATGTAGATCGGCTTGCGGTGGTTGGTCGGCCGCGCCGTCTCGATGCAGCCGCCCTGGTCGATCGAGACGTCGACGACGGCCGACCCCGGCCGCATCGAGCGCACCATGCGACGCGTCACCAGGCGCGGCGCCTTGGCGCCGGCGATGAGCACGGTGCCGATCACCAGGTCGGCGTCGTGCACCTCCTCCTCGATGTTGGCGCGGTTCGACATCAGGGTCGTCAGGCGGCCGCCGAGGACGTCGTTCAGATAGCGCAGGCGGTTCGGATTGCGTTCGATGACGCTCACCTGCGCGCCCATGCCGATGGCGATCTGCACCGCGGCGGTGCCGGCGATGCCGCCACCGAGGACCACCACCTTGCCCGGCCGCACGCCCGAGGCGCCGCTCAGCAGGACGCCGCCGCCGCCGTTCTGCGCCTCGAGGCACCAGGCGCCGACCTGCACCGCCAGGCGGCCGGCGATCTCGCTCATCGGCGCCAGCAGCGGCAGCGAGCCATCCTCGAGCTGGATGGTCTCGTAGGCGATGCCGGTGACGCCGGAGCGCGTCAGCGCCCGCGTCAGGCCGGGGCCGCTGGCCAGATGCAGGTACGTGAAGAGGATCAGGTCGGCGCGCAGGTAGCGGTACTCCGCCGCCAGCGGCTCCTTCACCTTCATCACCATCTCGGCGCGGGTCCACGTCTCGCGCGCCCCGGCGACACGCGCCCCGGCCTTGCGGAACTGCAGGTCGGTGATGCCGCTGCCCAGGCCGGCACCGCGTTCGACCCACACCTGGTGGCCCTGGGCGGTCAGCGCCGCGACGCCGCTGGGGGTGATGGCGACGCGCTGCTCCTCGGCCTTGATCTCCTTCGGCACTCCAATGCGCATGCCCGGAGCGTAGGCGAAATCGCTCCATCTCACCACCGCCGACGGCACGTTGATTCGGGCCGCGGCCTCCCGCTATGTCCCGAGCGACATGGCGACGCTCATCGACGGCAAAACGGTTGCGGCGGCGGTCCGCGACGAGGTGCGGGCGGAGGCGGCGGCGTTCCGCGCCGCGCACGGGCGCGCGCCCGGCCTGGCGACGGTGCTGGTCGGCGACGACCCGGCCTCGGCTACCTATGTGCGCAACAAGCGCAAGGCCTGCGCCGACTGCGGCATCGAGTCGATCGGCCACGAGCTGCCGGCGAACACCTCGCAGGCGGCGCTGCTGGCTGTCGTCGCCGCGCTCAACGCGCGCCGCGACGTCGACGGCATCCTGGTGCAGCTACCGCTGCCGGCCGGTCTCGACGCCGGGGCGGTGCTCGAGGCCATCGACCCGGCCAGGGATGCCGATGGTCTGCACCCGGTCAACCAGGGGCGCCTCGTCGCCGGCCTGCCGGGTCCGCGTCCGTGCACGCCGCTCGGCATCCTGCGCCTGCTCGACAGCACCGGCACCGATCTCAAGGGGGCGCGTGCCGTCGTCGTCGGACGCAGCAACCTGGTCGGCAAACCGGTCGCCCTGCTGCTCCTCGAACGCCACGCGACGGTGACGATCTGCCATTCCCGCACCCGTGATCTGGCCGGCGAGGTCGGTCGCGCCGACGTGCTGGTCGCCGCCATCGGCCAGCCGCGTTTTGTGCAAGGCGCCTGGATCAAAGCCGGGGCGACGGTGATCGACGTCGGTACCAACCGCCTCGCCGACGGCAAGCTGGTCGGCGACGTCGACTTCGCCGCCGCCTGCGACCGCGCCGCCGCCATCACGCCGGTGCCCGGCGGCGTCGGCCCGATGACCATCGCCATGCTGCTCAAGAACACCGTCGCCGCGGCGCGGCTGCGCGCGGAGCGGGCGTGAGGCAGACGCCGCTCTACGCGGCGCACCGCGCCCTCGGGGCGCGGCTGGTCGACTTTGCCGGCTGGGAGATGCCGGTGCAGTACCGCGGCATCATGGACGAGCACGCCACCGTGCGCGGTCGCGCCGGGCTGTTCGACGTCAGCCACATGGGCGAGCTCGAGCTGCGCGGCGCCGGTGCCCTCGCCGCCTGCCAGGCGGTGACCGCCAACGACGTCCGCCGGCTCGCCGACGGCGGCGCGCAGTATTCCCTGCTGCTCGATCCCGCCGGCGGCATCGTCGACGACGTCATCGTCCACCGCCTCGCCGCCGAGCGGGTGATGATCTGCGTCAACGCCGCGAACCGCGACGCCGACCTCGCCTACCTGCGCGCACACATCCGTGACGCCGATTTGCGCGGCGCCGAGGTCGTCGATGTCAGCGACGAGACGGCGCTGCTCGCCCTGCAGGGTCCGCGCGCCACCGCCATCCTGGGCCGCCTGACGGCGCTGCCGTTGGCGTCGCTGCCGCGCTTCACGGTCGCCGATGGGGAGATCGCCGGCCGCCGCGCCCTGGTGGCGCATACCGGCTACACCGGCGAGGACGGCTGGGAACTGTACTGCGCCGCGACCGACGCGGCGTCGCTGTGGGACGCGCTGCTCGAGGCCGGCGCGGCGGACGGCATCGCTCCGGCCGGTCTCGGCGCGCGTGACACGCTGCGCCTCGAGGCTGCCCTGCCACTCTACGGGCACGAGCTGGGTCTGGAGACGACGCCGTTCGAGGCGCGTCTGGCCTGGGTGGTGCGGCTCGACAAGGGCGACTTCGTCGGTCGCGCCGCGCTGCTCGCCGCCCAGGCGCGCGGGCCGCGCCGGCTGCTGGTCGGCCTCGAGCTGACCGAGCCGGGCGTGCCGCGGGCCGAGTATCGCATCCTGCGCGACGGCCAGGCGGTCGGGGTCGTGACCAGCGGCACCAAGGCGCCGACGCTTGGCAAGGGCATTGCTCTGGGCTATGTCGAGCCCGCCGCAAGCGCGGTGAATACGACGCTGGCGGTGGAGATCCGTGGCCGGGCGGTTGCAGCGCGCATCGTCGCGCTGCCGTTCTATCGGACCGCGGCGAGCAAACAGCCCGAACTGAAGTAGGTCGGAGCACATCAGACTGGCCCAAGTCAGACTGGCTAATGACGGCGTGACGGGAATCGGCGGGGGACGGCGCAATGAGTAAAGAGCAGAACATGGAGTTTCCCGACGACCTCAAGTACTCGCGCGAGCACGAGTGGGTACTGGTCGAGGGATCGGTGGCCACCGTCGGCATCACCGCCTTCGCCGAGCAGCAGCTCGGCGACGTGGTGTTCATCGAGATGCCGGGGGTCGGCGACAAGGTGATCAAGGACGAGGCGATGGGCGTCGTGGAGTCGGTGAAGGCCGTCTCCGACGTGTACTCGCCGATCAGCGGCACGGTGCTCGAGATCAACGACGATCTGCGCGACAACACCGAGCTGGTGAACGAGGACTGCTACGGCGACGGCTGGATGGTGAAGATCGAGCTCAGCGATCCCACCGACCTTGATGAACTGATGACGTCGGACGAGTACGAGACGTTCGTCTCGGAACAGCGGGAGTAGCGCCTCCACCCCTACTGGCGGCGGCAGCGGATCCGGCTAGGATCCATCTGGCTCCCATGCGCTTCATCCCGCACAGTCCGGCCGACATCGAGCACATGCTTGCCGCCGTCGGCGTGGACTCGCTCGACGAGCTCTTCCGCGACATCCCGGCGGCGCTGCGCGCCAGCGGCGCGATCGACCTGCCGCCGGGACTGTCGGAGCAGGCGGTGCTTGGCCGTCTCGAGACGCTGGCGGCGCGCAACCCAGGCGCCGCCATGCTCAGCTTTCTCGGCGCCGGCGCCTACCGACACTTCGTCCCGGCGATCGTCGACAACATCCTGCAACGGGCCGAGTTCTACTCCGCCTACACTCCGTACCAGCCCGAGGTGAGCCAGGGGACCCTGCAGGCGATCTTCGAGTTCCAGACCCTGACGGCGATGCTGTTCGGGCTCGAGGTCGGAAACGCCAGCATGTACGACGGTGCCTCGGCGACGGCCGAGGCGGTACTGATGGCCCTGCGCCTGCACCCGAAGCGGCCGCGCGTCGTCCTGGCCCGCACGCTGCACCCCGAATACCGCGACACCGTGCGCACCTACCTCGATGGCGCCGGCGACTCGGAGCTGCTCGAAGCGCCGTGCGGCGCCGACGGGCGCGTCGACGCCGTCTGGCTGGCCGCCAACGTCGACGCCCGCACCGCCGCGGTCGTCGTCGGCTACCCGAACGTGCTCGGCATCGTCGAGGATCTCGCCGCCGTCCACGCCGCCGCCGTCGCGCATGGCGCGCTGCTGGTCACCGCCACCGCCGAGCCGCTGGCGTTGGCGCTGCTGCGCTCGCCGGGCGAGTGTGGCGCCGCCATCGCCGTCGGCGAAGGGCAGAGCTTCGGCGTGCCGCTCTCTTACGGCGGGCCCGGCGTCGGCCTCTTCGCCACCCGCCTGCAGCACGTGCGCAGCATGCCCGGCCGCCTGGTCGGCGAGGCGCATGATGACGCGGGGCGGCGCGGCTACGTGCTGACGCTGGCGACGCGCGAGCAGCATATCCGCCGCGAGCGCGCGACTTCGAACATCTGCACCAACCACGGCCTCATCGCGCTGGCGACGACGGTCTATCTGAGCCTGCTCGGCAAGCACGGCCTGCGCCGCCTGGCGCATCTCAACCTCGCCCGCGCCCATCGCGCCGCGGCGCGCCTGACCACCGGCGGGCGCTGGCGCCTGGCCTTCGCTGGACCGTTCTTCAACGAGTTCGCCGTGCGCGGCCGCGACGCGCGCGGCGCCCTGGCACGCGCCCAGGCGGCGGGAGTCCTGGCCGGCGTTCCGCTCGGCCGCTGGTACCCGGAGTTCGACGACGTGCTGCTCATCGCCGTCACCGAGCTGCATGACGACGCCGCGCTGGCGCGCCTGGTCGAGGTGCTCGAGGCATGAGCGGTCTGCGCGACAAACAGGCCGGCCTGCTGCTCGACGAGCCGCTGATCTTCGAGCGCAGCGCCGCCGGCCGCTGCGGCATCGACCTGGCGGACGAGCCCGGCGCACCGGCCGACTACCTGCCGGCGGCGCTGCTGCGCGAGCCGATCGACGGCTTCCCGGAGGTCAGCGAGCCCGAGGTGCTGCGCCACTTCCTGCGCCTGTCGCAATGGAACTTCGGCACCGCGACGACGTTCTATCCGCTCGGGTCGTGCACCATGAAGTACAATCCGCTGGCGAACGAGGTGGTGGCGCGCCTGCCCGGATTCGCCGCGCTGCATCCACTGACCCCCGACGAGCTGGCGCAGGGGGCGCTCGAGTTGTGCTGGGAGCTCGAGGCGATGCTGGGCGAGATCTGCGGCATGGACGCGGTCTCGCTGCAGCCCGCCGCCGGCGCGCACGGTGAACTGACCGGCATGAAGATGGTGCGCGCCTATCACCGCGACCGCGGCGACACACGCACGACGGTTCTCATTCCCGCCAGCGCGCACGGCACCAATCCCGCCAGCGCGGCGCTCGCCGGCTATCAGGTGCAGACGATCGAGAGCAACGCCCTGGGTCTGGTCGAGGCCGAGACGGTGCGGCGCGCCATGACCGACCAGGTGGCGGCGCTGATGATCACCAACCCCAACACCCTCGGTCTCTTCGAGCGCGAGATCGCCCAGATCGCTGAGGCGGTGCACGGCCAGGGCGGGTTGGTGTACTTCGACGGCGCCAACCTCAACGCGCTGCTCGGCGTCGCCAAGCCGGGCAAGGTCGGCGCCGACGTGCTGCAGTTCAATTTGCACAAGACATTCTCGACGCCGCACGGCGGCGGCGGTCCGGGCGCCGGACCGATCGGCGTGCGCGCGCCGCTGGCGCCGTACCTGCCCGGACCGCGCCTGGCGCGTGCCGCCGACGGCATGCTGCGCTGGAGCGCTGTGCCGGAGCGGTCGATCGGGCGCGTACGCGGCTTCCACGGCAACGTCGGCATGCTGGTACGGGCCTATGCGTTCATCACCGCGCTGGGCGGCGACGGGCTGACCCTGGCGACGCGCATGGCGGTGCTGGCGGCGAACTACATCCGCGTCGCGCTGACCGGGCCCTACGAGCTGGCACAGCCGGCCCTGTGCATGCACGAGTGCGTCTTCACCGACAAGACCCTCGAGGCGCACGGGGTGAAGACGCTCGACGTCGCCAAGCGCCTGCTCGACTACGGCTTCTACGCGCCGACGATCTACTTCCCGCTGGTCGTGCCGGGGGCGCTGATGATCGAGCCGACGGAGAGCGAGAGCCGCGAGACGCTCGATGCGTTCATCGCCGCCATGCTGGCGATCGCGCGCGAGGCGGCGCAGGAGCCGGCGACGCTGCAGAACGCGCCGACACTGACCCCGGTGGGGCGACTCGACGAGGCCCGCGCGGCGCGCCGCCCGGTCCTGCGCTGGTGGCCGGCGCAGGGAGAGTAGGCGGGGAGGCGCTGTGCTGCGCCTGGGGTGTGAGGCGGTGCGCTGCGGGCGAGACGCCCGCGGTCCGGACGCTGCCTCCATGCGGGGCTGTGATTGTGCCGGCGCGGATCGCAATCCAGGCTCTGCTGAATGGGAGGTCCCCCATCTGGGAGCGCGGGCGGCCCGCCCGCCTCCGGGCCGCGTGGGTGGCACTACCGGGGCTACCTGCCGCACTTCGATGCCGGCGAGGTGGCGCAGATGATCACCTACCGCCTGGCAGACTCGTTGCCGCGCGATGTCCTCGCGGACCTACGGCTGATGCCCGACGACGCGAAGCGCCGCCGCTATGACGCCCTGCTCGATGCCGGCATCGGCAGCTGCCTGTTGGCTCGCCCCGCGGCGGCGAGCGTCGTGGTTATGAATTGGCTGCAATTCGACGGCGTCCGGTACCGACTGCACGCGTGGGTTGTGATGCCGAATCATGTCCATCTGGTCGCAACCATCGCCGCGGGGCAGTCGCTGAGTCGAATCGTGCAGGCGTGGAAGTCGTACACGGCACATCGACTTGCCATTCTCACGGACACCCCCGGGCGGATCTGGTTCCCTGACTATTGGGATCGCTTCATCCGGGACGACGCCCACTTCGTCGCGGCGGCGGAGTACGTTGAGGACAATCCACTCCGGGCGGGACTGGTAGCGGTGAGGCAGGCCTGGCCGTGGAGCAGCGCCAGCGCGCTGCAATGCGGGCGAGCCGCCCGCGCTCCCGGATAGGGGACGTCCGCAAAGAGCAGTTACGCAAAGAGCAGCAGCACGATCCCCAGCGCGATCCGGTAGTACGCGAACGGCCGGAAATCGTGCGTTTGCACGAAGCGCAGAAACACCCGGATCACCGCCAGCGCCGAGACGAAGGCGGCGACCAGGCCGATGGCCAGCGTCGCGGCCTCGTCGGGCCCGATGCGCGACCACCCCTTCGCCAGGCTGAACAGACTCGCCGCGGTCAGCGTCGGCAGCGCCAGGTAGAACGAGAACTGCGTCGCCGCGGGGCGGCCGAGACCGGCCAGCAGGCCGCCGAGGATGGTCGCTCCGGCGCGCGACACGCCGGGGTAAAGCGCCGTCACCTGCGCCAGGCCGATCAGGCCGGCGTCGCGCCACGACATGTCCTCGATGCGCGCCACCGTCGCCGTGCGCGGCCGCCGCTCCACCGCCCAGATCGCCACGCCACCGACGATCAGCGCCCAGGCGACGGCGCGGACGCTGAACAGGTTCTCCTCGATCCAGCCGTGCAGCAGGAACCCGACGCCGGCCGCCGGCACGAAGGCGAGCAGCACCTTGCCGAGCAGCGCCTGCGCGTCGACCTCGCGCCGGGCGCGGCGGACGAGGTCGAGGAGGTCGGTGCGGTAGTGCCAGTACACCGCCAGGATCGCCCCGAGCTGAATGAAGATCTCGAAGGTCGCGCGCTGCGCGAGCGGATAGCGCAGCCACTCGGCGGCGATAATGAGGTGGCCGGTGGAGGACACCGGCAGGAACTCCGTCGCGCCCTCGATCAGGCCGAGGAGGACCGCCTTCAGCCACAGCAGCATCGGCCCCGCCTCACCGCAGCCCGGTGCCCAGTTGCACGAAGTACATCGGCCCGCGCGGCGAGGCGACGGCGCGGATCTCGGCGGCGAAGACGAAGTGGATGTTGCCGTCGTCCGAGCGCGCCCCGGGCGGCGGGTTGCGGTCGAAGAAGGCGACGTTCGCGGCCGCCTGCAGACGTCGGTCGATGCCGAGCGCGATGCGCGGCGAGCGCCGCGTGATGCGGAAGCTGATCATCTCGCCCTGCGGGTCCATCACCGCCTCCGCCTCCACCGCCTCCTCCGTCGTCAGACCGGCGCCGGTGATCTCCCGCTTCAGCGCGATCCACCAATTCTGGAAGACGCGCAGGGCGACGCGGCGCACGAACGGCGCGTTCAGCTCAGCCTTGGTGTTGAGCAGCGTGATGTTGCCCTCGCGGATGTCGGGCAGGTAGTCGAGCGTGCCGATCGGTCCGGTGGGGAGGAACAGCCCGTCGTTGCCGCCCGCCAGCTGGCGCGGCGCCGTCTGCGGCGCCGCCCGCGGTTGCGGCGGCGCCGGCTGACCGTATCCCTCGCGCGCCAGCGCCAGCGCGTCGGGCATCAGCCGATCGAGCTTGGGCAGCGACGCCAGGCGCGGCGGCGGCTCGCGCCGCGGCTTGCCGCCGCCCGGGCGCTGACTCGCCGGCGCCGGTTTGGCCGGAGCGGCCGGTTTCCGGGGCGCCGGGACGGGCTTGAGCGGCGCCGCCTCGCCCGGCGCCGATTCGCCCGGTTTGGGTTCGCCCCGCTTGACCTGCTGTTTCTCGACCTTCACGTCGCGATCGCTCTGGAACCGCGTGTCCGGCGGCACCTCGTTCTTGCCCTCGTCCGGCGGCTGCACGATCTGCTCCGGCAGCGGCAGCTTCTTCTCCGGTTGCGGCGGCGGCACCTCGGGCGGCACCTCGACCGGCGGCACCTCGACCTTGGGCGGCTCGACTTGGGGCGGCTCGACTTGGGCCACCTGCGGCGGCGGCGCTTGCTTCGGCTTCACCGGCCGCGGCGCGCCGCGTTGCGAGCGCGGCTCGACGATGGTGACGCGCATGGGGGCGGGGTCGCCGTCGACCGGCACGGCGATCGACCAGCGCCACACCTCGAGCAGCAGCAGCGCGTGCAGGGCGATCGAAAGGGCGACACTGATCGCCCTCCGGGCGCGCGGATGCATCAGCGCACGATAGCCGGCAGGACGGGTCCGAGCCAGCGACCGGGCGCCCCGGACTCCGGGCGCTCCACCACGCCTTGCGCGGGCGGCGCCTGCTCGACTAGGGTCGCGGCATGTTCGGACTCGGCATCGGCGAGATGCTCATCATCCTCGTCATCGTGTTGGTGATCTTCGGGGCTGGAAAGCTGCCGCAGATCGGCGAGGGGCTGGGGCGCGGCATCCGCAGCTTCAAGCGCGAGGTCAGCAAGCCCGACGAGATCGACGTGACGCCGCAGCCCGGCGACGACGCGCCGCCGCCCGGCGGCGGCGACGGTCCGCGTCAGGCCTGACGCTGCGCCGCCGCCACCGCGGCCGCGAAGCTGGCCGTGGTCGGTGGCACGTCGAGGAAGATGCCGACGAACGGGCAGCGCCCGCCCGGTTGCACGGCATACCCGGGCGGCGGCTTGATGCTGCGCAGGATCGACACCTGGTGCACGCTCAGCTCGCGGATACGGGCCTCGAGGGCGTTGCCGCACGGGGCGCGCTGGTCCTGTAGGCGCTGGTTGGCGCCGTCGTAGAGGGTGGCGACGATCTGCACGCCGCGCAGCGACTCAGACGAGTTGTTGACGGCCGTGCCGGTGACGATGAAGACGTTCTTGCCGTCGCGCGTGCGCTCGTAGCGGCCCTGGACGTCGCGCAGCAGGACGTGCGCGGCGGCGTCGCTGTCGTCGATCGTCGCGCCGATCACCGGTAGGCTCTGGGTCAGGCGCCGCGACCAGTCCGGGTCGTCGAGCAGGGACCAGGTCATCGCCCCGTACCCGCCCACCACCACCGCCAGGAACACGAACACCGATCGCACGCTGATGCCTCCCTTCGCCGCCTCGGCCCGTGCCGCTCCCGTCGCCTCGCCGAGCTCGAAGCCGGCCGCATCGTCATCCTCGTCGGCCGCCTCCGTCGCCTCGGCGCCCCGTTCGTAGTCGCGCTCGTCGTCGAAACGCAACGACTCCTGCCCCGGCAGCGGCCGGGCGCCGCGCGGCCGGCGCGGCCGCGCCGGCTCCCCCGCCGCGTCGGAATCGTCGGCAGCGTTGAGCACGAGCGCATCTTCGGTTAGATCGTCGGCAGTCAGCTCCGGTGCCCGCCACTCGTCGTCGTCGTCGAACGAGAACGACAGGTTCTCGTCCGAGGCCTTGGACTTCGAGCGGCCGCGTGCCGCAGCGCCAGAGCCCGGAGCAGGAAAGATTCGCCGACAACGCGCGCATTTGAGCATCGACCGGCCGTCGGATAGCTGCCGTGGGTCGAGGCGGAAGCGGGTGCCGCAGTGGGGACACTCGATGATCATCGTTCGACGACCTTGGGGGATATGATGAGCGACGAGGCAAAAGGCAAGGCGACGGGTGCGGTGCAGGAACTCTCGGTGGTCCTGCCGGCCTACAATGAGGAGGCCAATATCGAGCGCGTCGTCGGCCAGGTGGCCGCCTATCTTGCGCCGCTCGGCATCGACTACGAGATCCTACCGGTCAACGACGGCAGCCGCGATGGTACCGGCGAGGTCCTCGCCCGCCTCGCCCAGCAGTCGCCGCGGGTGAAGCCGCAGACGCATGCGCAGAACCGCGGCTACGGCGCCGCCCTGCGCACCGGCTTCGACGCCGCCGAGAAGCGCTACGTGTTCTACATGGACGGCGACGGCCAGTTCGACATCAAGGATCTCGACAAACTGCTGCCGCTGGCCAGCGAGGAGGTCATCGTCACCGGTTTCCGCATCGAGCGCCGCGACTCGTTCATCCGCCGTCTCAACGCCAAGCTGTTCGGCGGCTGGCTGGTGCGCATCCTGCTCGAGGTGCGGGTGAAGGACCTCAACTGCGCCTTCAAGCTCATTCCGAAGAAGGTGCTGACGACGATCACCCTGGAGTCGACCGGCGCGCTGATCAATGCCGAGCTGTACGGCCGCGCCATCCGCGCCGGCTTCGGCATCCGCGAAGTCGGCGTGCACCACTACGCGCGCGAGGCCGGCGTGCAGACCGGCGCCCACCTGAGCGTCATCGTGCGCGCCTTTTACGACCTCGTCCGCCTGCGCCAGCAGATCCGCGCGACGCAACCGAAGCGCTAGAAAAACCTTCACACGGAGGCACGGAGCAACGGAGAACTCGGCGCAGTGCTCCGTTGCTCCGTGCCTCCGTGTGAGAGATCTTTACTTCGCGGCCGGGACCTCGAACACCTGCACGCGGTTGTTCATGGTGTCCGCCACCGCCACCTTGCCGTCCTTCGCGACGGCGATGCCGATCGGGCGGTTGAAGTCGCCGCTGCCCTTGCCGGTCTTGCCCCACACCCCGGTGAGCTTGCCGTCGGTGTAGCGCGCGAAGCGGTGCTCGTGGGAGTCGGTGACGAAGACGTCCTTGCCGTGTGCCGCCAGGTACGGCTCGGTGTAGAACTCCTCCCAGCCGAAGACCGGATACTCGCGTTGGAAGGTGCCGTCGTTCAGGAAGACCTGGATGCGGCGGTTGCCGGTATCGGCAACCAGCAATTCGTTGGCGTCGCTGACGGCCAGGCCGACCGGTTCGATGAACTGCCCCGGCGCCGAGCCGTCGCTGCCCCAGACCTCGATCTGCACGCCCTCCGGGCTGAAGGAGACGATGCGCTTGTTGCCGGTGTCGGCGACGTAGACGTTGCCGTCGTCGCCGACGGCGATGGAGCGCGGCCCCCAGAAGCCGGGATCGGGCTGCCACTGCTTGAGGAACTTGCCGTTGGCGTCGAACTTCTGCACGCGGTGGTTCCAGGTGTCGGCGACGTAGACGTTGCCGTCAGGGCCGACCGCGATGCCGTGCGGGTCCTTGAACTGCCCCGGCTCCGAGCCGTTCGCGCCCCACATCACCAGCACCTCACCGCTCGGGCTGAGCTTCTGCACGCGGTGGTTCTTGGTGTCGGCGACGAACAGATTGCCGGCGCCGTCGTACGCCAGCCCGCGCGGCTCGTTGAACTGGCCGCGCTCGCTGCCGGCGAGGCCGAACTCGCTGCTCGCCGGCAGCGGTGCGGGCTGCTGCGGGTAGCCGCGCGCGGCGGGCGGCGGGTTGACCTGCACTTTGGCAATGGTCACGCCCGGCGTCAGATCCTTGTGGACGTACATCACCGCGTCGCTCGACCCGAGCGGGCTCCAGGCGTCGCGCGTGAACAGCCAGCGCGCCAACTGCGGCAGCGTCGGCATGTTCGGCTCCCACCAGCCGCGTACCTGGAAGGGCACCTTCTCGTAGGTCGCGAGCAACACCTCATCGTGCGACTTCGCGACTTCCTTGTCGACGATCAGCACCGGCACGTCGATATCGCGCAGGTTGGCCGCCCAGTTGACCGGGTAGTGGCGCAGGTACCAGGAGAACGGCCAGGTGGCGTTACCGGACACGGCCAGGCGGGTCTTCGTGCCGGTGCCGAGCTTGCTGCCGACCTCCTCGATGCGCTGCATGACCGTGTTCACGTCGTAGGTCGACTGCACGTACGAGAGCATGGTCTCGCGGCGGTGGTTGGCATCCTGGTCGGTGCGCGGCGCGTCGTAGAGGAAGTTCGATTCGACCAGCGTCCACAGGGTCAAGGCGCTCGCCGCCGCCGTCGCCAGCGCCGGCGCCGGGCGGCGCAGCGCGCCGCTCTCGATGACGCGGCCGAACCAGCGCGCCGACAACAGCGTCAGCGGCAGCAACTGCGGGATCAACAGCCAGGGCACCTTCTCCTGCGCCCAGGCGTAGATGGCGAGCATGCCGACGCCCCAGATGACGCAGAAGCGCATGAAGCGGTCCGGCGCCGGCTTCTGCAGTAGCGCCCCGATGATCGCCGCCAACGCCGGGAAGGTGATCATCGGCTCGTACAGGATGAGCTCGGGGATGTAGTAGTACCAGGGTCCGCCGATGCGTTTGATCGTCTGCTGGCCCCACCAGTAGTTCAGCGCGTCGCGGATCGGCGCCAGGCCGAACATCTCGAGCTCTTTCGGGTTGGTGCCGAAGGACGAATACATCGCCAGCCAGATGGTCATGAAGATGACCCCGGAGGTGGCGATCGGCACCAGGCTGCGGCGCAGGAAGCCGGTCGACTCGCGCACCGCCGCGCCGATCGGCTGCTCGCCGCGCCAGACGCCCCACAACATCGTCAGCGCGAATCCGATGAGGAAGATCGGCGTGATGAGGTACTGATCTTCCTTGTTCGTGGCGGCGAAGGCGAAGGCGACGGCGGCGATGTAGAGGTACTTGGCGCGGCTCGTCTCGGCGTAGCGGAAGACGAAGTAGATCGCCGCCAGGTTGCACAGCGCGGTGTAGATGTCGTGGCGGATGAAGCGGGTGAAGTAGAGCCAGCTCGGCGAGAAGGTGACCAGCAGCAGAAACGCCAGGGCCCCCCAGCGCCCCAGGTAGCGACGCAACGGCCAGGCGAAGGCGACGACGCCGAGGCCGAAGAGCACGGCGCTGAAGCGGCCGGTGAAGTCGTTGTCGCCGAGCAGCGCCATGATCAGCGCGCTCGAGAAGTACAGCGTCGGACCGTGGTAGACGGGGTCGTACTTGTAGTCGCTGACGCCGTTCTGCAGCACTTTCCACGAGAAGAACGCGTGGATCGACTCGTCGTGGTGGTACGGCCGTAGCCCCAATTCGTAGGTGCGCAGGAAGACCGCGACGAGCACGAACAGGATGTATAAAGCCTGCTCGACCGTGAGGCCGCCAATCGTCTTGCGGTCGAGCGCGCTCTGCTGTGATTCCATAGGGTTACGCCGCCCCCGCCGGCATGAAGTCCCGTTGAGTAACGGGGCGGATATGCCTTGTCAAACCTACGTCGCCGAACAGCCGATGACGGCGCCGCCGCAACGCGCCCGCCGCTATTCCGGCTGCCGCCGCGGGCCGTAGGCCCATTGCAGCCCTTCCGCAGGGCTGCCGTCGGGATTCTCCAGGCGGAAGTAGAAGCGCCAGTCGCCGATCTCCTCGCAGCTGCGGACGGCGATTGTATTGCGGCCGGGCTGCAGGTGCAGCGGGCCGCTCTGGCTGTCGACCAGGGTCAGTTCGGGATCGGTCGCCGCGCTCAGCCGCAGGCGGGTGCCGTTGACCCACACCTCGCCGCGGTCGTCGAAGCCGACCAGCACGCGCAACTCGCGCTCGCTGTCGCTGCTGACGAAGTTCACCACCCAGGCGCAGGCGTACTCGACGTTGGGGGCGAAGAAATCGTTCAGCGGCACGCCGGCGGAGAGCGGCTCGTGCAGGCGCCAGTGGACGCCGGCCGGCATCTCGTCGGGCGCGCTCTCCGGCGTCCAGTCGGGTGGCGGCGAGCGGTCGTCGTCGGGGAACTGGCCGCCGACCCGCCAGGTGGAGACGAAGTCCTTCAGACGCGACGCCGCGACGAGCACGAAGGCGGCGCTGCCGTCGGGCGCGATGACGCGCTCCAGCACCTCGCCGTCGGCGAACAGCGGCACCTCCTCGGGCAGCACCGCGAAAAGCATACGGACGCCGGGCCGCACCAACTCGTACGATTCGGCGCTACCGGCGACCATTTTCTCGCCGTGCTCGAAGGGCGGCGCCGCGCCCGGCCGCTCGGGCCGGCGCAGGCCGTCGTAGAAGCGCAGGAAGACTTCGGGCTGGTTGCTCTTGCGCGTCGTCAGCAGCAGGCGGTCGAAGTCGTCGTAGCGCTCGCGAAACACCTCGAGGACGCGCCGGTGGCCGTACTGGAAGCCGGTGTACTGCTTGGCCGAATAGAGCGGGTACTCGTCGCGGTACAGCACCCAGTAGGCACGCGCCGCCGGCACCAGGGCGACCAGCAGGGCGCTGAGCAGCGCGCCCTGCAGACTCCACGCGACCACGCGCCGCGTGCCGAGCAGGGCCGGCAGGCGCAGCAGCGCGCCGGCGCCGAGCGCGGCGACGAGGCAGAACGCCGCCGCGCCGATGAAGCCGCGCGAGGCGCTGGGAATCTCGTTCATCAGCGCCGCGGCGCACGGGTAGAGCGCCAGCCACAATAGTGGCAGGCGCAGGGCGCGCTCGCGGCGCAGCAGCCCGACGAGGATGCCGAGCACCAGCAGCGGCACGAAGAAGGGGTAGAGTTGTCCGTGCTCGCCGACGCTGTGGCGGATGATGCGGTCGTTGCTCGCCTGGAAGAGGAACTCGCGCGAGAAGAACTCAATGTAGTTTTCGGCAAAGCGCCGCGCCAGCTGCAACGGGCCGCCGCCCTGCGCCAGGATGGTGGTCTGCTCGAAGTAGCTGCGGGCCTGGCCGCGATGCACGAGGTCGAAGATCGCCAGCGGCGCCGCGCTGACCGCCAGCAGGGCGGCGGCGGCCAGGCTCTCGCGCCAACGCGCCCACAGCTCGCGCCGGTAGAGCAGTGTGAAGCCGAGCAGGAAAAGCGGCACGAACAGCTTCGCCGGCACGTAGGTGTACAGGCACAGGCCGAGCAGCACCGCGGCCATGCCGAGGCGCCGCTGGCCCTGCGTCCAGCGCACCAGGCAGGTCAATGCCACGGTGAAGAAGAAGGGCAGGGTGATGAGTTCGAAGCCGATGCGGCTGAAGTGCAGATGCCAGGGGACGACGGCGAGCAGCAGGGCCGCGACCAGGCCGACCAGCGGTCCCATCAGGGCGCGGCCGAGGAAGAACATCGCCAGCACCGTCGCCGTGCCCCACAGCGCCGCGGTCAGGCGCACGGCGAGCTCGGTCGGTCCGAGGACCGCCATCGGCAGCATGGCCGAGTAGACGAAGACCGGGTTCTTGTAGCTGACACCGAACGACCAGATGTAGAGCGGCCAGCGCGCGCCGGTCTCGTCGCGGCCGGCGTAGAGCAGCGAGCCGGTGTTGAAGCCGTTGCCGGCCTCGTCGCAGAAGAAGCCGGCCGGCAGCTCGGTGAGCCGGTGCGTGCGCAGGCCGAGCGCCAGCGCCAGCACCACGGCGAGCAGCGCCAGTGTCGCCCAGCGCGGCGGCGCCAGGGCCCGCTCGCGTCCGTCGGGCCCGGCCAGGCGGGTGCGCCAGTGCGCCAGGCGCTCGCCGAGCGGCGGCCGCAGGGCGCTCAGTCCAGGCGTGCGCGGGCGTCGGCGCGCGGCGACGCCGGCGAGCAACAGCACCGCGCCGCCGGCGAGCGCCAGCAGCGCCACCGCGCCGCGCTCGAGGCCGGCGAGGAGTCGCCCGAGGCGTTGCGCACCCACGCCGGGTTCGCCCGACTGCGCCAACTGTTCGGGCGGATCGGGCGCGTCGCCGGCGGCGCTGGGGATGGCGGTGAGGAAGGCGACCTCGCCGCGGTGGCTGCGGTGTGTCTGCAGATCGACCGGGCCAACCGCCGCCTCGAGTTGCGGGATCAGGTGCGTGCCGGCCGGCATGATGATGAAGACGCTGCGCCGTGGGTCGAGCGTGGCGTCGCGCAGAATGGCCTCCGGCCGGTCGACGTCGTGCGTCGTCTCGCCCCAGGTGAGGAACGCGATGGCGCCGTGCCGGATGAAGAAGGCCGGCGCGCCGCCGAGCATGTAGGTCGTCTTGCCGACGCCGTGGCGGCGCACGAAGGCGGCGATCTCGACCGACGGCGCGTGGCGGTGGCGCGGTGCGTAGTCGACGAAATAGCTGCGCGCGTTGACCGCCAGGATCAACGCCACGGCGGCGGCAAGGGCGGCGCCGAGCGCCCAGCGGCCGGCGCGGCCGGGCGCGGCGGCGCGCGCCAGCGTCAGCAGGTGCCACAGCGCCACTGCGACCAGCAGCACGGCGAACGGCACCAGGCCGCTGATGCGGGGGTAGAAAGGGGTGTCGACGGTCAGGGCGGCGCCCGCCACCAGCGGCACGAGAATCCAGACCACCAGCAGCCGCATGCGACGCTCGCCGAGGCGCGCCAGGGCCAGGCCGACGCCGAGGACGAAGAGCGCGGCGCTGGTCGGTTCCAGCAGGGCGCCGTGCAGGCCGTACTGCAGCGAGGTGTCCTCGGTGAGATTGAAGAGCGTCAGGGCGGCGCGCAGTTGGATGGCGAGGATGGCGGCGAGACTGTCGGTGCCGTAGCCGAAGGAGAGGTGGCGCAGCGCCGCCGAATTGAACAAGCTGGTGTCGCGCGTACGCTCCCAGAACGCCGCCCAGTCGTGCGCGAAGTAGCCGAACATCGGCGCCGCCACCGCCAGCGCGGCGATGCCGATGAGAGCGAAGCCCGCCACTTGGCCGCGCCACTCGTGACCCAGCCACTCGTGGTGATGCCCCTGGCGGCGCGCGACGCCGGGCAGCCAGGCGAGCCAGGTGAGGGTCAGCAGCACCGGCACCAGGCGCGAGGCGTAGTAGGTCTGGATGCCGAGGCCGAGCGCGACGCCGCAGGCGATGGCGGCGCCGAGGCGGCGCTCCTGCCACAGGCGCAGGAAGAGCCACACCGCCAGCAGCGCCAGCACCGGCGTATCGACGTAGTGGTAACCGGCGCGACCGAGATGGATCCAGAAGCGCTGGCCGGCGAGCAGCAGCGCGGCGAGCAGGGCGACCTCGACGTTCCACAGTCGCCGCGCCACGGCGAACAGCAGCAGGACGCCGAGCCAGGCGAGCACGGCGCTGGTGGCACGCAGGCCGAGCAGCGTCGGGCCGAAGAGCTTCAGGCCGATGGCGGTCGGCAGGGCGTGCAGGCGCGGCAGCTCGAACCAGCCGGCGCCGAACAGGTTGTAATCCGCCAGCAGGCGGATGGCGTCGAGGCCGACCTCCGCGTCGTCGCCGTGCACCTCCGTGGGGACGCTGGTCAGCTCCCAGCCGAGTAGCAGGGCGGCGAGCACCGCGACGGCGCACAGCGCGCCGCGTTGCCGGGCCGTCAGCGGCTCGAGGGTGGATGCCGGTCGCGGCGCCGCCAGCGTCGCGGCGGCGAAGGCGACCAGCCCGGCGCCCCACAGCGCGTGCGTGGTGCGCGCCGCGCTGCCGGCGTACACCAGCCAGCCGGCGATGCCGCACAGCCCCATGCCGAGGCCGAACAGCGCCAGCACCACCGGCGGCAGCGGACCGGGCGGCGCCGGGTCGTCGGCCGGCCGCTCGCGCGTGCGCCAGGCCGACCAGCCGAACAGCCCGGCGCCGAGCGCGAAGCCGAGCAGGCTCACCCAGGGCTGGCGGGTCACCAGCGCCTGCGCCGCGGCGGCCGCGGCGAGTCCGCCGACGGCGGAGAGGAGCGCGACCCCGTCGACGGAGCGCACGGCAGGCGCAGGGGGCGGTCGCAGCATGGGCCAGCGGGTCTTGTGCAAGGCACGCTTGAGCCAGTCAAGCTGCCGTCCGGACCGAAGCTCTTCACACGGAGACTCGGAGGAACGGCGAAACCCTGCTCGACGAGCCGCCGGCCGCCGGCTCGACCCGCGACACCTCCGTTTCTCCGTGTCTCCGTGTGAAGAGGTGTTCTCTTCGGCTCAGCGCGTGCGGTGCCGGTGCCGGACAATGAGCCCGAGCGACGCGCGCACCGTCGTCCACACGCGCAGCTTGCTGGCGCCGCGCTTGCGGTCGTAGCGCAGGTCGATCGGCGCCTCGGCGCAGCGCGCGCCGGCGGCGTCGAGGGCGAAGAGCAGGCCGAGCATGCAGGCGAAGCCGTCGCCCTCGATCAACGGTCGCGGCGCGCGCAGCGCGGCGGCGCGGCGCAGCGCGGCGACGCGATAGGCGCGGAAGCCGCTGGTGGCGTCGCGCACCCCCGGCACCGGCGCCGCCCGTCGGATCAGCCAGGCGGCGGCGCGGCTCAGGGCGCGGCGCCGCCACGTGACGCCGCGCAGGCGCGACCCGGGATGGTAGCGCGAGGCGATGGCGACGTCGGCGCCGGCGTCGAGGCAGGCGAGCAGGGCGGGGATGCAGGCCGGCGGGTGGGTGTCGTCGGCATCCATGGTGACCACCACATCGTCGGCGGCGGCGCCGTCGAGGGCGCGCGCCAGGCCCGAGGCCAGGGCCGCCCCGAGGCCGCGGTTGGTGGCGTGCGTGACGATCTCGAGGCGCAGGTCGCCGGCGGCGGCGCGCGCCGCCGCAGCGCTGCCGTCGCGGCTGCCGTCGTCCACCAGAATGACGCGGTGCGGCCGCCCGCTAGCGGCCAGCGTGTCGCGCAGCGCCGCCAGCAGCGGCGGCAGGTTCGGCGCCTCGTCGAAGGCGGGCAGGACGACGTGCACGGCGGACACGCCGCGGCGCTAGCGCAGCGGCCGCGGTGGCGCAATCTCACGTTGCCCGACATGGTCGACGGTGCCGTTCGACGTTGCTGCAGCGGAGTCAACCAGGCGAAGTAGGCGACCCGGTCCCGGAGAGTGTGGCGCAGGGCGTCGCGAGCCTACGCTCGCCGGTCTCGGATTCGTCGCCACAGTGCTGCGCAGTCCGCCGGGAGGGCGCTGAGCGCCGCTTCGACGAGCGGCTCGATCGACGGTGCGGCATCCAACAGCTGCGCGATGTCCCACGCATCCTGCGGTCCGCCGGCGTAGAGCTTGAGCAGCACGACGTCGGCTGGCGCGGCGATGGGCACGCTGGCGCCGGCCACGGCGGTGCGCACGGCGCGGGCCATGATCGCGGTCTGCCATGTGGACCGCCCGGCGATCACCGCGACCGGCGGATTCTCGCCGCGGCTGATCCGGATCACGCCCGCCAATGGATCGTCGGCGTCGCCGCGGCGCATGTCGACCGCTGCGCCGGCCGCTTCGACCGGGGCCCAGAGCGTGGAATCGAAGCAGCGCGGGTCGGTCATGAGCAGGTCGATGTCCGCCGTCGCGCGGGACACGCCGTGCACCGCCAGCGCGGCGGCACCGATGACGGCATGGGCGACGCCATGGGCCTCGAGTGCCCGAGAGACGAGCGCGAGCAGGGTCATGCGAGCAGCGAGGCGAGGACCTTCGAGGCGCGGCGCCGCGCCTGCCGCCTCCGCTCCATGCTACGACGGGCCTCGGCGAGCGAGACGCCGGCCTGCGCCGCGTGGAGAACCAGGTCCCGCCGACCGAGCGCCAGCGCCTGCTCGACCCGCGCCGCGGGCGACGCTGGGGAGAGCTCCCGCTTCCGCAGGCTGTTCGCGACCGACGCCCTACGCATGGGGGAATCTTGCCACGCCTGGTGGAAACGGGCCACCGCCATCGCAGACCAGGCGCGGCCGGCCTGGGTCGGTCTGCCCTGTACCGCATGGCGAGGCGGCCGGGGTCGCCGAGGAGGGGCGAGATCCACCGCCGCCGCGCTCGGCCGCATCACGCCGGGCGACGACGCCGCGATCGGCGTCGCTCTTCCACCGGTCCGCACACGTCCGTGCGACGAGCAGCGGAGCACAGGAATGGAACTAAACGGCTGCGGCATCCCACCAGCCAGGTCGAGTCCATCCGGCTCGGTGGGCTCGACGCCAACGGTCAGCCGGCCCTCGTGCGCCCCGCCGAGGGGCGCGCAACCCCGTGCCGGCACGGTCGGCAGCTCATCGCAGCGGGCGACGCCAAGCTCGTCCTCGCCCCCCAGTCGTTCGCCGTCCCGCAGCCGCGTAATGATGGACGCTCCCCATACCGTCGGCGGCGGCGCCCATACGCCAGCAGCCCGGCGCCGGCGAACACCCAGCACGCGGAGCGGCCCGGCGGGACGATGGCGCAGCCGTCATGATCGGCGCCGCGGCGGTGTGGCGTCGCGGCCGGCGCCGGCGTCGGCGTCGCGGCGATCTCGACACGCGGACAGCGACCGGTGGCGAGCGGCCCGCTCGCGCTGAGGCTCTCGCGGCCGTGCTGGCGCTCGAGGAAGACGACGACGCCCGGCGCGCCGAGCGCGACGGGTTCAACCTCGCGGTCGGCGAAGTCATCCCGCTCCGAGAGCCGCGTCAGTTGGCTGCCGTCGAAGAGGAAGCGGCCCCAGCCGTAGTAGTCGGTGTTGAGGAGCGTCGAGCCGTCCGCGGCGATGTCGACGAGGTAGGCCTCGCCGGGCAGGTCGGGACCGGCGAGCAATTCGCGCAAGGCGCCGGTGCCCACCTCGTAGAGCAGCGGCCACGGCCCGTCGTCAGTTCGATCCGCGACGAACCCCGCCAGTCCGCCGGCGATCGTCAGGCTCTCGGGGGCGCCGGGGAGCACCGAGTCGGAGCGGTGGTGCGGTGGGCCGCGCCGGGCGATGAGGCGGACCCCCTCGTCGTCGACGTGTACGACCCGCGCCGCCGATCTCCAACTGCGTGCGTCGCTCCAGAGCCGGATGGTGGCGAGGATCGACTCGTCGTCGGCCACCTCTGCCTCGAACACCTCGCCGAGCCCGGGTATGGGGACATCGACCACCTCCAGCGGCCCGTCGTGGCGTCGCCGCAGGATGTCGTCACCATCGATCGCCACCACCGTGCCGTGGCGGTTGACGGAAAACACCTGCGGCGTATCCCGTTCGCCCAACCACCACCCGCCGATCGGATAGTCGCGGCCGACCGGCACGTCGTCGGGGCCAATGACCTCCTCGACGCCCGCCGCGGTGGTGGTGCGAAAGACGCTGCCGCCCACCCCGAGGTACATCTCGTCGCCGTCGGCGAAGTCGCACTGCACGCGCGGCCAGAAGCTCCGCAAGGCGAGGCGCGGGTCGTGCGCACCGAGCACCGCGTGCGGGCCCTCGGCGTCGACGCACACCAGCGCCTGGCCACCGTCGGGAAACGACACGACCATGCCGACGCGACCGTCGTCGGCGATGCAGATCGCGCCCCCGTACCAGTCTTCCTCCACTCCCTGGGCGCTGAACGCCGCGCCGCCCGGCGCGAGGTCGTCGCGGTGCAGCAGCGTGGCCACCCGCCCCGTGCGCCAACGCCCGAGGCCGCCGCTCGTCGTCGTGGCCACCGCCCCGGCGGCGTTCACCCAGCCGCCGCTGACGCCGCGCCCGACCTCGGCGATCCCACCTGCGGCCGGAAAGTAGAGCAGGCTCGCTTCGCCCTCGCAGAGGCGCCCCGGTTCGTCGTCGCAGGGGGCCAACAGGGACGCGCGCAGAACGACATCGCCACGGGCGTTGATGAACCCGTCCCCACCAATGTCGAACAGCGCGCCGTCCGGCGTGCGCTCGCGAAACCCCGCCACCCGCACCACCTCGCCGTCGCGGCTGCGGTAGGTGGCGCAGTCCTCGCGCTCCGCGTACTCGGCTGCCGTCTGCACGCAGCCGCGGAAGAGCACCTCGCCGGTGGGACTGACCGCCAGGCCGCTGACCTCGCGCAGGCGCTGGCCGGAGGGCAGGCGATCGCCAGGGCCGACCACGCGCCGCCGCGCCCCATCGGCGCCGGCGACGTAGATCGCGCCCGATTCGCCGCCCGACCAGGCGCTGAACACCACATCGCCGGCGGATGTCACGCCGATCGGATAGGTCTGCCCGTCGCTGCGGAGACGATCGATGACGCGGGGGCCGGCGGCGTCGATGACCACGATCGCGTTGATCCACTCGCCTGGCAACGGCGGACCTGGTTTTTCCGCGACCCCGGCGACGACGACGATCGTGCCGTCGTCGCCGATCGCCATCAGCTGGTTCATGACGACCACGTGCAGCCCCTCGACGGTCGTGTCGCCGAGGCTCAGCACCGGCCGCGGCCCGTCGGCGTCGAGCACGAACGCCGTCGCCGGCGGGTTGCTGCCCTCGCCGGGCCGCACACCGCGTACGGCGACGCGGCCGGCGGGGCTGCTGACGCTGGTCGCGGGGAACAGCGTCGCATCGACCGGTTTGGTCGGCAGCGCCTCGAGGCCCTGCTCGTCCACCCAGTAGAGCGCCGCCGACCCATCGCTGAGGTCGGCGGCGACCAGCAGGCGCCCGCGCTCGTCAATGCCGCGCAGCTCGGCGCTGAAGCGCCCGACGCGGCCGAGCGGCGCGACGACGTCACCGCTGGCCAGCAACTCGCGGCGCTGCGACGGCAGCACCGGTGTGCTGGCGATCGAGACGAGCAGCAGGGCGGCGACCAAGAGTCGCGGTGCGCTCGCCGAAGTCGTGGCGGTCGCTACCAGTCGGTGCGCGGAAACGCAACGGGATTCGACGTGCCGGCGGGTCCGGACTGCAGCGGACGGATGGATTGTTGCGAGATCTCGACAGCGAACCACGATTCGTTTGTGATTATCTAGCTTGGCGACGCTCAAGCTCGCCAGGTCCACCAGGCGGCTAGGAGGCCGGGTCGTCGTCGCTCTCGAATATCGCGAAGGTGCGGAACGACATCCAAGCGAGGTTGAACCACGCCGGCATGGGCATGGTGCGCGTCACCGCGACCTCGATCGCGCCGAGGCCGAGGAAGGCGAGGCCGGCGACGGTGCCGAGGTCGAAGTTGCCGCCGGTGGCGCGCCAGATGTCGTCGTCGAGGCCGCGTGCCGTCTCCGCCACTGCCCGTCCGACGCGCGACGGGCCGCGCGGCCGGGGCGGCGGCGGCGCATCGGGTGCCGTGCCGGCCTGGCACACCAGCGCGACGCGCGTCTGCCGCCGCACCGCGGCGATGAGCTGCTCGGCGCGCGCCTGGGCCGGCTCGTAGGTGAAGAGGACGCTGCCGGTGCGCGGCCGCACCACCACCTGGCGCACGCCGCGTGCGCCCGCGAGATGATCGGCGAGGCTCGTGCAGGCGTCGCGATCGCGCCGCAGCCAGGCCAGGCGCAGGCGCAGCCGGCCCGGGCTGGCGTGCGCCAACTCGATGACGCGCGGCGCCGCCGCGGCGGTCATCGCGCCGCCCGCGTCGCCGGCGTCCGCGCCGTCCGCTTCACCCGCGTCCGCGCCGTGCGGACACGGGCGCCGCGTGAGCGGGCGCGCGCCTGCGCTTCGGCGGCGAGGTCCTCGGCATCCTCGGTCGCCGCCGCAAAGCGGCTCCACAACGCGTCGCCGGCTTCGTAGCCGGCCGTGGCCAGATCGAGTAGCAGCGGCCGGAAGCGGGTCCACATGACCGCGCCGGCGGCGCCAACGGCAGCGCCGATCAGGAACGAGGGCCAATGGAGTTTCATGTCGTGACCTCCTTCAACGCCGGGCGCGGACGCCGTGCGGCATGCGACAGCGGGCGGCCGGGACGGGGGTGGGGGCGACGGCGCGAGCGGAGCGGGGCAGCCGCGCGGCCCTGGCGGACGATGCGCTCGTCGCCGGCCGCCAGCCGCGACGCCGCCCACGGCAAGATCGCGCCGCCGGCGAAGCCGGCCAACTCGATGGCGCGCACCGCGCCGCCGAGGCCGAGCACGACGCGCAGCGGCGGCAGGGTGAGGGCGGCGAGATGCAGGGCGCCGGCGGCGCCGAGCCAGCGGATGAACGACGGGCCGACCGGCTCGTCGTCGGGCCGGCAGGCGAGCGCGTAGCCGAGCTCGGCGCCGCCGAGGGTGGCGAAGACCAGCGGCGGTCCGCCGATGACGAGCGCGGCGGCACCGAGGCCGGCGAGGGCGACGCCGTCGCGGACCACGGTGCGGCGCGCCTCGGCATCGACCATCGGCGCGTCGGGCGGCGCCGGGGGGCGGGCGAGGACGTCGCCGTGCGCCGGTTCGCGTGCCAGCGCCAGCGCCGGCAGGGTGTCGGACAGCAGGTTGATCCACAGCAGCTGCAGCGGCGTCAACGGCTCGCGCGCCCCGACAATGGCGGCGCCGATCGCCAGCACGACTTCCGCAAAGTTGGTCGCCAGCAGATAGCGCAGGGCGCGGCGCAGGTTGTCCTGTACGACGCGGCCCTCGCCGACGGCGGCGACGATGGCGCGCAGGTCCTCGCTCGCCAGCACCACGTCGGCCGACTGGCGGGCGAGGTCGCTGGCGCCGACGCCGACCGCGATGCCGACGTCGGCGGCCTTCAGCGCCGGCGCGTCGTTGATGCCGTCGCCGGCCATGGCGACGATGTTGCCGGCCGCGCGCAGGGCGCGCACGATGGCCAGCTTGTCCCCCGGCGTGACGCGTGCTGCCGCGGCGAGGTGGTCAAGCGCTGCGCGGGCGCGCGGCCCGTCGCCGGCGAGCAGGCGCGCCACTGCCGCCCCGTCGAGGGTCTCGCCGCGCAGGCCGACCAGCCGCGCGACGGCGGCGGCGGTACGCGGCTGGTCGCCGGTCAGGATCACCGTCCGCAGGCCGGCCCGCGCGGCGCTCTGCACCACCTCGCGGGCCCCGTCGCGCAATGGATCGCGAAGGCCGGCGAGCCCGATCAGCCGGTAGCCGCGCTCAAGATCGGCGCCGCGCCCGCCGCGCCGCCAGGCCAGCGCCAGGACGCGCAGGCCATCGGCGGCCAGCGCCTCGTTACGCGCCAGCAGGCGGCGCCGCGCCGCGGCGCCGAGGTAGCGGCCGCGCGTATCGCTGGCGCACAGGCGCAACACCTGCTCCGGTGCACCCTTGACGAAGGCGATCTGGCCGCCGCGCGGCGTGTCGTGCAGGCTGACGACGTAGTGGACGCCACCCTCGCGCTCGCGCAAATGCCGGCGTGGATAGGCGGCGCGCAGTTTCGAACGGCTCAGACCGGCCGCTTCGGCGGCGCGCACCAGGGCGCGTTCGGTGGAGCTGCCGGCGATGGTGGTGGCGCCGTGGTGGCGCTGCACGTCGACGTCGCTGTTCAGTGCCGCCGCGGCCAGCACCAGCGTCGGCGGATGCTGGAAGAGACGCGCCGGCTGCGCGCGCACGCCGGCCGGATCGATGGCCCCCTCGCCGAAGTCGAGCACCTCGAGGCGCATGTCGTTGCACGTGAGCGTGCCGGTCTTGTCGGCGCAGACGACGCTGACGCCGCCGAGCGCCTCGGCCGCCGCCAGCCGGCGCACGACCATGCCCTGCGCGCGCATGCGCTGCATCGCCTTGACCAGCGCGGCGGTGGCGACCACCGGCAGTCCCTCGGGAATGGCGGCGACGGCGAGCGCGATGCCGCCGCGCAGCGCCTGCCCGAGCGGCCGGCCGCGCACCGCGCCGACGACGGCGGCCAGCGCGCCGGCGGCGAGGCCGCCGGCGGCGAGGCCGCCGCCGAGGCGGTCGAGCTGCCGCTGCAGTGGTGTCGCTGGCGACACCTGGCCCTCGATCAGCGCCCGCACGTGCGCCACCTCGGTGTGGGGTCCGGTGGCGACCACCAGTGCGCGTCCGTGCCCGGCCACCACCGTGGTGCCGGCGAACAGCATGGCTTGGCGCTGGGCCAGCGGCGCGCTCGACGCGTCTGCCGCGGCGATCTTCGTTTGGGGTTCGCTCTCGCCGGTCAGCGGCGCTTCGTTGCATGCCAGCCGGTGCGCATCGAGCACCCGCAGGTCGGCCGGCACGGTGTCGCCGGCCCGGCACAGCACCACGTCGCCGGGGACCAACGCCGCCGCCGAGACCGTGCGCAGGGCGCCGCCGCGCACCACCGGAACGGTGCCGGCCTCGAGGCTCCGCCAGGCGGCGAGCAGATCCTCGTTGTTGCGCTCGATGCGGTAGCCGATGATGGCATTCAGCCCGACCGCGGCGGCGATGGCGCCGGCGTCGAAGCGGGCGCCGCTGAGCGCCGACAGCGCCGAGGAGCCGAGCAGCAGACCGCTCGGCAGGTTGGCGACTTGGTCGAGCAGGATCTGCCAGCTCGTCCGCTGGGCGGGGTCCGGCAGCGCGTTGGGCCCGTGCTCGCGGAGGCGACGCGCCGCCTCGGCCTCGCTGAGACCGCGCTCGCTGCTGTCCAGCCGCGCCAGCGCGGAGCGGACATCTACGGCATACCACGCAGGGTCGTATTGACCCACTGACATTGTCGCTCCAACCGGGTTCAAGAGCGATGCACGTCGCGTGCCTGTCCGGGGAGGGCTGGAAGAGGAAGGCCCAGCAGGAGGAGATTCGCAGATGTGAAACCCCCCTAGCGTTCGTAGCCGAGCCCACAGCAGGCGCTCCGGCGTCGCGGCGTCGACGGCGGCGCGCGCCTTCGGCGGATGGCCCATCCAAGCTGCAGGGCTCGTCGCACCGCGATAGGACCAATGCATCACGCTTGGTGATACCAAGAACGGCTCGCGTCGTATATCCGCGACTTCCACCCTCGCTCGGCCGTGCAGTCCAAACCGCCGCGGGTAGGGACGGTGCGGTTCGCCCAGCGTCCCTCGGCCCTCCCGACAATCCCCGTCCATATGTGGATGCAAGCGTGCCCGCGGTGATCAGCGGTCCAGTTCAGCCCAGTTTGTGCGCTATCCCGCCGCCACTTCTGCTCTTGCCGCGTGCGTCCGCTCGGCCGGACAGCGGATCAAACGCTTTGGGTTATCGGCTCCGCCAGCTCGCCTGCCGACCTGGGACGCCGTACCTGGGCGGAGCGCTGCGGCGCCTGGCGCTCCAGCCGCCGACGTCTGCCCGGACCCACGCCGCATCAGTGGAGACATCGCCGGCAACGTGGTAGCGAGCCAAGTTCGCCCGTGGCAGCCCTCCCACTTCACCTGCGCGCCCTCGCGGCGCTGGCCGCCGCGCTCGCGGCGGGCGGGGCGTTGCACGCCTTTCAGGCGCTCGAAAACCCGTTGCGCGGCTGGTGGCTGGTGGCGTTGGCACTGCTGCTCGGTGCAGTCGGACAGCTCGGCGTCGACTACCCGGCGCCGCCGCCGGCGCCGCCGCCGCGGCCGGCGTCGCGGCGCCGCGTCGCCTGCGGGCTGCTGCTCGCCGCCGTCGGCGCGGCGCTGTGGGCGTTCGCGGTGCGCACCCTGCTGCGCGACTGGGTGGCCGGCTTCGATACCGCCTGGATCGCCTGGCTGGCGGCGACGGTGCTGCTGGCGGTCGGCCTCGACCTCGCCTGGGGCGTCTGGCCGGCCGCGACGCGGCGCTGGTGGCAGGGCTGGCCGCTGCGGCTGGCGCTGTTCCTGGTAGTCGTCGCCGCGGTGCTGCGCCTCGGCAACATCGCCGACTTTCCCGGCGAAGCGGCGATCACGCAGATCGAGGATCTGCAGGTCGGCAACTTTGGCAACGCCTACCTCGGCGGCTATCGCGTCCGCTGGGAGTATCTGAGCAGCACCTGGCTGGCGGCGCTCGGGTTGGCGCTCGGCGGGCCGACGCAGATGGCGGTGCGCATCCCGTTCGCGGTCGTCAGCGCCATCAAGCTGCTGCCGATCTTCGTCTGGCTGCGCCTCACCGTCGGCAGCACCGGCGCGCTGGTCGGTTGTGCGCTGTTGGCGGTGTCGTTCTGGGACGTGATGCTGTCGCGCATCCCGAACAACCACAACGTCCTGGTCGTTGCCGTCGCCTTCGCGCTGCTTGCCGGTCCGGCGCGGCGCGGCCGACCGTCGGCCTACGTCGTGCTCGGCTTCCTCGGCGGCTACATGCTGCACGAGTACATCGCCTACCGGCCGTTGGTGGCCTGGGCGCTCGCCGGCGGGCTCTGCTGGTCGCTCGCCGACCGCGCCGCCAGCTGGCCGCGCCGCCTGCTGCGGCCGGCGCTCACCGCGGCGTTGATCCTCAGCATGGTGACGCCGCTGTTTGTCACCCGCCTGCCAGGCGAATTCCGCCGCGAGTACATCGACGGCGTGCAGCGCGCCCGTGGCATCACCACCTACTACAACGCCGAGGACACCTGGGGGCAGGCGCTCGAGCGCCGCGTCGTGCGGGCGCGTGCCGCGGCGGAGCTGTTCCTCGACCGTGGCGATCGCTCGCCGGTGCGCAACATGAAGTTGTGGCCGCTGATCGACCCGGTCAGTGCGGCGCTCCTCGTGCTCGGCATCGCCGGAGCACTGGTGCATCCGCGGCGACCCGTCCTGCTGCTCACCCTGGCGGGATTCGTCGTGCACGTGCTCGGCACGCTGGTGCTCACCGGCAACTTCGACGTCGCCCGCGTCGGCGGCTCGGCCGGCTTCGCCTACGTGCTCGCCGGCGCCGGCGCCGCCGGCTGCGCGGCGGCCCTCGCCGCTGCCTGGGGGCGGACCGGGCGCTGGCTGGCGGCGGCCCTGCTCGCCGTCGCCGTGGCCTGGGCGGCGCTGTGGAACGTCGACCACCTGCGCCAGCTCTGGAGTGCGCCCGAGATCCGCCGCGCGCACCGCAACAACCTCGCCTACCTGACCATCTGGCTGCGCACCCATGCGCGTCCTGGTGAACGCGTCGTCGGCATCGCGCCACAGCACACCAACGCACTCGAGGGACACGACGGCTCCTGGCTGCGCGGCGGCCGGCTCGACGGCGCGGTGACCTCCGACATCCCCAGCGCCCTGCGCGCCTGGCTCGCCCATCCGCAGCCATCGCTGTTCTTCATCTTCACCGAGCGCACCACCGACGACGTCGCCGCCTACCTCGAATGGCTCGTACCCGGGCTGCACTTCAGTGTCGAACGCGATCCGCTGGCGATCGGCGCCGATATCGCGTTCGCGCATGTCGAAGCGCCGCCGGCCGACCTGCCACAGCGCCTCGCCGTCGCCGCCTGTCGCGGCGTCCAGGCCGACTTCACCGTCATCGGGCAGAATCTCACCGATATCGTCGCCGGCGAACGCGTTGTCGTGCCGTTCATCGACCGCAGCGTCTGGCCGCAGTCGCTCATGGACGTCATCGAGCGCCTGGCGCCGCCGCCGAGCCGCCTGCGCCTGCGCTTCGGCGCCGCCGTGACCATCGCGGCGGCGGGCGAGTACCGCTTCGCGCTCGACTCCTACGCCGGCCAGGCGACCCTGCGCATCGATGGCCGACGCGTCGACACGCACGGCTTCACGTCCGTCGACTTGGCGAGCGGCCGGCACGAGATCGTCGTCGAGGGCGAGTTCGCGCTGGTCACGCCGGCACTGCTGCTGCGCTGGATGGGGCCCGACAGCGACGGGCGTCAAGCGCTGGTGCCGTTCTATCGCATCGCCGCGGCGGCGCCCGACTGCCCGCCGGCCGCGGCCGAGGCGCCGCATGCGCCGTAGGCACGTGCAGCGCGCCGCCCTGGCGCTGGTGCTGCTCGTCGCGCTGGCGCTGCGCGTCTGGCAGCTCGAGGACGTGCCCGCCGGCCTCTACTGCGACGAGGCCGGTAACGGCTACAACGCCTACGCGCTCGGCACCGCCGGCATCGACGAGAACGGCACTGCCTGGCCGCTCTACATCTGGTCGTTCGGCACCAGCTACAAGAATCCGGTCTACATCTATGCCGCCATCCCGGCGGTGAAGCTGCTCGGGCTGAGCGCCTTCAGCGTGCGCCTGCCGGCGGCGTTGTTCGGCCTCGCCACCGTCCTCGCCGCGTTCCTGCTGGCGCGCGCCCTCTTCGGTGCCTGGGCCGGGGTGTGGGCGGCGCTCTTCCTCGCCATCAGTCCATGGCATCTGCACTTCAGCCGCATCGCCTTCGAGCTCATCGCCTTCCCCTGCCTGTTCACCTTCGCCGCCTGGCTGCTGGTGCGCTTCACCCAGGGCCGCCGCACGTTACCCGCGGCGCTGGGCCTCGGTGCCGCCTGCGTTTACGCCTACGCGCCGGCGGCGTTGTTCGTCCCCGCCTTCCTGCTCGGCTTTGGGCTGCTCTTCCTGCCCGAGCTGCTGCGCGGCTGGCGCCAGTTCCTCGTCGCGCTCGTCGTCGCCGCCGCGGTGCTGGCGCCGGCGGCGGCGTTCTTCACCAGCCAGACGCGCACCGGCACCTTGTATTTTCGCCGCACGACCTTCCTCGATGCGGCGCAGCCGTGGCGGCCGCAGCTCGAGCGCTTCGCCGGCAACTACGCCGAATTCTTCGCGCCGCGCTTCCTGGTGCACGAGGGCGATCCGATCTTCCGTCACGCGGTGCGCAATTTCGGCGAGCTCTACCCGTTCTTCGCGCCCTTCGTGCTGCTCGGCACCGGGGCGGCGCTGCTGCGTCGCGACCGTGCCAGCAAGCTGCTGCTGTGGTGGCTGGCGCTCTACCCGGTGGCGCCGAGCCTGATGAACGAGATTCCCAGCGCGACGCGCGGCATCATCGGCGCGCCGATCCTCTGCCTGCTCGCCGGCATCGGCTTCGCCGCGGCGCTGCGCGCCCTGCGCTGGTTGGCGCCGCGGCGCCGCTGCGGCCTCGCCCTGCAGGCGGCAGGCCTCGTCGCCGCGGCGGCGCTGCTGGGACCGCAGGTGGCGGCCTATATGCGCGCCTACTTCGTCGACTACCCGAGCTACGCGGCGCTGACCCCCGGCGCCTTCCAGTTCGGGTATCGCGACGCGCTGACCTACATGGAGAGTGAGCGCGGCAACTACGATGTGCTGATGCTCAGTGCCACCGACGCCAATCAGCCGCAGGTGTTCGCGCAGTTCTACCGCCCGATCGACCCGCGCGACTGGGCGGCGCGGCACGACCCCGGCTACCTGATCGTCAAGCCCGACGAGTTCGCCCGCTACAACCCGGCGCAGCGCGTCTTGGCGGCGTTGCACCCCGACGACGTCGACCTGTTCAGCGACTTCGACGTCAAGCGCCTGGTGCAGGGCCCGGGCGGCAAGCTGGCCTTCGTCGTCGCCGAGCTGAAGGGGCGCAAGAAGTACCTCACCAACTGGGTCATCCTCGGCCTCTTCGACGGCGACGCGCCAAACGCCATCGCGCGCGACTTCATCGATGCCACCGATCTCAGCCCGCGCAGCTACCCCGCTCCGTCCGGACCGGCGCAGTGGGAGCCGCTCTGGCAGTCCTACGTCAACGTCGATCTCAACCGCGCCTTCGCCGGCCGCGACCCGCGCCACCCCGGCAATCCCGAGCGCGTCTGCGCCTACGCCGCGACGACCGTGCGCGCGCCGGACGCGCGCGACGCGATACTCGAACTGAGCGGCTCGCAGAACGACAGCCTGCGCGTCTGGCTGAACGGTCGGCCGCTGACGCCGTGGCCGCTGACCATGGGACGGGCGCCGAAACAGCGCCCGGTGACGCTGCACGCCGGCGATAACGGACTGCTGGTGCAGAGCTGCGAGGACATCGGCACCTGGTCGTTCAACGTCCGCTTCACCGACGCCGCCGGCCGCGACATGGAGGACCTGGTGGCGCTCGCCGAGCTGCCGGTCGAGGCGATGCGCCCGCAGCCGCAGGTGGCCGACGCGGTGCAACTGGTGGAGGGCTTCGCCGCCGTCGTCGGCGGCAGCCCCGAGGCCAGTTATCCCGACTACCGCGGCGGCACGCCCGGCTGGCGGGCGCGCGTCGGCGAGCACAGCGCCGTCACCTGGCGCACCGCGCCGCCGCCGGCGCCGGGGCCGGCGGTGTTCGCCTTCACCGCCTCGACCTCGGACGAGAGCGGCGACTTCCGGCTGTCGATCGACGCGCGCCCGGCGCTCGTCTTCCAGAGCCGCCGCGAGCGCGAGATGCAGACCTGGACCGGCGACGGCGTCACCCTGGTCTTCGTCTCCAAGGCCAGCATCGCCGGCAACTCCGGCTTCTACCTGCTGTCGGTGCCGGCGGACCGCATCGTCGCCGGCGTCCCGCTCGAGCTGCGCGTCGAGGGCGTCGGCGGCGACCCGGCGGGCTGGTTCATGGTCAAGGATCTGCGCGACACCCTGGCAGTCGAGCGCGTCACCCCGGCCCTTGCCGTCGAGGCGACGCAGGGGGCCTGGCGCGACCGGCCGCTGGCCTTCGTCGCGCCCTGATGAGCACGCCCGTCGCCGCCGCGGCGCTGGCGCTGGCCATCGCCGCCGCCGCCGCGCTGGCGCTGTGGTGGTTGTTGCGCGGCGAGACGCGGCCGACGCTGCTGGCGCTCGCCGGCCTCACCGCCCTCGGCCTCGGCACCCGCCTGCTGTGGCCGAGCGACTATCCCGCCGGCCTCAACGAAGACGAACCGAAGGTGCTCGCCGCGGCGCTGCGCGCCCTGCACGAGGAGCACCTGTTGGCCGAGAGCAACATCTCCGTGCCGGTACTCATGCACGCGCTCTTTCAGGCGACGCTGGTGCCGCTGCTCGGGGCCGGACAGTGGACCATTCGCCTCTACAGTCTGGTCGGCGGCACGCTGTGCGTGCCGGCCGCCTTCGCCGCGGCGCGCGGCCTCGGTCTGTCGGTGACGGCGAGCCTGGGTGGCGCGTCGCTGGTCGGCGTGCTGCCGTGGGCGCTCTTCTACAGTCGCGTCATGCAGGGTGCCGAGCTGACGTTCCAGCAACTGCTGCTGCTCGCCGCGCTGGCACGCCTGATCTGGCGCGGCGGCGGCGCCGGCGAGGCGCTGCTCGGCGCCTTTGCCGTCGGCTGGATGAGTTACGGCTACTGGTGCACGCGCGCCATGCTGGCCATGCCGCTGCTGGCGGCGCTGCTGGCGTGCGGCCGCGCCCGCCTGTGGTGCCTGGCGACGCTGGCCGGCCTGGCGCTCTACGTGCCGTACGTGCGCGCCAATGCGGACTCGGTCTACCTCGCCCAGGGCCTGCAGCCGGCGGGCTTCGCCGAGGGCGGCGGCCTCGCGGCCGTGGCGGCGCGCCTGCTCGCGCACGCGCAGGCCTTCGTCGCGCCGGTGGCGCAGGACGGCTGGCTGACCGTCGCCGCCGCCGCGCAGCATCCGCTGCCGCTGCTGTTGCTCGCCGCCGCCGGGCTGACGAGTGGCTGGCGGCGCGGTGTCTTCCTCGGCGGCGGGTTTCTCGCCGGCCTGGCGCCGTCGGTGCTCGCCTGGGGTCCGCCCAGCACGCACCGCATGCTGATGGCCTTTCCCTTCGTCGCGCTGGCGGCGGCGGCGGCGTGCGACGCGCTGCGCGGCCGCGACGCCCGCCGCTGGCGCATGGCCGTCGCGGCGGTAGCCCTGGCGACGGCCGTGTGGTCGCTGCGCTTCTACTACTCGGACGACTTCTGGCGGCCCGAGTCGCGCTGGCGCTTCGACGCCGAGCGCACGGCGCTGATCGCGGCGCTGCCCCAGGCACCCGGACGGCCGGTATTCCTGATGCGCCAGGTGACGCAGTTCGCCGAGCCGCGTCGCTGGTTGGCGGCCGACGACCGCACCCTCACCGCCGACGCCTGGCTGCCCGCGCCGGCCGGCGCCGTCTACGCCTTCACCGCCGAGGCGGCGCCGCTGCGGCCGCTCTACGAGGCGCTGTTCGGCGCCGCGCGCGTGCAGGCGTTCGGCGCGGCCTTCGTCGTCGACGTGCCGGCGGGCGACTGGTCGGGGCTGCGCCAGCACGGCTGGACGTACACCGCGCGCTGCGGCGCCGAGACGCGCCGTGCCGTCGTCCCGGCGCTCTTCCAGCCGCACATCGGCTTCGACGACCTGGTCTGCGCCCGGCCCTACGCGCACCTCTGGGAAGGGCGCTGGCAGGGGGAGCCGGTGCGCCTGCGGGTGCGCGGCGCCGGCGAGTCGGAGGTGGTGCTGGAGACGCCGCGCGCGCGCGTTGCCGGCGTCGAGGTCGAGGCCGAGGTGGTCCGCGGCGACCGGCTGCGCGTCGAGAGCACCTCGCCGCCGCGCCAACCGTGGGCCTTCGCCACCCTGGTCGCGGTCACCCCCAGCGGCGAATCGGTCCCACCCTGGGAGTCCGTCGAACCAATGGAGGGCGCGGCAACCGCCGCGCCGCAGCAGACGTCGGCGCGGCGGTAGCGGCGCCCTTGGGGCCAACGGCGGCGGAGGGTCCTCGGGGGCGGCGCCAAAGGGGGTAGCCAGGTGCAGCGTCGCAGCAGGGAAGCGGAGGCCCGCCACTACGACGGAGGCACCAGACTCGTCGCCGGCACCAGCGCCCGCTCGCCGCCCGGCGGCGTCCAGTACAACTGGAACACCCGCCGCGTCGTCTGCGCCGCCACGCGGCTGTCGAACTCCACCTCGATCGGGTGCAGCCCGGGGCCGAGCGACGCCGCCGTGTGCACGGTGCGCGGCACCATCGGACTCGCCACCGCCGCGACCTCGAGCAGCGGCGCGCCGTCGAGCTGCACGCGGAAGGGTTGGCTGCCGATGGCGTCGAACAGGTAGGTGCCGGGCGTGTCGACGCGCAGCGCGCCGCGCCAGCGGGCGCGGAACGGCGTGCGCACGGCGTCGCCGGGCGGCAGGCGCTGCTCGACCGCGACCACGTTGACCTGCGGATCGAGCCGGCGCCGCCCGCTGCCATCGGCCAGCGTGTAGGTCGCCTCCAGGCCCTCAGGTGCGGCCGTCGGCCGGAAGTCCCAACGCGACAGCGTTCGTTGCGCCCCGGCGTCACCGAGCGTCAGCCGCAGCGCCCCGGCGGCGGCGGGCGCGGCCTCGATGCGCACCGGCTGCCAGCCCTGCGGCAGCGCGATGCGCGCCGTCGCCGGTCCGTCGCCGGCGACGACGAGCGGCGGCGCGTCGCCGACCCGGATCGTCGCCGCCGCGGCGCTGCTGGCGCCGAGCAGCAGCGGCTGATCGGTCGGCCAGTAGATGCGTCCGCTCCAGGCCAGGCGTGGCGCGGCGGCGGCATCGGGCGGCGCCGCTGCGAAGGGGTCGACCACCGCGCCTGCCGCCGCGTCGGCCGGCGCGTGCAGGCGCAGGCCGCTCGCCGCCAGCGCCTGTACCGGGTCGATCAGGACGGCGCGGAAGAGCGGCTCGCTGCCGTAGGGGTTGACGTCGTCGACGACGCGCGCGCCCGGGTACAGCGCCAGCGCCTCGGCGGCGCGCGTGATCTGCGCCGGGCCGAGGAGCAGCGCCAGCGGCCGGTCGATCGCCTCGCGCAGCGGCAGGTCGTGCGACGGGTCGATGATGTCGCGCACGCGGCCGGGGAACTCGATCAGGAACAGCTCCTGCTCGAGCGCCAGGTGGTGCTCGGCGCCGAGCAGCACGGCGCGCGTCTCGGGCGGCTGCGCGGCGAGGAAGCGTGCCATGCTGGTCGTCGGGTCGCCGACGGTCGCCGCGTGCTCGACGAAGTAGGTCTGCCAGTTGAGCCAGGCGGCAGCGCCGGCGAGCCCCGCCGCCAAGGTCAGGCCGCCGGCGCGACGCACCCCGGCGCCGCCGGTCGCCACCAGGCCATCGAGCGGCAGCGCCGCGAGGATGGCGAGGACCGGCAGGATGCCGACCATGCGCACGAACGAGGGCGGGTCGATGGTGACGATGCCGCCGGCGACGACCGTACCCAGCCACCAGTACGGCGCGAAGGCTTCGCGGCCGCGCCCGACGCGGCGCAGCGCCATCCCCAGGCCGACGACGAACAGCGCCGCGGAGACGACGTCGAGCATGCCGCCGCCGCGGTAGCCGATCGGGTAGGCGCCGCCGGGCAGCACGCCGAAGCCGAGCCACGTGGTCCAAACCTGACGCGACAGGATCGCCCACGCCGGCGCCGCGCCGCCCGCCTGCCACGCCTCCAGCACGCGGCTCATCGTCTGCCGGTTGCGCGCCATGATGGTGAACTGGTCCCAGTTGGGGCCGAAGCCGAAGGCGTCGGTGACGTTCCAGGCGTACGGGAACACCGTCAGCGCCAGCGCCGCGACCAGCAGCGCGGCGCCGCGCCAGTCGCTGCGCAGCCGGTCGGGCTGGCGCAGGGCGCCGAGGGCCAGCCAGCCGAGCACCAGCGGCGGCACCAGCTGGCCGGCGTTGTAGGTGAACAGGCACCAGGCGGTGGCGACGCCGGCGAGCCACCAGTGCACGGCGCGGCCGCCGTCGAGCGCGCGCCACAGCAGCCAGAAGGCGAGCGGCTCGAGGAACAGCACCTGCGCGTGCGTGATGCCGAGGCGGCTGAAGTCGATCGCCGTACGGCCAAAGGCGTACAGCAGTCCCGCCAGCAGGGCCAGGCGCGCGCCGCCGAGTTGGCGCGCCAGCAGATAGGTGGCGAGTACGGAGAGCGTGCCCATCAGCGCCGAGGACAATCGCAGCGCGGCGATGTCGAGGCCGGCGACGGGAATCAGCAGGCCCTGCAGCGCCAGGCCGATCGTCGGCCAGGTGTTCCAGCCCATGCGGAAGAAGCTCGGCAGCGGCCTGCCGTCGAGGAGATTGCGCAGGAACATCGCCACGCGCGGCTCGTCACCGAAGATCGCCACCGGCAGGTCGGCGATCCACAGCCCGCGCGCCAGGCCGGCGAGCCCGAGCAGGGCGGCCAGCGCGACGAGCTCGCCGGCGGTCCACGCCGGCGCGCCGCGCCGCGCCGGCGTCAGTTGCCAGCCGCGCGCCGCCAGCGCCCCGAGCAGCGCCGCCGCCAGCCACAGCCCGAGGCCCACCCAGGCGAAGCGGCCGGCACTGGAGAGGCTTGTTGCCGCGGCGGTCGCGGCGACGGAGAGGGCGAAGACGGCGAGGCGCGCCGCTGGCCGTATGCAGCTCGCGACCGGCGTCGCCGCCGGCATCGAGGTCGTCCGCCAGCCCGCCACCAGCGCCGCGGCGATCGCCGCAGCCGCCAGGGCGAGCCACGGCGGCCAGCGGTTCGGGTTCTGCAGCGCATACGCCTGCGCCGCGATTGCCAGCGCCACGGCGATCGCCAGCACCGCCTGCCGCACCGGGTTCGAGGCTCTCTCCATGCGGCGCGGGTGTAGCAAACGCCCCTCGCGATCGCACTCCTGCTGGAGGGCGATCCCCCGTGGGCGCCTGGTGCATGACGATGCAGAGGCCCCATTCAACAGGCGCCCACGGGGGGCACCCTCCAGGTGATGGGTGGTCGCCGTTTCGCTTTCCGGCCGCGTCTCCGTTACATCGCGCCATCATGCCGGGACGGGTCGGCCGAGTGCTGTTGTGGGGGGTGCTGCTGGCGCTGCTGGGTGTCGCGTGGCGCGCCCAGCACGAGTTCCAGTTCGCGGCCGATCGTGCGCCGTGGGGCTGGGGCATGCTCGCGGCGCTGGCGGCGCTGTGCGCCGCCTGGTTGGCGGCGACGCGCGGCGCCGCGCCGGCGGTGGAGCCGATTGGTCGGCGCGCCGAGTGGGCCCTGGCGCTGGCGCTGTGCGGGCTCGGCATCGCCTTCCGCGGCGTGCATTTCGACAGCCTGCCGGTGGGCATGAACCACGACGCCGCCTTCAACGGCATGTACGCGCAGCACATCCTGCAGGGCGCCCCCTACACCCCGTACGTCTCCGCCGCCTGGGGGCGCGAGACGCTCTTCATGTACCTCTGCGCGGCCCTGCTGCCCTGGTTCGGCAACGTGCCCGAGCCGATCCAACTGGCGGCGACGCTGGTCGGCATCGCGACGCTGCCGATCTTCTACCTCTTCGCGCGCGCCGTCGCCGGGCAGCGCCTGGCGCTGATCGGATTGGCGCTGCTGGCGGTGTCGGGCTGGCACGGCGTCTTCAGCCGCGTCGGCTGGCGCATGATCCTGGTGCCGCCGTTCGCCATGCTGGCCCTGCTCGGGCTGAGGAAGGGGCTCGACGGACGCCGCTGGGGCTGGCTGCTGGCGGGGGCCGGCGCCGCCGGCGCGATCTATACGTACGACGCCGGGCGCATGGTGCCGCTGATGACGGCGCTGCTCTTCCTGCTCGCGGCGGTGCCCGAGCGGGCCCGCTGGCGCGAGCGCGCCGTCGGCGGGCTGCTGATGCTGGCGACCTTCGCCGTCGTCGGCGCGCCGATGCTGCACTACGCCGCTACCCATCCGGAGCAGTTCACGGGCCGCGCGGCGCACCTGGCCGAGTCGGGTGGTGCCGCCGGCCACCTGCTCGCCAACCTGCGCGCGGCCCTGGCGATGTTCGCCTGGCGCGGCAACGGCAACGACTTCTTCATCGAAGAGCCGCTGCTCGAGCCGCTGCTGGCGGTGTGCTTCGGGCTGGGCCTGCTGGTGACGGTGTATCGCGGCCGCGAGCGCGGCGCCGGGGCGCTGCTGATCGGCTTCGCCCTGGCGCTGCTGCCCGGCGTCCTCGCCGACCCGAACGGCAACCGCTGCATCCTGGCGCTGCCGTTCGTCGTCCTGTTCGCGGCCAGCGGCGTCGCCGCGCTGGCCGACGCGACGCGCGCGCTGCTGCCCGCGGCGGCCGGCCGCGGCGCGGCGACGGCGCTGGTCGTGCTGGCGATCGCCATCGCCGGGTTCGAGACCTACGACCAGTTCCTCGGTCCGCGCCGGCGCCCGATCATCGGCTTCTCCGCCGAGGCGACGGCGGCCGGGCAGTACCTGCGCCGCTTCGACGATCAGTACGCGCGCTACGTCGTCGCCGAGGACTGGCCCGAGTACACGCTGACCTACCTGTCGTATACCGGCGACGGCACACCGCTCGAGAGCCACTACGTGCTCGGCCGGCAACTCGACGATATCGAGCCGCGCATCAATCGCTATGGTCGGCGCGGCATGGTCTTCGCCACCGACCTCAAGCCGGCCGGCCGCGCCGCCTTCGAGCGGCTCGAGCGGCAGTTCGCCGAGTATCGCAGCGAACCGATCACCGCCGCGCGGCTGGGCGGCGCGACCGTCGGCCGGGCGCTGATCGTCGAGCCGCAGCACACGGTGCGCAGCGGCCTCTGGTCGAACGCCTCGCGCGCGCTCGCCGTCGGCGGCGCGGCGCCGGCCGGCGCGCTGCGCTGCCTCGCCGCGGTCGGGCAGGCGCGCGGCTTCACGCTGCGCGTCCAGCTCATGCGCCCCGATCTGGCGGCCGCGCCGGGCGGCGAGCTGGCCCTGCTCGACGCCTGTCCGCCGCGTCCCGGCGCCCGCCCGCTGCTGACGCTGGCCTTCACCGCACGCGGCCTGGAAGCGCGCGGGCGCGCCAGCGCGGTGCTGGTGCCGCAGGCGGCGCTCGAGGCAGGGCGCTGGTACGAGATCGTCGCCGAGCTCGGCTCGGACGCCCAGGCGCTGCTGTTCGTCGACGGCAAGCCGCACGATCCGCTGCCGCTCGAGCGCGCGGCGGCGCGGCTCGCCGGCGTGCGCGTCGCCGCCCCGACCGGCGGGCGCTTCTTCCTCGACGATCTCGCCGCCCTGCCGGGGTTGCTGGCGCCGGACGCCGCCGGCTGGCGGCCGGCGCGTCGCTCGGCCTCGCTACATGCGTTCGAGGAGGAGTTTGAAATGACGCCCATCGGTCTGCTGTTGCCGGGAGGGGCGTGGTTCGACATCACCGGACCGGTGCTGGCGACGTCGAGCCCGGCGCCGCGCGCCGCCGCCGTGGAAGCGGCGCCAGGCGCCGGCGCCAACGCCTTCGACGGTGGCCACGGCACCGCGCCAGGGCAGTTCGACCAACCGATCGGTGTTGCCGTGGCGCCGAACGGTACCGTGGTGGTCGCCGATCGCAACAACCACCGCGTCCAGCTGTTCGACCGCGCCGGCGAGTTCCAGCGCGCCTGGGGCCGGCAGGGCAGCGCGCCGGGGGAGTTCCGCGAGCCGCACGACGTCGCCGCGGACGACGAGTTCGTCTACGTCGCCGACCTGTGGAATCAGCGCGTCCAGATCTTCGACCACGATGGGCACCATGTCGTCACGCTCACCGGCAGCCCGAGCCTCTCGAGTCCGCGCGGCGTGGCGGTGTCGGAGGGGCGCATCTATGTCGCCGAGGCCGGCGGCGGGCGGGTGACGGAGTACGACCGCGACGGCCACCTGCAGCGTACCGTCGGCAGCCTCGGCAGCGAGCCCGGACAGCTGCGCGAGCCGGTCGACGTGGCGGTGGCGCCGAACGGCGACCTGTGGGTGGTCAACGCCGGCAACAACCGCCTCGAGCACTTCGCCGCCGATGGCACCGGGCTGGGCAGCGTGCCGATCTCCGGCTGGAGCGGCAGCGGCCTGAAGGAGGTTGGGCTGGCGATCGGCGCCGACGGGACGCTGTACCTGAGCGACTGGACGCTGGGCGCGGTGCGCCGCTTCCACCCCGACGGGCAGGAGCTGGCGCCGGTCGGGACGGCGATCCGGCAGCCGTCGGGCCTGGCGGTCGACGGCGCCCGGCTACTCGTCGCCGGCCGCGGCGACGACGCCATCCGCGTCATCGACCGGCGCTGACAGCGAGCGCGTCGGTCGCCGCGCCCGCCACGCACGTCCCGGCACTTTATGGCAGCACGATTGTCTTGACACCTCGCGTGTCGCGGATCGATGCTGCGCCTCGCGATGGAGCGGTTTCAGGCGACGGTGATGGCGGTGGGGCTGGCGGCGCTGGTGCTGTTTGGCCTCGGCTACGTCGTCGATGGGCGATTCAGTTCCGCCGCGCCGCCCGGCGAGCTGCGCGGCGCGGCGCCGGGGGCCGATGGCGGCGGCGCCCGCCGCCTGACGCTGTGGAGCAGCCGGCGCGAGTCGCGCCTGGCGCCGGGCGGCCGGCCGGGCGATGAGCCGCCAGCGGAGGAG
>JANNRA010000079.1:0-68321 GCA_031401035.1 bacterium | reverse complement strand
GCCCCGTCGGCGCCGGTTTCATCGGGGCGCGGTCGCTCCATCCAACAGGCGCCGACGGGGCGGCGCCCTCCAGCTCCCCTCCCGCAGCACTCCGCCAATCGCCTCCCAGACCGACTCGTTGATCAGCGGGTGCGCGGGCACGTCATCCACAGAACGGTGCGGCAGCTATGTGTCGTCAGCCGCAGCCTTGCAGGGCGCGGGTGACGGCGGCGACCAATTCGTTGACGCGCACGCTGCCGTCGCCGTCGCTGTCCACCGACGGGCACGTCGCGGCGGCCGACAGATCGAGCGCGATGTTCACGGCCGAGATCAACTCGGCGACGGAGACGCTGGCGTCGCCGTCGCAGTCTCCGGCACAGCCCGGCGACGCTGTCGCCGCGGCGGTGGCGGTCGCCGTGGCCACCTCGACGGTATGCGTGGCGATCGGGGTACCCGTCGGCGTCGGCGGCAGCCCGGACGGCGTTGCCGTGTGCGAGCTCGCGCCGGTCGCCGTTGCGCTCGGCGTCGCTGATGCCGTGGCGAGCGGCGTGGAGGTCGCGGTGGCGTCGCCGGGCGCCGTCGCGGTCCGCGTCGCCGTGCCGGTGTTCGCCGGCGTCATCGTCGGGGTGCGCGCAATCGTCGCGGTGGCGCCGACGGGCGCTGTCGCGGTCGGCGTCGCGGTGCGGCTCGTCGTGGGCGTCGTCGTCGCCGGCGCCGTGACCGTCGCCGTGGCATCGGCGGGCGGCGTCGCGGTCCGCGTCGCCGTGCCGGTGCTGGCCGGCGTCACCGTCCGCGGCACCGTCGCCGTCGGGGTGCGCGTGATCGTCGCCGTGCGCGTCGGCGTCCGGGTCGGCTCGGCGGCGGCGAGATCGACGTAGCCGATGCGTTCGACGTTGAAGAGGCCGAAGTAGAGTCTGCCGTCGCTGCGCCCGGCGAGGCCGCTCGGGTTGGCCTGGCCGATCGGCAGGTTGAACTTGGTGATGCGGCCGTCGGCGGCGATGCGGCCGAGGCGGTTGGCGCCGCTCTCGGTGAACCACATGGCGCCGTCCGGCCCGGGCGCGATGAACTGCGGAAACGAGGTCAGGATCGGCGTGCCGAGTTCGGTGACGACGCCGGCGGTGCTGATGCGGGCGACACGGCCGCCGTTGTACTCGGTAAAGTACAGGTTGCCGTCCGGCCCGGCGGCGATCCCCCACGGGATGCTGCCGTCGGTCGGGATGGGGAAGTCGGTGCGCACGCCGCCTGGCGTGATGCGGCCGATGCGATTGGCGCCGCGCTGGGTGAACCACAGGTTGCCGTCCGGGCCCAGCGCAATGCCCTGCGGGCCGCTGAACGCCGTCAGGGTGGGAAACTCCGTGATCACCCCCTCCGGCGTGATGCGCCCGATCTTGCTGCCGTCGAACTCGGTGAACCAGAAGTTGCCGTTCGGTCCGAGGACGATGTCCTGCGGGCTGCTGTTCTGGGTCGGAATCGCGAATTCGATGACCTCCCCCTGCGGCGTGATGCGGCCGATGGTGTTGCTCTCCTGGCCGGTGAACCAGCCGCTGCCGTCGGCTCCGACGGCGACACCGGTCGGGGTGTGGCCGCTCCCCAGCTCGAACTGCAGCAGGCCGCCGGCCGGGTCGATGCGGCCGACGCGATTGCCGCCGGCGTCGGCGAACCAGACGCTGTCGTCGGCGCCGCGCGCCAGCGCCAGCGGCGCGCCGCCGCCGCCGAGGTTGAGAAAGTTGAACGCCAGGCTCGCCAGCCGGCCGATTTTGTTGGCCTGCGGCTGGGTGAACCACAGGGCGCCGTCGAGGCCGGTGACGATGTCGCCTCCCGCCTCGGCGTCGGGTGTCGTCAGAACGTTGGTCACCGTGCCAGCCAGGTTGACGCGCCAGATGCCGCCGAACTGCGAGGTGAACCACAGGTTGTCATCCGGTCCACGCGTGATCAGCAGCGGCCGCACGTCCACCGGGTTCAGCGGCACCGAACTCGTCTCGAACGCGCTCGCATCCGTCGCGAAGTCCAGTACCGAGCTGAACGCGCCGGCCGGCGTCAGGCGGCCGATGGCGAAACCGCGCACGCTGGTGATCCAGAGGGCGCCGTCCGGGCCGGCCGTGATGCCGATGGGATCGCCGCCGACCTTGAGCGTCGTGCGCTGCCCCACCGTCGAGATGCGGCCGATGACCGCGTCGTCGTCCAGGCTGTCGTCCGCGACGGTGAACCACAGCGCGCCGTCGGGCCCGCCGGTGATGAACTGCGGGTGCGTCGCGATGGTGAACTCGCTCACCGTTCCGCTCGGCGTGATGCGGCCGATGCGCGGCACGCCGCCGCCGAAGCGGTCGCCGTTCTCGGTGAACCACAGATTGCCATCCGCGCCGGCGGTGATGGCCAAGGGGACGCTGAGCGGGTTGGGCAGCGGGAACTCGGTGATATCGCCGCTCGGCGTGATGCGCCCGATGGCGTTGCCTTCGAACTGTGTGAACCACAGGTTGCCATCGGGTCCCAAGGTGATGAGCCCCGGCCGGCTCGGCGGCGTCGGGACGACGAACTCGGTGATCGTGCCGTCGGAGGTGAGGCGACCGATGCGGTCCGCGTCGGGCTCGGTGAACCAGATGTTGCCGACCCGATCGATGGTGATGCCGAGCGGCTGACCGTTGGCGGTCGGGACGGGAAAATCGGTGTACTCGTGGACCGGCACCGGGCCCAGGCCGGCGGTCGCCGGGCCCGTCAACGCGACCAGCAGGATGCCGGCGAGTATGCCGACGCAGCCCCGCGCGGGTCCGAAACGCAGTCGCATGATAAGCACCTCCAGTGCCGCGGCACCCTAGCGCGATGCCGCGCCGGTGTCAGATAGTTCGTTCCCCACCGCGCTGCCCAACGCCTGCGCAGGGCGATCGAGAACTAGGCAGGAGCGGGGCGATCGCCGCGCCGACGCAAAGACCTGCCGTGCCGCCGCGGCGCGGCGCGCTCCTTGCATCCGCTACTCGGTTCAACTTCGCGTGCCGCGGCGGCCGCCGCGGCGCCACAGCATACGGACATCTCTGGAGGACACGACCTTGAGCGGAAGCGCGGCACGTCTGCAGGCCATCGAAGCGGTCACCAACTACCGGCCGATCTCCGAACCCCTGTCGTTCTCGAACCGCTCGGCGAGCGAGTTCTTCGGCACCAACGTCTTCAGCCGCGCGGTGATGAAGGCGCGGCTACCTAAGCCGGTCTACAAATCGTTGCTGCACACCATCGACATGGCCTCGACGCTCGATCCGTCGATCGCCGACACCGTCGCCGCGACCCTGAAGGACTGGGCGATCGAAAAGGGGGCGACGCATTACGCGCACGTCTTCTATCCGCTCACCGGTCACACCGCCGAGAAGCACGACAGCTTCCTCAGCCCGGACGGCGAGGGCGGCGCCATCGCCGAGTTCGCCGGCAAGACGCTGATCCAGGGCGAACCCGACGCGTCGAGCTTCCCGAACGGCGGCATCCGCGCCACCTTCGAGGCGCGCGGCTACACCGCCTGGGACGTCACCAGTCCCGCCTACATCCTCGAAAACCCGAACGGCACGACGCTGTGCATTCCGACCGCCTTCGTGTCGTGGACCGGCGAGGCGCTGGACAAGAAGACGCCGCTGCTGCGTTCGCTGCAGGCGTTGAACAAACACGCCCAGCGCGTCCTGCGGATCTTCGGCCACGTCAACCCGGCGACCGTCGTCTCCTACGCCGGCGCCGAGCAGGAGTACTTCCTCATCGACCGCCACTTCTACTTCTCGCGCCCGGACCTGCTCGGCACCGGCCGGACGCTGTTCGGCGCCGCGCCGCCGAAGGGGCAGGAGTTCGAGGACCACTACTTCGGCGCCATTCCCGAACGCGTCCTGGCGTTCATGCTGGAGAGCGAGCGCGAGCTGTTCAAGCTCGGCATTCCGGTCAAGACGCGCCACAACGAGGTGGCGCCGGGCCAGTTCGAGGTGGCGCCGGTGTTCGAGAGCGCCAACCTGGCCACCGACCACCAGCAGCTGCTGATGGTCACCCTCAAGCGCGTCGCCGAGAAGTACGGCATGGCCTGCCTGCTGCACGAGAAACCCTTCGCCGGCGTCAACGGCTCCGGCAAGCACGTGAACTTCTCGGTCGGCAACGCGACGCAGGGCAACCTGCTCGATCCCGGCGACACGCCGCACGCCAACGCGCAGTTCCTCGTCTTCTGCGCCGCCGTGATCCGCGCCGTGCACAAGTGGGGCGGCCTGCTGCGCGCCGTCGTCGCCTCGGCGGCCAACGACCACCGCCTCGGCGCCAACGAGGCGCCGCCGGCCATCATTTCGATCTTCCTCGGCGAGCAGTTGACGGACATCTTCGACCAGGTCACCAAGGGCGGCGCCACGAGTTCGAAGGAGAAGGGGACGCTGACCATCGGCGTCGACACCCTGCCGCAGCTGCCGAAGGACGCCGGCGACCGCAACCGCACCAGCCCCTTCGCCTTCACCGGCAACCGCTTCGAGTTCCGCGCCGTCGGCTCCGGTCAGTCCATCGCCGGGCCGCTGGTGGCGATGAACACCATCCTCGCCGAGTCGCTCGACTGGATCGCCAGCAAGTTGGAGACGGCGGTCGGCAACGACGCGTCGAAACTCAATGCCGCCATCCAGACCGTCCTGGCCGAGATCCTCGCCGAGCACGGCAGCGTCATCTTCAACGGCGACGGCTATTCCGAGGCGTGGCACGAGGAGGCGGCAAAGCGCGGCCTGCCCAACCTGCGCTCCTCCGTCGACGCACTGCCGGTGCTCGGCAGCCCGGCCGCAACGGCGCTGTTCGAGACCTACGGCGTACTGAGCCAGCGCGAACTGCATAGCCGCATGGAGGTCTACCTCGAGCAGTACTGCCTGACCGTCGGCCTCGAGGCGCGCACCGCCGTGGAGATGGCCAAGACCATCATCTTCCCTGCCGCTATCCGCTATCAGGGCGAGCTCGCCGCGACCTGCGCCAGCCTCAAGGCGGTCGGCTACAGCTTCGACACCGACACGCTCGACACGCTCACCGGCCTGGTGAAGGCCCTGCAGGGCGGCATCGCGACGCTCGAAGCGGCCCTCGCCAACCACCACGGCGCCGGCACGCTCGAGCATGCCAGGCACTACTGCAACGAGGTGCTACCGGCGATGACCGCGCTGCGGACGACCGCCGACGCGCTCGAGGGGGTCGTTGCCGACGATCTCTGGCCGCTGGCGACCTACCAGGAGATGCTGTTCATCAAGTGAGCCCGTCGCGGCGCGTCAGCGACCATAGCGGCGGTTGAGCAGCCGGGGCGGCCGCTCGTCGCGGCGCGGTTGCCGGGCACGGGCGTCGTCGTGATAGACGCCACGCGAAGGTCCGGCCGACGCCCGCAGCGGGCGGCAACGCGGACGTACAGCATGACGCCCGAATGCCAACCGCCGGACGCGGACTTGCCCGCGGGCTCGCCGCGTCGCGCTCTGCGCTGCGTCGTCATCGGCGCCGGCATGGCCGGCATCCTCAGCGCCATCAAGCTGACGCAGGCCGGCCTCGACTGCGTCGTCTACGAAAAGGCCGACGGGCTCGGCGGCACGTGGCGCGAGAACACCTATCCCGGCATCGCCTGCGACGTCCCGTCGCATTTCTACAGCTACTCGTTCGCGCTCAATCCCGAGTGGAGTCGACACTTCGCGCCGGGGGCCGAGATCCAGGCCTACTTCGCCGCCGTCGCGCGCCGCTTCGGCGTCGCGGCGCTGATCCGCTACGGCTGTGAGGTCGTCCGCTGCACCTTCGCGGACGGACGCTGGCAGCTCGAGCTGGCGGACGGCACGCGCGACGCGGCGGACGTCGTCATCGCCGCGACCGGGGTGCTGCACCACCCCGCCTATCCCGGTATCGCCGGGCTCGAGGACTTCGCCGGCGCGTCGTTCCACAGCGCCCGCTGGGACCACGCCGTCGCCCTCGACGGCCGGCGCGTGGGTGTCATCGGCACCGGCTCGAGCGCCGTGCAGATCGTCAGCGAGCTGGTCGACCGGACGGCGCGACTGACGCTGTTTCAGCGTACGCCGCAGTGGATCACGCCGATCCAGAACGCGCTGTTCTCGGCGGCGGAGCAGGCGGCGTTCCGCCAGGATCCGCAGGCGATGCGGCAGATCCGCGCCGAGGTGGCGGAGATGTACATCAACGGGTTCTCGAATCACCTCTCCGACATGGACTCGCCGCAGCTGCAGGTGATTCACGCCTACTGCACGGCGAACCTCGAGAACCAGGTGCACGACCCGCTGCTGCGCGAGAAGCTGCGCCCGGACTACCGCGCCGGTTGCAAGCGACTGGTCCTGTCGGAGCACTTCTACGACGCCATCCAGCGCCCCAACGCGGCGCTGGTCACCGAGGCCATCGAGCGCGTCGAGCCGGGCGGCGTGCGCACCGTCGACGGCCGGCTGCACGCGCTCGACGCGCTGGTGCTGGCGACGGGCTTCCGCGTCGATCGTTTCCTGCGCCCGATGCAGGTCGTCGGCCGCGGCGGCCGGACGCTCGAGGAGGAGTGGCAGGCGGGGCCGGCGGCCTACCTGGCGATCGCGGTGCCCGACTTCCCGAATCTGTTCCTGCTCAACGGCCCGAACGCGCCGGTCGGGAACTTCTCGCTCATCGACGTGGTCGAGCTGCAGTTCGCCTACATCATGCAGCTGATCGACCAGTTGCGCGCCGGCGCCTGCCGCGAGATCAGCGTCGCCCGGGCGGCGATGCAGCGCTTCGACACCGAGCGCCGCGAGGCGGCGACGCACACCATCTGGGCCAGCGGCTGCCGCAGCTGGTATCTCGACCGCGACGATCTGCCCACCGCCTGGCCGTGGACCTACGACCGCTTTCGCGCCGAAATGCAGGCGCCGCGCCTGGCGGACTACGAGTTGCGCTGAGACCGCCAGGAAGTTCGTCAAGATCTGACGCCAGGACCTGACCCTATGAGCACCGCCCGGTTACCGCTGTCGACCAAGCTCACCTACGGCGTCGGCTCGATCGCCGAAGGCGTCAAGGACGCCGCTTTCAAGACGTTCCTCCTCTTCTATTACAACCAGGTGCTCGGGCTGCCCGGCTGGATGGGCGGCGCCGCCGGTGCCATCGCGCTGATCGTCGACGCCATCACCGACCCGATCGTCGGCTCGCTCTCGGACGGCACCCACAGCCGCTGGGGCCGCCGCCATCCGTACATGTACGCCTCCGCCCTGCCGATGGCCGTCACCTTCGCGCTGCTGTTCAATCCGCCCGCCGGGCTCTCGGAGTGGGGGCTGTTCGCGTGGCTGACGAGCTTCGCGGTGCTGGTCCGTGTCTCGATGACGTTCTACTCGATTCCGAGCAATGCGATGGTGGCGGAGCTGACGCCGAACTATGACGAGCGCACCGGGCTGGTCACCTACCGCTACCTCTTCGGCTGGATCGGCGGCGGCGGCATCACCGCGCTGGCCTATCTGTGGCTGCTGGCGCCGGGCGGCAAGGTGTCGGACGGCCTGCGCGATCCGGCCGGCTACGCGGCGTGGTCGGTGGTCGGCGCGTGCATGATCGCCGGCGCCATCCTGCTGTGCGCCCTCGGCACGCATCGGCTGATCCCGACGCTGAAGTCGCCGCCGCATGCTGGGCGCTTCAGCCTGCGCCGGCTCGAGGGCGAGGTGCGCGAGGCGCTCGGCAATCCGTCCTACCGGACGCTGGTGGTGGCGTCGCTGTTCGCCTCGGTCGGCGGCGCCTTCACCGACGTCTTCGGCCTCTATATGAACACCTACTTCTGGGAGTTCACCCCCGAGCAGCTCGCCGCCTTCCTGCCGGCCATCGTCGTCGGCGTGGTGGTGGGCGCCAGCGCCGCCGGTCCGATCAGCGTCCGCTTCGACAAACGCGGCGCCGCCCTCTCCCTCGCCACGGCCTCGGTGCTCATCGGGCCGCTGCCGGTCTTCCTGCGCCTGGCGCACCTGACGCCGCCGAACGGCAGCCTGGAACTGCTCGCCGCCCTCGTCGCGCACGCGACGTTCATGATCGCCTGCGCGGTGTCGATCGGCATCCTCATCGGCTCGATGATCAGCGACACCATCGACCAGAACGACCTCGAGCACGGGGCGCGGCGCGAGGGGATCTTCTCCTCGGCCATCGCCTTCTCCGCCAAAGCGGCTTCCGGGGTGGGCACGCTGCTCGCCGGCGTGGCGCTCGACCTGATCGCCTTCCCCCGCCCGGTGCCGGGCCTGCCGGTGCCCGAGATCGCCACCCACCAGGCGACGGCGCTCGGCTGGATCGTCGGACCCGGCCTGATGGGACTGTGGTTGTTCACGCTGCTGTTCCTGTCGCGCTACCGCCTGACGCGCGCCGAGCACGCGCACATCGTCAGCCAGCTGGCGCAGCGCGCGCAGACGCCAGCCTGACGCGGGCGAGACCATGCGCGCGCCGGTTGCCGAAACTGCATCTCGCGCTCATCCATGCGCCACAGCATCCGCATCGTGGCGGACGGCGTGTTCGAGACGCTGACGGACTGCAGCCGTACAGCTGAATCTCCGAGGCGCGCTTCGATCTCCCTGATCGTCTCGTGAACCTGGATCTGCGGATCGGTGGCACCGAGGTACCCGATGCTCTTGGGGTCCAGGACGATACGTGCTGTTTGCCGGACGCCACCAGCCAACGAATGAAGTCCAGGGGGTCTTCAGCGTTTCGTATTTCCGGCTGATGTGTTTCGCCTCAGGGTTTCAGCCAGTCGGTGACCGGGCGCGACAGGAACTCTTTCAGCGGGATGCCATCGCCGCCGACGAGCAGGGTACGTTTAGGTTTGAACGCTTCGCTGAATGCGGCAAGGCCCGAGTGCGCCAGCGGGGCACGGGCGCTCTTGACCTCGAGGCCCACGACCATGCGGCCTGAACGCAGCACGAAATCCACCTCGCGGTTGCCCTCACGCCAGTACAACAGCTCGCACAGGCCACAGGCCGCGGCGTTTGCCAGATGCGCCCCCACGGCGGATTCGGTCAGCCGACCCCAGAACTCGTGGTCGGCGCGGGCCTCGGCGGGCGTGAGTCCGGACTGAGCGGTGAGCAGCGCCGTGTTGAAGACCTGCAGTTTGGGGCTCGAGCCCCGGCTGCGCACCGCCTTGCCGGAGTACTTCGAGAGGCCCGTCAGCATTCCGGCCCCGGCCAGCAGCTGCAGATAATGCGCCAGCGTGGTGGTGTTGCCGGCGTCGTGGAGCTGGCCGAGCATCTTGGTGTACGAGAGCACCTGCCCTGAGTAGCGGCAGCCCAGCTCGAACAGTCGGCGCAACAGTGCGGGCTTGTCCACGCGTGTGAGCAGCAGCACGTCGCGCGCAATCGTGGTCTCGACGAGCGCATCGAGTAGGTAGCGCCGCCAGCGCGCGTGGTCGCCCACGAGCGGTGCGGCGCCGGGATAACCGCCGAAGTAGAGGTACTGCTCCAAGGTGAACCCAAATGCCGTGTGCATCTCGGTCAGGGACCAGTGCGGCAGGTGCACGGTCTCGAAGCGACCAGCCAAGCTTTCGGACAGTCCGCGCTGCACCAAAAGTGGCGCCGATCCGAGCAGCACCACGCGCAGCGGCAGGCGGTGTCGGGTGTCCTCGTCCCAGAGCCGCTTGACTGCCTCCGACCAGTCGGGAATCTTCTGCACCTCATCGAGCGCAAGCACGGCGCCCTGCTTGCCAGAGTCATTCGCCAGCAGACGAGCGCGCTCCCACTGCGCGGCCAGCCAGGCCCCATCGCGCAACGCCGGTTCGTCGGCGGAGACGAAGACGCTGGGGCGATCGAGTTGCGCCAGCACCTGCTGCACGAGCGTGGTCTTGCCGACCTGGCGCGGTCCGGCCACCACGTGCAGAAAGCGCCGCTGCTCGGCCAATCGGGCGGTCAGCACCGCACCGTACTCACGCTCAAAGAGGGGGCTCATTGATTCACTCATCGTGTTGAGTATTTTTACTCAAAATAGCGCGCAAAGGGAAGGTTGCCCCCTCTGGACTCGGGCTGGCCGATTGCAAGGTGGGCCCACGGCCGATCGAAACCCGCCCGTCTCCGCCGATCGGGCACCCGGGGGAAGTCGGTGGCCCACCACCGGTCCAATCGGATGGACCCGGCGGGATCGGCGATCCACCGCGGACAGAGCACGCAGGCGCGCTTGTCAGTGTCTGCGCAACCGTGCTCTCTGCGGGATGAGGGGGAATGGCATGGTTGCGCGTGTGCGGGAGCGCTCGTCCGGGCGAGTGACGGCGGCGGTCGCGTTGGCGGTGATGCTCGGCGCGGCGGCCGGTTGCGGCGACGGCAGCAGTGCCGGCGGTAAGCCGACGCCCACACCCGTCGCGGCGACGGCGACCGCGTCGGTGACGGGCAGCCCCACCGTGCCGCCGAGCGCGACGATCACGGCGAGCGCCACCGTCACCGCCAGCGCGACGCTGGTGCCGAGCGCCACGGCGACCGCCAGTCCGAGCGCGACGCCGGACCTCTCGGGCGTCGCCCGCTACGCCGAACGCGGTCCGTACGTGGTCGGGGTGACGACGCTCAACCTCGGCGATCGCGACATCGAGGTCTGGTATCCGATCGAGGCGGGGGCCGAGATCGGCCGCGAGAAGGCCGTCTACCGATCCTTCGAGGTCCTGCCGGCGCCGATCGTCGCCATCCTGCCCCCCGATCTCAACATCGCCGTCGAGATGGACGCCTACCGCGATCTACCGGCCAGCGCCGCCGGACCGTTCCCGGTCCTGACGTTCAGCCACGGCGCCGGCGGCTTTCGCCACGTCTACTCGGCGCTGCTCGCCGGCATCGCCTCGCACGGCTTCGTCGTCGCCTCGCTCGATCATCTCGAGTGGGGCCTGCTGGCGCAGGTCGGGCTGCTGCCGCCGGGTACCAACCGCGATCCCGGCGAAGTGGTGCTGGCCAGCATCAGCGCTCTCTCGGCCGCCAGCGCCGACCCGAACTCGCCGCTTGCCGGTGGTGTCGACCCGAGCCGCATCGCCACCGCCGGACACTCCGCCGGTGGGCTGGCCGCCTTCGCGCTGCCGGACCGGCCGGAGGTCAAGGCGATGCTCGGCTTTGCCACCGGCGGGTCCGGGGCCGATGTCGTCGGCAAGCCGGTGTTGCTGCTGGTCGGCGAGGAGGACGGCGGCATCGCGTCGCTCGAGGCCACCTATGAGGCGCTGCCGCCGCTGAAGCGTTTCGTGTCGGTGTTGACGGCGAGCCACAACAGTTTCACCGACCAGTGCGCCATCATTTACGGCGGCAACAACTTCATCCAGCGGCTGATCGACGCCGGCTTCCCGGTTCCGGCCTCGCTCCTGGCGCAGGCGCTGGAAGGGTGCCGCCCGCACAACCTGGCGCCGGCGGCGTTCTGGAAGATCGCCCAGCACTTCACCGTCGCCCATCTGCGCGCCGCGATGCAACTCGACGATCCGCCGGTCGGCCTGGGCGACGGCGTCGCCACCGCCTTCGCCCCGGTGGCTTTGCGCTACCGCCATGACGACGCCGCCGTCCCCGGCGCCGACGCCGTGGTCCTCGGCTTCGTCGTCTCCGGTTTCGGCACCGTCGCGCCGATGCACGACGGCGTTGTCTGTCCCGCCGGCTTCAACCTGAATCCGGCCGAACACGTCCCGCCGCTCGCCGACGACTGTGCCGATCCCACCGCCAACGTCGATCCGCTGTTCCAGCGCGTTGCCGCCGCCGGCGTCGTCGACGGCGTCGATCTCGACGAGACGGTCTCCAGCAGCGCCGCCGGCGGCGCCTGCGCGCACGACGACTTCGCCGGGCCCGCCGGCGGCGCCGGCATCGATCTGCAGTACTGGCGCGCGGTCGGCTGCGTGCGCGGTTTCCAGCCGGGCGAGATCGCCGACATCGTCGTCGACCAGGCGGTGCGCGACGGGTCGATGACCATCCTCATCGAGCTGTGGGGCGTCGACGATCTGCGCAACGACGACGACGTGCGCGTGCAGGTGTTCGGCAGCACTGACGCACCGCCGCGCGGCGCCGACGGCGCACTGCTGCCGTTCGGGACCCTGAGCGTGCACAGCGATGCGCGCTACCGCAGCGCGATTGGCCGCGGCCGCATCGTCGACGGCGTGCTCAGCGCCGGGCCGATGGATGCGCGGGTGCGGCTCAACATCCAGATCGTCGCCGGCGACCTCACCTTCCACGACGCATCGCTGCGCCTGACGCTGGCGCCCGACGGCAGCGCGCACGGTGCCCTGTTCGGCTTCCAGCCGGTCGAGGAACTGTACGACATCTACGGTCGCAAGGCCGGCCCGGCCGGCGCCGCGGCACTCGGCTACACCTGCTCCGGCCTCTATGCCGCGCTCGCCAGCGAAGCCGACGGCGACTACGACGCGGCGCGCGGGCGCTGCACGTCTTTATCGGTCGGCTACCACTTCACCGCGGTGCCGGCATTCGTGGCGCGATGAGCGACACCCGCGACGCGGCGCTGCCGGCCGCCTCGGATGACCGGCCCGTGGAGGGCGCCGGCTCATTGCTGGCGCTGCTCGGGGCTTGCGGCGGCGGTACGGGCGGCGGTGCGGCTAGCACCCCGACGGCGACCCTGGCGCCGAGCGTCACCGCCGTCGCCAGCGCCACCGCCGTACCGACGCTGACGGCGACGGCGCCGCCGACCAGCGTGCCGACCGCCGCCCCGCTGCGGGTTGGTGGCCCGCTCGCCATGCGCCGCCTCACGGCAGCGCAGTACCGGGCGACGATCGCCGACGTGCTCGGCGACGACATCGCCGTCGGCGGCCGCATTGAGCCCGACAACCGGCGCGCCGGCCTGCTCGCCGTCGGCGCCTCGTTTGTCAGCGTCACCGGGGCCGGCTTCGAGCAGTACGAGACGCTGGCGCACGCCATCGCCGAGCAGGCGCTGGCGTCGCCGCAGCGCGACGCGCTGCCGCCGTGCGCGTCGCAGCCGGACGCCGCCTGCGTCGAGGCGCTGGTGCGCCGCGTCGGCGGCCGCCTACTGCGGCGGCCGCTCGACGACGACGAGGTGGCTCGGCGCGTCGCCGCCGCCGCGCCGGACGGCGACGCCCGCGTCGCGCTGACGGCGGCGCTCGCCTCGCTGCTGCTCTCGCCCGAGTTCCTCTTCCGCGTCGAGACCGCCGAGCCCGATCCCAGCGAGCCGCGCCGGCAGCGGCTGAGCAGCGCGGCGATGGCGACGCGGCTCAGCTACCTGCTGTGGAACACGACCCCCGACGAGACGCTGCTCGCCGCCGCGGCCGCCGACGAACTGATCGACACCGCCGGCCTGACGGCGCAGGTCGACCGCCTGCTCGCCGCGCCACGCCTGGCGGACGCGGCGCGCGCCTTCTTCTCCGACCTCTACGGCTTCGACGAGATCGAGGACGGCCTGGTGCGCAAGGACCCGGCGCTCTTCCCGGTCTTCAGCCAGCGACTCATCCAGGACGCGCGCGAGCAGACGCTGCGGGTCATCACCGCCCACCTGCTCGACGACGACGCCGACTATCGCCAGCTGTTCACGACGCGGCGGTCGTTCATGACCCGCACCCTCGGGCTCGTCTACCAGGTGCCGGTGCGTACTGCGGTTGGCTGGGAGCCGTACGAGTTCGCCGGCGACGACGCGCGCGGCGGGCTGCTGACCCACATCAGCCTGCTCGCCCTGCGCGCCCATCCGGGGCGCAGCTCGCCCACGCTGCGCGGCAAGTTCGTGCGCGAGGTGCTGCTGTGCACCGACGTGCCGCCGCCGCCGGGCGACATCGACTTCTCCGACTTCGCCGCCGAGGGCGGTGCGAACCGCCGCACCGCGCGCGAGCGCCTGACGGTGCACGTCGCCGAAGAGGTGTGCGCCGGCTGCCACAGCCTGATGGACCCCATCGGCCTGGCCCTCGAGCAGCTCGACGGCGTCGGCGCCTACCGCGAGACCGAGAACGGCGCCGTCATCGATCCGTCCGGCGAACTCAACGGCGCCGTCTTCGACGACGCGATCGGTCTCGGCGCGGCGCTGGCGGGCGACCCCGCCCTCGGGCCGTGTTTCGTCGAGAGCCTCTATAAGTACGCCGTCGGCCGTGAGGTCGACGCCGGTGAGCGCGCCTGGCTGGCCGAGGTGCAAGCCGATCTCGAGCGCGACGGCTATCGGCTGCGCGATGCGCTGCGGCGCATCGCCCTCAGCGAGGTGTTCCGCACCACCTCCGGGGCGCGCACGGCCGAGCTGCCGACGGCGACCGCGACCGCGGCCGCGACGGCGGCGGGTACGCCGCCGCCGAGCGCGACGGCGCGGCCGACCGATGCGACGCCGCGCGCCGCGACGCCGACCGCTGCGCCCAGCGCGACGCCGGCGACCGTCGCCTTCCAGCGCCTGCAGGACGAGATCTTCACGCCGCGCTGCGCGACGCAGTTCTGCCACAGCCAGCAGACCCGTTCCGGCGGCCTGGTGCTCGAGGCAGGCGCCGCCTACGACGCCCTGGTCGGCGCCATGCCGACGATCGCGGGGGCGCGCGATGCCGGCCTGCTACGCGTCGAACCCTTCGCGCCCGAGACCAGCTTCCTGCTGCGCAAGCTCACCGAGCCGAGCAGCCGAACGTTCGGCGCCCGCATGCCGCTCGTCGGCACGCCGTTGACCGACGCGGACGTCGACCTGATCCGCGCCTGGATCGCCGCGGGGGCCCAATCGTCATGACCAGAGCAATCCATCGGCGCACGGTGCTGCGCGGTATGCTCGGCGGCGCCGCTGTCGCGGTCGGGCTGCCGCTGCTCGACTGCTTCCTGAACGGTAACGGCACGGCGCTGGCGCAGGGCGCGCCGCTGCCGCTGCGCTTTGGCACCTGGTTTTGGGGCTGCGGCATGAACCCCGACCGTTGGGTCCCCGAGACCGAGGGCGCCGACTACGACCTGCCGCCCGAGCTCGAGGCGCTGGCCGACGTGCGCCGGCACGTCAGCATCTTGAGCGGCTTCAACACCATCCTCGACGGACGGCCGAACCTGCCGCACTGGACCGGCGTCATGTCGACGCTCACCGGCTCGGTCCCGCGCGTCGAACCGGAAGTGCCGGCGCCGACCCTCGATGTGCTCATCTCCGGCCGCGTCGGCACCGCGAGCCGCTTCCGTTCGCTCGAGCTCAACGCCACCGGCGTGCCCAACCAGACCTACAGCCGCGCCAGCGAGAGCATCGTCAACGCCAGCACCGTCTCGCCGTTGGAGCTCTACGCGCGCGTCTTCGGACCGGGCTTCTTCGACCCCAGCGAAGGGCCCTTCGTGCCCGACGCGACGATCCTGCTGCGTCAGAGCGTGCTGTCGGCGGTGCGCGAGGACGCGGCGCGGCTGGCACACCAGCTCGGCAGCCACGATCGCCAGCGCCTCGACCAGTACTTCACCTCGCTGCGCCAGCTCGAGACGCAGCTCGCGGTGTCGCTGACGCCGCCCGATCTCGACGCCTGCCGGCGCGCCGCGGCGCCGCGTGGCGAGGACGTTGGCACCGAACTGGCGCAGGCGCGGCGCACGCACGAGCTGATGACCGAGCTGCTGGTGTTCGCGCTGCTCTGCGACCAGACGCGCGTCTTCAACATGCTCTTCTCGTGGGGCACCTCGGAGCTGCGCAAAGCCGGCACGCAGACCGCGCATCATCAGCTCACGCACGACGAGCTGGTCGACGCCGACCTCGGCTACCAGCCGGAGGCCACCGCCTTCGTGCTCGAGTCGATGCAGGCCTGGGCCGGCTTTGTCGCGCGCCTGGCGGCGATGCCCGAGGGCGACGGCACGCTGCTCGACCACTGCCTGGTGCTGGCGCACTCCGATGTCTCGTTCGCCAAGTCGCACCAGGTGACGACGCTACCGCTGATGCTCGCCGGCGCCGCCGGCGGCCGCCTGCGACCCGGCTTGCACGTGCGCGGCAACGGCGAGCCGGTGACGCGCGTCGGCCTCACCGTGCAGCAGGTGATGGGCCTGCCGGTGAGCGCCTGGGGCACCGGCTCGCTGACCGCCACGCAGGCCCTCGGCGCGCTCCTCACCTGAGCGGCGCGGCGGCGAGACAGCGCTCGTCGCAGGCGCCGAGGCCGCGCAGCGAGCACCAGCGGACGAAGCGCAGTGGCGTGCCGGTGTCGTCGCGCTCGACGACACTGACCACTGCCGGCTGGGCGCGCGTCGCGCACCAGACGCGGCGACCCTCATAACGCACCGCCCCGAGACACGGTTGGGCCTCTCGCCAGCGTGGAGCCATGGGCGGACTCTGCCCGTCTGGCGGCGCTGTGCACTGATGCGCGGCAGCGGTGCATATGACAAAGGGCAGGTATGACGGACGGGACGAAGCCCGCGGCGATGGACGACTTGAAGGGATTTCGCGTCCTGCCGGCGCCGCAGCGGGCGCGCCTGGCGGCGGCGACGCACGCGCAGCGGGTCGAGCGGGGGGCGACGCTGTTCAGCCAGGGCGCGCTCGCCGATCGCGTCTGGGCGGTGCACGCCGGGCTGGTGCACATCGTCAAGCTCGGTGCCGAGGGCCGTGAGCTGATCGCCGAGGTGATCGCGCCCGGCGAGTTGTTCGGCGCCGTCGTGGCGCTCGAGCAGCGGCCGTATCCGGCCAGCGCGGTCAGTGCCGAGGCGAGCGTCGTGTGGAGCGTCCCGGCGCTGCTGGTACGCGAGCTCTGCCAGCTCTATCCGGCCCTGCGCGCGGCCATCCTCGAGCAGGTCACCGGCCGTCTGCGCGCCGCCCACGAGCGGCTGCAGTCGGTCGCGCACGAGCCCGTCGACCAGCGCCTGGCGCGCCTTCTGCTGGCGCTGGGCGACAAGCTCGGCCAGCCGCGCGACGGCATGGTGGTGGTGACCGCGACCCGCCAGGAACTCGCCGACATGATCGGCACGACGGTCGAGACGGCCATCCGCATCACCAGCCGCTGGCAGCGCGACGGCATTGTCCGCGGCGCGCGCCAGGAGCTCGCCCTCGCCGATCCGCCGGCCCTGCGGGCCATCGCTCGCGGCGATCGCCCGCCGTCGAGCTGAACCGCGCGGCTGCCAAAGATCATACCCGTATCTGACGGCGGTCATCGGCGCGTCCCGTGTGCGCCGCTAGCGAGTGGATGCCCCAGGAGGGGGACGTATGTCTCGTAGTACACCAAGCAACGGTTCTCTTCGTCCCACCAACACGCCGGTGTCGATGCAGGCGTCGGACGCCTTCTTCTGGTACGCCGAGGCGGCGACGCCGCAATTGCGGCCGTTGGTCGCTGGGCTCTTCCTGCTCGACCGCGCCCCGGACCGACAGCGCTGCCGCGCCGCCCTCGAACGCGCCAGCCGTGTCATGCCGCGCCTGCGCCAGTGCGTGACGGAGCCGTCGTTCGGCGTCGGCATGCCGACCTGGCGACAGGACACCGAGTTCGACCTCGACTACCACTTCCGCGAGGTGCTGCTGCCGCCGCCGGCGACCGAGGCGCGTCTGCTCGCCTTCGTCAGCGAGGTGTTCTCGGCGCCGCTCGATCATCTACGACCGCTGTGGGAGGCGCACCTGGTCGGCGGACTCGAGGGCGGTCGGGCGGCGCTGTTCATGAAGCTGCACCACGCCGTGCTCGACGGGGTCGGCTCCAACGCGCTCTTCGACGCGCTGAGCCAGGCGCGTCGCGCCGATCCGGTGGCGCCGGTGCCGCGCCGTGCGCGGCCGGCAGTGTCGGACACGACGCCGCCGGCACGCCTGCTGCGCGGCGCCGCCGCGGCGGCGAGCGCGCTCGGGCAGGCCCTCGGCGACCCGGCCGACGCCCTGCGCCAGCTCGGCAAGCTGGCGCGTGGGCTGGGCGGCCTGGCCGCCGAGGTCGCCGCCTCCAGCGCCGCCCCCGCCGGTGCGCCCGGGTCTGGGATCGGGCGCCACCTGGCCACCGTCGCTCTGCCGCTGGCGCGCCTGCGGCCGATCAAGGTGCGCCTCGACTGCACCCTCAACGATCTCGTGCTGACGCTGGTCAGCGGCGCCATCGGCCGCTACCAGCGCCGCCGCGGCGTGCGCGTCGAACGGGTCACCTGCCTGGTGCCGGTAAACCTGCGCCGAGTAGAGGAGCGCGCCGACCTCGGCAACCGCGTCGGTGGCTTCCCCGTCGAGCTGCCCGTCGGCGAGCCCGACGCACGCGTCCGCCTGGCGGCCATCCAGGCGCAGACGCGCGTCGCCAAGCGCGACGGACATGGCTCCGCCACCCAACTCCTCATGCAGGCCAGTGCGCTTCTCCCCGCCGCCGTCTTCCGCGGCATCGCGCACCAGATGGCCGGCCGCACCCAGCTCATCTGCTCGAACGTGCCCGGACCGCCCAAGCAGCGCTTTCTCGCCGGCGCTCGCATCGACCTGGTGTTCCCGTTCGCGCCGATGATGTTCGGCACCCCCCTGGCCATCGCTCTGGTTTCGTACGGGCCGACCCTCGGCGTCGGCCTCGCCACCGATCCGACCGTGCTGGCGGATCCGGAGCGATTGGCCGAGGCGCTGCAGGTCGAGATGGACGCCTTGGACATGCCGCCGCCGCGTCGCCGCCCTCGCCGCACGTCTTCAACTAAATCAGCACGTTAGGCTGGGTCGCGCCGGCTGCGGTCAGGATCCGGCGCGGAATTCGATGCGGCTGGGTCGGCCGCATGGGCAGCCCGCGCCGTGGGCACTGGTGCCTGCGGTTTAGGCACCGCAGCTCGGATCTGCACCGGTTGGGATGGTCTCGGCTTCGCGCCGCTTGTGGCACCGGCGTTGCTTTGATCCCCGTCATTCACTGACGAGATGTGCGGTGCTCGCAAGGGCACGCACTCCATCGCGTACGACGCCATTCCATCGAGGGGGTTCCAGACGATGTCGATCGATGCACGCTATCGCGCCTCAGGGCGCCTGCCGCTGCGCCTCGCAGCGTTCACCGCGCCGCTGCTGGGCAGCGCCGCCGCTTTCGCCCAGGACGCCGCTGCCGCGGCGCCGCCGGTCGTGGACTCCGGCGACACCGCCTGGGTCCTGACCTCGACGGCCCTGGTATTGATGATGACCCTGCCCGGCCTGGCGCTGTTCTACGGCGGCCTGGTGCGAGCCAAAAACGTTCTCAACGTGCTCGTGCAGTGCTTCTTCTGCGCCGCCGTCGTCGGCGTGCTGTGGATTCTGGTCGGCTACAGTCTGGCCTTCAGTGGCGACGGCGCCTACGTCGGCGACTTCGCCAAGGCCGGTCTGGCCGGCGTGACGATGGACTCGGTGACGGCCAACTTCGCCACCCCGCCGCGCAACATCCCCGAGTATGTCTTCATCATGTTCCAGGCGATGTTCGCCATCATCACCCCGGGCCTGATCATCGGCGCGGTGGCGGAGCGCATGAAGTTCTCCGCCTTCGTCGCCTTCATCACCATCTGGGTGCTGGTGGTGTACTGTCCGCTGGCGCACATGGTGTGGGGCGGCGGCTGGATCTTCGACGCCGGCGCCATCGACTTCGCCGGCGGCCTGGTGGTGCACATGTCGAGCGGCTTCTCGGCGCTCGTCGCCGCGATCCTCGTCGGCCCGCGCCGCGGCCACGGCAAGGAAGCGATGCCGCCGCACAACCTGGTGCTGTGCCTGACCGGCGCCGGCCTGCTGTGGACCGGCTGGTTCGGCTTCAATGCCGGCAGCGCGCTCAGCGCCGGCCCGCTCGCCACCCTCGCCTTCCTCAATACCAGCACCGCCGCGTCGACCGCCACGCTCACCTGGGCGGCGATCGAGTGGATGCACCGCGGCAAGCCGACCGCTCTCGGCGTCGCCACCGCCGCCGTCGCCGGCCTGGTCGCCATCACTCCCGCCTGCGGCAACGTCAGCCCGATGGGCGCCATCGCCATCGGCTTCGGCGTGGCGATCATCTGCTACGGCGCGGTGACCATCCTCAAGCCGATGTTCGGCTACGACGACTCGCTCGACGCCTTCGGCGTGCACGGCGTCGGCGGCGCCTGGGGCGCCCTCGCCTCCGGCATCTTCGCCACCACCCTCGGCGCCGGCATCGAGTCGAACGCCCAGCAGATCATGGTGCAGCTCACCAGCATCGCCTTCACCGCGGTCTTCGCCCCGGTGGCGACGGTGATCATCCTGCTCGGCATCAAGGCGGTCATCGGTCTGCGCGCCGACGAGGAGGACGAGGCGATCGGCCTCGATCTCTCGGCGCACAGCGAGAACGCCTACGTGCAGGAATAGGCAACGCTCCGATTCGGCCGTTTCGAAGGCCCGGCGACTATGTCGCCGGGCCTTCGTGCGTTCTGAGCGGGCAGCGCCGATCGGGCGCTGTCGGTTGCGTGCGCAACCTTCTGTCGGCGATCGCCTACGGGGCCGGTGCGGGCGGCTCGGCACGCGACACCCGGTTCTGCGTTCGGCGGCCGCCGCTCAGCCGAGCGCCGCGCGCAGCAGGGTGCGGGTGTACTCGGCCTGCGGGGCGCCGAAGACGGCCGCGGCATCGCCCGTCTCGATGATAACGCCGTCCCGCATCACCGCGACGCGGTGGCTCATGGCGCGGATGACGCGCAGATCGTGGCTGATGAACAGGTAGGCGATGCCGTGCCGGGCCTGCAGGGCGCGCAGGAGGTCGATGATCTGCGCCTGCACGGAGACGTCGAGCGCGGAGGTCGGCTCGTCGAGCACGACCAGCTTCGGCTGCAGGACGAGGGCGCGGGCGATGGCGATGCGCTGGCGCTGGCCGCCGCTGAATTCGTGCGGGTAGCGGTGGCGTACCTCGGCGTCGAGGCCGACCTCGCGCAGCGCGGCGACGACGCGTGCCGCTTCGTCGGCGCCGGGGTCGTGCACGCGCAGGCCCTCGGCGATGATCTGGCCGATCGAGAGCCGCGGACTGAGCGAGCCGTAGGGATCCTGGAAGACGATCTGCGCCTGGCGCCGCAGCGGTCGCAGGCCACTGGTGTCGAGCTGGCCGCGCGATGCCACCAGGCCGAGCAGCGCCAGGGCGAGGGTGCTCTTGCCGCAACCGCTCTCGCCGACGATGCCGAGTGTCTCGCCGGCGCGCAGCTGCAGCGTCACGCCGTCGACGGCGCGCACGTTGTCGATCGTGCGACGCAGCACGCCGGCCTTGATGGGATACCAGACGCGCAGGTCCGCGCAGTGCAACAGCAGCGGCGCGTCGGCCGGCACCGGCGCCGGCGCGCCCGTCGGCTGGGCGGCGAGGAGGCGCTGCGTGTAGGGGTGGCGCGGCGCGGCGAAGACCTCGCCGAGCGGGCCCTGCTCGACGATCTGGCCCTGCTGCATGACGCAGACGCGGTCGGCGACGGCGCGCACGATCGACAGATCGTGGGTGATGAACAGCATCGCCATGCCGAAGCGCCGCTGCAGATCCTCGAGCAGCGCCAGGAGTTGTGCCTGAATGGTGACGTCGACCGCCGTCGTCGGCTCGTCGGCGATCAGGATGTCGGGTTCGTTGGCCAGCGCCATGGCGATCATCACCCGCTGCCGCTGGCCGCCCGAGAGCTCGTGTGGATAGGCGCCGAGGCGGCGCTCGGGCTCGGGCAGGCCGACGAGGCCGAGCAGGGCGATGGTGTGCGCGCGCGCCGCCGCCGCGTCGAGCTCTCGGTGCAGGGTGATAGCCTCGCCGATCTGCCGCTCGATGGTGTGCAGCGGGTTCAGCGAGGTCGTCGGCTCCTGGAAGATCATCGCGATGCGGTCGCCGCGGATCTCGCGCAGCGTCGCGTCGTCGGCGCCGAGCAGGTCGACCTCGGCGAAGCGGATGCGGCCGCTGGCCCGCGCCGACTGCGGCAGCAGCTGCAGGATGGAAAGAGCCGTCACCGATTTGCCCGAGCCGCTCTCGCCGACCAGGGCGAGCGTCTCGCCGCGCGCCAGGGTGAACGATACGCCGCTTACCGCCGCGGTGGCGCCGAAGGTCACCTGCAGATCCGCGACGCGTAGCAGCGCCGCGGCGTCCGCCGCCGCGGGGGCGGACGCGACCGGCGCTGCCTCGACCGATGGCACCGGCGGCGGTGCGCCGGCCAGCGTGCGGCGCGGATCGAAGGCGTCGCGCACCGCCTCGCCGATGAACACCAGCAGGGTCAGCATGAGGGCGATGACGACAAAGCCCGAGAGACCGAGCCACGGCGCCTGCAGGTTGCTCTTGCCCTGTTGCAGCAGCTCGCCGAGCGAGGGCGAGCCGGGCGGTAGGCCGAAGCCGAGGAAGTCGAGCGCGGTGAGGGTCACCACCGCGCCGCTGGTGACGAACGGCAGGTAGGTCAGCGCCGCCGTCATGGCGTTGGGCAGCAGATGACGGCGGATGATCGCCGCGTCGCCGACGCCGAGCGCGCGCGCGGCGCGCACGTAGTCGAAGTTGCGCGCGCGCAGGAACTCGGCGCGGACGACACCGACCAGGGTCATCCAGCTGAACAGCAGCAGCAGCCCGAGCAGCCACCAGAAGCTCGGCGTCACGACGCTGGCGAGGATGATGAGCAGGAATAGCGTCGGCATACCCGACCAGATCTCGATGAAGCGCTGCAGCAACAGGTCGACCCAGCCGCCGAAGTAGCCCTGCACGGCGCCGGCGCCGATGCCGATCAGCGAGCTGAGCACGGTGAGGATGAGGCCGAAGAGGACCGACAGACGGAACCCGTAGAGCAGCCGCGCCGTCACGTCGCGCGCCTGATCGTCGGTGCCGAGCCAGTTCTGACGCGTCGGCGGCGACGGCGCCGGCCCGGGCAGGTCGCGCACCGTCGTGTCGTACGCATAGGGGATGGGCGGCCACAGCATCCACCCGTCCGCGTCGATCAGCCGCTGCACTTCCGGGTCGGAGTAGTCCGCCTCGGTCTCGAGAAAGCCGCCGAAGTCGGTCTCCGGGTACGCCGTCAGCACCGGGACGTAGAAGCGCCCGTCGTAGCGCACCAGCAGCGGCTTGTCGTTGGCCACCAACTCCGCGCCCAGGCTCACCACCAGCAGCGCGGCGAAGATCCACAGCGACCACCAGCCGCGCCGGTTGGCGCGGAAGTTCGCCAGCCGCCTCCGATTCAGCGGGGTCACGGGAGCCTTTTCAACGCGAAGACGCGAAGGCGCGGAGGGCGCGGAGCAATTCCAGGATCGGCTTCGCGCGCTCCGCGCCGTCGCGGCTTCGCGTTGATTTCTCTCTGGATCATCGGCGCTCGAAGTCGATGCGCGGATCGACGAACACGTACGTCAGGTCCTCGACCAGCTTGGTGAGCAGGCCGAGCAGGGTGAAGACGTAGAGGGTGCCGAACATCACCGGGTAGTCGCGCTTCACCGCCGCCTCGAAGCCGAGCAGGCCGAGGCCGTCGATGGAGAAGATGACCTCGGTGAGCAGCGCGCCGGTGAAGAGGATGCCGAGCAGGGCGGCGGGAAAGCCGCTGATGACGATCAGCATGGCGTTGCGGAAGACATGCCCGTACAGCACGCGGCGTTCGCCGAGGCCCTTGGCGCGGGCGGTGAGGACGTACTGTTGGTTGATCTGGTCGAGGAAGGAGTTCTTGGTCAGCAGGGTCAGGCTGGCGAAGCCGCCGATGACCATCGACAGGACCGGCAGCGTCATGTGCCACAGGTAGTCGGTGATCTTCTGCCAGAACGGCAATTGGCTCCAGTCGTCCGATACCAGGCCGCGCAGCGGGAACCACTGCAGGTAGCTGCCGCCGGCGAAGACGACGATGAGCAGGATGGAGAACAGAAACCCCGGAATGGCGGTGCCGACGATCACCGCGCCGGAGGTCCAAATGTCGAAGCGCGATCCGTCGCGCACCGCCTTGGCGACGCCGAGCGGAATCGAGATCAGGTAGACCAGCAGGGTCGTCCACAGGCCGAGCGAGATCGACACCGGCAGTCGGTCGGCGATCAGTCCGATCACCGAGCGGCTGCGGAAGAAGCTGTCGCCAAAGTCGAAGCGCAGGTAGTTGCCGAGCATCATGACGAAGCGCTCGTGCGCCGGCTTGTCGAAGCCGAACTGCTTCTCGAGTGATTTCACCAGCGCCGGATCGAGCCCCTGCGCGCCGCGGTAGGCGCCGCCACTCGCCGCGCCCGTCGGCGGCGCCGCCGCCACTTCGGTGCTGCCGCCGCTGACGCGCGCCGTGGCGCCGACCGCCGTGCCCTTCAACTGCGCCAGCAGCTGCTCCACCGGCCCGCCCGGCGCGGCGTGGATGATGACGAAGTTGAGCAGCATGATCCCGAGCAGGGTCGGGATCATCAGCAGCAGGCGACGGATAATGTACGCGGCCATCAATCTCTATTCTTCAAGGCGAAGGCGCGAAGGCGCGGAGAAGCTGATCTGGAAAGGGCACTCTCCGCGTCTTCGCGTTGAAGGTCCTGCTCAGGGCTTCGCCCACCAGGTGTCGAGTTGCACGCCGAGGGGCGGGATCGTGTCGGGCATGCCGAACTTGTCCCAGTAGGCGAGGCGGTCGTAGGCGATGTACCAGTTGGGGACGACGTAGAAGCCCCACTGCAGGGCGCGGTCGAGGGCCTGGGTGCGCGCCACCAGGCTGGTGCGGTCGGGGGCGGCGACAAGCTGGTCGACGAGCGCGTCGACGGTCGGGTCCTGCAGGCCGACGACGTTCATGCTGCCGGGTTGGTTGGCGAAGGCCGAGGTCCAGTAACTGCGCTGCTCGTTGCCGGGCGAGAGGCTCTGACCCCAGGCGTGCATGACGACGTCGAAGTCGAAGTCGTCGGTGCGACGCTGGTACTGGGCCGGATCGACGGTGCGCACGCGCGCGGTGATGCCGAGGCGCTCGAGATTCTTCACGTACGGCAGCGTGATGCGCTCGTAGGCGGGGTCGACGAGGAGGATCTCGAACTCGAACGGTTTGCCGGCGGCGTTGACGAGCTTCTTGGTCTGCGCGTCGACCGACCAGCCGGCCGCCTTGAGCAGCGCGGCGGCCTGGCGAAGATTATCGCGCATGTTGCCGGAGCCGTCGGTGACCGGCGGCTGGTACTCGGCGCTGAGCACCTCGGCGGGGAGCGTGTCGCGGAACGGTTCCAGGGCCGCCAGCTCGGCGCCCTGCGGCAGCCCGTCGGCGGCCAGCTCGGAGTTGTCGAAATAGCTGCGGCTGCGCGTGTACTGTCCGTAGAAGAGCGTGCGGTTGGCCCACTCGAAGTCGAGGCCGTAGCCGAGCGCCTGGCGGACGCGGCGATCCTGGAACAGCGACCGGCGCAGGTTGAAGGCGTAGCCCTGCATGCCGGCCGGTCGGGCGTGCTTGAACTCGGCCTTCTTCAGGCGTCCGTCGCGCACCGCCGGGATGTCATAGGCGGTGGCCCAGTCCTTGGACGACGCTTCGACCCGCACGTCGTAGGCGCCGGCCTTGAGCGCCTCGAGGGCGACGGTCATGTCGCGGTAGTAGTCGTAGCGGACGCTGTCGAAGTTGTGCCGGCCGCGGTTCACCGGCAGGTCGCGGCCCCAGTAGTCGGCGACACGCTCGTAGGTGCTCCACCGTCCGGGTTCGAACTTGCCGAGGCGATACGGGCCGCTGCCGAGCGGCGGGGTGAGCGTCGTGGCCTCGAAATCCTTGCCCTGCCAGTAGTGCTTGGGCAGCACCGGGAGTTGCCCGAGGATCAGCGGCAGCTCGCGGTTCTCGCCCGACTTGAAGGTGAACTTCACCGTCCGCTCGCCGCTCTGTTCGACGCGGGCGACGTTGGCGTAGTAAGCGCGGTAGAAGGGGCGACCCTTGTCGCGCAGTGTCTCGAAGCTCCAGATCACGTCCGCCGGGGTGACCGGCCGGCCGTCGTGGAAGCGCGCCTCCGGACGCAGCGTGAAGGCGACCCAGGAGCGGTCGGCGGGGGTTTCGACCGTCTCGGCGAGCAGACCGTATTCGCTCGAGGGCTCGTCGGCCGACGCCTCCATCAGGGTGTCGTAGATGCGTCCGCTACCGGCGTCGGGATCGCCCTTGATGACGAACGGGTTGAAGGTGTCGAAGCCGCCGAGGCCGTAGAAGCGGATGGCGCCGCCCTTCGGCGCATCGGGATTGACGTAGTCGAAGTGGGGGAAGCCGGGCGGATACTTGAGGTCGCCGTGCGTGGCGATACCGTGTGCGACGGTGGTCGCGGCGCCGGCGGGGGTGGCGAGGAGCAACAGCATGACGAGGATGCGCATGGCCGGTGACTCTACCGGGCGACGACGGCGGCGGCCAACCGAATGCCCCGGCGAGGCGGCTGAGGCGCGTGCGCGGGCGCGCCGCCCGACCTCGGGTGGCGGCCGCCTGGACCGGCGTCGCTTGACCCTCACACTACTACGCGCGAGGTAGATGCATGGCGCGCGCGGGGACCATCGTGCGCTGGCTGCCGTTCGTCCCCGGGCTAGCGGTGCTGGCGCTGACCGGCGTCGTCTGGACGCGCCTGCGCCTCCAGGATCAGGCGCTGTTCGCGGGCCGGCTGGAGATCGAGCAGATCACCACGCGGGACTCGATCGCCTCGGCGATCGAGTCCCGCGTCCGCTCCCTGATGCGCCTGGCCCGCGTCTTCGAGATGGAGCAGCCCGCTCGCCGCACCTGGGAGATCGAGGCCGCGATGCTGGCGAGCGACGAGGCCTGCCAGGCCATCGAATGGGTCGATCCCTCCCTGCATGTGCGCTGGGTCGTGCCGTTGCAGGGCAACGAGGCGGCGCGGGATCTCGACCTGGGATTCGAACCGCGCCGCCGTGCGGCCCTGGAATCGGCGCGCGATCGCAATGCCGTCGTCATCAGCCGCACGATCGAGTTGGTGCAGGGGAAGCAGGGATTCTTCGTCGCCGTACCCGTGTACGACGCCGGCGCGTTCGCCGGCGTCATTCTCGGCGTCTTCCGCATCTCCGACCTGCTCGGCGCGGTCCTGGCCAAGCCGGCGACCTACGACTATGCGATCGACATCTACGACGGCGCCGATCTCATCTACCAGCACCGCCCGGCGGCGGCGATCGCGGATGCGGACTGGGGCAGTTCGACCGAGGTCGATCTGCGCGGGCTGCGCTGGCGGGTGCGCCTGACGCCGTCCCGCGCGCTGGCGCGCTGGTCGTTCGCGACCTCGACGTTGGCGCTGGCGGCGGGCGCGCTGACGGCCCTGCTCATCACCGCCTTGGGCCGGTTTGCCTGGACCGCGCACGTGCGCGCCGGGGAAGCGGAAGCGGCGGCCGCCGCACTGGGCACGGAGATGGTGGAGCGGCGCCGCGCCGAGGCTGCACTGCAGCAGGGGCGCGACGAACTCGAGGTACGCGTCAGCGACCGCACCGCCAGTCTGCGTGCGGCCAATGTGCAGCTCGAGCGCGAGATCGAGCAGCGAGAGAGCGCGCAGGAGGCGCTGCGGCTGTTGGTTCGGGAGCTCGACCACCGCGTCAAGAACACGCTCGCCACGGTGCAGGCGGTGGCCCAGCAGACGCTGGCGATCTCCGGGTCGCTGCCCGAGTTTGCCGCGGCGTTCGACGGACGCCTGGCCGCCTTGGCGCGCATCCACCGGGCCCTGGCCGAGGAGAGGCTGTCCCTGGCGAAGTTGATCGAGATCACCGTCAGTCCATACAGCAGCACCGTCGACGGGCTGGTGATCGACAGCGCCCCGGTGCTCCTCACGCCGCGCGCGGTGCGCGCCCTCGGCATGGCGCTGCACGAACTGGCGACCAACGCCGCCAAGTACGGCGCCTTCTCGGTGGCCTCCGGCCGCGTCGAGATCGTCGCCGTCGCGCTGGGGGGCGACGACGACCGGCGTCTGTGCATCGATTGGCGCGAGTCCGGCGGGCCGCCGGTGGCGTCGCCGGTGCGGCGCGGTCTGGGTAGCACCCTGATCGACGACGCGCTCCGCTACGAGCTCGGCAGTCGCGCCGTCGCCGACTACGCCACGCACGGCGTCCACTGGCAGCTGATCGTGCCGATGCGCGATGTCGTGGAGGAAGCGCATGCCGATTGAATCCGCGCCGGGGCTCCTTCGCGGGGCGAGGATCCTGATCGTCGAGGACGATTTCATCGTCGCCCAATCGCTCGAGTTCCTCCTCTCCACCTGCGGTTGCGAGGTCGTCGTCATCGCGCCGACGGCGGCGGATGCCTTGGGGCTGATAGAGAAACGGCCCTGCGACGCGGCGATCCTCGACATTCACCTGCGCGGCGGCAGCGTTGCCGGGCTCGCCGAGGTTCTCGTCGAACGACGCACGCCGTTCGTCTTCGTCACCGGCTACGCCGACCTCGACATGCTGCCGGAATCCCTGCGCGGCCACCCGCGGCTCGACAAACCGGTCGTCACTGAGACGCTCATCGCGACGCTCGCCACCATGCTCGGCCGCGCCGCGCCGGGGTGAGGGGATCCCAAGGCGGTCGCGCATGTCCCCGGTGCACCGGCGCGACCAATCCGTCCGGTACAGGCCGCTAGATTTCGTAATGCAGCGGTCCGGCGATGGCGTGGCGGCGCGGGCAGGTCGGGCAGAACTCAGTCAGCAGCTCGTAGGCGTAGCGGATGGCGAGCACCGTGCTGGTCTGCTTGACCGGCTGCTCCAGGAACAGGTGCGACGGCGCGAGTTTGTCGGTCACGCCGCATTTCTGCATGCGGATCGCCATCGCTTCCTGGACGCCGCACAGGATGACGTGCACGCCGCGCGCCTGCACGTGGTCGATGAACTTTCCCAGCAGCGACAGGCCGACGGCGTCGGCGTTGCGGGCCCGCTTCAGGCGCAGCACCACCGCGCGCGTTGCCGGCCCGATACGCCCTTCGATGGCGTCGAGGTGCTGCTCGAGGCTCGAGCCGGACCCGAAATACATTTCGCCCTCGATGCCGAAGATGAGGATGCGGTCGCACTCGTCGTCGTCCTCACGGCGCTCGCGCACGGTGCGATCGGTGACGAGAAACTCCGTCAGCAGCATGCGGCTCATGCGCGGCACGGCGAGCAGGAAGGACATGAAGACGCCGATCAGGACGCAGAACTCGATCGAGATGGCGACGGCGGCGACGGCGGTGGTGGCGACGATGACGGCGTCGAAGCGCGAGGCGCGCATGTGGTAGCGCAGGTCGCGCAGGTTGACCATGCGCGCCGCGGTGATGATCAGCAGCCCGGCGAGCGCGGAGCGCGGAATGAAGCGCGCGTACGGCGCGAAGACGAGCATGATGAGCGCGACGGCGACCGCCGAGACGACGCCCGACCACTGTGTCTGGGCCCCCGCCTGCTGGTTGATGGCCGAACGCGTCAGCGAGCCCGAGCCGGGCATGCACTGGAAGAAGCTGCCGGTGAAGTTCGCCAATGCCTCACTCAGGCACTGCTGATTCATGTCGAGCTTCTGACCGGTGACCGAGGCGATGGCCTTCGCCATCGAGATCGCCTCGAGCAGGCCCAACAGGGCGATCGCCAGCGAACTGCTCGCGAGGTCCTGCAGATGCGGTACGCCGAGCGCCGGCCAGGCCGGCGAGGGCAGCGCCGCCGGGATGTCGCCGACCACCGCGACGCCGTGCTCGACGAGCCCCAATCGCCCCACCGCCGCGGCCATGAGCACGATGACGATCAGGAACTCGGGCAACAACCGCACCCCGGCGACGCGCTTCAGCCAGCGCAGCCCCAGGATGAGCGCGATCGACACCAGGCCGATGGCCAGCGTCGGGCCGTGGATTGCGCCGCCCTGCGTGAGGGTGAGCCAGAAACGGACCAGGAAGTGTTCGTGCACGTTGCCGACGGCCGTCAGGCCGAGCAGGTTCTTGGTCTGATCGAGCACCAACAGCACGCTGGCGCCGGCGGTGAAGCCGATGATGACGGAATGCGAGATGTAGCGGGTCAGGTCGCCGAGGCGCAGCACGCTGATGACGATCTGAATCGATCCCACCAGGAAGGCCACCAGCACCGCCGCCTGGACGCGCTCGTCCTGCGTTGGCAGCGAGCCGATGGCGCTCAGCAGGGCGATGGAGATCGCATTGGTCGGGCCGTTGATCAGTTGGCGCGACGAATCGAACAGCGCCCCGACCGTCGTCATGACGATGGCGGTGTACAGGCCGTACTGGGCCGGGAGGCCGGCGATCATCGCGTAGGCCATCGCCTGCGGGACGGCGACGGCGGCCACCGACAGGCCGGCGAGCACGTCCGCGCGCGCTGCCGCGAGACTGTAGGTTCGCAGGGCGTCGAGGGCCGGGACGTATTGGTACAACGTCCTCAGCCGGGGGGCGGTCGTCGCGGCTACCGTCATCGAGGGTCGGGGCCTGCTAGCAGAAGCGGGGCGGCCAGCGCACGCACTCAGTCGGATGCCGGCGCCGCGCCGCTCGTCGCGCGGCGGGCACGCCAGCCGAGCAGCAGGAACGCTGGCGGGCCGATCAGCGCCGTCGGCAGGGTGGAGAGCACGGGCTCCGGAGTGCCGCGGGCGCTGTGCACGAGGAAGGTGAGCCCCACCGCCAGGCAACTCGACACCGTCGCCGCGAGCAGGAGGGAGGCGGCGGGCGACGCCAGTCGCCGCGCCAGTCGCTCGTTGTTCTTGACGATGAATCCGGCGACGAAAAACGTGTAGGTCGCCTGCTTGAGCGCGGCGGGAACGGCCCGTGCCGCGCCGTGCGCATAGTTGAGGCAGAATACGACCGTACCCAGGAACAAGGCGGCGATGATCGCGCTGCCGTAGTCGATGTTGGCGTCGAGGGTTCGCCTGATGCGCGTCAGCATGGCGCGGCCGAGGCTGGAGTTATCTGATACCCGAGCGCCGCGAAGGCGAAGCCGAGCTCGGCGTCGATGCGGTCGCGCAGGACGGGGTCGGCGGGGAAGCGGTGCGGTTCGTAGCCGCGCACGCGGCTGATGTGCGCTTCCCACCGCGCCGCGGTGGCGGCGGCATCCCCCAGCGCGAGGGTGTCGTAGATGGTGCGCAACCAGCCCATGCGATCGGCGACGAAGTCCTCGTAGTGGATCTCGATGAGGTTGGCGGGGGGGATCAGGTGCCGATCGCGCAGGAAACCCTGCATGTAGCCCTGGTACTGATACAGCGCGAAGTCGGTGAGCTGCGCGTCGGTGACGGTTTCCAGGCCGTACTTGCGCGCCATGGTGCGGTGCAGATGGATCTGCGACGGAATGACCTTGTGCGGATCGCGTTTGATGTGGATGAACTTGGCGTGCGGGAACAGGTCGAGCAGCACGTTGAGCTTGCCCATGGTGGCTGGGCTTTTGAGCAGCGGACGGTCGCGGCCCATCAGCAGCGCCGCTTTGCGCAGGGTGCCGAGGTAGACGCGTCGCCATTCCGCGTACGCCGGTGAATCGGCGCTGAAGGTGAACACGTAGGCGTCGAGCCAGGCGCGATAGCTGCGCGGGAAACTGTACTTGTGGTACTCGCAGTGCGGCGTCAGTTTCACCAGCGGCACTGCGTCGTCCTGCGGGCTGCCGGGGCCGACTTCCATCTCGTCGAACGGGCGGCGGTAGTCGAGCCGGCTCAATAGGCGGTCGATCGCCGCGTCGAACAGCAGGCAGCAGCTGGGCAGTATCATCTGCGACGGGCGCGTGTAGGCGAACTGCGCGTCGAGGCTGAGCAGGTTGAGCAGATGGGTGGTGCCGCTGCGGTCGTGCCCGAGGATGATCAGCGGACTGTCGCTGAGGCGCTGCGCGGCGAGGCGCCGCCCGTACAGCGCCCGCTCGAGCCAGGTGAACGGCAGCATGACGACGGAGACGAGGAACAGGAGGCACACGCGCGCGCTGTAGCGGGCGTCGAAGCCGCCGTTGGTCCTCAGGATCCTGAACAGCGTTACCGGGTCGGTGAAGGCGAGGTAGGCGTGAAAGTGCATGCGGCTATCGTTCACCGGGCGCGGTGTCGGCGATGGCGAGGAGGCCCTTGAAGACGCCCAGGTAGACGGTGCCGTCGGTGGCGATGGCCGGCGAGCCCCAGTTGATGTCGAAGGCCTGTCCGGCGCCGACGAACTGTTTGTAGACGGGTTTGCCGGTGAGAAAATCCAGCGCCAGGAAGAACCAGGCGTTGGTGCCGTCCGCTTGCTGCTCGAAGGTGTAGAAATAGAGCAAGCCGTTGGTCGACAGCTTGCTGACCACCGCCGGTACACGGTTGGGCGCGGTCCACACCACGTCGCAGCCGCTGTCGTCGGCGCGGATGTCGACGCGCGCGATGCCGCCGGCGATGGCCTGTTCCGACGTGCCGTGGAGGGCGCTGCGATAGCCGGCATCGTTCTTGACGACGAGGGAACGTCCCCAGCCGATGGGCGAGATCTCCACCGCCGACGCGTCCTGGCCGAACAGCGGCACGCGACAGATCTGGCGCGGTCCACGGACGTCGGCTTCGCGCCGATAGACGACCAGGCCGGTGCGATCGTCGCCGGCGTCGGTGATGGCGACGTAGCGGCGGCCGCGTTCATCGTCCATCAGGGTCGGCGTCGAGCCGGAGCCGTTGTTGATGTTGCCGTAGCGGTAGCGGTTGCTGCGCAGGTAGGCCTCCCGCCACACCGTGCGCGGCGTGCCGTCGTCATCGGCCACCATCTGGTAGAGGGCGAAATCGGTGATCACGTACATGCCGTCGCGATCCGCCGACAGGCTGTTCTGGATCTCCTCGCCGGCAAACCGATGCACGGCGATGCGGCCGGTGGTCGGGTCGACCGTGCCGACGCGACCGAAGCGCGTCACCCACCAGATGCGCCCGCGGTAATCCGGCATCACGGAGGTGACCGGATCGCACTCGCCGGTCGGCAGCCAGTTGTCGATATCCAGACAGTCGTGCGGGGCGTACGGTTCGAGGTCCCACGAATCGGCGACGTAGAATTCCCACTCGCCATCGGCGGTGCGGCGATGGCCCAGGCGCTGCAGGCGCTGGTCGGCATCGGCGAGCACGGCGCGGTCCTCGTTGTCGAGGTAGAAGTAACTACCGCCGCTGGTGTCGAGGACGATGAGGTCCATGTTCCACTTCACCAGCGCCGCGAAGGTGGAGGGCCGGGTCACCAGCTTGTGGGTGGCGAGGAGGGCGAGGGTGTGCGGTTCGAACAGGTTGATCTCGAAGCCCGAGAAGGAGGCGCACATGGCGACGATCAGGCCGTCGCGCGCGAAGGTGATCGTCGGACAGACGCCGCCGGGGAAGGGCGAGACCTGGCGCGAGGTGACCCGTAGGTTCTTGCCGAGCGGTCCGCCGGTGACGTGGACGTCCGAATTGTAGGCGTTGCCGTGCAGGCCGCCGCCTTCGAAGGCCATGTACGGGTGCAGAATCTGTTGCGCCGCGAATCCCGTCAGCGGCTGCGGCGCGACCGGGTAGCCGACGAAGCCCGTGCCGGGGGGCGGCGCGCCGGCGATCGGCGTCGCCTGCCGACCCGGACGCAGGACGCCCGACAGCAGCACGAGCGCCGTCAGGCCGACGAGGCCGCCGACGAAGCCAAGCGCGATCTTGAGTAAGCGAGCCATGGTGGTGTCGCGTCGCGGCAGGACTGGCGACGGCGGTCGAGCGATGGATGGCACGCGGCTTCCTGTTCGGGCAAGTCCGGCGCGGCTCGACGTTGATGGCAGGATTCGGCCGTTGTTTGTCCTGCGTGGGCGCGCCGCGCGGGGCTAGGGTGCCGGGGCATGTCCAGACGCCTGCTGCTGCTCGCCGTCCTCCTGCCCCTGTGCGCCGGCCGCGCCGCGGCGCGGCCGCTGGTCGCCGTCCTCGCCGCCAACGACGGCACGGAGGTGACGGACTTCGTCGTTCCCTACGGCGTCCTCGCGCAGTCGGGTGTGGTCGACGTCGTCGACGTCGCGGTGGAGTCCGGCCCGGTGCAGCTGATGCCCGCCCTGACGCTCGAGCCGCGCGAGACTCTCGCGTCCTTCGACGCTCGCTACCCGGGCGGCGCCGACTACGTCGTCGTCCCCGCGGTGCATAACATCGAGCAACCGGCCCTGATCGCCTGGCTACGGGCGCAGGCGCGGGCTGGCGCGACCATCGTCGGAATCTGCGACGGTGTCTGGCTGGTGGCCAACGCCGGCCTGCTCGAACAGCGCGCGGCCACCGGCCACTGGTATTCGTTCGCCGACCTGCAGGCGAAGTTCACCGGCACCCGCTGGATTCGCGACCGGCGCTATGTGCGCGACGGGCCGCTGCTGACGACCACCGGCGTCAGCGCCTCGCTACCGGCGTCGCTGGCCCTGGTCGAGGCGATCGCCGGTCGCGCCCGCGCCGCGACGCTGGCCGCTGAGCTCGGCGTGTCGGACTGGAGCGCGGCGCACGACAGCGCGCGCTATCACCTCGACGCGCGCCAGCTCGCCACGGCGGCGGCCAACCTGCTCGCCGTCTGGCGCTGGGAGCGGGTCGGCATTCCGATCGCCGCCGGCATCGACGAGATCAGCCTCAGCTTCACCGCCGACGCGCTCGGTCGCACCTACCGTGCGACGACGCTGACGACCGCCATCGCGCCCGGCGCGATCGTCACCCGCCGCGGGCTGCGGCTGCGCCCCGACGCCGTCGCGGCGCCGGGAACGTTCGACCGCATCGAGGAGGTGCCGGACGCGCGCGTTCCGCCCGGCCAGTCGCTCGACCATGCCCTCGCCCGTATCGCCGAGCGAGACGGTGTACCGACGGCGCGCTTCGTCGCCCTGCAACTCGAGTACCCGTGGCGCTGACCGTCGCGCCGGCCGGCGGGCCGGATCCGCCGCGGGTGCCGCGTTCATTCCCCGACGAGGCGGTCGAGGCGCTCCATGACGGTGACGAACTCCTCGATCATCTCGCTCATGACGCGGCGGGTCGATTTCGGCTCGTTCATCTGGCCGACCACCTGGCCGACGAAGTAGGTCGCCAGCGCGCGGGCGCCCGAGTCGGGCTGGTGCGCGACGCGGTGGATGCGCCGCTGCGCGGTGGCGATCAGCATGCTCTGCAGCGGCATGCCGAGCGGCGCGGGGGCGTCGGGCGCCTCCCAGGCGTCGGTCCAGGCGGTGCGCAGCATGCGCGCCGGCTTGCCGGTCAGGGATCGCGAGCGGCGCGTATCGGACGAGGTGGCGGCGAGGAACTTCTCCTTCACCACCGGCGGCGTCTCCGCCTCCTCGGTGGTCAGCCACACCGAGCCGCACCAGACGCCCTCCGCGCCGAGCGCGAGCGCGGCGGCGATCTGCCGCCCCGAGGCGATGCCGCCGGCGGCGAGCACCGGCACCGGCGCGACGGCGTCGACCACCTGCGGCACCAGGACCATGGTCGCGATCTCGCCGGTGTGGCCGCCGCCCTCGGTGCCCTGGGCGATGATGATATCGACGCCGGCTTGCTGGTGCGCGACGGCATGGTCGAGGCGGCCGGCGAGGGCGGCGACCGGAATCCCGGCCGCGTGGGCGCGCTCGATCAGCCACTCGGGCGGTGTCCCGAGAGCCGAAGCGAGCAGTTTCACTTTATGCTCGAAGGCGACCTCGATCAGCGGCGCCAGGCTTTTTGCGTCGACCCGCAGCCCGGCCAGGCCGCGCTCGTCGCGCGTGCTGTCGGGGCCCGGCGGTGGCAGCGGCGGCACGCCGTGGTGCGCCAGCAAGGCGTCGATCCAGTCGCGGTGCTCCTCCGGCAGCAGGGCGCGCAGGTCCGCGGCGCTGATGCCGCCGCTCTCGGCGCCGACGTACCGACGCGGAATCAGCAGATCGACGCCGAACGGCCGCCCCTTCGTCTGCGCGCGGATCCAGGCGAGATCGATGTCGAGCTGCTCGGGCGTGTGGGCGACCGCCCCGAGTACGCCGAAGCCGCCGGCGTTGGTCACCGCCGCGACGACGTCGCGGCAGTGGGTGAATGCGAAGATCGGGAAGTCGATTCCCATCAGCGTCGTTACGACGGTCTGCATTCGGTTCAGATCGCACCTTTTGCGGGGGGGCGGAAGTCCGGACCGCCGCGATGAGCCCCCTCGCTCATTGACACTGTCGCGCACCGCGGCTAGCCGCAGCGCGATGCCCGATCCCGCCGTTCTCGACGTCGTGCGCCGCTACTGGGGCTTCGAGCAGCTGCGGCCGATGCAGGAGGCGGCGATCGCCGCCGGCCTGGCGCACCGCGACGCCCTGGTGGTGTTGCCGACCGGCGGCGGCAAGTCCCTGTGTTATCAGGTGCCGCCCGCCGTCGCCGGCCGCATCGACGTCGTCATCTCGCCGCTCATCGCGCTCATGAAGGACCAGGTGGACGGCCTGCGCGAGAACGGCTACCCCGCCGCCGCCCTGCACAGCGGCCTCGAGCTCGACGAGATGCGCGAGGTCGAGCAGGGCCTCGCCGACGACCGCTACCGCCTCCTCTTCGTCGCCCCCGAACGCCTGCTGGCGCCGCGCTTCCTGACCTGGCTCGAACGCGCCGGCGTGCGTGACTTCGCCGTCGACGAGGCGCACTGCATCAGTCACTGGGGCCACGACTTCCGGCCGGAGTACCGCCAGCTCGCCGAGTTGAAGACGCGCATCCCCGGCGCCAGTCTGCGCGCCTTCACCGCCACCGCCACCGAGCGCGTGCGCGAGGACATCGCGACGCAGCTGCAGCTCGCCGATCCGTTGCTCCTGGTCGGCACCTTCGACCGCCCCAACCTGACCTACCGGGTCGTGCCGCGCGGCGATACGGCGCGCCAGACCCTGCAGGTGCTGCGCCGGCACGCCGACGAGGCGGCCATTGTCTACTGCCTGAGCCGGCGCGAGACCGAGTCGCTCGCCGCGCAACTGGCCGCCCAGGGGCTGCGCGCCGCGCACTACCATGCGGGTATGGACAGCGGCCTGCGCCGCCGCACCCAGGAGGCGTTCGCGGAGGAGAAGCTCGACGTCGTCGTCGCCACCGTCGCCTTCGGCATGGGCATCGATCGCAGCGACGTGCGCTGCGTCCTGCACACCGGCCTGCCGAAATCGATCGAGCACTATCAGCAGGAGACCGGCCGCTCGGGCCGCGACGGCCTCGAGGCCGAGTGCGTGCTGCTGTACTCCGGCGCGGACGTGGTGCGCATCGAGCGCCTCATGGAGCGCAGCGCCGCCGAGGCGGGCGCCGCGAGCGACGGTCTGGAGGCCGGCAAGCAGCTGCTGCGCCACATGCAGCGCTTTGCCTCCGGCCTCGCCTGCCGGCACAGGACGCTGTCGGAGTACTTCGGCCAGGCCTACGAACGCGACAACTGCGGCGCCTGCGACGTCTGTCTGGGCGAGGTCGAGGGCGCCAGCGACGGTACCGTGACGGCGCAGAAGATCCTCTCCGCCGTGGCGCGCGCCGAGGGGGTTGGCGTCACTCACATCGTCGACATCCTGGTCGGCGCCGACACCGAGCGCATCCGCGCCCGCCGGCACGCGCAGCTCACCACCTACGGGCTGCTCAAGCACCTGCAGCGCGGCGGCGTCACGGCGATGGTGCACCAGCTCGTCGACCAGCACCTGCTCGACCGCAGCAGCGGCGACCGCCCGGTACTGCGCCTCAACGCCGCCTCGTGGGAGGTTCTGCGCGGCCAGCGCCCGGCCCAGCTCGTGCAGCCGAAGCTGGCCACCGCGGCGAGCCTGCCGCGCGCCGCCACGGAGTCGTGGGAGGGCGTCGACCGCGACCTCTTCGACCACCTGCGCGGCCTGCGCCGCGCCCTCGCCGAGGCGCGCGGCGTGCCGCCGTATATCGTCTTCAACGACGCGACGCTGCGCGACCTGGCGCGCCGCCGCCCGACCACGCTCGACGCCTTCGCCGGCGTCTACGGCGTCGGCGAACGCAAGCTGCAGGACCTCGGCCCGACGTTCATCGAGCACATCCGGCAGTGGTGCGAATCGCACTGAAGGCGTGTGCTTCGCTAGCCGCGCCTGCCCGAAGAGGGCTAAGAGGCGCCATGCACGAACTCTTGTCGCTGTCGTTGGTCGAGCTGACGGAACGCCTGCACGCCCGCGCGGCGTCGCCGGTCGAGCTGATGCAGGCGGTGCTGGGGCGCATCGACGCCACCCACGCCGACCTCAACGCGGTGGTGCTGCGGCGCGACCCTGGGCAGTGCCTGGCCGACGCGCGCGCGGCCGAGCAGCGCATCTCCGCCGGCGCGGCACGGCCGCTGGAGGGCGTGCCGCTCGGCGTCAAGGAGCTCGAGCCGGTGGCGGGCATGGCGTGGACCGAGTGCTCGCCGCTCTTCGCCGGCCGCGTCGCCGAGGCCGACTCGGTGCAGGTGCAGCGCCTGCGGGCCGCCGGTGCGATCGTCGTCGGCAAGACCAACGCGCCCGAGTTCGGCGCCCCGGCCTACACCCGCAATCGGCTGCACGGCACGACGCGCTCGCCGTGGGATCTCGCCCTGACGCCGGGTGGCTCGAGCGGCGGGTCGTCGGCGGCCATGGCCGCCGGCGTGCTGCCCTTGGTCACCGCCGGCGACGGCGGCGGCTCAATCCGTATTCCCGCCAGCTTCACCGGCTGCTTCGGACTCAAGACCTCGTTTGGACGCGTGCCGCGCGAGCAGGTGCACCACTGGGACTACGGCGCGACGGCGGTGTATGGACCGCTGACGAAGACGGTCGAGGACGCGGCGCTGGTGCTCGATCAGGTGGTTGGCATCTGCGAGCTCGATCCCACCAGCCTGCCGCACCCCGGCTTCTCCTACCTCGAGCGCCTGCGCGCGCCGGCGCCGCGCGGCCTGCGCATCGGCTACTCGGCCGATCTCGGCTACGCGGTGGTGCAGTCGGACATTGCCGCCGCGGTCCAGGACGCCGTCGGGGTCTTTACCGCGCTCGGCCATCACGTCGAACCCGTCGCGGGCGGTCCGCCGGAAGCCGGCCGCACCTGGGGCCTGCTCGGCGCCTTCCTGATGGGCGCGCAGCTCGACGCGCACCTGGCCGGCCGCGAGCACCTGCTCGGGCGCGGCCTGCTCGCCGGCGTCGAGCTGGCGCGCCGCGAGATGAACCCGGCGCGCTTCGGCGAGCTCGCCGCCTTGCGGGCTGGCATCGTGCGCTGGTGCGCGTCGGTGTTCGAACGCTACGATCCGCTGATCACGCCGACGGTGCCGTTCGATCCGTATCCGGCTCCCGGTCCCTACCCGAGCGAGACCGAGGGGCGGGCGCAGCCGTGGTCGAACGTCGGCTCATTCACCATCCCGTTCAACCTCTCCTGGCATCCGGCGGCGACGGTGCGCATCGGCCTGTCGCGGCGCGGCCTGCCGATGGGCATGCAGATCGTCGCGGCGCGCCAGCGCGACGATCTGGTTTTGCAGGCGGCGCGGGCCTTCGAGCGCGAGCGGCCGTGGCACCCGCACTGGCCGCTGCACTGGCCGGCGGGCTGAGCTCGACCACGCCCGTTGCTCGTCCGTGGCGGGCGGCGCCCTCCACCGGGACAGAGCGGGTGCAGCCAGGTTTCGGATTCAGCGCGCCAGGTGGGCGGCGACGATGCGGTAGACGTCCGGATTGAAGCCGAGGCCGGTGTGCGTCCCGCGCACCTCGACGTGTTCGACGCCCGGCGTGTGACGGTCGATGCACGCCTGCCAGGCGACGACGCCGTCACCGCGGCTGTAGATCGCCGTCAGCGGCACGCCGATCGGCGTACGCTCGCGCGCCGCGACCGCCGCCTCGATGGCGTCGAGATCGTAGCCCTGGCGGCGATAGACGGCGCCGACGGCGGTGTACTTCGGGCCGCCGACGGCTGGCGTGCCGAGGGTGATGACACGTTCGACCAGGTCCGGGCGTTCGCGCGCCGTCTCGCGCGCCAGTGTGCCGCCGAGGCTCCAGCCGACCAGTCGCACCTTGCCCTCGGCACGGGACGCGGCGCGCGTCGCTCGTTCGATCACCCGCGGCAGCAGGGCCGCCACGTCGCCGCGGTTGGTGCCGAGACCCCAGCCCTGCGCGGCGTAGCCGAGCAGGTTCAGGTAGGCGCGCAAGACGGCGGTGGAGGCGTCGCCGGTGCCGAAGCCGGGCAGGACGAGGACCGCTTCGCCGCGGCCGCGCGGCGCGGCGGCATAGACGGGAGCGAGCCAGGCGAGGCGAGGCAGCTCGAGCAACAGCAGGCTCTCGCGCAGGAGGGTCCACGCGGGAGGGGCGAGGGGAAGGTCGGCGTGCGGAGACGGTGGCATCGTCGGCGAGAGTACTCGCGGGCCAGGCCGCTGCAAGGCGGGCGGGCCGCCCGCCTGGCGACGCGGCTGTGCTAGGAACTCCCTCGATGCCCACCCTGCGGGTCCTGACGCTGAACATCTGGAACGTCTCCGAGCCCTGCGAGGCGCGCATGGCGGTGATCCGCGCGGGCATCGCCGCGCTGCAGCCCGACCTGATCGGCTTCCAGGAAGTCGTCGTGCGGCGCGACGGCTTCGACCAGGCGGCGATCATTCTCGACGGCCTCGGCTACGAGCACCACCACGCGCCGGCGTATCGCTGGGCGGAGAGCGGTCGCGTCCCGCTCGACGCCACCGGCGATTCCTTTGGCAACGTCATTGCCAGCCGCTGGCCGATCGTCGCGCACGAGCGGCTGGCGCTGCCCGGGCACGACAGCGGCGAGCAGCGATGCGCGGTCGCGGCGCGCATCGCCGCCCCGTTCGGCACCGTGCCGCTGGTGTGCACCCATCTCAACTGGCGCTTCCACCACGGCGTCGTCCGCGAGCGGCAGGTGCTTGCGGTGGCGGAGCTGGCCGAGCGCTGGGGGCGCGGCGCGGAGTTTCCACCGATCATCGTCGGCGACCTCAATGCCGATCCGGAGGCGACGGAGATCCGCTTCCTGTGCGGGCTGGCGTCGCTCGACGGCCGCAGCACCTACTTCCAGGACGCGTGGCGGGTGCGCGGCGCCGGACCCGGCTTCACCTGGGACAACCGCGATCCCTACACGGCGCTGATGTTCGAGCCCGACCGGCGGCTCGACTATGTTCTGGTCGGCCTCGCCGACAGCAGCGGCCGCGGCTGGATCGACCGCGTGGCGCTCGCCTTCGATCAGCCGCGCGACGGCGTCTGGGCCAGCGACCACTTCGGCGTCGTCGCCGACCTCCGCGTCTGAGGCGGAGGTCGGCCACTGCCGCTACGGCTTGGGGGCGAAGCCTCGCACGATGTTGCGCAGCGCGCGGATGACGTCGGGCTTGCCGCTCAGGTCCGGGTTGCCAGGCATCAGCGGGCTCTTGCCGACGGCCGGACCACCGCTGAGGATGATCTTGTCGATGTGCTCGTCGGTCACCGACTTCTGCCAGGCGGGATCGCCGAAGGCGCGCGGCTTCGGGTTTAGCGCCACGCTCGCCGCGCCGTCGCCCTTGCCGTCGGCGCCGTGACACAGCACGCAGCGGCTCTTGTAAATCTGATCCGCTTCGCTGACCGCCGCCGCCGGCGGCGCCGCGGCGCGCGTCAGCGCCGGAGCGAGCAGCAGCGCGGCGAGGGCGAACAGGCCGGTGCGGCCTCGGCGGATCCGGGGAATAGCGATGATGGGCACAGTCTGACTCCTGTCGATTGCGGAACGCAGTGAATTACCCGTCGTCGTGCACCGCGCCACCGAGGCCGATGCCGAGCTCTTCGATCTTGCGGTAGAGAGAGGACAACGACATGCCGAGACGTTCGGCGGCGGCACGCTTGTCGTTGTCGAGTCGCGCCAACACGGATTGGATATGCGCCTTCTCATAGGCGCGCAAGGCGTCGCGCAGGCTGTCGGTGGTCGCCGTCGGCAGATCGGTGCTGGCGCGCAGGGCGCGCGGCAACTCGTCGACCGTCAGCCAGTCGCCGTCGCCGAGGATCATGGCGTGCTCGATGACGTTATCGAGCTCGCGTACGTTACCCTTCCACGGCAGCGACATGAGCAGCTTCAGCAGACGGCCGTCGGCGCCCTTGTAGCGCTTGCGCAGGTCGCGGTTGTGCAGGCGGATGAAGTGTTCCACCAGCGGCGGGATGTCCTCGCGGCGCTCGCGCAGCGGCGGGATCTCGATGCCGAACACGTTCAGGCGATAGTAGAGGTCGTCGCGAAAGCGGCCCGCGTCCACCTCGCGACGCAGTTCGCGGTTGGTCGCGGCGATGATGCGCACATCGACCTTGATCGGCGTCGTGGCGCCGACCGGCAGCACCTCCTTGGTCTCGATGGCGCGCAGCAACTTCACCTGCAGGCCGAGCGGCAGGTCGCCGATCTCGTCGAGGAAGATGGTGCCGCGACGCGAGCGTTGGAACAGCCCCTCCTGATTGCTCACCGCGCCGGTGAACGAGCCGCGCAGGTGTCCGAACATCTGGCTCTCGAGCAGGGGCTCGGGAATGGCGCCGCAGTTGACCGGCAGGAAGATCGCCTCGGCGCGGTCGCTGAAATGGTGGATGGCGCGCGCCACCACTTCCTTGCCGACGCCGCTCTCGCCGGTGATCAGCACCGTGCTCGGCACCGGCGCGACGCGCTTGACCAACATCATCACTTCGCGCATCGCCGACGACTGGCCGACCAGGTTCTCGAAGTCCCACCGCCGAGCGACCTGGGCGCGCAGGAACTGTCGCTCCCAGGCGAGTTGCCGGTGTTCGATCAGCCCGTCCACCTTGTGCAGCAGGTCGTCGAAGAGCACCGGCTTGAGCAGATAGTCCTGGGCACCGCCGCGCAGCGCCTCGATGGCGGTGTCGACCGTCGCGTGCGCGGTCATCAGGAGCACCAGCGTCTGTGGCGCCACCTCGCGCGCGTGGCGCAGGACGGCGAGGCCGTCGGCGCCGGGCATGCGCAGGTCGCTGATGACGACGTCGAATTCGCGCCCGCCGAGCGCGGCGATGGCGCCGGTGCCGTCGCTGGTGGCGACGACGTCGTACCCCTCCTCCTGCAGCACCTGCACGAGGCTGTCGCGGACGCCGTCCTCATCCTCGGCGATCAGGATGCTGCCGCGGACGCCGCCGCCTGCCTCTGGCATGGGGGAATGGTAGGCAAGGTCGGTCGGCGGCGCAACGATACTCACGGCGTACCCTTCTGCGCGTCCGTGTCCGTCCGCTCCGGCTGCAGCAGGCGCGCCAGCAGGGCGAGGCAGTCGGTCTCGCTCAACAGGCCGACCAGGCGGCCGCTCTGTACCACCGGCAGGCAGCCGATGCGGCGTTCGAGCATCAGCGTCACGGCGTCGTGCATCCTCAGATCGGGGGGCGCCGTGATCACCGGGTGCGTCATCACCTCGCCGACGTGGATCTTCGACAACCACTCGCGCTCGGCCGCCGGACGCAACTCGAGCACCGACGAGATAGCGGCGCGGAACAGGTCGCGCTGGGTGAGGATGCCGACCACCACCGCATCACTGACCACCGGCATGTGGCGGATACGACCGAGGGTCATGATGTCGCTGGCGACATTGAGGCGCTCCTCGGGCGCCAGGGTCACCAGTTCGGTGCGCATCGCCTCGCCGACCTGCATCTCGCCGTTGTGCATGTCGCCTTACCTGTCCAAGATACGTGCCGGACCCCGCCGGCGTCGCAGGGGGACGCGGCGAGCGGATGGGCGCGCAGGGCTGGGAAGGGCGGATTCCCGTTCCTGGGAAGGGGGGCGGCACCGCGTCGATCTCCCAGCGCTGCGAACTCCGCTCGTCGCATTCCCCGCGCTTGGTGAACGCGCAGGGCAGAGACGACAGTGCTGGGGCCGGCCGCGCCCGGCACAGCGGTTGCTCTAGGTCTCCCGCATGACAGCGGAAATGCGCAGAGCCGCTTGGCGGGGGCTGGATGGGCGAGCGGTCGCCCGGCGCGACCAGGGCGCCGGCGCGGACGCGCCGCAGGCGGAATCGGAGCCGGCGCCGCCGCCGCGCAGCGAGACCACGCCGGCGCCGGGGCGCGCCGACGACGAGCCCAATCCGGCCTGAGGGGCGAGTGGGCGTGGACCATGATGTGCCGCGCGGTGTATCTGACTCGTGTCGTTCGCTCCCGAGCCCCGATGACCACGCGTCGCCGTATGCCCACCCCGCCGCAGGCCCTGCACGAGCTGCAGGTGGCGGATGCACGATGGCAGGCGGTGCTGGCGACGGCGCGCGACGCCATTGTCGCCATCGACGGCGAGGCGCGCATCACGCTGTTCAATCCCGCCGCGGAGGCGGTCTTCGGCTACCGGCGCGACGAAGTACTCGGCCGCAACGTCGCGCTGCTCATGCCGCCACCGTACCAGCAGGAGCACGACGAGTACCTGCGCCGCTATCGCGCCACCGGCGTGGCGCGCGCCATCGGTCGCGTCCGCACCGTCGAGGGGCGGCGCAAGAACGGCGAGGTCTTCCCGCTCGAGCTCTCGGTGTCCGAAGCACACCTCGGCGATGAGCTGCTGTACACCGCCATTCTGCGCGACGTCAGCGACCGTCGCGCCGCCGAGGATGAGCTGCGCGAGATGCAGCTCATCGCCGCGGAGCGGGCGCGGCTGGCGGACATCGGCGCCATCACGGCGAAGATCGTGCATGACCTCGGCAACCCGCTTGCGGCGCTGTCGATGCAGGCGCAGCTTATTCTGCGCCGCGCCCGGCGCGGTGACTTCGCGCCCGTGGCTCCGGTCGAGGCGCCGGCGACGCAGATCCTGCAGACGTTGCGCCGCCTCGAGGGGTTGGTGCGCGAGTTCAACGACTTCGCGCGCGATCAACGCCTCAACCTGCACCGCATCGCGCTGACGCCCTTCCTCGCTTCCTGCGTCGACCTGTGGCTGGCGCTGGCGACCGAGCGCGGCATCGCGCTCACCGTCGCCGACGCGGAGCCGCTGCCGGCGCTGCGTGCCGACGAGGTGATGCTGCGACGCATCCTCGACAATCTGATCAAGAACGCCATCGAAGCGGTGCCCGAGGGCGGCGGCGAGGTGCGGCTCTCGGTCGCGGCCGCGAACGCCGTGACGTTGCGCATCACTGTCGACGACAACGGTCGCGGCATCCCGGACGGGCTGGACGTGTTCCGGCTCTTCGAGACCACCAAGCCGGAGGGGACGGGCATCGGCCTGGCGGTGGCGAAGGAGCTGGTCGCCGCGCACGGCGGTACGATCACGCACCAGCCCCGCCGCGGCGGCGGGACGAGCTTTCAGGTCGATCTGCCGGTCGACGGACCGGCCGGGCGGATACCGTAATGGTCCTGCTGCTCGACGACGACGACGACTTCCGCCTGGCGTTGGCGGCGAACCTGACCGACGACGGCTACGCGGTACGCGGTTTCGGCCGCCCGGCCGAACTCCCGTCGTTGGGCTCGTTCGAGGCGTTGACGTTGCTCATCCTCGATCAGCAGCTGGAGGGGGAGAGCGGCCTCGCCTTCGCCGACCGTTTCCACGTCGTCCACCCGCGCGTGCCGGTGGTGATGCTCACCGCCTATGAGAGCGACCACCTGCGTGCCGCGGTCGCGCGGCGCGACTTCATGACGCTGCGGCGCAAACCCGTCGACTACGAGGAGATCGCGCGCCTGCTCCCGCAATCCTGATCTGACAATGACTTCACACGGAGACCCGGAGGCATGGCCGCTTGACACGCGGTCGACCACAAACCTCTCGACGCTTGGTACGCGGCCACCGGCGAGATCTGGTCAGGTGACGACGCGGCGGGCTTCCTTGGCCATGTCCTGGATGCGCTGCCGGGCGTTCGCCAGCACCGGCAGGTGGGCGACCAGCGCCTGCTGTTCACCCTCCTCGGCGAGGAAGTTTGACTGGACGCGCAGGCGCTCCTGCTCCGCCTGGGCGGCGCGGGCGATGTCGGCGAGGCGACCGTCGAGCACGCCGCGCACCGTCTGCGCGACCCCCTTCGCGGCCTGATCGAACCAGGCTGCCTGCGCCGCCTGGTCGCCGGCGATCCCCGTCTTCTCCAGCGCCGCCACGCCCGGCAGGTACCAGCGCTTCCACAGCGCCCGGCGCAGCCACCCGGCGCTGCCGCTGCGGGCGCGCTCGAGCCGCTCGGGCGGCGCCAGCGCCCCGGGGCGCACATCGCGTCGGTCGGCGAGGACCGGCGCGGCCGTGCTGCCGAAGCGCTTCGCCGCGGCGCGCAGGGACTCGACGGCTGCCGCGTTGGCGGCGGCGCTGGCATCGGCGAAGGCATCGGCGGCGGCGCCGACGGCGGCGGCCAGCGCGTCGCTGTGGCCGCTGCGCACCCAGGCACGCCGGGCCGCGCGCGTCGCCTTGAGCAGGGTCTCGGCAGCCTGGCCGACGGCGGCGCCGCGCTGTTGGCCGGCGGTATCGGCGGCGGCCTGGAACTCCGCCAGCTGGGCGCGCGCGGCGTTGCTCTTCGCCTCGGCGTCGCGCTGCACAGCCTGCAGCTGCTCGCGTACCTCGGCCAGGCGCGCGTCGAGGGCGACGCGGCGCTGCCCGAGGGTCGTCTGTGCGGCGTCGATCCAGCCCACGGCGCGCTTACCGGCCTCGCGCAACGCCGCGACCTCGCGCTTCTCCGACGACGCGAAACGGCCGAGGGCGGCGGCGAAGTCGGGCAGGCCGCTGGCGGCCATGGCGGCCGCGTCGCCGCCGCGCTGGGCGCGTGTCGCGGCGCGCGCGTCGACCAGGTGCAGTTCGTGCGCGCCGGCGACGTCGGCGCGCAGCGTCTCGGCGTGTCGCGCGCGGTCCTCGTCGGAGAGTTCGGCGCAGTCGGCGTCGAGGTTCCAGACGAGGAACAGCTTGCCGATGTCGGCCTGCAGATCGTCCATCAGACGGCGCGTCGCCTGCGTGAACAGCGACGGATAGCGGACGACGAGCACGACGGCGTCGAGCGAGCGCAGGGCCTCGGCGCTGACGGCGTCGAAGCGCTCGTCGCTGCCGACGCCCGGCGTGTCGACCAGGTCGACCTGGCCGCCGAGCTGCAGCAGATCCGCCTCGGTCTCCACCACCACCTCGGCCGCGTCGCGCACCCCGGCGCGCATGATCTGCGTCAACTCGGCGAGCGTCTCGACGCGGGTGGCGCCGACCTGCCACACCGTCCGCGCGCCGTAGGTGACGCGCAGCGGCACCGAGGTGAGCGGGTCGAAGGCGACCGGCGACAGCTCGCTGCCGGCGAGGGCGTTGATCAGCGTCGACTTGCCGGCCTTCACCTCGCCGTAGATGGCGATGCGCACGCGCCGCCGGGCGAACTCGGCGAGCAGGGCGTCGATGTCGCCGATGCGCCCCTTCGGCAGCAGGGCCGCGTGCGGCTCGAGCGCCTGGCGGGTCTCGTGTAGCGCTTCGTTCAGGCTGGTGGCGAGCACGCCATAGGCGCGCCGCACGGCGTCTTCGGTTGCCTGCATCTCACTCCTCGCCGTCGTCCGCCGCGCCGCGCGCGGCCAGAAAGACGTTGGTGATACGGCTTGCGCGCCGGCACTGCAACCACGGCCTTTGCCGGCACCGGCGCGGTGCGCTATCCGCCCGGCACGATGACGGACCCGGGGCCACCTACCGATCCGGCAGCCGACGCGGCGCGTCAGCGCCGGCTGCGCGACGCCTTCGCCGCCGAGGAGCTGCGCAGTACGCGACTCGCCCTGCGCGTCCGCCTGGCGATCATCCCCGTCCTAGCGGCGTGGATCGCGGTCGAGAACCAGTACCCGGAGTTCCTCTACTTCTATCCGTTCCTGCTGCTGTTCGCGCTGGTCGGCGCCGCGCCCCTGCTGCTGCGGCGGCGCGGCATCGACGCGGCCTGGGTGCGTTACCTGTTCCCGCTCCTCGACATCACCCTGTTCACGCTGATGGTGATGCTGCAGAACCCGCTCGAGCCGGAGCTGGTGCCGCCGCAGATGCTGTTGCGCTTCGGCAATGACATCTACCTGTACATCTTCATCGCCGCCTCGGCGTTCAGCTACTCGCCCCGCGTCGTGGTGTGGACGGGCGCCTGTGCGGCCCTGGCGTGGACGGTGGCGACGCTGGCGATCTACCGGTTGCCGGACACGATCGGCTGGATGGGCGACGCGGACTGGAAAGCGATGACCGCCGCCGAGCGCATCGGCACGGCGCTGCACCCCCACTTCGTCAACCTCGGCCTGCTCGGCCGGCAGGCACTGCTGTTCCTGCTCGCCGGCGCGGCCCTGGCGGTGTTCGTCAACCGTGCCCGCCGACTGGTCGTGCAGCAGGCCGAGGCCGAACGCCAGCGCGCCAACCTGACGCGCTACTTCTCGCCCAATCTGGTCGAGGAGCTGGCGCACACCGACGAGCCGCTGGGCCCGACCCGCCAGCAGCAGGTGGCGGTGCTGTTCGCCGACCTGGTCGGCTTCACCCGGCTCGCAGAATCGATGCCGCCGCCGGCGGTGATCGCGCTGCTGCGCGACTTCCACGCCCGCATGCAGCACGCGATATTCGCCCACCAGGGGACGGTCGACAAGTATATCGGTGACGCCGTCATGGCGACCTTCGGCACGCCGCGCCCCGGGCCCGCCGACGCGACCAACGCGCTGCGCTGCGCCGGCGCCATGCGCGCCGCGGTGGCGGAGTGGAACGCGGCGCGCGCGGCGCGCGGCGAGGCCGCCTGCCGCGTCGGCATCGGCGTCCACTTCGGCCCGGTCGTGCTGGGCGATATCGGCGGTGCCTCGCGGCTGGAGTTCGCCGTGCTGGGCGATGCCGTCAACGTCGCCAGCCGCCTGGAGCGACTGACGCGCGAGCTCGGCGCCGAGGTGGTGGTCAGCGACGCGCTGGTCGCCGCCGCGCGGGGCGAGGGCGGCGCCGATGTCGAGGCGGTGCTGTCCGCCTACGAGCCGGGCCCGCCGGCGACGCTGCGCGGCCGCACCGTGCCGGTTCCGGTGTGGGTCTGCCGCTGAGGGCGCCCCTCACCTGATCTCGCCGCGGACGCGTTCAGCGCCACGGCCGCCGTGCCGCGAAGGTCGGTCCGCCGCGCGTCCACTCCGGCCCGTGGCCCCATTCGCGGCGGGTCATCGTGCGACGGTGGTCACGGTCGAACTGCTTGCGCGCCGCTTCGTACTCCTCGGTCGCGCGCGTTGCCGCCGGCACCGCCCAGAAGTCCTCCTCCTGCTTCCAGCGGCCGTCGCCGGCGTAGTCGAGGATGGTGATGCCGGGGAAGTCGATGACGCCGCTGCCGCTCGGATGGTCGCGGCGATTCTGCATGTAGACCATCACCCGTCCCGCCTCGGAATCGACCGAGTGCCACTCGTAGGCGGTGTAGATCTCGCCGTACTGCTCCATAATTGGCTTGATCCAGTTGCGAATCGCCTCGCGCCCCTCGAGGTTGCCGAGCACGTGCTCGACGTAGCGCGCATCGGCGGTGAACAGCTCCGCCCAGGCGTCCCAGTCCTCGCCCACCGCCCCGGTGCGCCAGTAGGTGCGAAACGCCTGCTCGATCTCGTCGCGGCTGAATGCCATGCAGCGGTGCTCTCCCGGCGGCGACCCTGCGCGATCGGCAACGCCCGCGTCAACCGCGGCGCGGGCGGCGCTCGCCAGGGGACGTGACGGGGATCAGAACTGCGGCAGCGGCAGCTCCGCCAGGTGTTTGTGGCACATCTCGCACGAGCTGATGCCGCGGGCTCGCGCGGCGGGGTCGAGGACATCGTCGATCCAGCCGCGGAAGGCCTGGTAGTTGGCGAGCACGGTGGCAGGGGCGGTACCGACGCGGCCGAGATCGTAGTGCGGTGCATCGACCTCGGCGGCGAAGGGGCAGGCGTGGAAGCGGCCCTTCGAGGTCAGCACCGGGAAGCAGCGCACGCAGCCCTGGCCGAGGCCGTGGAAGTCGGCCTCGCGATCACGGTCGAAGGCGCCGTCGGCGCCGGCGCCGGCGTGGAAGAGGATCTTGTACCCTTGGAAGACACGGTTCGGGTGCGCTGTCGCCCACGCCTCGATGCGCGCCCGCGCCTGCTCGGGCAGCGCCTCGGCGTCGCGGCCATGCAGGATCGAGTAGTTGAGCACCGCTTCGCTGCGCGCGTCGCTGTCGAGGATGGCGAGCAGCTTCTCCGCCTTGACGCCGTTGGAGAAGAGGGTGAACAGGCCGTGGAAGCCGTGCGCCCGCAGCCAGGCCATCGCGGCGATGATCGCCTCGGCGTGCAGGGTCGGCTCGCCGCCGTAGAACTTGATGTTGCCGTCGGCGGCGACGCTGCGCAGCGCCTGCTCGAGCACCGGCTCGGCGTACGGTTGGTACCAGCCGTCGGGCGAGCCGTTGATGGTGCAGAAGGCGCACGTGCGGTTGCAGAAATTGCCCTCGTACAGGTGCAGCTCGCGCAGCTCGGCGTCGCCGGGAGCGTAGTGTTCGACCGGTTCATGGAACGTGATCGGTCCGATGTGCGGCGCGCGGTGGGTATCGTTCAGGCCCCAGTCGTAGGTGTTGTAGCTCACCTCGTAGTCGGCGATCTGCTCGAACGGCACGTCGGCGTGCTGGGCGACGAAGCGCAGCACGCCGAGGCGGTAGTCGTGCGTCGTGCCCTGCGCGCCGGCGAAGTCCGCGGCATACATCTTGAAGATGCGAGACACGGCGACGCGCCGTGCGGCGTGGTCGATGCGGCAGTTCCACTCGTTGGCGAGGAACTGCTCGGTGGCGCCGCGCAGGGTCGCCTGCAGGTCTTCGCCGACATAGGCGGCGGGGCGCAGCGCCGGGCAGCCGTTCGAGCCGCAATTGATGGCGAAGTGGATGCGCGGCTCGCGAAACTCGCCGCGCAGGATTTCGTGTTCGATGTCGTCGAGGCTGACCTCGCGTCCGCCGGCGCCATGGCGGCGGCGCTGGAAGAACTGCCCGTCGCGCGTCTTCCATACCGACGAGATCGGATACTCGGCGAGGATCGCGTGCAGGGTGAAGACGTTGTACGCGTTGAGCCAGTACGCCAGCCGGTGCTCGGCGGACGGGAACGCCGCCGCGTCGCGGCTCGGACTGGCGGCGCCGAGCGCGGCGACCACCGCGTCGAGACGCAGCCGCCGCTCCGCCAGCGCCGCATAATCGACCTTGCCGTCGGTGCTCACCACTTCGGCGAGCAGCGCAGTCCAGGGCTGCCAGTCGAACATTGGCATGGCAGACCACAGATGCGCGCCAATGGCGAGAGGGCACGTGGCCTCAGTGTTTCTGCGCTTCCTCCGCCAGGTGATCCTGGTCCGAGGTCGAGCAGTGCTCGTACTCGAGCACGCCGAGCGCGGCGAAGCGGGCGCGCTGGCGCTCGGAGAGCAGGCCGAGGCTCTTGACGTTGGGGACGATCTTCGAGAACAGGCGGCGGCGGAACTCCTTGGAGATGGGGGAGTCGAGCGAGATACGCACGCACTCCTCGACGTCGAAGCCCATCGTCGCCCACACCTCGCGGTTGAGGATGCGGTCGCGCATCAGGACCGCCGCCTCGTAGACGAAGTCCTCGCGCTCGGCGCGCTCGCGCTCGTTCAGGTCGGCGCAGAACTCGCGCAGCGACAATACCCCGAAGGCGACATGGCGCGACTCGTCTTCGATCACCGCCGCGGTGAGGTCGCGCAGGAGCGCGTTGTTGGTGGTGTCGCGCATGGTGCCGAAGGCGGCCAGGGCGAGGCCCTCGACCATGATCTGCATGCCGAGGAACTTGAAGTCCCAACGCGAGTCGCTGAGGATCGCGTCGAGCAGCGTCTTCAACTGCGGGTTCACGGGGTACTCGTGCTGCAGCTTCTCGCGCACGAAGCGGCGGTAGACCTCGACATGGCGGGCCTCGTCCATGACCTGCGTGGCGCCGTACTGCTTGCCCTCGAACCACGGCACGGCGTCGACGATCTGCGCCGTCGCCAGCAGCGCCCCCTGCTCGCCGTGCAGGAACTGGCACAGCTGCCAGGTAATGGCCTCGTGGCGCAGGCGCTCGATCTCGCGCGGCGTCAGGCGCTGCCAGATCTCACTGCCGTAGATGCCGATCGCCAGGTCGGGGATCAGCTCGCTGTGCGGATCGACGTCGATCGACCAGTCGAGCCGTTCGGTGGCGTTCCACTGGTCGCGCTTGGCGTTCTCGTACAGCCGCACCAGGCGCAGGCGGGTGGCGTCGTACTGCCAGTTGTAGGTCAGATCCTGCGGCACCTGCAGGTGCTCGATCGGCGTCGCGGCGGCGGTGGTGGTGGTCATGCGGTCCTCCGGGGAATACTGGGGGCTTCAGGCGTCGACGCGCACGCCCAGGTAGGCGAGAAAGGCGCGCGCGATCTCGTCGTCGAGGCGCGGGTCGGTGAGGCCGAACTCGGTCGGTTGCAGCTGCACGGCGTGGTTCAGGGCGCCGACCACGAGATTGAGGCCGACGACACAGGCGACGTCGATGTCGGGATGGGCAAGGTCGGCGCGCCGCTCGGCGAGCAAGGTGCGCAGCCGTTGGTGCAGGTACTCGATCAGTGTCCGGGTTCGCCGGCGAACCGTCTCGTCGCTCAGGCCGACGACCAGGAAAGCGCGGAAGAATCCCTCGCGCTCGCGGTAGATGCGCACCAGGAAGGCGCTGAACTCGCGCACCACCTCGGCGGTCGAGGCGCCCGACCAGCGGGCTGGGTCGAGGGCGGTGTTGGCGGTGGCGCGCGCCTCGTCGCAGAAGCGCTCGTGCAGGGCGTGCAGCAGGCCGTGCTTGTCGCCGAAGCGGCGGTAGAAGCCGCCCACCGAGGCGCCGGCGGCGGCGGCGATCTCGGCAATGCCGGTCTCGTCGAAGCCCTTGGCGGCGACCAGCTGCTCGGCGGCGTCGAGCATGCGGCCGAGGCTGGCGCGCGTGCGCGCCTGCTGCGGCGGGCGCGCCCACTCGAGTCCTGGGGCCGATATTTGCCGAGAGGGCAGTCCCATTTGTCACCGAAACCGGAATTACGGTTCCGTTCTGACCGATAGCGCAACCGTTGTCAACGAGTATCTCCGCCAGGGGTGCGATTACGCCCGTCGGGGGCCGGCAGTTCAGGGGAGTCGCCGGAGCCCGAGGGCGTTGGGGATCGGCAGCGCAAGGCTGTTCTCGAAGCCGGCGAAGCTGCTGCCGTGGCTGCCGACCACCTCCAGTTCCAAGCCGCCGGCGTTGACGTAGAGCTGCGCCTCGGGGCCGCCCTCGACGCACATCGGCGCCGACGCGATCGCGGTCACCCCGCAGTATTGGCTACCCGTCAGCCCATCAGTGGTGAGCATGCGGCAGGGCTGGCGTGCCCACCAACGGCGATGGATTCGGGCGCGGAGGGGCTCCCGGGTCGGGAGGCGAGCGCAGCCGGCTGTCCTGGCACCCACGCGGGAGAGCTTGGCCGCGGACTGCAGACCTACGTGCGCCGCCAGCCCGAGCAGACCGTCCTGCACCGCGCGTCACAGTGAGGCAGCGTCGGCCCGCTGAGGCCGCGAACGCCCCACTCCCTCACTGTCATCGGCCGGTGCGAATCCTTGGTGCTCGGCACCATGACCCGCATGTGTGGTTTCACTGGGAGGAACCCTCACCGTCCCGAACGTGAGCGCGGAAGAAATCCCAGATCAGGTCGTTGGCGATAATTGCGTTGGTGGTGGGCCCGAGCAGCGAGAGGAATTCATCCATGCCGAGGGTTCCCGGCCAGGTGTGACCCGCGCCGTCGGTCACATACAACTCGACGGCGCCATTACCGACGCAGCCACTCCAAGTTTCGCGGGTGACGTTGGGCGCAACCGACGTGGTTTCGGGGCCGGCCGTGCAGCCGTTGCGTGCGGACCACGCTTGCGCCGAATGGGTCGCACCGACGAGATACGGAACTATACCGGCGATCCCGACCGCCGTCAGCGGCCCGAGGTTGAGCATGGAAACGTGAGGGCCGATGCCACCGGCGAACGGTAGGAGCGGATCATCCGTGCCATGGAAAGCCAGGACCGGAATCGGCTCAACGCGCGCGCATGACGGTGGATCGTACGGACCGGACACGCTGACGAGCGCTGCGATGTCCAATTCCGCATTGCAGGACACCAGCGCGGCCATCACGCCCCCCACTGCGAAGCCCATCGCCAGAACCTGCTTGCGGTCGATACAGGTGCGCGCACCCACATCGGCGAGAAGATCGGCGACGAAGCGTTGGTCGTCGGGAAAGCCGACGGCGTTGCCGGTCATGTTCCACGCTCGCAGGAGGCCGTCTCCGCCGATCGGCTCCGGAGTGACCACGACAGCACCCACCTCCTCGGCTTTGATGCCACCGACACGGTCTGGTTGGGTGAAGCCGCTGAACGCTTCTTCGAGTTGCATCGGTGAGTACGCCGGGAAGTCCAGCACCAGAGGTGCCGGGACGCCGGCCGCAACGCTCCGTGGAACGTACAGCACGTACCGGCGCAGCTGTCCGCCACTCGTCAGCTCGATCTCGCGACGTCCAGGCTCGGTAGCCGTCAGGTCGCAGCCTGGCGATGGATCGCTGCGCGGACTCGGCGACGAAAGGTCATCCTCCCCGCACGCCGAAAGCGCGAGAAGAAGGCTCATGCTCAACACCAGGCGTTGGTACCTGCAAGTCATCGTACTCTTCCTTTCGGCTGTACCCGCGCGTCGTGCGTACAGCCCGCATTGCTTGGAGATACTTAGTGTAGCGCCCCTATTCACAAATTGCCGGATGGCCTCTTGTGCTCTGCCTGCAGGTCGACATCGCCAGGCTAAGCCCTGTCAACTGCGGCCAACAGACGCCTGAGCACCTTCGCACCGGCGGTGACGGCGAAGAGTAGCGAGCCCTGCCCGCCGGGTGGCAGATCGGCCAGCGGATGCGTGCAGACCGTGCCGGGCGGACTTGCGTCGGCACACGACCACCCGGCCGTGCTGGCGCCGGCGTTAAACACCGTCAGCGGCGGCACCGTGTCGCTGAGCGTCACCCCGGTCGCCGCGCCGTTGCCGACGTTGCCGTAGGCCAGTGTGAAGACCAGCACCGCTCCGGGCGCGAGCTCGGAGGAGGAAGATTCCTCCGGCTGCAACTGCGGCCGGCCAGGCGGGCGGGTCCCCGTCGCACTCGCCGTGCTCGTCGCGGTCGCCGTCGCGGTGCCCGTGCCGGTCTGCGTCACCGTCGCCGTGCAACTCGTCACCGGCGCGTGCTCCTCTCTCCCGCAGGGTGACCGGACTACTTATTGGGCATTGCATGATCCCGTGGAGCGTGGCCGTCCCCCGAGGCGGCAGCCGCCTCGGGAGCTTGTCGAGGATGTTGCCGCGCCTGTGTTCCCAACCGCCGGCGTTGACGTATGTGTGCCCACGAGATTGGCCGGGGGCTCGCCCGAGAAGGCAGTCCCATTTGGCACCGAAACCAGAATTACGTTTCCGTTTCGATCGATAGCGCAACTGTTGTCAACGAGTCTTTCCGCCGGGGGTGTAATTGCGCCGTTCCGCCGCCGCCGCTTCAGGGCAGGCGCCGCAGCCCGAGGGCGTTGGGGATCGGCAGCGCGAGGGTGTTCTCAAAGCCGGCGAAGCTGCTGCCGCGGCTGCCGACCACCTCCAGTTCGAGGCCGCCGGCGTTGACGTACAGTTGCGCCTCGGGGCCGCCCTCGACGTACATCGTCTGGCGCAGGCCGAGCGGCAGGGCGAGCAGGGCAGCGGCGAAATCGTGCGTGCTGAGCGGTGCGCGCATGTGCAGGAAGAGCAGGCGGCCCTGCGCATCAACGCCGATGGCGGCGTTGCTCCAGACGCGCGGCTGCTGACTCCAGACGTTGGCACCGTGGCAGGAGATCATGCGGATCCCCTGCACGGCGCCGGCGTAGCTGCGTTCGCGCGCCGCCAGGTCGCGGCAGGTGCGATCGATCAGCTCGAGCGGCGGCACGCCCGGGTCGAGGCGGTCGAAGAGCAGCACCGCATTGTGCTTGGTCAGGCGCGGGTTGTTGACGTGTCGCCGAGCGCGCATCTGGGCGGTGCTGGTGCGGTAGTCGCCCTGGTAGAGGCTGGCGTTGATCGCCGCCACCAGGTCGTGCGCCTGCGCCCATTGGCGGGCCGTGCGGCGCTGGCCGTCGGCCGCGGCCGAGGCGTTGAGCAGCTCGATGGCATAGCGCTCTGGATCGGCGCGCAGGATGCGGATGCGCGAGTCGCCGCTGGCGGCGGTGATCGGCGAGGCGACTGCGGCGAACTCGAGGCCGGCGTCGAGGCGTCGCCAGTCGATGGACTGAGCCGCCGCGCTGCCGCTCGCAAGGCCTCCCGCCAGCAGCAGCGCCAGGGTGCGCGTCGAATGTCGCATGGCGCTGTCGCACGATAGCGGCACCACGCGTGTCGATCCACCGCTCGCATATGCGCGGCTCGATAGACCGACCCCAGACCCTGTGGTACACCACTTCCTCGGTCGTTCGAACCATGTCGCACCCAGCGCATCGCGTGTTGCTCGTCGGGGCGTTGGCGCTATCAGTTGCCGGCTGCGCGGTACTGCGCCGTTCAGACGCCCCTGCTCCGCCGCCCGACCTCCTGGAGCTCGGCGCCGCCGAGGTCTCCACCACCGCGCCGCCGCCCGAGGCCGCCGCCTACGCCCACTTCCTGGCCGGCATGCTGGCCGCCAACCGCGGCGACCAGGCGGAGGCGACGACGCAGTTCGAGCGCGCCGTCGAGGCCGATCCGAGCAGCGCCATGCTGCACCAGCGTCTGGCGGCCCTGTACGTGCGCCAGGGCCGTCTGGCCGACGCGCTGGAGCAGAGCCAGGCGGCGGTGCGGCTCGATCCCACCGACGTCGACGGCCGCCTGATGTACGCCGACGTGCTCTCCACCGTTGGCCGCGACGGCGAAGCGGTGCGCGAGTACGAAGCGGTGCTGGCGGAGGATCCCGACCGCGAGCAGGCGCGCCTGCTGCTCGGTGTTCTGTACGCCAAGCAGGGCGACTTCGCGCGCGCCGAGGCGACGCTCACCTACCTGATCGAGCGCGACCCCGACTCCTTCCTCGGGTACTACTACCTCGGCCGCGTGCGCACCGCCGGGCAGAACTTCGCCGGCGCCGAGGCCGCCTACCGCAAGGCGCTGGCGATCAATCCCAATGCGCAGCCGGTGCTGGTCGACATCGCCCTGCTCTACGAGGCCACGCAACGTCCGGACGAGGCGATCGTCATCTACGAGCAGGTGCTGCGCGCCAATCCACGCCAGGACCAGGTGCGGCGCCGACTCGGGGCCCTCTACGCCCGGCAGCGCAAGTACGACGACGCGCTGGCGCAGTTTCGCGAGCTTGAGAAGGGTGACGCGGATGCGCAGGACACGCGCACCAAGATCGGCCTGATCCTCCTCGAAACCGGCGAGTACGACCGCGCCGTCAACGAGTTCAGCCTGGTCCTCGGCGCCGAGCCGGGCAACGCGCGGGCGCGCTACTACCTGGCCTCCACCTACGAGCAGAGCGGCGACCCGGCGCGTGCCATCGAGGAGTACCAGCGCATTCCACCCGAGCACGAGCTGTACGTCGACGCGCAGCGCAACGTCGTTACCCTGCTGCAGCAGAGCGGCCAGAGCGACGCCGCCGCCGCGGCGCTGCGCCGCGCCCGTGAGCTCAAGCCCGACGAGGCGGAACTGATCGACGTCGAGGCGGTGTTGCTGCGCGAGCAGGGCAAGGTGCCGGAGGCGATCGTGGTCATGCAGCAGTTGGTCGAGGCGCATCCCGACAACGACCGCTACCAGTTCACCCTCGGCGCCCTGTACGACGAGAACAAAGAGCGCGAGCGCGGCATGGAGTACATGCGCCGCGCCATCGAGCTCAACCCGGAGAACGCGCCAGCGCTCAACTACCTGGGCTACACATACGCCGAGCAGGGCGTGAAACTGGACGAGGCCGAAACGCTCATCCGCCGCGCCCTGGCCCTCAGTCCGCACGACGGCTTCTACCTCGACAGTCTCGGCTGGGTTTTCTACCAGCGCGGTGACTACTCCAAGGCGATCGAGTACCTCGAGCGCGCCGTGCAGATCGCCGGCGACGATCCGACGATCACCGAACATCTCGGTGACGCCTACCGGAAAGCCGGCCGCACCGACGAGGCGCTGCGCGTCTACCGCGAGGCCCTCGGCCGCGCCACCGAACCCGACCAGACCGAACGGCTGCGCGGCAAGATCGACGATCTGCAGCGCGCCGGGCAGCACCAGGGCGCCTCGTGAGGGGACGCACCGCCGTCGCCGCGCTCGCGACGGTGGTGCTCCTCGCCGGGTGCGCCACCCGCCCCGCGCCCGGCCCGGTGGCCGGCTTCGCCGGCCCGCTGCCGACGGCGGCGCAACTCGCCGCCGCCCTCGACGCGCGCCGCGCGCAGGTGCGGGCGCTGCGCGCCTGGGCGCGCCTGCGCTACACGGCGCCGGAGGAATCGCGCAGCGCCAAGCAGTTGCTCATCGCCGAACGGCCCGACCGTCTGCGCCTGGAGCTGTTCTCGCCCTTCGGCGCCGTCTTCGTGCTCAGCGCGGCCGACGGCGCCCTGAGCGCCTGGGACCGCGGCGAGAAAGTCGTCTATCGCGGCGTCGCCAGCGCCGCCAACCTGCGCCGCTACACGCAGATGGACGTGGCGGTGCCGACCGCCGTCGATCTGCTGCTGGGCACGCCGCCGCTGCCCGCCGGCGGCGGCCAGGTGAGCGCCGACGGCGCCGCCATCCGCCTCTGGCAGGATGACGATGCCGGAGTTACCGCCACCTGGTTCAACGCCGCGTTCGAGCCGCTGCGCTACGAGCGCCACGCACGCGACGGGCGGGTGCTGCTGCGCGCCACGTTCGATGGCTGGGCGCCGTCGGGCGATGCACGCCTGCCGATGCAGCTCGGCATCGAGCTGCCGCCGACGCAGCGCCGCATCGAGATCACGCTCAGCGAGCCGGAGGTCAATCCGCCGCTGGCCGCCGCGGCCTTCGCGTTGGCGACGCCCGACGGCAGTCGCGACATCGGGCTCGATGGAGCCGCTCCGTGAGCCGCGCCGCGGCGCGCGCTCTTCCCCTTCTCCTCGCCCTGCTTGGCGGCTGCGCCTCGCCACCGCCGCCGCCCGCCGCGCCGACGCCGGCGCCCACCGTGGTGCCGACGCCGCGTCCGCAGCATCTGCATACCGCGACCATCGCCGACCCGACCACCTTCAATCCGATCATCGCCACCGACGCCGCCTCGCGCGCCGCCGTCGCCGGCGTCTTCGACGCGCTGCTGCGCCTCGACCCGCGCAGCGGCGAGATGCAGCCGGCGCTGGCGCAGGACTGGCAGCTCGACCCGGCCGGCACGACGCTGACCCTGCAGCTGCGCCGCGACGCGCGTTGGCACGACGGCCAGCCGGTGACGGCACGCGACGTGGTGTTCACCTTCGACGCCATCTACGACGCGCACGTCCCGAGCCCGCTGAAAGCGCCGCTGACGATCAGCGGCGCGCGCATGACCGTGCAGGCGGTGGACGCCCACACCGTGCGCATCCGCCTGCCGCATCCGTTCGCGCCGCTGCTGAGCTCGCTGACGGTGCCGATCGTGCCCGAACACGTCCTCGGCCCGGCGTTGCGCGACGGCACCTTCGCGCAGCAATGGGGCACCGACGTCGCCCCCTCGGCGCTGGTCGGCAGCGGTCCCTATCGCCTCGCCCAGTATGCGCCCGGGCGCCTCATCCACCTGACGCGCAATGACGACTACTGGATGCACGACGAGCAGGGCGCCGCGCTGCCATACCTCACCGAGCAGACGATCCGCATCGTCCTCGATCAGGCCAGCGCGACGGCGGCCTTCCTCGCCGGCGAGACCGACATCCATACGCCGAGCGGCGAGGAGGTGCGCACGCTGCTCGAGCGGCAGGCCAGCGGCGACTTCGCGGTGCACGAGGTCGGCGTCGACCCAGGCATGCTGTTCGTCACCTTCAACCGCAACCCCGCGCGCCACCGACGCGACGCCGCGAGCGGCCGCGGCGCCGCCGATCCGCGCCTGGGCTGGTTCAGCGATCCGATCTTCCTGCGCGCGCTGGCGCACGCGGTCGACAAGTCCTCGATGATCGCCACCGCGCTCGACGGCTTCGGCGCGCCGGCGGTGTCGTTCATCTCGCCCGCTAATCAGCGCTTCTACAATCCGCACCTGGCTGACTTCCCCTACGATCTGGCGCGCGCCCGCGCCCTCCTCGCCGAGGGCGGCTACCTCGACCGCGACGGCGACGCTGTGCTCGAGGACCGCCCCGGCCATCCGGTCGAGTTCACCCTGGCGACCAATGCCGGCAACCCGGTGCGGGCGCAGGTCGCGCGCCTCCTGCAGCGCGACTGGCAGGACGGCCTGCACATGCGCGTACACCTCGACGCCATCGAACCGGACGCGCTGATCAGCAAGCTGCAGGCGACATTCGACTGGGACGCGCTGCTGATGGGCTTCACCGGCAGCATCGAGCCGCACGACGCCGCCAGCCTGCTGCGCTCGAGCGGCCCACTGCACGTCTGGTTCCCGAATCAGGCGCGCCCGGCGACGGAGTGGGAGGCGGAGATCGACCGCCTGCTCGAAACCGGCGCCCGCAGCCTCGATCTCGAGTCGCGCCGCGCCGCCTACTGGCGCATCCAGGAGATCCTGCACGAGCGCCTGCCGATCATCCAGACCGTCCGCCCGCTGCGCTTCAGCGCCGCCAGCACGGCGCTGCAGAACTACGCTCCCTCGGTGTGGGGCGTCGACCGGCCGGAACGCATCCGCCTCGCCGAGTGAGGCGATGCACAGCATGGGTCGGCCTACGACGCCAACGTCACCAAGCAAGGTGGCAGATAGCGCACGCCCGCTCGCCTTTTCTTGACATCCAGATGCATACGACCTACCCGCATTCGTATGCGGACGACGCTCGATATCCTGGCCGGGCTCACTGACGAGGCGCGTCGGCTGTTGGGGTTCACGTCGAAGACAGACACCGTCGTCCTCTCCTTGCAGGAGCTCATCCGCCGCCGCCAAATCGACGAACTGAAGTCGCTGATCGGCGCCGTCAAACTCGACATCGACATCCCGACTTCGCGCCGCCGCCCGCGCCGCTCGGCGCGATGGTCGTCGTCGACACCCCGGTGTGGGTTAGCGCCCTGCGCGGCCGCGCCACGCCGCACGCGACCGAGCTGAGCCGGCTTCTCGATCGTGATGAGGTGGCCCTGGCCGCCCCGGTCAGGATCGAAATCCTCGCGGGGTCCTCGCGGCGCGATCTGCCGCGCCTGCGCCGCACCCTTTCCGCGCTGCCGCTCTACTACCCGGACGCGACGGCGTGGGAGCGCATCGACGCCTGGATCGACATCGCCGTCGCCGCGGGGCAACGGTTCGGCATCGCGGATCTGCTCATCGCGGCCGTCGCCGTCGCTCAGGCCGCCCCCCTCTGGTCGCTGGATGCCGACTTCGAACGCATGGCCCGACTGGGGTTCCTGGAGATTCACCGCCCCTGACCCTGTGGGGGACAATGACCGTTTCGCCGAAGATCGGGGTCGGCATCGGCGTGCCGCCGGCGTCGTCTCGTGTTCCGAAACCGCCGTGCTTGAAATCGGCGGCCACGCGGGCAACGCAGGCTCGAGCCGCGCTTCACGACCGACATCGACCTGACGGTGCAGGCGCGGCCGCCGGACGACTTGGCAGGACCCGACGCTGCGCTGATCGCGATGGGACTCTCGATCTCGCAGACGCATGGCGCCGCGCTGTCGTCCGGCCCGGATTTCCTTCGCGACGCCAGCGCGGATGGCGGGACGGTGCTCGAAGTCCAGGTGGCCAAGACGGAGTTCCAGCGCGAAGTCATCGGGCACGCCGTGGAGGAGCGGGGACTGCGCATCGCCACTGCGGAAGATCTGATCAGTGTGCAGCCGATCGCCGACCGCGCGAAGGAGCAGATCGACCTCAGCGGCCTGAGCGCGCTTGCGGATCTCGACTGGCCGTACGCAGAACGCTGGGCGTCCGAACCCCCCTTGCGTTTCGCGTCAGAGAACGCCAGAGCCCCTGAGGCCGTGCGCTATTGGTGGGTCAACCAGAATCAGACCTATCGCCACGAAGTGGCTGGGGGCTACCTGTGGTCGCCAAAGCGCAAGGCGGACGGTCACCGCAACCCGTTTTATGAGTTCATGCGCGAGGTCGCGCCAGGCGACCTGGTCTTTTCGTTCTGCGATACACTGATTCGGGCAATCGGCCTCGCACGATCCTATGCCTACGAGGCCCCCAAGCCGCCAGAGTTCGGCGGCGCTGGACGGAAGTGGGATGAGATTGGCTGGCGGGTCGATGTCCGATTTCAGATCATGGCCTCGCCGATCCGGCCGGCGGACTGGATCGAGAAGCTGCGGCCGCTGCTGCCGCAGCGCTACTCGCCGCTGCGTCCCAACGGCCACGGCGTTCAGAGTATCTACCTGACGGAGCTCAGCCAGCATTTGGCACTCGAACTCGCCGAGCTGGTCGGCGCGGAGATCGGCGCCCTTGCCCGCAGGGAGCTGGTCGCCGACGGGCCCCTCGACAGCCCGAATCCGGAGCTGGTCCTCTGGGAAGAGCACCTGCGTGGCAACATTGAGCAGGATGCGACGCTTTCGAGAACAGATCGTGAGGCCCTGGTCCTTGCCCGGCGCGGTCAAGGGCTGTTCCGCCAGCGGGTGCAGGAAATAGAGTCCCGCTGCCGAATCACCCTCGTCGATCGTCCAGAACACCTGCGCGCCAGCCACTGCAAGCCGTGGCGGGACAGCAATCACGAAGAGCGCCTGACCGGGCAGAACGGGCTGCTCCTGACGCCATCGATCGACCATCTCTTCGACCGCGGCTTCATTTCGTTCGGAGAGGGGGGAGCTCTGTTGATCTCACCGGTCGCTCACAAGCCGTCTTTGCAACGCATGGGTGTTGCGGTCGACCGCAGCGTCGATGTTGGGACCTTCACCAACGGCCAAGCGCGCTTTCTCGAGTACCACCGTGATCGAGTCTTCCTGCGTGCGCAGGTCCGGACATGAGGTCCGTCCCATCGGCGGTTGACGGACAGGCAGATCGCCGAGGACGCCGCCAAGCAGTCTGCGAGCGACCGACGCTCAGAAGTCGGGCGGCGCCGTAGCCGCGCGCGCGGCGATCCGCTAGGCGACCTGCGTGCTTCTCGCCCTCGACGATCTGCGCGTCACCTTCGGCGCCGCGCGCGCCGTCGACGGCATCGACCTCACCCTCGATGCCGGCGAGACCCTTGGGCTGGTCGGCGAGTCGGGCTGCGGCAAGACGATGACCGCCCTGGCTATCCTCGGCCTGGTGCCGCATCCGGGCCGCGTCAGTGGCGCCATCCGCTTCGACGGCCGCGATCTCACCCGCCTCGACCCGGCGGCGCTGCGCGCCGTGCGCGGCGGACAGATCGGCATGGTCTTCCAGGAGCCGATGACGGCGCTCAATCCGGTCGTCACCGTCGGCGCGCAGATCGCCGAGGCGGTGACGCTGCATCACCGCCTCGGCCGTGCCGCGGCGCGCGCCCGCGCCGTCGAGCTGCTGCACCTGGTCGAGATCCCCGAACCCGCCCAGCGCGCCGATGCCTACCCGCACCAGTTGAGCGGCGGCATGCGGCAGCGCGTCATGCTCGCCATCGCCCTCGCCGGCGGGCCGCGCCTGCTCATCGCCGACGAGCCGACCACCGCCCTGGATGTCACCATCCAGGCGCAGATCCTCGATCTGTTCGCGACCCTGCAGCAGCGGCTCGGCATGGCCGTGTTGCTGGTGACGCACGACCTCGGCATCGTCGCCGAGCGCGCCGGCCGCGTCGCCATCATGTACGCCGGACGCATCGTCGAGGACGGCCCGGTGGCCGAGGTCTTCGCCGCGCCCCTGCATCCCTACACGCGCGGCCTGCTCGCCTCGATCCCGCGCGCCGGCGCCGCCGGCCGCCGCCTCGCCGCCATCCCCGGCAGCGTCCCCGATCTGCGCCACCGCCCGACGGGCTGCGCCTTCCGCGACCGTTGCACCGCCGCCGTCGCCGCCTGCGCGCACACCGACCCGGCGCTGCGCCAGTACCCCGCCGCCCGCCGTGCCGCCTGCCTGCTCCTCGTCGACGACGCGCGCGGCGCCGAGGGATCGGGATGACGGCGTTGCTGGCGGTGCGCGATCTGCGCAAGCACTTCCCAGTCCGTCGTGGCCTGCTGCGCCGCGCCGCCGCGGCGCTGCGCGCCGTGGACGGCGTCTCCTTCGACCTCGCGGCCGGCGAGACGCTCGGCATCGTCGGTGAATCGGGCAGCGGCAAGACGACACTCGCCCGACTCGTGCTGCGCCTGATCGAGCCGAGCGGCGGCGGCGTCCGCTTCGACGGCACGGACCTGCTGGCGCTCGACCCAGCGGCGCTGCGGCGCGCGCGGCGCGCCATGCAGCTCGTCTTCCAGGATCCGGTCGGCGCCCTCGACCCGCGCCAGTGCGTCGGCGACAGCGTCGGTGAGGGGCTCGCCATCCACGGCCTGGCCGCCGGCACGGCGCGGCGCGAGCGCGTCGCCGCGGTGCTGCAGCGGGTCGGGCTGGGCGCCGACGCCATCGACCGCTTCCCGCACGAGTTCAGCGGCGGCCAGCGCCAGCGCATCGGCATCGCCCGCGCCGTCGTGCTCGAGCCGCGCCTCATCGTCGCCGACGAGCCGGTCTCGGCGCTCGACGTGTCGATCCAGGCGCAGATCGTCAATCTCCTGCAGGACCTGCAGGAGGAACGCCGCATCGCCTACCTGTTCATTGCGCACGACCTGCGGGTTGTGGAACATATCGCCCATCGAGTCGCGATCATGTACCTGGGCCGTATCGTTGAACTGGCGGATCGCCGCACCCTTTACGCCGGCGCGCGTCATCCCTACACGCGCGCGCTGTTGTCGGCGGTGCCGTCGATCGACGCGGCGGCGCGCCGCGAGCGCGTCGTGCTGCGCGGCGAGGCGCCGAGCCCGATGGCTCCGCCGGCCGGCTGCCCGTTCCATCCGCGCTGCGCCTTCGCCGAGCCGCGCTGCGGGGTCGAGGTGCCGGCGCTGACCGGATCCACGGACCACCAGGTCGCCTGTCACGTCTTTCCGGTCTGAGGACGCGAGACAGCATGGCCATCTGGGATCGCCGTCCGCGGCGCCTGCCGGCGCCGCCGCCACCGCCGCAGCGCCCGGCCGAGCCGGCGCCGGCATTCCTGACGCCGCCGCCGCACGTGCGGGCCATGCTCGACCGCGAGTCGACGGTGAGCGGCAAGCTCAGTTTCGCCGGCCCGACGCGCATCGACGGGACGCTGCGCGGCGAGGTGCGGGCGAGCGACCTGCTGATCATCGGCGAGACCGGCTCGGTCGACGGCACCGTGCGTGCCGTCTCGCTATTGGTGCTCGGGCGCGTCGACGGCGAAGTGCTCGGCGCCGAGCGCGTCGAGGTCGGCCCTCAGGGCCGCCTGTCGGGCAGCGTCGAGACGCAGGTCCTCTTCGTGCGCGACGGCGGCCAGCTCGACGCCGACTGTCGCGTTGCGCTGGCGCGCGGCGCGACCGTGCACACGCTCCGGCCGCGCGGCGAGTGACAGGGGCGCGGCACCGCCGCGCCCCGCCCGCCCCTACGAGGAGGGCTTGTCGGTCTTCTCGGCGGTGATGCGGGCCGCCTTACCGGACAGGCCGCGCAGGTAGTACAACTTGGCGCGGCGCACGTGACCGCGGGTCGCGACCTCGATCTTGTCGAGGCGCGGCGAATGCAGCGGGAAGGTGCGCTCGACGCCGATGCCGTAGGAGACCTTGCGCACCGTGAAGCTGGCGCGAATGCCGCCGCGGCTCTTGCGGATGACCACCCCGGCGAACACCTGAATGCGCTCTTTCTCGCCCTCGATGACCTTGACGTGCACCTTCACGGAGTCGCCCGGCTTGAAGTCGGGAAGGTTCTGCTGGAGCTGCTCGCGCTCGATCGCCTCGATCGGGTTCATGGGGGGTCACCTCTTGTGGAACGGGAAATGCTGGCGAGGCCTGTGACCTATCGGCTTCCGAGCAGCCGGTCAAGAATGATGGCCGCCGCGGCGCGCACCGAGAGATGGTTGTAGGCGGTGGGCCCGTTGATGGGCGCCAGCCGTAGGTCGGCCCTGGCCGTCACCTCCGGGGCCAGACCCCAGCCGGTCCCGAACACCATCAGGTGGGGTGGACCGGGCGCCTCGAGCCGCTCGCGCAGGGCGGCGTAGCTGATGCGGTCGGGGCCCGGACGGGCCGAGGTGATCACCAGGACCGGCCGCTCGCCGCTCTCGCGCTCCACCGCTACCAGGGTCCCGTCCAGGTCCACCTCGACCGCGACCAGCGCCAGGGCCTCCTTGCGGGTGAGATTGTAGGTGCTGCCGTAGCCGGTCTCCCAGTGCTCGATGATCTTCTCCGACAGCGCCCGCAGCGCCCGTACCGGCGTCACCACATAGAACCGCCGGGCCCCGTAGGTCGTCGCCGAGCGGGCGATATCGTGGATGTCCATGTTCGTCACCGCCGTGGTGACGATCTGCCCGTTCTTATCGAGCACCGGGTGATGCAGCAGAGCCAGGAACAAGTCAGCCATTCGCCGGATTCCTCACACGGAGAAACGGAGAAAGCCCCAGATCCGCCTCCGCGGCTCCGTTTCTCCGTGTGAATCCTTCAGGTCTTCTTCAGTTCGTCGAGGATGTGCCGGTCCTCGTCCGTCAGCGTCGCGCGGTCGAGCAGATCCGGCCGCTGCGCCAGGGTGCGGCGCAGGGACTCGCGGCGGCGCCAGCGGGCGATGGCACCGTGGTCGCCGGAGAGCAACACGTCGGGGATGCGCGCGCCGCGAAACTCGGGCGGTCGGGTGTACTGGGGGTACTCCAAAAGGCCGTCCCGGAACGACTCGTCCTCGGCCGACTCGGCGCAGCCGAGGACCCCAGGCACGAGGCGGGCGACGGCGTCGATGACGACGATGGCGGCGATCTCGCCGCCGGAGACGATGTAGTCGCCGATCGACAGCTCCTCGTCCACATGGGCGCGCACGCGCTCGTCGACGCCCTCGTAGCGGCCGCAGACCAGTGCCAGCGCCGGCCGTGCCGCCAGGGCCCGGGCGCGGGCCGTGTCGAGTATGGCCCCCTGCGGAGTGAGCAGGACGCGGTGCGGCCGGTCGGTGCCGTCGCCGGTCGCTTCGATCGCCGCCACCAGCGGCTCGGGTTTCATCACCATGCCCTGGCCGCCGCCGTAGGGCGTGTCGTCGGTGACGCGGTGGCGGTCGGTGGCGAAGGTGCGGATGTCGTGGAAGGTGAAGGCGAGGGCGCCGCGCTCCTGCCCCTTCTTCAGCATGGTCGTTTCGACGACTGAGGCGAAGAGGGCCGGGAACAGCGTGACGACGTGGAAGTGCATCACTCCTCGTCGAGCAGGCCGGGCACGGCGCGGATGACCAGGCGGCGCCCGGCGAGGTCGATCGAGTCCACGACGTCGGCGATCATCGGCACCAGCACCTCGCGCGCGCCGTCGCGCACGACGCAGATGTCGCTGCTGCCGGCGAACATCATCTGCGCCACGGCGCCGAGGGCGCGACCGTCGGTGGTGACCACCGCGCAGCCGAGCAGATCGGCATGATAGAAGGTGTCCGGCCCGGCGGGCGGCAGGGCGGTGCGCGGCACGGCGACGGCGCAGCCGACCAGCGCGGTCGCCGCGGTGGCGTCGGCGACGCCCGCGAAGGTGAGCAGCACGAAGCGCTTGTGACGCCGGGCGGCCCGCACGGTGCGCGGCTCGCGGCGCCCGTCGCGATGCACCAGCACCACCGGCCCGGGCTGCGCCGCGGTGGTGGACTCGGGATTATGCGGCAACAGCCGCACTTCGCCGAGCAGACCGTGCGTGTTGACGATCGGTCCGAGCTCGACGAGCGGGCTATCGGGGGAAAGGGCGGCCGTAGCGGTCGACCGGCCGTCGGGCTCCATGCACGGCGCCCGGGTTACTGCTCTGGCTTTTCGACGATCTCGAGAACGACCTTGCGATTGGTGCGCGACGCAGCGGCGTTCAGGATCGTCCGGATCGACTTGGCGGTACGTCCCTGCTTTCCGATGACGCGGCCCAGATCTTCCTTGGCAACCTTCAGCTCGAGGACCAACGCGGTGTCGCTCTGTGTTTCGGTGACATCCACCGCGTCGGGGTTGTTGACGAGCTGCCGGGCCAGGTACTGGACCAGTTCCCTCATGCAGGGTCACCGCCGGCCCCGTCGGGGGCGGCGGTCTGCACGCCGCTCTGCTTGATCAGCTGCTTGACGGTCGGGCTCGGCAGGGCGCCCTTCTGCAGCCACGCCGCGAGGCGATCGGCTTTGATCTCGAGCCGCACCGGAGTCTGGCGCGGGTCGTAGATGCCGAGCTGCTCGAGGCGCGAGCCGTCGTTGGCGTAGCGGCGGTCGGTGACGACGATGCGGTAGAACGGACTCTTCTTACCGCCGTGACGGGCGAGACGAATAACTGCTGCCATAGAAAATACCTACTCCTCTCCCTGGGGGGTCGCAATCAAGTCATTCTGGGCATGCCGCCCTGGCCGGCAAAGCGCGCCACGTGTTTCATCATCTTCTTGGTCTGCTGGAACTGCTTGAGGAACTTGTTGACTTCGGCGACCGAGACGCCGCTGCCGTCGGCGATGCGGCGGCGCCGGCTGCCGTTGATGATCGCCGCGTTGTCGCGCTCCTGGTGGGTCATCGAGTTGATGATCGCCTCGCTGCGCTTGAGCTCCGTCTCCGCCGCCGCCATATCCACGCCCTTGGTGAGCTTGTTCATGCCGGGGATCATCTTCAGCAGGTCGCCGACGGCGCCCATCTTGCGCACGGCGCGCAACTGATCGCGGAAGTCTTCGAGCGTGAACTCGTTCTGCATCAACTTGCGTTCAAGTTCTTCGGCTTTCTCTTCGTCTACTTCGGCTTGCACCTTTTCGATGAGCGAAAGCACATCGCCCATTCCGAGAATGCGCGAAACAATGCGGTCAGGGTAAAACGGTTCGAGCGCATCGTACTTTTCGCCGACGCCTACGAACTTGATCGGCTGCCCCGTGACTTCTTTGATCGAGAGCGCCGCGCCACCGCGCGTGTCGCCATCCATCTTGGTCAGGATGACGCCCGTGATGCCTATGCGTTCGTGAAAGCCTTTCGCGCTGTTGACGGCATCCTGCCCGGTCATCGAATCAGCGACGAATAACGTCTCGATGGGTTGCATCTCGGCTTTGATGCGTTGCAACTCATCCATCAAAGCATCGTCAAGCTGCAAACGAC
>JANNRA010000078.1:0-6984 GCA_031401035.1 bacterium | reverse complement strand
GGCGCGCGCCGCGGCCGCGGCGGCGGCGGCGCCGGGCAGGTCGTCGAGCAGGGCGCGTTGCGTCGCCGACACCGCCAGCCACGTCAGCAGCGCGCGCGCGACGGGATCGGCCGCGGCGTCGAGCGCGAAGCCGAGGCGACGCGAGGTGCAGGCGTAGGCGACGCGCACGACGTAGGCGGCCAGGTTGGCTTCGGGCGTCGGCGCGAAGGCGAGCGCGGCGGGCAGCAACAGGACGTCGTCGCGCCAGCCGCCGTCGCCGTCGGCGGCCTGCACGGTGACCGCTGCGCCGGCCAGCCCGCAGGCGAGCAGTTGCAGCCGTCGCTGTACGTCCGCGAGCCGGCAGGCACGCGATGCGACGGCGCGATCGGCGCCGCCGCGCACGGCGCCGCGGGCGGCGACGTAGAGGGACTTGAAGAGGGATTCGTCCCACGCCACGGCGGACCGTCGGCTCAGAAGGTGAGGTCGGCGAGGTCCTGCAGCGTGCGCGCCGCGACCGGGTCGTCGGTGAGCGGCTGCACGATCGCCACCTGACAGGCGGCGCGCGGCGGCAGGCCGGCGGCGATGAGCTGCGCGGCGCTGATCAGCAGGCGGGTCGAGACCGTCTCCGCCAGCGCCAGCTCCTCCAGCCCGCGCACCTTGCCGGCGTAGGACACCAGCCGCCGCGCCAGCGCGGCGTCGACGCCGGCCTCGCGCTGCACCACCTCGGCCTCGACGTCGGCCGGCGGATAGCCGAAATCGAGCGCCACGAAGCGCTGCCGCGTCGACGGTTTGAGCTCCTTGATGCCGCGGCGGTAGCCGGGATTGAAGCTGACCACCATCATGAACTCCGGCGGCGCCTGCAGCTCCTCGTCGTTGCGGTCGATGTACAGGCGGCGCCGGTAGTCGGAGAGCGGATGGAGGACGACGATGACGTCCTCGCGCGCCTCGGCGATCTCGTCGAGGTAGAGGACGGCGCCGGCGCGCACCGCGCGCGTCACCGGGCCGTCCTGCCACACCGTGTCGCCGCCCTTCACCAGCCACCGGCCGACCAGATCGGCGGCGCTGGTCTCGTCGTTGCAGGCCACCGTCACCAACGGCCGGCCGAGGCGCGCCGCCATGGCCTCGACGAAGCGCGACTTGCCACAGCCGGTCGGCCCCTTGAGCAGCAGTGCCAGGCCGGCGCGGTGCGCGTGCGCGCAGACCTCCACCTCGTTGCCGACGGGGCGGTAGTAGGGCTCGTATGCGGGATTCATCGGGTCGGCATCCCCTCACCCTGGCCCTCTCCCTGCGGCAGAGGGAAGCTCATGCGCGGAGTGGACGCAGCTGGGCGGGGTCGGCGGCGTCGCCGACCGAGCCGCGTTCCATCTCGCCAACCGGCAGGCCGTAGCGGATGAACGTGTAGATGAAGCAGGCGATGCCGGCGGTGAACAGACTGCCGGCGAGGATGACGCCCCAGAAGTGGATCTCCACCTCCGACTGGACGGTGACGAAGTCCATGCCCAGACGCCGTTCGAGGTAGACCTGCGCGACGCCGGCGACGGCGAAGGCGAGGGTCATCGCCACCATGCCGATGTTCGACGCCCAGAAGGCCCAGTACGAGGCCGGGTGATCGTACAGCTTGCGGCCGGTGAGCAGCGGCATGGTGTAGGAGATGATCGCCAGCACCAGCATCGCGTAGGCGCCCCAGAAGGCCATGTGGCCGTGCATGGCGGTGATCAGCGTGCCGTGCGTGTACAGGTTCACCTGCGGCAGCGTGTGCGCGAAGCCGAGGAAGCCGGCGCCGACAAACGACATGATCGCCGAGCCCACCGTCCACAGCAGCGCGATGTGGTTCGGATGCTGGCGCCCGCCGGCGCGCGCCATGGCGAAGGCGTAGATCGCCATGCCGAGGAAGGCGAGCGGCTCGATGGCGCTGAAGATGCCGCCGATCCACAGCCAGTACGACGGCGTGCCGATGAAGTAGTAGTGGTGGCCGGTGCCGAGGATACCGGAGAGGAACGTGAAGCCGACGATGACGTAGAGCCACTTCTCGATGATCTCGCGGTCGACGCCGGTGAGCTTGATGAGCAGGAAGGACAGGATGGCGCCCATGATCAGCTCCCAGACGCCCTCGACCCACAGGTGCACCACCCACCAGCGCCAGAAGCTGTCGACCGTCTGGTGCGGCGTGTCGATCATCCCCGGCAGATACAGCAGGGCGGCGCTGAGCAGGCCGAAGAAGAGGACGATCGAGGTCGTCGAGCTGCGCCGGCCGTACCAGATGGTCATGCCGATGTTGGCGACGAAGAGCAGCACGTCGACGACGACGAGGTAGTCGAGAGCGCGCGGGATCTCGAGGAACTTGCGCCCCTCCCACCAATTGAAGTGAAAGCCGATGATGGCGACGACGCCGACCACCACCAGGGCGACGAGCTGCACGTAGGCCAGCGTCGGCCAGTAGAGCTCGCGGTCGCACTCCTCCGGGATGATGAAGTAGGCGGCGCCCATGAAGCCGGCCAACAGCCAGACGACGAGCAGATTGATGTGCGTGGCGCGGGCGGTGTTGAAGGCGATGACGGGGTGCAGGATGTCGTAGCCGGCGTGCGCGAACGCCATGATGAACCCGTAGACGATCTGCAGCGACAGCAGCAGCATGCAGGTGGCGAAGAACCAGTAGGCGACGCGTTGGGACTGAAAGCGCATGGGGTTCAGCTCCTCTTCTGCTGCGACAGGAAGGCGACCAACTCGTCGATCTGCCCCTGCGTGAGCGGCAGCTTGGGCATCTTCGAGTCCGGCTTCACCGCGCTGGGATCCTCGAGCCAGTGCTGGATGAAGGCGGCGTCGAGACGCGCGCCGACGCCGTCGAGCGCCGGGCCGACGTTGCCGCCCTGGCCGCCGAGGGCGTGGCAGGCGATGCACAGCTGGTTGAAGATCTGCGGCCGGTTGGCGGCCTCGGCGAGCGGCGCGCCGCCGGCGACGACGGCGACCGGCATCAGGTTCGGCTTGGGCGGAAAGCCGTTCAGATCCATGGTGCCGATCCACTGGAAGAACGCCACCAGGTCGTCGATCTGCTCGGGCGTGAAGTCGTACTGCACCATGCGCCGCTGCCCGGGGTACATCGCCTCCGGGTCGCGCAGCATGGCGCGGATGAAATCGGGGCCGCGCCGCTCGTGCACGCGCGTCAGCTCCGGCGCGTAGTAGGCGCCCTCGCCGAGCAGCGTGTGGCAGCCCATGCAGTTGTTCTGGTCCCACAGCACCTTGCCGCGTACCACCTGCTCGCTCAGCCCGGCGGCGTTGGTCTGGTCCGGGATGCGCCGCAACGTATCGACCGTCAGCCCGACGAAGGCGGCCGTGCAGATGCCCGTGCCGATGAGGAAGAAGGCCCGCGCCTGCGATTTCGACAGCATTCCGGTCACTCCTTGACCGGCATCATGCCCGGCGCCGGCAAAGGGCAGTATGATCTACGACATACTGCAGCCAGGTGCCGGCGCCGATCTCAGCGCCGACGCTTGGCGGGCGGTGGCGAGGGCGGCGCCGCCGCGGCCTCAGCGGCGACGAAGGCGACGAGGGCGGGGCGCTGCAGCGCCGGCAGCAGCACCTCGACGCAGCGTTCCGCCAGCCAGTCGGCGTGCTCGGCGAGCGGCAGCAGCTCGCCGATGCGGCGGCCCTTCAGGGCGCTGAACAGGTCGTCCCAACTCGCCAACGCGGCCTTGCGCCCGAGGTCGGCCAGGGCGGGGTTCTTCGCCGCGCGGCGCAGCAGCCGTGCCATCGACGCGCCGCCGCCGCTGCCCGCCAGGGCCGCGTAGCGGCCGATCGGTACCTCGAGGAGTTGGCGCGCCACGGCGCGGGCGAAGTCGAGGACGGCGCGTTGGTTGGCGCGATCGACGGCGAACGCCGTCGCCTGTGCCTGCAGCATGGGCATGAAGAGGCGGATGAAGCCCTTGATCTGCCCTTCCAACGCCTTCGCCGCGAAGGCGCCGAAGAACGGGTTGGCCTTCTGCTGAAACGACACCACGGCGGTGAAGATGACGTCGGCGAACAGCCCCTGCACGAAGTCGCGCTGCATCAGGGTGGCGACGAAGTCGCGCGCCCGGTCGGTCATCTCGAGGCTGGCGTCGAGCGCCGCCTCGAGATCGGCGACGAGCTGGCGGTCGAGGAGATCGATCAGCGACTCGTCGCGCCTGGTCAGGCGATCGGCGCCGCGCCGGTTGGCGGCGATCAGCACCTCGGCGACGGCGCCGCGGTCGATCAGCCGCGAGTCCCAGTGACGGATCAGGGTCCGCACCAGCTCCGGGTCGACCACCGCGCCGACCTTCTGCCGCCCCAGTTGGCGCAGTTCGCCGGCCACCACCGTCGTCAGCGCGCGTCGAAAGGCCGGCGCCGCCAGGCGCTTCTGCCAGTAGCGCTGCTGGGGACTCGGCTGCGGGGAGCGCGGCGTCGGCATGCCTCGTCGGAGGGCGGGCTGATCAGCGGCCGACGGCGTGCAGGGAGCGCGCCGCGTCGAGGGCGGTGACCGAGGCGCGGCGGGGCGCCGGCGGCCGGCCCTCGACGGCGGCCAGCGCCGCGCCGCTGAGGCGCAGGATGCGCAGGTCGCCGAACGGACTGCCCATGCCGCTGTTGACGATCAGCGCCACCGCCAGGTCGCGGTGCGGATCGGCCCACGCGCCGGAGCCGCCGAAGCCAAAGTGGCCGAAGGCGCGGCGCGGAATGCCGCGCGTGGTGAGGACGCCGTGATAGCCGAGCCGCCAGTTCATCTCCCAGGGAATGACGTGCCGCCCGCGCGCCCGCTCCTGCACGCGGGTGGCACGCTGCAGGGTGCGGCGCGACAACAACCGCACGCCGTCGATGGCGCCGCCGCCGGCCAGCGCCGCATACATGCGCGCCAGCGAGCGCGCGGTGAACAGGCCGTTGGCGGCCGGGATCGAGGCGCGCAGGGTGCGTGCGGCGCCGAAGTCGAAGCGACTGATGCCGCGCGGCGCCAGGCCATCGAGGATGCTCGCGAGGTCGAACTCGACCCCGAGCAGCCGCAACAGCGCCTGCGCCGTCGCGACACCGCCGCGCAGCAGCGCCCCCGGCGGGCCGGCGTCGAGGCCGAACGGGATGGTCGGACCGGTCGAGCCGCGCCCCGCCCACATCAACGCCGCGGCGCGCGGCAGGGCGTGCTTGGGCGCGCCGACGTACATGCCGTCGAGGGCCAGCGGCGCCACCAGGTCGTCCTGCACCAGGCGCGGAAACGGCCGGCCGGTGACGCGCTGGAGCAGCTCGCCGACCAGGTATCCGTAGGTCAGGCCGTGATAGCCGGTGCGCTCGCCGGGCGGATGCAGCGGCGACGTCCGTTCGATGGCGCGGATCATGTGCGGCCAGTCGAGCATGCGGTCGGCGTCATCGATCATCTGCCGGATGTGGTATAGCCCCGACTGGTGCGACAGCACGTGGCGGACGGTGATCGCCGCCTTGCCGGCCTGCGCGAACTCGGGCCAGTGGTCGGCGACGCGGTCGTCGTAGTCGAGCAGGCCGCGGTCGACCATCATGTGTAGCAGCGTCGAGGCGACGCCCTTGGTGGTCGAGAAACTCGGCGCCATGGTGTCCTGCTGCCAGGGCGCCCCATGCGCGTCGCGGTAGCCGCCCCAGATATCCACGACCTTGATGCCGCGGTGATAGACGCAGACCGCCGCACCGCCCGGGTAGGCGGCCAGCTGAGCCCGCAGGGCGCCGGCGACCTCCGCGAAGTCCGGGTGCAGGACGCCCTGCATGGGCGCGGCCCGGCGGCGGACGGGCGGGAGCCATCGCATACCGCTGCCTAAGGCAAGCGGCTTGCCATTGCCAGCGGCCACGCCGGGGCTCGCCGGCGCCGCCGTCGATTCCCAGAACACCCAGCCGTCCGGGCGTCGATATCCCAGAGGAGGGAATCGGCGTGGCAAACCTTTCGAGCCGTACGCGCGCGCGCTATGGCTCGCCGGTGAGCTGGTGGAGCGGCAAACGGGTCATCGTCACCGGCGGCGCCGGCTTCCTCGGGCGCCACGTCGTCGCCGCGCTGGGCGCCGGCGCCGCGACCGAGGTGGTGGTACCGCGCAGCCGCGACTGCGACCTGCGCGACCTCGCCGCCATCCGCCGCCTGCTCGCCGGCGGCGCCGACGTCGTCATCCACCTCGCCGCCCGGGTCGGCGGCATCGGCGCCAACCGCGCCCACCCGGCCGACTACTTCTACGACAACCTGCTGATGGGCACGCAGCTGCTGCACGAGTCGTGGCGCGCCGGGGTGGGCAAGTTCGTCGCCGTCGGCACCGTCTGCGCCTACCCGAAGCTGGCGCCGGTGCCGTTTCGGGAGGTCGATCTCTGGAACGGGTATCCGGAGGAGACCAACGCCCCATACGGCCTGGCGAAGAAGATGCTGCTCGTGCAGGCACAGGCGTACCGCGAGCAGCACGGCTTCAACGCCATCTCGCTGCTGCCGGTCAACCTGTACGGACCCGGCGACAACTTCGATCCGACCAGCTCGCACGTCATCCCGGCGCTGATCCGCAAGGCGATCGCGGCGCGGGAGAGCGGCTGCATGACGGTCTGGGGCAGCGGTAGCGCGACGCGTGAGTTCCTCTACGTCGACGACGCGGCGCAGGCGATCGTGCTCGCCGCAGAGCGCTACGACAGCGGCGAGCCGGTCAACGTCGGGTCCGGCACCGAGATCGCCATCCGCGATCTGGTCGGCCTGGTGACCGAGTTGGTCGGCGTCGCCCCGCGCATTCAGTGGGACACCAGCCAGCCCGACGGCCAGCCGCGCCGCTGCCTCGACGTCTCGCGCGCCGCCGCCCGATTCGGGTTCCGCGCCTCCACCCCGCTGCGCGATGGCCTGCGCCGCACCATCGACTGGTGGCTGGCGGAGGGCGGTGCAGGCGCCACTCCCCGACGGTAAGCGCGATACGGCCAGCGCGGGAGACGTGCATGATGTTCCCGGCTGGGACCGCGGGCGTCTCGCCCGCAGCGTGCCGCGCGGCGCGGCGGGGGAGGCGCCCCCGGTCCCAGCCGGGG
>JANNRA010000077.1:0-19490 GCA_031401035.1 bacterium | reverse complement strand
CGACCACGCCGCCGTCCTCGCTGGGACGGCGGCGCGGCGCGACGACGGCGCGCTCAGGGCTTGTCCGGCTTGCGGAACTGGTCGTGGCAGCTCTTGCAGTTGGCGAACACCTTCTGCGACTTTTCCTTCAGGTTCTCGTCGTCCTCGGACGCCGCCGCCATCGACAGCGACTGCGCGGAGGTCTCGAGATCCTTGGCGTTCTGCACGAACTTGTCCCAGTTCTCCCAGATCGCCGGCAGGGCGCGCGACTTCGGGTCGGTGCTGCCCTTCGGGAACAGGGCCGTCATGCGGTGCGCGTTCTGCGCGAGGATGTCGGCCGAGCGCTGGATGACCGCGGTATCGAAGCCCTCCTGGTCGAGGTTGAAGGCCTCCTTGATGTCCTCGGCCTCGTCTCCCATGCTCTCCATCAGCCAGTGGCGGTCCTTGATCGGGCCGGCTGGCAGATTGTCGTCGTCGTCATCGGCAATCAGCACGGCGGGCGCCGTCAGCAGCCCGAAGGCCAGGATCAACAGCCAGGTCGATTTGCTTCGCATCGCTCCCTCCATCTCTCGCTCGCGTTCTCAGGTCCCCCGCAGCGCGACGCCGGTCGCCGCGCTACTTGCCCACGTCATGACGCACCGGCGGCACGGTTTTCAGGTATTTTGCCAGCGAGCGCAACTCCGCTTCAGGGGCGTCCTTGTACCCCGGCCCGCCGCCGTGTCCGTCGATGACCTCGGCCATGAGGCCCTGGACGTTGTCCATGTCGGGCTCGAAGCCGGTTTGCAGGAGGTAGAGGACGTCGGATTCCTTCCACTTGCCGATGCCCGTGGCGCGGTCGCTGGTGATGTTCGGCACCGGGTCGCCGTCGGGCCCCTGGCTGGCGCCGGCCAGGTACAGCGAGGTGTCGAGCGCCCCCAAGCGGGTACGCGGCGTGTGGCAGTCACCGCAGATCGAGACGTGGTCGGCCAGGTAGCGGCCGCGCGCCACCGCCTCGACCGGCGCCTCGGCCGGCGCCTGCCCGGCCGGCCCGTAGAGCAGGCGCCAGGCGCGGAAGGCGAGGCGCGGCAGCGGCAGCGACACGGAAGCGGGGCGGTTCTCGCGCCGCACCGGCGGCAGCGTGCGCAGGTACGCGACCAGGTCGCGCACGTCGGCCTCGGCCATGCCGGCGTACTGGTAGTAGGGCATCACCGGCGCCTCGATCGACCCATCGGGCAGCACCCCGGCGCGGATCGCGGCGATGATCTCCTCGTCGCTCCAGGCGCCGATGCCGGTCTCGGCGTCGGGCGTGATGTTGGTGCCGTAGAAGGTCCCGAACGGCGTCGGCAGTTCGCGCCCGCCCGCCCCCACCGGCCCCTCCGCCATGCTGTGGCAGCCGCACCCACCGGCCAGCGCGAACAGCTCGCGGCCGCGCCCCGGATCCCCGGCCAGGCAGGGGATCGACCATCCCAGAAGACAAACCAGACTCAACGCGAAGACGCGAAGGCGCGAAGCCGGCAGGAGGCGTTGGACAGAGCCCCCTTCGCGTCTTCGCGTCTTCGCGTTGAAGTCTTCAGACATTGAACCGGAAGTGGATGATGTCGCCGTCCTGGACGACGTACTCCTTCCCTTCCAGGCGCAGCCTGCCGGCCTCGCGGCACTTGGCGTCGGAGCCGAGGCGCACGAAGTCGTCGAAGGCGACCACTTCGGCGCGGATGAAACCGCGCTCGATGTCGCTGTGGATCTTGGCGGCGGCGCGCACCGCCGGGGTGCCGCGGCGCAGCGGCCAGGCGCGCACCTCGTCCTCGCCGCTGGTCAGGAAGCTGATCAGCTCGAGCAGGCCGTAGGCGGCCTGGATGAAGCGGTCGCGGGCCGACTCGGCGACGCCGAGATCGGCGAGGAAGGCGGTGCGATCGGCGGCGTCGAGCGAGGCGATCTCCATCTCGATCTGCGCGCACAGCGCCAGGCCTGGCACCGCTTCGCCGCGCAGGCGCTCCGCCACCGCCGCGTCGAGCGGCGCCGCCGCCTGATCCTCGGGCACGTTGACCACCACCATCACCGGCAGCCGGCTGAGCAGGCCGAAGCCGGAGAGCGTGCGCTGCTCACCGGCGGAGAGGTCGATGTTGCGCAGCGGCGTCTCGGCCTCGAGCGCCTTCAGGCAGCGCTCGACCAGTTCGGTCTCCTGCTCCTTGCCCTTTTCCTTGCGCAGCCGCTCGGCGCGCTTCTCGAGGACGGCGAGGTCGGCCAGCACCAACTCGCTCTGGAAGCCGGCGACGTCGCGGCCGGGCTCGGCGGCGTCCTGCGACACCGGGTCGACGAAGCCACGCACCACCTGCACCAGGGCGTCCGCGTCGCGCATCTGCGCCAGTGTCGTCTGGTCGAGCACGCCGCCGCGCTCGCCGCCGGGCAGGTCGACGAAGACCACTTCCGCATAGGTGGTCTTGCGCGGCGAGAAGATCTCGCTGAGCTTGTCGATGCGCGCGTCCGGTACCTTGATCGTGCCGAGGTTGGGTTTACCCGGGTCGCCGTAGCCACCGACCGCGGCCTGCAGGCCGGTGAGGGCGTTGAAGACGGTGGTCTTGCCAGCGCGCGGAAAGCCGACGATGCCGATCTTCATGCCGGCGGGCTCAGTAGACCCATTCGCCCTTGTTGTAGCGGAAGATCTCGGTGACCTCGGTGGCTTCGACGATGGTCGGCGGGGCGGCCAGGGCCTCGGTCGGCGACGGCCCGGCGGCACTGTAGAGGTACTCGCGGTAGACGATGGTCGCCACCGGCGTGCCGTTCGACGAGCGCTCCTTCATGGTGCAATCGTAGTCCTTGCTGTAGCCGACGAAGGTGCCCGAAGCGCCGGCGGGGGTCGTCTGCCACTTGACGCCCTTGCGGTTGTCGACCTCGCGCTTGGCGATGAAGCCCATCCATTTCAAACAGAAGGCGCGCAGGTCGACGGTGACCTTGTCGTCTCCGGCCGGGACCTTGGCCGCGTCCTTGGTCTGCGCCCGCACCGGCGCCGCCGCTCCCATTCCCATCACCGCCGCCAGCAGCAGCGCGGCGCCCGTCCTCAGCAACGCGTGTCGCATTATTTCCTCCCGCCGCCCGGCGCTTCGGCGCCGCGGCATGACCCGGTGGGGTATACCGAAACGCGCAGCCGGTAAAGCGTCACTGGTCGTGGCAGTAGACGCAGGCCTCGGGGCCGACGCCGGCCAGGCGTGGATCGTTGCGCGAGTCATCGTCCGCCCAGCGCGCCGCAAGATCGTCGAAGGTCGCCAAGCGCGCCTCGAGCAGGGCGCGGTGGCGCCAGGTCTCCAGACCGGGCAGCAGCAGGCCGAACTCGTACGCATTGCGCGCGTCCGCGATGCGGCCGGCCTTCAGGTAGAGGTCGCCGAACAGCATGAACGAGCCGTTGATGTTATGCGCCGCGCGCCCGCCGTTGCCGCAGTTGCGCGGGTCGGTGGCGGGCGAGCAGCCGCTCTGGATGCCGGCATCGAGGTACTCGATGGCGCGCGCGAAGAGCGGATCGTCGCGGCCCACCGCCGGCGCCACCGCGCCGAGGTAGGAAAAGGAGTTGAACAGGAAGTTGGCTGCGAGCGACGCCTCGAGCTGGTCCAGGCCGCGCTGGCGTACGAGCAGGTCGTCGGTGAGGACGCCGAGCGTGAACGTCGCGGCGCCCTGGAAGCCGGGAATGCGGTTGTCGTAGCCAAGCAGCGGCGCCGCCCGGTCGAGCGCTTCGCTGGCCAGGCGCGCCTCGGCGACGACGAACGGGCTCGGATTGTCGTAGTCGTCCACCTCGCGGCCGAGGCGCTGGAGGTGCAGCATGCCGAGCAGAAACCACGACCAGCCGTCCGCCGCGTCCGCCGCCACGGCGACGCGCAACTGCTCGAGAGCGCGTGTCGCCTCGGCGGCGATGGCGTCCGGCGTGCCCGGCACGCCGTTGAGGGCGCGGTAGAACGCCGCCTGCCCCACCGCGCCGGGCGAGCAGCCGGCGAGCGCGCTGGCGACACCGCGCGTCACCTCATGGGCGCGTAGGCGGCCGTCGCCGTCGGCGTCGCCGGCGCGGCACTCGGCGATGTCGCGCGTGCCGTTGATGACGTTGATCATCAGCAGCAGGTCGGCGATCTCGACCGCGCCGTCGACCGCGCAGTCCCCCGCGCACAGGGTCTGCTGGGCTGACGCGGTGGTGGTGGTGGCGGTGAACAGCAGGGTCAGGGCCAGGCTCACAAGCACGCTGCGCATCCCCCGTTCCTCAAACAATCCCCGTCGAGTTGCAACCGCCGTCGCCCTAGCCGAACGGCTTCTTTGCGCGCGACGGCATGATGCCGTAGCGCGCCCGCAGTTCGACCATGCCGAGGTTGTGGCCGCTGAAGGCGGGCGGCTGGCGCAGCATCCAGACGATCCCTTCCGCCGCCACCTCGGTCGGCTCCCAGTCGTCCTTGTCGAGCTCCGGCAGGTTGGCGACGAAGCCCTCGGACGCCACCGGCACGTCGATACGGAAGGTGTTGACGGCGATGCCGTGCGGTCGCAGTTGCTGGGCGCAGTCGATGCTCAGCCGCTCCAGCGCCGCCTTCGACATGCCGTAGGCCATCAGCGACGGCACCGCCAACAACGCCGCCGCCGACGAGACATTGACGATCGCGCCGGCGCCGCGCGTCCGCATGTCGGCGGCGACGAGCTGCGTCGCCTGCAGCGGCGCACGCAGGTTGACCGCCATGATCAGGTCGTAGCGTTTCATCGGCAGCGCCAGATCGCCGGGAAAGGTGATGGCGGCGTTGTTGACGAGGATGTCGACGCGACCGAAGTGCGTCAGCGTCGCCTCGACCATGCGCGTCACCTGCGCCGCGTCGGCCAGATTGGTGGGCACCGCCAGGGCGCGCCGGCCGGCGGCCTCGACGGCGCGCACGGTATCGTCGATCGTCCCCGGCAGCGACAGCGGCGCGCGGTCGGTGGCGCGCGCCGCGCAGGCGACGTCGGCGCCGGCCTGAGCCAGCGCGACGGCGACGGCGCGGCCGACGCCGCGGCTGGCGCCGGTGACCAGGGCGATCTTTCCCGCAAGGTCCATGCGGCGGTGTTTAGGGGGAGTGGCCGGAGTGGGGCAAGGGCGCAGTCCTCCGGAACGGCGGGCGAGCCGCCCGCGCTCCCAGGATGGCTGCCTCTCCGCAACCTCGCACCCCAGCCTCGCGAGCCATCCCCCCACCCGGGAGCGCGGGCGGCTCGCCCGCTCCGAATAAATGGCGCGGCGCAGCCGCGCCCGCCGTTTGCCTCACCGCTGGCGCTGTTGCAGTGTCGAGTTCCGTGAAGCCCACCCTGCTCGCCGCCCTCGTCCTGCTCGCCGCCCTGCCCGCCCACGCCTTCCCCGGCGGCATCGTCGGCTTGGCCGACATCGGCTGCACCGACTGCCACTCGGCCCAGGGCGCCGTGCCCCCGGCGGTCACCATCGAGGGCCCGATCAGCGTCGAGCCCGGCGCCGAATCCACCTACCGCGTCGTCGTGCGTTCGAACGCCGTCGCGACGCAGATCGCCGCCGGCTTCAACCTCGCCGCCAGTGTCGGTGAGTTGCTGATCGACGGCGGCAGCGGCATCCGCCTGGCGGAGAACCGCGTCACCCGTCGCAACGAGCTCACCCACACCGGGCCGCGCGAGAACGACGCCAACGGCGAGGCTGCCTGGTCGTTCCGCTGGCGCGCCCCGAGCAGCGCCGGTCCGGCGCTGCTCTTCGCCGCTGGCAACAGCGTCAACTTCGATCTCGACAGCGAGGGCGACGCCGACGCGCTGGCGATGCTCGCCGTCCAGGTCGGCGCCGATGCCACCCCGACGCCGACCGCGACGCCGGCGCCCGCCTGCGCTGGCGACTGCGACGGCGACGGCGGCGTCGCCATCAACGAACTCATCCTCGCCGTCAACATCGCCCTCGGCGCGCCGGTCGCCGGTTGCCCGGCGATCGACACCAACGGCGACGGCGAGGTGGCGATCAACGAGTTGATCGCCGCCGTCGGCCGCGCCCTGTCGGGTTGCTGAGCCCGCAGATGATGGCGGCACGCGCAGCGCTACTTGTTGCCGTCGCCGTCGCCATCGTGGGCGCGTCGCCCGCCGCCGCTCGCTCGGGCGGCATCACCGGTCACTCCGGCAAAGGACGGCCGACATGCAACAGTAGCGGGTGTCACAGCGGCGGCCAGCGCCCCGACGTAGCATTCGTCGGGCCGGCACAGGTGACGGTCGGCGAGACCGAAACCTACTTCTTGGGCGTCCACGCCGCCTCACCGCTGGGCCGTGCCGCCGGCTTCAACGTCGCCGTTGATGCCGGCGTCTTGACCGCCATCGTCGGCCAGGGGGCGCGCGTCACCGACGGCGAGCTGACGCACAACGAACCGAAAGAGAACGATGACCGCCGCCTCGCGGGCTGGGACTTCCGCTGGACCGCGCCCACCGCGCCCGGCATCTACAAGCTCTACGGCGCCGGCAACTCCGTGAACTTCAACGGCCAGGTCAGCGGCGACCGCGGCGACACCGCGGTACTCGAAGTGCAGGTGGTCGCCGCTGGCGACACCGCCACGCCGACACCGACACCAATACCGACCGCGACACCGACACCGACCGTCGAAGCGCCGAGCCCGACGGCCACGGCGACCTCCGATGCGACGGCGAGCGCCCAGACCACGGCGACGTCAACCGCCTCGCCGACCGAGCCGGGATTCACCCCTACCATCGCCGCCACCGTCACCCAGACGACGACCGGCAGCGCGACGCCGACCACCTCCGCCACGTCGGTCGCGAGCACGTCGCCCAATCTCGTCTGCCCGGGCGACTGCAGCGACGATGGCGAGGTGTCGATCAGCGACCTGATCCGCGCCGTCAGCGTCGCCCTCGGCGCACTGCCGCCCGGCGCCTGCCCGACGGTCGACGCCAACGCCGACGGGGTCGTTTCGATCGCTGAGCTGATCGGCGCGGTCAACAACGCCCTCAACGCCTGCTGAGGGCGTTCCCGCTGCCACGACGCCCTCCATCGTGCCGGGGGAGGCGGGGGCGGAGGTCTGTTGCAGCCTCGGATGCGTCGGCATAGGGAACTCGGACACACTTACGGTTGGAGGATCGCATGAAGGTTTCGGGAACAGTGGCGTTGGTGACCGGCGGCGCGTCCGGGCTCGGGCTGGCGACGGTCAAGGAACTCCTCGGCGCCGGCGGCAAGGTGATGATCGTCGATCGGCCGCAGTCCGATGGCGCGGCGGTGGCGAAGGAACTGGGGGCCAACGCGGCCTTCGCCGGCGCCGATGTGACCAGCGAGGCGGAGGTGGCGGCCGCCGTCGAACAGACGGTCGCGCACTTCGGCACCGTGCACATCAACGTCAACTGCGCCGGCACCGGCGCGGCGATGAAGACCACCGGCAGAGCCGGCCCGATGCCGCTGGAGATCTTCTCCAAGGTGATCGAGATCAACCTCATCGGCACCTTCAACGTCCTGCGCCTGTGCGCGACGCAGATGGCGAAGAACCCGCCGAACGAGGACGGCGAGCGCGGCGTCATCATCAACACCGCCTCGGTTGCGGCCTACGACGGCCAGATCGGCCAGGCGGCCTACTCGGCCTCGAAGGCCGGCGTGGTCGGCATGACGCTGCCGATCGCGCGCGATCTCGCCTCGATCGGCGTGCGCATCTGCACCATCGCGCCGGGCACCTTCGACACGCCGATGCTGGCGATGCTGCCCGAGCCGGCTCGCAACGCCCTGGCGGCGCAGATCCCCTTCCCCTCGCGTCTCGGCCGGCCGCCCGAATTCGCGGCCCTGGCGCGCCACATCGTCGAGAACGCCGTCCTCAACGGCGAATCCATCCGCCTCGACGGCGCCCTGCGCATGCCGCCGAAGTAACCTTTGGGGGCGCGGCGCCACGGTGCCGCGCCCCCACCACACATGACCAGCGCCGCTCTTCCCGCCCGCCGGCTGACACCGCCGCAGCAGTTCGCGCTGCGCTTCTTCGTCTACCTCATCGGCGCCAGCGTCCTCGCCTGGGCGGTCGCCCTGCCCGATCGTCTCGGCGCCGTGCAGCGCGTCCTCGCCGCCGCCGCCACCTGGCTCGCCGGCCTCAGCGGCGGTGCGGCACGCGTGCGCGGCGATGAGATCTCCGTCGGGCCGCTGGTGGTGCACATCAACTTCGAGTGCACCGGCGTCTATGTGCTGCTCATCCTCGCCGTCTTCCTGCTCGCCTACCCGGCGACCTGGCGCGCCCGCCTGGGCGGCGTGGCGCTCGGCGTCGTCGCCCTGCAGGCGCTGAACATCTTCCGCATCGCCGTCCTGGTGCGTGTCGCCGAGGTGCAGCCGGCTCTCTTCGACTACATGCACGAGTATGTCTGGCAGGGCCTGTTCCTGGTCCTCACCGTCGCCTACGCCATGGCCTGGGTCGAGCGGTCGCGCTGATGCCCCCGGCCGGCTTCGTCGCCCGCTTCGTCGCCCGCTTCGTCGCGCGCTTTTTGGCCCTCTTCGCGGTTCTCGTCGTCGCCGGCTGGCTCAGCGCCGCGCCGCGCGGCTGGGCGGCGGCCCTGTACGGCGCCGCCGCCGTCAGTAGCCCGCTGCTCACCGGCTGGAACCTCGAGCGGCGCGACGAGTCCGGCGGCCGCCAGGAGATCTGGTTCCGGCGCGGCAACACCCAACTACGCCTGGCCCTGTCGCTACCACAGCTGGCCCTCTCGGTCCTGCCGCTGCTGGCGCTGCTCGCCGCCACGCCGGGACTCGGTGGGCGCGCGCTGGCCGGCCGCGCCGGGCTCGGCGTCGGCGTGCTCTTCGCCCTCGACCTCACCGTCGTCCTGCTCTTCCCGTGGCTGGTCGGCAGCCCGGGTGCGCTGACCGACATCGTCGGCACCTTTCTCGGCCTGCTCACCTTCGTCGGCGCGCCCGTGATCCTGTGGTTCGCCCTGACCTTTGATCACCTGCGCGGGGTCTGGCGGTTGTGAGCCGCGCCGTCGCTGCATAGCCTGGCCGACGACACATGGATCCCGCCGCCCACGAGCGCATGTTCGCCGCCATCGACCACTTCAACCGCGGTGACTACTTCACCGCCCAGGCGGAGCTCGAGACGCTCTACAACGAGCTGCCCGAGGACGGGCGCGCACTGGTGCGCGTGCTGATGACACTCGCCACGGCCATGCATCTCTTCTTCCAGCGCAGCGGCGGCCGCGGCGTGCACAACCTCATGCGCCAGGTGATGGTCGGGCTCGATCAGCTCGGCGCGGAGGCCGACGGCGTCGCCACCGGCGAGCTGTTCGACGCCGTCGAGGCCTACCTGCAGGAGCTGGAGGGCCGCAAGAAGCCCGGCGCCGGCTTCTTCGACCGCTGGCTGGCGCCGAAGATCCGCTATCAGTAGGCGCCGCGCGGCGGGCTCGAACGCGCCAGCTCTTCGAGATCGAATGTGTCGCGCCGGCAGCGCAGATCGAAATAGAAGACGACGGTGACGGCGATCAGGTAGGCCATACTCACCGTCGAGACGACCGTGCCGACGGCGGCGCCGAACAGTGGCAGGCTCGGCAGCGCCGCGGCCGTGGCACCGCTCACCACCGCCTGCAGCAGGCCGACGGCCAGTGCCATCACGAAGGCGCGCCCCTTGTTGCCGCGCATGAGTTCACTGCTGCGCCGCAGGGCAGCCATGCCCGACAGGCCCTCCAGCAAGACCACCTGCGAGGAGACGAAATAGGCGAAGATCAGCCAGAGGCCCGGCACGATCAGCGCCACCATGCCCAGGGCAATGATCCCGTACGAGAGCAGCGTCGTCCAGGCCAGCGGAATGAACAGCGCCCACGCCCGGTGCAGCGCCGGCCCGACGCCGGTCGGTCGACCGAGGTAGATGTCGCCGAGGGCGGCCGTCATCGCCGCGCTGGCAAGCGGCGCGACGACTCCGAGAACCACCAGTGCCACGAGGCTGAGCAGGACCAGCGCCAGCGGCGAGGCGGGTGATCCCTCGCCCCTCGCGAAGATGCCCGCCGCGATGGGGAACGCTTCCTGGACGACGCCCAACGGCACGTAGGTGATCGCCGCCAAGCCGACCAGCAACCAGAAGTGGCTGCACAGCACGCTGAGGCCGGTCTGGAGAATCTCGCCGAGCGACATCGGCCGGATTTCGTACGCCACCTGTGCCTCCCCTGCGGCCGCCCGTCGCACCGCCTCCAGCGCAGCGGTAGTGCCGCTTCGCCCCGCGGCCGTCAACCGCGGAGAATGCTCTCAGCGGTCAGCCGGAGGCGATGGCCGCCCGGCTTTATTCACCACCCCTCATCCGGGTCGCCGACGTCGCCGCGCAGCAGCGCCACATCGGCGCGATCGCGCAACGCCTTGCTCGGCCGCCGCGCCGGGTCGACGCCGGCGCGCTCCTTCATCGCAATGGGATCCACGGTGACGACCACCGGGATGGCCGTGTCGCCCACAAGCACGGTCTCGGCGTGCGCCACCATGACGTCGAAGGCGGCATCGGCGACGATCTGCTCCGGTTCGCCGCTGCGATAGCGGAACTTGACGCTGTGGGCGAACTCCCCGCGAAGGGCGAAGCCGGCGGCGGTGAGGGTCTCGAGCAACAGCGGGCGCGCCGTCGTCGACGGCACGGCAAGATCGGTATCGAGGGTCGCGCGCGGCACCTGCGAGCGAATGCCGACCGCCACCCCACCGACCACGGCGTGTGCGATCCCTGCCGCGGCGAGCGCGCGGCTGACATCGAGCAGCGCCTGCACCTTGTCCGCGGTATCGGTCATGTCTGACCCCCCGGAGCGCGCCGCGGCGATCAGTACCCGCTCACGAGTGCAGAGCGCGGCAATGGTGTGGACGATCGACATTGCCAATCAGACGCTGATCACGCCATGCTCGAATCGCGAGAGCGCGCTGCTCGGCCTCACTTCGCACCCATCCGCGACAACTCCGCTCTCGCACTCCACGCTCGGCGCCCGTCAATCTGACCGCCGCGTACTGGATCGAGCACGGCCTCCAGGGAGTCGCGGACGCGATCGTTGGGCCAATCGAAGATCTCGCTCATCAGCAACGCATCGAGCACGTAGGCGAACGCCGCTGCGGACAGCTGGCCCGTGAGGAGTGCGTCCAACAACCGTGCGGCACGAACTGGAGTCACATCATAGGTTTCGCTCTCGCCGCGTAGAGTTATTGTCGCTGAACGCCCACGCTCGAGAAACCGCTTCGTCCACGCCGCCACCTCGTCGTCGATGTTCATGCGGAACTCCCGTCCAGACTGCTCGCCGTTGAGGAACGCCTTCAGCTCGGACACGTTCATTCGTCTCGGCGCCTCGCTCGAGAGGTGAACCGAAGATCACCCGCCACTGCGCCGCTCCGCCTCCAACCGTCCCGTCTCCGCCGCCGAGTGGTCGACGAAGCGCATGGCGGCGGCGATGGCGGGATGGTGCGCGGCGATGGCGCGGTGCATGGCCTGGGCGACGGCGCGATAGGCGGGGTGGCCCTGCGGCGTCGAGCGCAGTTCGATGAGGTGCATGGCCTCGCGGGCGTTGCATTCGAGGTAGAAGCGCAGGCGGTGCGCCATCGGCAGGACGTAGGCGGCGGCGTCGGGCAGGCCGGCGGCGGCGATGGCGCGGTGCACGTCGGCGGCCTCGGCCATCACCGACTGCCAGTCGGCGGCGGCGCCGAGTGTCTCGACGATCTCCGGCACGACGTAGCCCAGCGCCGGCGTCAGGCGCTGCCATTCGAGCGTGCACAGCCGGTGGCGCTGCAGGTCGCGGAAGGCGCCGTAGTCGGTGACGATGTCGAAGCGGTAGACGGTGCGCTCGAAGGCGCGGCCGGGCTTGTGGCGGCGGTTGTGGCGCTCGCCGACGGCGGCTTGCAGCACCTCGGCGCGCTGGCTCGCGGACAACGAGCGCGCGACGGCGAGCAGCTGCGCATCGGGCAACGACGAGGACGCGTAGAGCGCTGCGGCGACGACCTTGACCTCGCCGTCGGGGTCGCAGTCGGTCAGCGTCACGGCCTCCGCTGGTGCCGGCACCACATGAGCGAGCAGCGCGGACGCAGTGTGTGCAACGTCTTCACGCAGGCTGCGAAGGTACTCGACCCAGACGCCGCCGCGCTCGGGCCGGTCGACGCGCGTCAGGAAGGCGGGGATGACCTCGTCGAGCTCGCCCTTCATCGCCTCGGCGCAGACGCGCGCCTCGGCGAGCGGGTGGGCGCGCAGGCGCAGCAGCAGCGCCTCGTACGCCTGGCCGCTGCCGAACAGGCCGACGTTGGAGCGCGTCGCCGCCGGCAGCAGGCCGCGCAGCGCGTCGAGCGCCATGGCGCGCACGGTGGCGGTGCGGGCTGCGGCGGAGACGCCGTCGGGCCGCGGCAGGCGGCGCTCGCACAGCGCCAGCGCGTCGGGCAGCCAGCGCACGTAGGTGGCGAAGCAGCGGTCGAGCACGGCGACCGCGGCGGCGCGCAGCGGCGTGCCGTCGAGCTCGGACGGCACGGCGTATCGCCACTGGCCGCGCTCGCGCTGGGTGTAGGGAATGTAGCGGGTCGACTGCTCGAGGTAGGCCATCAGGCGACCCCACTCGAGCGCCTTGGTGAGCAGGTTGGAGGCGCCCTCGACGGCAACGTGGGCGCCGCCGAGCTGCGCCACCGAGTCGTCGCCGTAGTCGGCCAGCACGCGCGAGAAGAGCTGCTCGGAACGACGCACGCCCACCGCCGACTCCCCCACCGCGCCGCCGGCGGCGTCGAGGAACTCGTCGAGGAACAGCCGGCGCAGCGACTTCGGCGAGCGCGAGTAGCGCGCGAACAGCGCCGCCTTGACCACCTCGGGCAGGTTGCGCAGGGCGAAGACGGGGCGGTCGTGATTGGTGAAGTAGGGCGCGAGCGCGCGGCGCTCGTCGGCGGAGAACTCGTCGGCGGCGGCCGGCGCGTCAGGCATCGGCGTCGAGCAGATGGAACACCAGGCCGGTCTGCAGCTTGGGGAAGAAGTAGGTCGACTTCTGCGGCATCACCTCGCCGGCCAGGCAGGCCTCGGCGACCTCGCCCATGCGCGGCCGGCGCAGCAGGAAGGCGGCGCCGACGCCGTCCTGCCCGGCGGCGCCGAGGGCGTGGCGGTCGTCGTGCGTGTACAGCAGTCGCCCGTCCTGGCCGGCCGCCACGCAATCGACGCCGAGCAGATGGCCGAGCAGGAAGCGGTCGAGCACGGTGACGTCGAGATGGCGGATGATCGGCGCGATGGCCGCCAGCGCAACGTCGACGGCGCCGAGGTCCTTCAGGTGCAGCACCGCGGTGCGCGTCGGCGTGCGCACGCCGATACAACCGGGCGCCCGCGCCGCGGCGAGGCGCGCGAGCAGGGTGTCGGCGTCGACGTCCTCGACGCGGAAGTGCTCGCCGGCGCGCGCCCAGGCGGCGGCGTCGAAGACACCGCGCCACAGGCGATGTGTCGGTAAGACGACCAGGCCCGGGTCGTCCATCGAGCACAGGTACATGAGCATGAAGTTGTGCGGGTCGTCGGCATCGGTGTCGCCGGCGGCATGGCGCTCGTCGCGGTAGGCGAGCGCGGTCTCGTAGCGATGATGGCCGTCGGCGATGAATACCTTGGCGTCGCGCAACGCAGCGGTCAGCTCGCCGACTGTCGCGGCGTCGGCGATGCGCCAGACGCGATGCCGCTCGCCGGTCTCCTCGACGTCGATCCACGGTGCAGACTCGGCCGCGGCGCGCGCCGGCGCCATGGCGGCGGCGCGGTTGGGATAGACGCCGAAGATCGGGCTCAGGTTGGCGCGGCAGGCGTGCATGAGCTTCAGGCGATCGGCCTTGGGGCCGGCGAAGGTGCGCTCGTGCGGCAGGATGTTGCCGGCGCTGAACGGCTGCAGACGCACCGCGGCGAGCAGGCCGCTGCGGCAATGGCGGCTGCCGTCGGGCAGTGCGAAGTCCTGCACGTACCAGTAGAGCGCCGGCTGGCGCTCCTGGGCGAGGACGCCGCGGGCGCGCCAGTCGCGCAGCTCGCCCGCCGCGGCCGTGTAGCGATCCGGCGCCTTGTTGAGAATGAGGCGCACGACGTTGTGCGGGTTGCGCGCGTACAGCCGGTCGAGGTGCGCGGCGTCGATGACATCGTACGGCGGCGCGATGACGTCGGCGAGCGGCACGACCGCCTGATCGTAGTGCAGAGCCTTGAACGGACGGAAATCGATCATACGTGACGAGATCCTCTTTCAACGCGAAGCCGCGAAGGCGCGGAGAACTCCGCGCGCTCCGCGCCTTCGCGCCTTCGCGTTGACATCTATTTGTGCTCCAACCATCAGAATTTCCCCTGCAGCTTGGCGTCCTTCTCGAGGACCTTCTTTGCCATCGCCGCCTTGAACGCATCCAGCTTCGCCGCCAGGGCGGCATCGCCCACAGCGAGGATCTGCGCCGCCAGGATGCCGGCGTTCTCGGCGCCGCCGACGGCGACGGTCGCCACCGGCACGCCGCTCGGCATCTGCACCGTCGCCAGCAGGGCGTCGAGGCCGTTGAGGCTGGTGGCGTTGAGCGGCACGCCGATCACTGGCCGGGTCGTGTGCGCGGCGACGACGCCGGCCAGGTGCGCGGCGGCGCCGGCGCCGACGATGAAGACGGCGATGCCGCGTGCCGGGGCGCCGCTGACGTAGTCCGTGACCCGTGCCGGGGTGCGGTGCGCCGACATGACGTGCACCTCGCAGCCGACGCCAAAACCCTTCAGCCGATCCACCGCGCCCTGCATCACGTCCCAGTCGCTGTCGCTGCCCATGAGGACCGCGACCCGTGCCTTCGTCGTCATCGCTCTCGCTCCACTGCGCGTCGTCCGATGTCGCGCCGATACTGCATATCGTCCCAGGAGATCTGCGCCACCGCCCTATACGCCTCGGCAACCGCCGCGGTCACGTCGGCGCCGAGCGCCGTCACCCCGAGTACGCGCCCGCCGTTGGTCACCACCGCGCCGTCGCGGCGCGTCGTGCCGCCGTGGAAGACGACGCCGTCGCGCCACTCGCGCAGCCCGTCCAGCCCGGCGATGGCGTTGCCGCGCTCGAAGGTGCCCGGATAGCCGCCGGCGGCGAGCACGACGCAGACGGCGGGGCGCGGATCCCAGGCCAGCGTCATGCCGGCCAGGCGTCCAGCGGTGGTCGCCTCCATCAGCTCCGCCAGGTCGCCCTGGAGGCGCGGCAACAGTGCCTGGCATTCAGGGTCGCCGAAACGGCAGTTGAACTCCAGCACCCTGGGGCCGTCGGCGGTGATCATCAACCCGGCGTAGAGAACGCCGGTGTAGGTGATCTGGCGCTCGGCGAGGCCGCGCACCACCGGCGTCATGATCTCGCGCATGACCTGCTCGTGCAGGGCGGCGGTCATCACCGGCGCCGGCGAGTAGGCGCCCATGCCGCCGGTGTTCGGACCCGTGTCGCCGTCGTAGGCGCGCTTGTGGTCCTGCGAGGAGGCCAGCGGCAGGACCGTCTCGCCGTCGCTGACGGCCATGAACGAGACCTCCTCGCCGGCGAGACACTCCTCGACGACCACCCGCGCCCCGGCCTCGCCGAAACTCTTCCAGCGCATGATCTCGTCGATCGCCTGCTCGGCCTCGGCGATCGTCTGGCAGACGACGACCCCCTTCCCCGCCGCCAGGCCGTCCGCCTTGACGACGATCGGCGCCCCCACCTCGTGTACGTAGCGCAGCGCCTCATCGGCATCGGTGAAGCTGGAGAAGAAGCCGGTCGGCACCTTGCAGCGCCGCATCAGCTCCTTCGAGAACGCCTTGCTGCCCTCGAGCTGCGCCGCCGCCCGCGTCGGCCCGAAGGCGCGGATGCCGACCGCCGCCAGCGCGTCGACGATGCCCAGCGTCAGCGGCAGCTCCGGCCCCGGCACCACCAGATCGACGCCGTTGGCCTGTGCGAACGCGACGATGCCGTCGAGGTCCGCTACGTCCAGCCCCACCGGCTCCGCCAACTCGTCGATGCCGGCGTTGCCCGGCGCGCACCACAGCCGCGTCACCCGTGGCGACTGGCGCAGCTTCCACACCAGTGCGTGCTCACGACCACCGCCGCCAATAACGAGGACTTTCATGGGATCCTTCAACGCGAAGGCGCGTAGACGCGGTGGGGGGCTGCTCGGACCACCGCGTCTTCGCGCCTTCGCGTTGAGATTCTCAGTGTCGGAAGTGACGGACTCCAGTGAGGACCATGGCCAGGTTCAATTTGTCGGCGACGGCGATGACCTCGGCGTCGCGGACGCTGCCGCCGGGTTGAATGATGGCGGTGGCGCCGGCGGCGGCGGCGTGCTCGACGCCGTCGGGAAACGGGAAGAAGGCGTCGCTGGCGAGCACCGAGCCGTGCAGCGAGATGCCGACGCGCCCGGCCTTGGCGCGGGCGGCAAGCACCGGATCGACGCGCGAGGTGGCACCGCCGCCGAGGGCCAGGGTGCGATCGGCACGCACGAAGGCGATGGCGTTCGACTTGACGTGCTTGACCACCTTGAGCCCGAAGCCCATGGCGGTAACCTCGTCGTCGCTCGGCGGGCGGCGCGTCACCACCTGTGCGTGCGCCGCGTCCTCGATGGCGCGGTCGGTGTCTTGCACCAGCAGGCCGCCGGCGACGCTGCGCACCTCGCGCGTCAGGCCGTCCATCGCCGCCGGCGTCCAGGTCATCAGGCGACGGTTCTTCTTCTGCTGCAGGAAGGCCAGCGCGTCAGCCGCGAACGACGGCGCGATCAGCACCTCGGTGAAGATCTCGTCGACGATCTTCGCCAGCTCCAGCGTCCACTCCTGGTTGGCGATCAGGATGCCGCCGAAGGGCGATTCAGGATCGGTGGCGTAGGCCGCCTGATAGGCGGCGGCGACGCTGACGCCGGTGGCGACGCCGCAGGGCGTGTTGTGCTTGAGGATCGCCACCGCCGGCGGGCCGTCGACGAATTCGCGCATCAGCCACAGCGCCGCGTTGGCGTCCATGATGTTGTTGTACGAGAGCTCCTTGCCGTGTCGCTGCTCGACGACGCGAAAGAACTCGCCGTACAGGGCCGCCTTCTGGTGCGGATTCTCGCCGTAGCGCAGATCCTGCGCCTTGCGCAGCGCCAGGTGCACCGTCTCGCCGAACGGCGCCTCGGGCGTCGCCGCACGGGCGCCGAGCCAATCGGCGATGGCGCCGTCGTAGCGCGCCGTGGTCTGGAAGGCGCGCCGCGCCAGGCGGAACTTCGTCGCCGCGGACAGCGCGCCGCCGTTGGCGCCCAGTTCCTCGAGCACCGCGGCGTAGTCGGCCGGGTCGGTGACGACGCCGACGTCGTGATGGTTCTTCGCTGCCGAACGGATCATCGACGGGCCGCCGATGTCGATGTTCTCGATCGCCTCCTCGAGGGTGCAGCCGGGCTTCGCCACCGTCGCCTCGAACGGGTAGAGGTTCACCACCACCAGGTCGATCGGCTCGATGCCGTTGGCCGCCATCTGCGCGCGGTGCGCGGCGTCGTCACGGCGACCGAGCAGGCCGCCGTGGATCTTTGGATGCAGCGTTTTGACCCGTCCGTCGAGAATCTCCGGCGAGCCGGTGAACTCGCTCACCTGCAGCGCCGGGATACCGGCGTCGGCAAGCGCCTTGAGGGTGCCGCCGGTGGAAAGGATCTGGACACCGAGCCCGTGCAGGCCGCGCGCGAAGTCGATCAGGCCGGTCTTGTCGCTGACACTGACCAGCGCACGTGCGATTGAAGCCATTCGGTCGGCTACCAAACACCCCCCAGGTTGTAAAGAAACGGTCCGGCGACTAACCGTTTTCGCATGCGCGTCACGGTGAACGGCGACGTGCGCGAGCTGCGCGACGGCGTCACGGTCGAGGAGTTCGTGCGCGAGCTGGGCTTCGCGGCGCGCCGCATCGCCGTCGAGGTGAACCTCGACGTGCTGCCGCGCGCCGAGTACGTCACGCGCCGGCTGCGCGAGGGCGATGTGGTCGAGATCGTGCAGTTCATCGGAGGAGGTTGAGCGTCATGTCAGCGAACGCCAGTTCCGACCGCCCACTGCCCCAGACGCCCGACCGGACGCCCATCGAGGACGGCTTCGCGCTCGGCGGCCGCACCTACCGCTCGCGGCTCATCGTCGGCACCGGCAAGTACAAGGACTTCGCCGAGACGCGCGCCGCCATCGACGCCTCGGGGGCGGAGATGGTCACCGTCGCCGTGCGGCGGGTGAACATCACCGATGCCGGCCAACCCAATCTCCTCGACCACCTCGACCTGCAACGCATCACCATCCTCCCCAACACCGCCGGCTGCACCACCGCCGCCGACGCGGTGCGCACCGCCCGCTTGGCGCGCGAGGCAGGCGTCGGCAACCTCGTCAAAGTCGAGGTGATCGGCGACGAGCGGACGCTCTTCCCCGACATGCCGGCGACGCTCGAGGCGTCGCGCGTGCTGGTCGAGGACGGCTTCACGGTGCTGCCGTACATCACCGACGACCCGGTGGCGGCGCTGCGCCTGCAGGACATCGGCTGCGCCGCGGTGATGCCGCTGGCGGCGCCAATCGGCTCGGGCCTGGGCATCCGCAATCCGTATAACCTGCGCATCATCCTCGAACAGGCGCGCGTGCCGGTGATCGTCGACGCGGGCGTCGGTACGGCCTCCGACGTCGCCCTGGCGATGGAGCTCGGCTGCGACGCGGTGCTGCTCAACACCGCCATCGCCGGGGCACGCGATCCGATCCTGATGGCGCACGCCATGCGCCTCGGCGTCGCCGCCGGGCGAGCGGCGTTCCGCGCCGGGCGCATCGGCCGCAAGCTCTATGCGACGGCGTCGAGCCCGCTCGAGGGGGTGCTGGATGGAGCGGCGCCGCGAGAGTGAGACCGTGGCGGGCCCGGCAGTCGCCGCGCCCCCCATGATTATGATCGCGCTGCGCGGACTGTACCTCGTCACCGACCGCGCCCAGACCGCCGGTCGGCCATTGACCGAGGTGGTGGCGGCGGCGCTGCGCGGCGGCGCGCGGCTGGTGCAGCTGCGCGAACGCGACCTGGCGACGCGGGCGCACCTGGCGCTGGCGCTGGAGCTGCGGGATCTGACCCGCACCGCCGGGGCGGCGCTGCTGATCAACGACCGCGTCGATGTCGCCCTCGCCTGCGACGCCGACGGCGTGCACCTGCCCGGACATTCGTTTGCCATCGCCGACGCCCGGGCGCTGCTCGGTCCGCACCGCCTCATCGGCGTCTCGACCCATGCGCCCGAGGAGGTCGCCGCGGCGCAGGGCGCGGGGGCCGACTATGCCGTACTCGGGCCGCTCTTCGACACGCCGTCGAAACGCGCCTTCGGCGCCGCGCTCGGCCTCGACGCCCTGCGTCGCGCGCGCGCCGCCTCGACGCTGCCACTCTTCGGCATCGGCGGCATCGAGGCAGCCAACGCCGCCGCCGTACGCGAAGCCGGCGCCGACGGCGTCGCGGTCATCCGCGCCGTGCTGGCGGCCGCGGATCCGGCCGCAGCCGCGGCGGCACTGGCTGATGGCTAAGATCCCCTCACCCTGACCCTGCTCTGAACTACCCTTGGGTGTGGTCTCCCCTGGAGGGCGCCCCCCCCGCGGGGGCCGGGGGGGGGGGGGGGCGCGGGGGCCGGCGACAGGGCCCGCCGGGGGGGCGGCCGCCCAAAG
>JANNRA010000076.1:0-23243 GCA_031401035.1 bacterium | reverse complement strand
GAGAGCAAGGCGGGCCGGCATGGGTCTCTCCCTGTGGCGTGTCCCAGGAGCATCAGTCGTGGTGATCCCCTCACCCTGACCCTCTCCCTGCGGGAGAGGGGACCCATCTTCGTAACACGCTGCTTCCCGAGGTCCCCTCTCCCGCAGGGAGAGGGTCAGGGTGAGGGGACAGCGAACGCGCTGAAGTCGCTCTCGATCTCATCCGGTGCAGACCACTATCGTGCGGGGACAGCGACCGCCACGCCTGCCATTGCTCTGCGGTGGCAGGGTGTGAGATTGGCGCTGGCGTGGGGAGCGCGGCGTGGTGTGGCTTGGCTCTGCTGATGGCCCTGGCGCCGCCCGTGGTGGTGGACGATTTCAGCCGCCAGCGGGACTGGAAGGTGGTGACCACCGGCGGGGCGACGGCCAGCATCGCCGTCGACGACGGCGCCCTACGCATCGACTTCGACAGCGCCTCCCCGGGCGGCCATGTCCTGGTCAGACGCGACCTGCCGCTCAGCCTGCCGCCGAACTACGCGCTGCACTATCGCCTGCGCGCCACGGCGCCGCCGCTCGACTTCGAGCTCAAGCTCATCGACGCCGCCGATGCCAACGTCTGGTGGTACCGGCGGCGCGATACGGCGCTGCCGCGCGAGTGGACGGAGGTGCGGATCACCAAGCCGCGCCTCGAATTCGCCTGGGGACCGGCGGGTGGCGGCGCGCCGCAGGATATCGGTGCCGTCGAATTCGCGATCACGGCGCTCGAGGGCGACCGCGGCACGGTGTGGATCGACGACCTGCGCCTCGAGGAGCGCCCGCCGCCGCCAAGCGAGTGGCCGGCGCCGCAGGCCTCGGCCTCGAGCGGTGATGCGGCCCTCGCCCTCGATGGGCGGCCGGACACTGCGTGGTTATCTGCCGCTCCACGCGGCGACGAATGGCTGCAACTCGACCTCGGTGGTCGACGCGAGTACGGCGGCCTACGGTTGGAATGGGCGGAGCACCCAGACATCACCGTCGCGGCACCTTCTGCCGACGCCTACGAGGTACAGGCGTCCGACGACGCCGCGACCTGGACGACGGTCTTCCGCGGAACGCAGACCGGGGGCGGCAACGACTTTGTCTACCTGCCGGACGGGGAATCGCGATTTCTGCGTATGACATTTCCTGCCGGCAATCGCCCCTTCTCGCTCCTCGAGGTGAGTGTGCTGGCGCCGGAGGTGGGCCGCTCGCCGAATGCGTTGCTCACTGAGGTGGCGCGGCGATCGCCGGCGGGGAACTGGCCGAGGTACTTGAGCGATCGACAGTCGTACTGGACGGTGGTCGGGCTCGACGGGGATCCGTCCGAGGCGGCCATGAACGAGGACGGCCTGCTCGAGATCGATCGTGGCGGCTGGTCGATCGAGCCGTTCCTCTGGTGGAGCGATGGCGAGCGGCTCGACACCTGGGACGCCGCGGAGAAGACGCAATCGCTGCAGGACGGCTGGCTGCCAATACCATCGGTGACGTGGCACCTCGGCGGCCTGCGGCTGACTGTCACCGCCTTCGTCGCCGGAGAGGCCCCCGATGGAATTCTGATCGCCCGCTACCGGGTCGAGAGCACGACGGCGACGCTCCCGGTGAGCCTCATCCTTGCCATCCGGCCCCTGCAGGTCCTGCCGCCCTGGCAGACGCTGAACATGCAGGGCGGCTTCTCGCCCATTCACCGGCTGGCGATCGATCCGACTGTCGTGGGGGTCAACGACGTTGCCGGTGCCATCCAGATCCTGACGCCGCCGACGGCGTTCGGCGTCGCGGCGGGCGACCCGGGCGCGCTGATCGATTTCCTGCGCCGCGGCGCGCTCCCCCCGCTCACAGAGGTCAGCGACCCGCTCGGCTTCGCCTCCGGAGCGCTGCGCTGGGATCTGCACCTCGCGCCGGGTGGCAGCGCCGAGATGCTGCTGGCGCTTCCGTACGGCGGCATCGGCGCCGCACACGCCCTGCGCGGCGCCGATGCCGCCGCGACGCAGGCGAAGGTTCAGGCGCTGCAGGACGCGACGGCGGCAGCCTGGCGCGAGCGCCTGGGAACCGTCGAGCTGCGTACGCCCGCCGACGGCGCGGATATCGCCCGGACGGTGAAGAGCACCCTGGCGTATATCCTCATCAACCGTGACGGCGCCGCGATCCAACCCGGCTCGCGCACCTATACGCGGGCCTGGATCCGCGACGGCGCCCTCACCTCGACGGCGCTGCTGGAGATGGGCCTGCCCGAGCCGGTGCGCGAGTTCCTCCCCTGGTACGCGCGCTACCAGCTGCCGGGCGGGCGCATCCCGTGCTGCGTCGATCGCCACGGCGCCGACCCGCTCCCCGAGCACGACAGCAACGGCGAGTTCCTGTACGCCGTCGCCGAGTACTACCGCTACACGCGCGATGTCGGCCTGGTGCATCGTCTGTGGCCGAACGCGGTCGGCGCCCTCGACGATCTCGCGGCGCTACGGGGGCAGCGCCTGACGGCGGCCTATGTGGGGACGCCGTTCGCCGGCCTGCTGCCGGAATCGATCAGCCACGAGGGCTACGCGGCGCGCCCGGTGCATTCCTACTGGGACGATCTCTTCGCCGTGCGCGGGCTGAAGGACGCCGTGTTCCTCGCAACCGTCGTCGACGACCAGCCCCAGCAGGTGCGCGCCGCGGCGCTGCGTGACGGCTTGCGCCACGACCTGCACGCCTCGATCGCGCGCGTCATTGCCGACAGACAGCTCGACTACATTCCGGCCTCGGTGGAGTTGGCCGACTTCGATCCGAGTTCCACCGCGATCGCCTTCGAACCCGTCGGCGAGGACGCGGCACTGCCGCAGGCGGCGCTGCGGCGGACGTTCCTGCGCTACGCCGAGGAGGTGGCGGCGCGGCGCGACGGCAGCCGCGCATGGGACGGTTATGCGCCCTACGAGTTCCGCAATGTCGGCGCACTGATCCGCCTCGGCTATCGGGACGAGGCGTTGGCGACGCTCACGTGGCTGCTCGCCGGGCGACGCCCGGCGGCCTGGAACCAGTGGGCGGAAATCGTCTGGCGCGACCCGGCGGCGGCGAAGTTCATCGGCGACATGCCGCACACCTGGGTCGGCTCAGGGTTCATCGAGGCGGTGCGGACGATGTTCGCGTACGAGCGTGAGGCAGACGCGGCGTTGGTAATCGCTGCCGGCCTGCCGCGCGCCTGGGTCGAGGCCGATGGCGGCACAGGCGTCGCACGTCTGCCGACCCACTACGGCGTGCTCAGCTACGACCTCTTCGCCGAGCGGCCCGACGCGACCCGCCTGCGCCTGCGCGGCGTGCTCGAGGTCCCGCCGGGCGGCCTGGTGCTCGAGCCCCCGCTGCCGCGCCCGCCGCGCCGCATCACCATCAACGGCCAGGCCACGGCGGCGCCGGCAATCGTGCGGGCGCTGCCGGCCGAGGTCCTGTTCGAGTACTGACGCGCTCAGCGACCTTTCGCGACCGGAGGACCGCCCATGCCGCCGACCGACCTCACCCACCTGTACGATCCCGCGCCGCGCGGGCGCCTCTTGTCGAATGGGCGCTACCGCGTCCTCATCACCGGCGCCGGCAGCGGCTGTTCGTCATGGGGCGAGACGCAGCTGAGTAGCTGGGCCGGCGACCGCGTCGCCGACGCCGACGGGCTGGCGTTGTACCTCCGCGACCTCGATGACGGCGCGGTGTGGTCGCTGGGCGCGCAGCCGTGCGCTGTCGCCGACGCCGACAGCTACTCGGTGCATGCCGACGACGGGGTGGTCGTGCTGCGCCGCCGTCAACACGGCATCGAGGCGGAGTGGATGCTGTGCGTGCTGGCGGACGGCGATGCCGAAGTGCGCCGCCTGATCCTGCGCAACCGCAGCGCCCGACCGCGCCGGCTGGTGCTCACCGCCGCCCTGTCGGTGGTGCTCAACGGCGCCGCCGCGCATGCCGCGCACCCCGCGTTCTCCAAGCTGTTCGTCGAGACCGAGTGGCTGGCGCCGCAGCAGGCGCTGCTGGCCCGTCGTCGGCCGCGCAGTAGCGGCGAGACGCCGCCGCTGATGGCGCTGGCTAGCCCGGGCGCCGGCCTGATCAGTTGGGAGACCGACCGGGCGCTGTTCGAGGGCCGCAATCGGAGCGGCAAGGTGCCGCTGGCGGTCGGCCGCGACGACGACCTGGGCGGTGGTGTCGGCAGCGTCCTCGACCCCGTCCTGGCGCTGCGTCAGGTGCTGACCCTGGCGCCGGGCGCCACGCTGCAGCGCGATCTGGTCCTCGCGGCCGCCGCCGACCGCGCCGCCCTGCTGACCCTCCTCGGGCGCTGTGCCGATCCAGCCGTGCGCGACGGCGCCGCCGCCGCGGCGCGCGGCGCCGAACGGGCGCGTCAGGCGAGTCTCGGTATCGACCCCGCCAGCGCCGCGCGCTGGCAGGATCTCGCGGTGGCGCTGCTCTACCTCGACCCGCGCCTGGCGGCGGGCGATGCGGCGAAGCGGCGCGCGCGCGGCGGGTTGCCGCAGATCTGGGCGCACGGGCTCGGTGGACGGCCGCTGCTGGCGATGCTGCCGGGCAGCGCGGCGCTGCAGCGCGAAGTGCTCGCGGCGCACGCCTATTGGAGCGACCTCGGTCTCGCCCTCGACCTGCTGTTGGTGTGCGGCGACGCGGCGGCGGCACAGGCGGCGACGGCGCTGGTGGCGGGGCGTCCGGGCGTCGTCGTGCGCACGCCGGAGCAGATGAGCGGCGGTGCGCTCGATGTCGCCATCGCCTATGCCGCGCTGCTGATCGACGGCGCCTGGCCGACGCTGCGCTGGGGCGCCACGGCGAAGACGGGGCGGCGCCGGGCGCCGGCGGCGGTGGCGCCCGGGGCGCCGTCGCCCCGGCCGGCGCTGCGCTTCGACAACGGCATCGGCGGCTTCAGCCCGGACGGGCGTGAGTATGTCATGCAGGTGGGTGGCGACGCCCGACCGCCGCAGGCGTGGTGCAATGTCGTCGCCAATCCCACCGTCGGCTTCCTCGCCACCGAGACCGGCGGCGGCTACACGTGGAGCCGCAACAGCCGCGAGCACCGGCTGACGCCGTGGTCGAATGATCCGCTCGCCGATGCGCACGGCGAGGCGCTCTACCTCCGACTGGAATCGAGCGGCGCCATGTGGTCGCCGCAGCCGGGTCCGGCAGCGGCGCCGGGCGCCACCTACGAGGTGCGGCACGGCCAGGGGTACAGCCGCTGGACGGTCGAGGTGCAGGGCCTGCGTCAGGACGTCGTGCAGTTCGTCCCGCGCCACCACCCGCTCAAGCTGACCCGCCTGCGCCTGACCAACACGACGCGGGCACCGCTGCGCGTATCGGTGCTGTCCTACGCCCAGGTCGTGCTCGGGGTCAGCGCCAGCGCCCGCTTTGTCGTCACCGAGCGCGACGAGGACTGCGGAGCCCTGCTGGCGCGCAACCGCGTCGCGGACGAGTTCGGCGACGGCGTCATGTTCGCGGCGCTCGCCGCACCGGCCGGGGCGCATGTCGCCTGGAGCACCGATCGCGCCGCCTTCATCGGACGCGGCCGCTCGCTGGCGGCGCCGGCCGCGCTCGATCCCGGCGCGGTGCTGGCCGGCCGCAGCGGCAGCGGCCTCGACCCCTGCCTGGCGTGGCAGGCGACTTTCACCATCGCCGCCGGCGCGACGGCCGAATGCGTCGTGCTCCTCGGCGAGACGACGGCGCGGCCGGCGGTGACGGCGTTGGTGCGGCACTACCGCGACCGACGCCGGGTCGAGGCGGCCCTCGCCGAGGTGAGCGAGTACTGGCGCGCCCTCACCGGCGCAGTGCAGGTCGAGACCCCGGTCCCGGCGATCGACCTGATGCTGAACGGTTGGCTGCTCTATCAGGTGCTCGCGTGCCGGATGTGGGGGCGCTCGGCGCTGTATCAGTCCGGCGGCGCCTACGGCTTCCGCGATCAGCTGCAGGATTCGGCGGCGTTGGTTTATGCGCGCCCGGCGCTGGCGCGCGCCCAACTGCTGCTGCACGCCGCGCACCAGTTCGTCGAGGGAGATGTCCTGCACTGGTGGCACCCGCCGCTGGCGCGCGGCATCCGCACACGTTTCTCCGACGATCTGCTGTGGCTGCCGTTCCTGGCGGCGTATTACGTCGGCGTCAGCGGCGACCGCGCCGTCCTCGACGAGCCGGTGGGCTTCCTGCGCGCGCGGGCGCTGAATCCGGGCGAGGACGAGGCCTACCTGCTGCCGCAGCGCGCGGACGAACGGGCGTCGCTCTTCGAGCACTGCTGCCGCGCCATCGATCGCTCGCTGACGCGCGGCGCGCATGGCCTGCCGCTGATGGGCACCGGCGACTGGAACGACGGCATGAACCGCGTCGGGCGGGAAGGGCGGGGCGAGAGCGTCTGGGTCGGCTTCTTCCTCTTCGACCTGCTGCGCGCCTTCGTTCCCCTCTGCCAGGGGCGCGGCGAAACGCAGCGCGCCGAGCGCTACGCGGCCTATCGGGGCGAGCTCGAGGTGGCGTTGAACGACGGCGGCTGGGACGGCGCCTGGTACCGGCGCGCCTACTTCGACGACGGCACGCCGCTCGGCTCGGCGCAGAACGACGAATGCCGCATCGACGCGCTGGCGCAGTCGTGGGCGGTGATCTCGGGCGCGGCGCCGCCGCCGCGCGCGCGCCAGGCGATGGACGCAGTCGAAGCGCAGCTGGTCGTCGCCGAGGCGGGGTTGATCCGCCTGTTGACGCCGCCGTTCGACCAGACGGCGCACGATCCGGGCTACATCAAGGGCTATGTGCCCGGCATCCGCGAGAACGGCGGTCAGTACACGCACGGCGCCATGTGGGTGGTCGAGGCCGAGGCCATGCTCGGCCGGCGCGACCGCGCCGCGGCGTATCTCGAGATGCTGAGTCCGGTCAGCCATACCGCCACGGCGCAGCGCCTGGCGGTCTATCAGGTGGAGCCCTATGTGGTGGTAGCCGACGTCTACGGAGTCGCCCCACACGTCGGTCGCGGTGGCTGGACCTGGTACACGGGCTCGGCCGGGTGGATGTACCGCATCGGTCTCGAGCGGGTGCTTGGCGTGCGCATCGAGGACGGCACGACCCTGGTGGTCGACCCGCGCGTGCCGGACGCCTGGCCGGGGTTCACCGTGCGGCTGCATCTCGACGGCGGCGCGGTGCGCTGTGTGGTGACCGTCGAGAACCCGAGCGGCGCGGCGGCGCACGTCGCGTCGATCGCCCTCGACGGCGTCGCGGGCACGGTCAGCGATGGCGCCGGGCGCGTGCCGCTGCCGCGCGACGGCGCGCAGCACGAGGTGCGCGTGCGCCTGGCGTAAGCTCCCTGCGTGGAGGGCGCCCCCCCGTGGGCGCCTGTTGAATGAGGCCGCCGCGACCCACTGCAATAGGTGCCGACGGCGCGGCGCCCTCCACGGATGGCCAGGGGTAGACGCGGGGCAGAGCGCGAGACCGTCGGCGTCGAACAGATGCACCGACTCGGGGGTGACGACCAGGGACAGGGTCTCGTCGACCTGCGCGGAGCGCCCGCCGGGCAGGCGCGCGATGACCTGCTGCGCACCGATGACCAGGTGGTCGCGCGTCGCTACGGCGGACGCCGTCGCGGTCGACGAGCGGCGGCCGCCTCACCACGGTGCGGCGCGGGGACTTTGACGGGCCCGGGGTCGGCAGCGACGTGGCGACGAGCGGGGCCAGCGCGAGTGGCAGCATGCGGCGATCATCCCTGCCGGCGTGTCGCGCGAGAAGCCGGCGCCGGTGTCGTCACGAAGCGCAGAGAAATCCCTTGCGCCGCCGGCGCGGCGGCAGTACCCATCGCGCTATGCCATGGCTTCTGACCTTGGTCGCCTTGGTCGCGATGGCCTCGCCGGCGGCGGGCGCGGCGCGCCTCGAGATCGGCATTGCGTCTGGGCATCCCGGAGAGCGAGTCAGCTTCGAGGTGCGCGCCTATGGCGCCGGAATCGCCGGAACCCAGAACGACATCCGCTTCGACGCGCGAACGCGCGTGGCGAGGCGGTCCGAATTTCGCCCCGACTGTCGCGCCGGCCCGGAACTGGCCCTCTCCGGGCCCGCGTCGTCGTGGCGGGCGGCTGCCTACGCGTTGATCGCCACCCAGGCCTGGGCCAAGGAGCAGCCCCTCGGCCTTGCGTTCCGGCCGCGCGGCTGTACGTACGGGGTCGATTGCGACGGTCTGCTGGTGCTGGCGCTGTACAGCGGCGGCGATCCCATTCCCGACGGCGCCGTCGTCTACCACTGCGCCGTCGAGATCGCCGTCGACGCGCCGCCCGGCACCTATCCGCTCGTCTGCGATCTGCCGGGGGCGTCGGATACGAACGGCAGCCCGCTCGCCACGACCTGTGGCGACGGCGCCATCGTCGTCGTCCCGCTGGGTGAACCAGCCGTGCCGACCTGGACGCCGCGTCCGACCAGTACCGCGCTGCCGACGCCGACCGCGACGATCATCCGCCCGCCGACCCGCAACCCGAGTCCGTCGCCCGCGCCGACCGCGTGCGCGCCGCCGTGCGGATCGATAACCGTCAGCGACGCCAGCGGCTTTCCCGGCGAGCTGGTGCCGTTCAGCGTCCGCTTCACCCAGGGCGGCGTGGCGATCTCCGAACTCATCATCGCCATCCGCAGCGCCGCCGTCAGCTTCGCCGAGGCCGACAGCGATATCGTCCGCTGCCTTGCCACCGAGAAGGCGGTTACGGCGGCCGAGTTCCACCTCTGCCTCGGGAGAGGGGTGTGCGCGCGACTGACGCTCTCGGATGAGATGCCGGCCGAGGACGTGGTTCTCGCGTGCGAGGTCGAGATCGACGCCGGCGCGCGACCGGGCCGCTATCCGTTCGAGATCGTGTTCGCTTACGGCCACGACGGCCCTGGCCGAATCGACATGCGATCGCAGGCGGGCGAACTGCTCGTGCGCGGCGCCGCAGCTGGCGGCGGCGGCGGCTGCCAGGTCGGGCCGCCTACCGGCTGCTGCACGCTCGCCGGCTGGGCGCTCGTCCCGGTACTGCTGCGTGGGCGCAAGGCTATCTCGCGCGGGCTGCGCCGCCGTCTCCGTTCCTGATCTCGGCCATCATCGCACCCATCGCGACGGTTCTGAGTCGGTCATTGGTGATTCCGCGTCCGCGCGGTCGCATGCTATTGTCACGTCGTGACGCGCTCCCGTTCCAATTGGCCGATCCGTCGCTACCAGCTCGGCGCCGAACCGCCGGACGACCTGAGCGGAGTCACCACGGCGGCGGAGCGCCTGCGCATGATGTGGCCGATGGCGCGCGAAGGATGGCGGCTCGCCGGCCGCGAGTTTCCGGTATACCGGCGGAGCGAGATTCCCATGCGCCTGTATGCTCCGGGCGAGCCGCGCGACGGGGAATGACGCCCCTGGGTGAGCTCAATCCCGACTTCCGGGATCTGCTGCTCGCGTTCGCCGCCGAGCAGGTCGAGTTCGTGATCGTCGGAGCCTATGCACTGGCCCTGCACGGCGTGCCGCGCTTCACCGGCGATCTCGACGTGTTCGTACGTCCGAGCGGCGACAACGCGGCGCGGGTCTGGCGCTCGCTGGCCAACTTCGGTGCGCGGGTCGCGGCAGCCGGCGTGCACCCTGCCGACTTCACCACTCCGGGGATCGTCTACCAGATCGGGTTGCCGCCGGCGCGCATCGACATCCTGACCGCGATCAGCGGCGTGACGTTCGACGAGGCCTGGGCGAGCCGTGAAACCGCCGACCTCGAGGGGTCGCCCGTTCCGTTCATCGGGCGCGCGGCGCTGGTGCGCAACAAGCAGGCCGCCGGCCGACCGAAGGATCTCGCCGACGCCGCACGACTGAAGCCCTGAGGGCGCCCGTCGCTGCCCCCGCGCAGCAGCACGGGCTGCGCCGTGACGCCGAGGACGAAGCTCAACTGGCCGAGCTCGACGCCGGCGTTGAAGCTCCCCAGTGCCAGCGGGATGGCACGCTGCCGCAGGCCGATCTCGTCCAGGGCGCCGGCGAATCCGAGGCCGTGCAGCAGGCCGTTCCTGAGGGCATGGCGCGCGTACTCCCATTGCAGCATCTCGGGCTTCGTGGCCTCGGTGCCATTGTGGTTCGACTTGTCCCCCTTCTCGTAGTCGGCGAACTCGCCGTGTGGCGAGAGCAGCGGATGCGCATCGCCGCCATCTCGCGCGTCAGCGGCTTGCCCTCGAAGTTCTCAACCGTAAGCATCCGCCCGTTGCTCACGTTCCCGTCGTGCGGGATGGCCAGCACCTCGCCACCGCTCTCCCGCTGGAGTCGATCGAGATGCTTCCACAGCTCCTGCGGATTCATGCTGTCGAACTGGGAGAACGGCACGGTCTGGTTCGCAACCGCCGAGTCGCCGCGAACAATCATGTTGCGGTGCAGAGTGTCGCCGCCGATCGCCGTCCACTCGTAGCCGATCAGCGCCGTGAACCGGCCCGCCTGTCGAGCAGGTGCGGCATCAGGCCGTACATCTCCGCGTCATCGGTGATGACCAGAGAATCGAGCGGCCGGCTGGCTGTACCGCATCGCCCTCGAACGCGTGCTCGGTGTGTGCATCGAGGACGGCGCCGCGCTGGTCGTTGACCCGCGAGTGCCGGACGCCTGGCCGGGATTCACGGTGCGGCTGAATCTCGACGGCGGCGCGGTGCGCTGCGTGGTGCGAGTCGAGAATCCGAGCGGTTCGGCGGCCGCCGCAGCGGCCATCGAGCTCCACGGCGTCGCCGGCACGATCAGTTAGGGCGCTGGGCGCGTGCCGCTGCCGCGCGACGGTGCACAGCACCATGTGAGCGTGCGCTTGGCGTGAGCTCCCGGCGACTGGAGGGCGCCCCCCCCGTGGGGGCCTGTTGAATGAGGCGTCAGCGGCGCGCTGCAACAGGCGCCGACGGGGCGGCGCCCTCCACGGAGGGCCAGGGGCAGGCGCAGCTCAGAGCGCGAGACCGTCGGCGTCGAACAGGTGCACCGCCTCGGCCGGCACCACCAGGGACAGGCTCTCGCCCGCTCGCACGGAGCGCCCGCCGGGCAGGCGCGCGACGACCTGGTGGGCATTGATTAGCAGGTGGATCAGCGTCTCGTGGCCGAGGTACTCGACGTGCGCGACGCGTCCCTGCAGCGCCGCGCCATGGCCGCCGGTGCGAAAGCCCTCCGGTCGGATGCCGGCGTGGGCGACGCGGCCGGGATCGACGGCCCGGCCGGGCAAGGCGAGGCTCTGCCCGCCGAGATGCAGGCGAATCCCGCTGTCGCCACGTTCCGCCCGCGCCGGTAGCAGGTTCATCGGCGGCGTGCCGATGAAGCCGGCGACGAACAGGTTCGCCGGCCGCTCGTACAGGTCGGTGGGCGTCGCCACCTGTTGCAGGCGCCCCTCGGCGAGCACGGCGATGCGCTGTCCGAGTGTCATCGCTTCGCTCTGGTCGTGTGTGACGTAGAGCATCGTCGTCCCGATCTGCCGCTGCAGCGCCGCGATCTCGGCGCGCACCTCGACGCGCAGCTTGGCGTCGAGATTGGACAGCGGTTCGTCGAGCAGCGAGACGCTCGGTTCGCGCACCAGGGCGCGTCCCATGGCGACCCGCTGCCGCTGGCCGCCCGACAGTTCGCGCGGATACCGCGTCAGGACCGCCTCGAGATCGAGCATGGCGGCGACGGCGGTGACGCGGCGGCCCACCTCGGCGGCGCCGAGGCGGCGCATCTCGAGGGGAAAGGCGAGGTTCCGGGCCACCGTCATGAACGGGTAGAGGGCATAGTCCTGAAAGACCATCGCCACGTTGCGCTGCTGCGGCGACAGGGCATTGACGACGCGGTCATCGAGGCGGATCTCGCCCTCGCAGGGCGTCTCGAGCCCCGCCAACAGGCGTAGCAGTGTGCTCTTGCCGCAGCCGGACGGGCCGACCAGGACCAGCAGTTCGCCGTCGGCGGCGTCGAGGTCGATGGCCTGTACGCCAACGTGCCCGTTCGGGTAACGCTTGGTGACGTGCTGAAAGGCGACGCGGGCCATGCCTGGGTGCTGTCGCGGGTCAGGAGAAGAAGTCCTCGTCGGCGATGACCGGCAAGGCGCGCTGCATGATCGGATCGGAGGCGAAGCGGCGCTGCACGGCACCGTCGGTGAGGTAATTGACCAGCGACAAGAAGATCATCGATTGGTCCAGGGCGAGATACTTGTAGGCCACCTGGCCGGTGTGCGGATCGATGGCGTCATAGAACCCGAAGTCGCCGTAGGCCGGGTAGCGGATGGCCAGGGCGCGCAAGTTGTCCAGCGCGGCGTGCGGCAGGACCGCCAACGCCAGCGCCGCCGCGTGCGGGGTGATCGGACCGGGCGGATAGCCGAGCGAGCCGAGGGGCGTGGCGCCATACTCGCCGTAGCTGTCGGTGGCGGGGCGAGCGCTCGGCGAGAGCCCCCACACCGGCAGGCCGAGGACGCGGCGGGCGAAGCGGCGCTGCGCGACGGCATGCGCCAGTCCGTTGGCGCCGAGGCTGCGCGGCGCGGCGGCGGCTTCATCGAGCACGAGCGTCGGCATCAGGGCCTCGAACATACTGCCGCCCCAGGAAGGAACATAGCGGAGGCCCCCCCAGCGGTAGTGGCCGGCGGTGACCTCGTGGCCGCGAATCCGCGTCGTGCGCACACCGCGGGGCGGTTGCGACTGCCAGTTGCAGGTCGCTGGGAAGGTGCGGCGCATGGCGAACCACAGCGCCTCGGGCACGTCGCCCTTGCCGATCGCGATGAGGGCGCCGAGGCGCGCTTCGGTGAAGAGCACGCCGTAGTGGTAGCGGGAGGGAGCGCGCGGTTCGACGTAGTAGCCGTGCGACAGCAGCTGCGCCCCGGCGTCGTAAAAGACGCCGAAGTCGCCGTCCTCGATGCGCAACGTGCAACGCTCGTAGAGTTCCGGAAATGTCATGCGCGTGACCATCAGGCCGGTGACCAGCCAGGCCGAGTCGACGAACGACACGAAGTGACTGGTGCGTTCGAGTGAGGTGGTGTCGTAATAATTGAAGAAGAACCCCCCGTCCTGCTCGAGCTGGTCCAGCGTATCGAGGATGCGCGTCGCCCGCGCGCGCGCCTGCGGCTCGTCGAGCAGCCCGAGCTCCATGGCGGCGACGATGTTGACCAGCTGCAGCCCGATGTTGGTGACGTTGGTGTAATCGCCGATGCCCAGCGCCGCCGGCGGCCCGCCGCCGGCGGGCGTAAAGGTGATGGTATCGAGCGGCAGACCGCTGCTGCGATCGCTGAGCGCGTCGAGGCCGCGCCAGGTGTCGCGCGCGACGCGGTCGGCGAAGGCGCGATCGCCGCGCGGCAATTCGCCGGCGTCGACGGCGAGACGCTGCGGCCAGCCGGCCAGGCGCGCCTGCAGCGCCGGTTGCCGCTCGGCGCCGCGGGCCCGCTCCCACAGCCGCTTGCGCGGCGTCGAGGCGGGGGTGCGTTCGACGCGGGCGAGCGCCCAGCTGTCGAGGGAGCGCAGCTCGGCGGGGCCGCAGCCGCGCTCGACCAGAGGCGCCGCGGCCCGCCGGCCGGGGCGCCCGGCCTGTCCGATCACGGCGCTGCCGACGCCGACCAGGAGCGCCGCGGCACAGGCGGCGAGAACCAGCCCGAGGACGGCGATGCCGTGGCGCAGGCGCCGGTCGTGCCGCAGGCGCGCGAGGCGTCGCTGGCGCTGTGCGTCGGGCGGCTTGCGGGAGGGCACGGCGGTGTGACTGATCCGCTCACGGAGTACCGGCCGGGCGACCCCAGCGGGCGGCGCGTTCGCGGTCGGGCAGGGCCCAGACGCGTTCGTGCAGGCGGTCGACGATCGCCGGGTCGACGAGCAGCATGCCGCGCTCGTGCGCCCCGAGCGCCTGCGGGCCGCTGATCAGCGCCTGTTCGAGCAGCGCCGTGCGCGCCGCCTGCACCGCCGGCGCCAGGCGACGCGGCGCGCCGAGCAGGGCGCGATGCAGCGCATTGACGAGCGGATCGGCGGCGACCCGAATGAAGCCGTCGCCTTCGATCCCCGGCCGCGCCCGCGCCTCGTCCTGTTCGACGCCCAGATTGTCGCGCAGATCGCACAACTCGGCCGGCGGCGTCGTCTCCTCGGGAATGACGAACAGACCCCAGCGGCGGGCGCCGTCGCCGAGCGAGACGCGGCTGGCCAGGACCGAGGTGCCGACCGACAGGATGAGCGCTCCGATGATCGGCGTCACCCACCAGAAATAGACGGGGTTGAGCCAGTACAGCCCGATGCCCCAGATACTGGCGAAGATGGTGTCGAAGCCATGATGGCGGATCGCCTCGAGCCAGCCCGTTTCGGCGTCCTGACGCCCCTGCGACTTCCAGCTCACCGTGCGGCCGAGCAGGTTCTGCACCACGAAGCGGCTGTGGAAGACCATGCGGATGGGCGCCAATAGGCTCGAGAAGATGATCTCGAGCAGCACGCTGATGCTCAGCCGCGCGGCGCCGCCGAAGAGTCGGCTCTCGCGCGAGCGAAAGACGATGAGGGCGATGCTCAGCAGCTTGGGCAGGAAGAGGATGACGCCGGTGACCGAGAGCAGGGCGAGGGCCCAGTCGGGGCGCCAGATCGGCCACTCGGGAAACAGGCTGGCGCCGTGCGGGAAGTAATCCGGTTCGCGCAGGACATCGGCGATGGCGGCGGCGGTGCTGAGGACCAGGAAGGTCAACCACAGCAGCGCCGAGACGTAGGAGAGCACGCCGTTGATGAACAGCGCCCGATGCGCCCCGAACAGGCCTTCGGAGAACAGCAGACGCAGATGCTGCAGGTTGCCCTGGCACCAGCGCCGGTCGCGCTTCATCTCCTCGAGCAGGGTGGATGGGACCTCCTCGAAACTGCCGCCGAGGTCGTAGGCGAGCCACAACGACCAGCCGGCGCGACCCATCAGCGCCGCCTCGACGAAGTCGTGGCTGAGAATCTCGCCGCCCAGCGGCGGCGTGCCGGGGAGCTTCGGCAGGGCGCAGTGGCGCATGAACGGCTCGACGCGGATGATGGCGTTGTGGCCCCAGTACTGGCCGTCGCCGAGTTGCCAGAAGTGCATTCCGGCGGCGAACATGGGGCCGTACACGCGGCTCGAGAACTGTTGCACGCGGGCGAACAGCGAGCGGCGATTTACCGCTGTCGGCGCGGTCTGGATCATGCCCACGTCGCCGCGCTGCTCCATCATGTGCACCAGGCGGGTGAGCGTCGCGCCGGCCATCAGGCTGTCGGCATCGAGCATGATCATGTAGCGGTACTGGGCGCCCCAGCGGCGGCAGAAGTCGGCGACGTTGCCGCTCTTGCGCCGTACCCGGACGCGCCGGCGCCGGTAGAAGATGCTGCCGAAGCCGTCGACCTCGCGGCACCACTCCGCCCAGGCGGCCTCCTCGGCGACCAGCGTGTCGGGCGTGGCGCTGTCACTGAGGATGAAGAAATCGAAGTGGGCCAGCTGGCCGGTGCGGGCGAGCGACTGGCGGATCGCCTTGAGGCCGGCGAAGACGCGGTCGACCGGCTCCTCGCAGATCGGCATGCACACCGCCGTGCGGCCGCCGGGGACGAAGTCGGGCGCCAGTTCGGGCAGGTTGGTGATGGCAAAGCTGCGGCGGCGGCGCACCAGGGTGAAGAAGCCCAGCGTCGCGGTCCAGAAGCCGATCGATATCCAGCCGAAGAGGGCGCCGAAGAAGAGGACGATCGCCACCTCGAGCCAGCTCCGCCCCTGGTGAGGCAGGACGCTGGCCATGAAGCCCGAGGCGACGAGGCTGGGAATCAGCACCAACACGGCGAGCAGGACGCGGCGGCGGCGTGCCTCGCCGATCCACGGCAGGGTGCGGCGTTGCTGGCGCAACTCGCGGTGCGTGTGGGCGGCGCCGGGCGGCGACGGGCGCGAGCGGTGCAGGACGCGGTCGAGCATGCGGCGCAGGAAGCGGCGCTCGATCCACTCCGGCGCCATGGCGGCGCGACGGATGCGCGGCATGGACCAGAAGCGGCCGCTGCACAGGGCCAGGGCGGCTGGCGCGCGGGCCGCGAGGCGACCGAGGCGCCAGGCGAGGAAGCCGTCGAGCTGGGCCGCTTCGGCGCCATCGACGCCGTCGGATTCGACCAGCAACTCACGCAGGGCGCGCAGCGTTTCGCTGATGCCGTCCGCCTGCGCCTCCCAGTCGGCCCGCGTCAGGGCACGCTCGACGGCGCGCGTCGCCAGCGCGCCGCGCTCGGCGCTGGGGATCTGCAGGGCCGCGAGGTAGGCGACGGCGCGATCGCGCGCCAGCTTCCAGTCCTGCAGCAGCCGCTCGGGCGGCACCGGCAGGACGGCCGCCGCGGCGGCGACGGCGGTGCCCAGCACCGCGGAGCTGGGGGCGGGGTGGGTCACGGCTGGATGACGTCCGACCAGGTCTCGGTGAGCGAGTTGCCGCCCTGGTCGAGGAAAGCCCGCAGTTCCACCGGATCGCTCTTCAGGGGGCGGATCTGGAACGTCAGGCGCCAGCCGCCGGTGATCGGGTTCTTGACCACCTGCTGGTCGAGCAGCTCGGCGGTCTCGTCGCCGCTGGCGATGGTGACCACCCCCCGCAGCACCGTGTCGAGGGGCAGGGAGTTGAGCTTCTTGCCGGCGAAGTCGATGACGAAACGATAGGCGTTGTCGGCGATGCCGCGATCGCGCCGCGTCGCCACGACGCGGCCGCTGGGCGAGAACGCGGCGATGTCGGCGAACCAGTACAGCGCGTACGACCACGCCCCCATCTTGCCCGGCTCGGGCGTCGCGTTCGGCACCCAGAAGGCGACGACGTTGTCGTTGGTGTCGGACTTGGTTGGGATCTCGACCAGCTCGACGCGGCCCTCGCCCCAGTCGCCCTGTGGCGCCACCCAGGCGCTCGGGCGTAGCTCGGGGCGGGTCTCGAGGTCCTGGTAGTGGTCGAATTCCCGGTCGCGCTGGATCAGGCCAAAGCCACGCGGGTTGGCGGTGCGCAGACCGCTGACGCGCAGCGTGCGCGGGTTGTCGATCGGCCGCCACAGCCACTCGCCGCTGGCGAAGTTGATCAGCAGGCCATCGGAGTCGTGCACCTCCGGACGGAAGTCCTCGACCAGGCGCTGACTGTTCTCGCCGATGTAGAACATGCTGGTCAGCGGCGCGATGCCGAGTTTCTTGATCGGCTGGCGCGGGAACAGGCGCACGTCGACCTGCAGCGCCGTCGAGGCGCCCGGCTCGAGCACGAAGCGGTAGGCGCCGGCGACGCTGGGGCTGTCGAGCAGGGCGTAGACCGTCAGCTGCTTGTCGCCGGGCTTCGGCGTCACCAGCCAGAATTCCTTGAAGGTGGGGAACTCCTCGCCCGACGGGAGCGCCGTGTCGACCGCCAGGCCGCGGCCGGAGAGGCCGAACACCTCGTCCTTGCCGACGCCGCGGAAGTACGTCGCGCCGAGGAAGACGATGACCTCGTCGAAGTAGTCCTTTTTCTTGATCGGTGCGTGGATGCGGAAGCCCGCGAAACCGAGGTTCTGCGGTACGCGGCTGGCGAAATCGTTGCTTCCGTAGTCGAACTGGTTGGGCGAGAAGGGGAGCGGCTTGACGCCGGTGGCATCGACGATGTTCATCGCCACGGGGTGGTCGTAGTAGAGGCCGGGGTGGAAGAACTGCACCTGAAACGCGACCTTCTTGTCACGCCACAGCGCCCGCTCGGGCCGGAAGCGGATGTCGCGCCACTGATCGTAACTGAGTTCGCGCAGCCACTGCGGCGCCGCCGCCGGTTCCTGGTACGAGCCCTTGGCCAACTCCTGGGCGCGCGCCGTCACGTCTTCGAAGTCGAAGCCGCGCGCCGGCCCGGCGGCGCCGCTCAGGGCCGCGACGAGGGCGACCAACAGGGCGCTGATTTGCTGCGCCAGTCGGCGGGGGCTAAGGGCGGGGACGGCCGGGTCGCGTGTCATACGGAACTCTCTGCTCGGGTGCGTGCGGGATTCAACGACGATCGACGGCCTGTGGGTTCATTAGCGAAAGCCAGGAAAATGACAAGGTTGCGGCGTCTCGTCCACACCCTCGTCGCCGCCGGCCTGCTCGCCGCGGCGGGCTGCGCCCCGCCCGACGAGCAGGAACTGCGCCTGTGGGCGATGGGGCGCGAGGGCGAGCTGGTGCAGCGCCTGCTGCCCGAGTTCGAGCGGGCGCATCCCGGCGTGCGCGTGCGCGTCCAGCAATTGCCCTGGAGTGCGGCGCACGAGAAGCTGCTGACGGCCTTTGTCGGCGGCTCGATGCCGGACGTCTTCCAGGTCGGTACGACCTGGATCCCGGAGCTGGTGGCGCTCGGGGCGTTGGCGCCGCTCGACGCCCGCCTGAACGCTGGCGACGCGGCGGATGTCTTTCCGGGCATCCTCGAGGCCAGTCGCGTCGACGGACGCCTGTGGGCGATGCCCTGGTACGTCGATACGCGCCTGCTCTTCTACCGCGCCGATCTCCTGCGCGCGGCGGGCTTTGCCGAACCGCCGCACGACTGGGACGGCTGGCGGCGCGCCCTGCAGGGCGTCCGCGCCGCGGCCGGCCCCGGCCGCTACGCGCTGCTGCTGCCGCTGAGCGAGTGGCAGGCGCCGGTGATCCTGGCCCTACAGGGCGGCGCGCCGCTGCTGCGCGGCGCCGACGAGTGGGGCGACTTCCAAGCCCCGGCGTTTCGCCAGGCATTCATGTTCTACTTGAGCTTCTTCCGCGACCGCCTGGCGCCGACCAGCGCCGAGGGGCAGATCGCCAACCTCTATCAGGACTTCGCCGACGGCTTCTTCAGCGCCCTCATCACCGGCCCCTGGAACCTGTCGGAAATGGCGGCGCGCCTGCCGGCGCGGCTGCAGGGCGCCTGGGCGACGGCGCCGATGCCGGGCGGCAGCGCCGGCGAGCCCGGCCTCTCGATCGCCGGCGGCGCCAGCCTGGCGGTGCATGCCGCTTCGCCGCGCCGGGACGCGGCCTGGCAGCTGGTCGAGTATCTCGCGGCGCCGCAACGACAGCTCGAGTTCTACCGTCTGAGCGGCGACCTGCCGGCGCGGCGCGCCGCATGGACGGCCGGCCGGTTGGCCGACGATCCGCGCGTCGCCGCCTTCTGGCGCCAACTCGGACACGTCCGCACCCCGCCGAGGGTGCCGGAGTGGGAGCGCATCGCGACGGCGATCAGCCGCGCCGCCGAGGCGGCGGTGCGCGGCGACGCGACCCCCGACGAGGCGCTGGCGCGCCTCGATCGCGAGGTCGATGCCATCCTCGCCAAGCGCCGCTGGTTGCTGGCGCGCGAACGGGCGGAGGCAGGAACGTGAGCAGCGCCATGCAATCGCGCCAGGCGCGCGCCGGCGCGGCGCTGGCGGCGCCGGCGCTGGTGCTGCTCGCTGGGTTCTTCGTCCTGCCGGTGGCGGCGGCCTTCCTCCTCAGCCTGACCGACTTCGACATCTACGCCATCGCCGATCTCGACCGGCTGCGCCTCGTCGGGCTGGACAACTACGCCGCCTTGCTGCGTGATCGTCTGTTCTGGACGGCGCTCGCCAACACCACCGTCTTCGTCGCGCTGGCGACGCCGCTGTCGCTGGCCCTGTCGCTCGCCGCCGCGCTGGCGGTGACGGCGGCGGCGGTGCGCGCGGCAAGTCTCTTCCGGACTCTCTTCTTCCTGCCGGTGGTGACCAGCCTGGTGGCGGTGGCGGTGGTCTGGCGCTACCTCTACCACCCGCGCTTCGGCCTCCTGAACTATGTCATCGGACTGGTCGGGCTGCCGGCGCAGGACTGGCTCGGCGATGCGCGCCTGGCGCTGCCGGCCCTGGTGCTGCTCGCCGTGTGGAAGAACTTCGGCTTCAACATGGTCGTCTTCATGGCCGCGCTGCAGGCCATTCCGGCGACGCTCTACGAGGCCGCGAGCGTCGACGGTGCCGGCGCGCGGACACAGTTCGCGCGCATCACGCTGCCGATGTTGCGGCCAACGCTGCTGTTCGTCGCCGCCATGACGCTGATCGGCAACTTCCAGCTCTTCGCCGAGCCCTACGTGATGACCCGCGGCGGACCGAACAACGCCACGTTGAGCATCGTGCTGTACATGTACGAGCAGGGCTTCCGCTGGTGGAACCTCGGCTACGCCTCGGCGATCGCCTTCGTGCTCTTCTTCCTGGTGCTGGCGGCATCGCTGCTCGGCGCCGCCCTGACGCGCGGCAGGGCTCCGGCGCCATGACGGGGGCCGTGATCAGGCGTATCGGCCTGCACGTCGGCCTGACGGTGGCGGCGGTCCTGACCGCGTTGCCGCTGTGGTGGATGGTCGCCGCCTCGCTCATGCCGAGCGGCGAGGCGAACGCCTTCCCCCCGCAGCTGTGGCCGAGTCGGCCGACGCTCGAACACTACGCGACGCTGCTGGCGCGCCTGCAGCTCGGTCGCGCCGCGCTGAACAGCCTGCTGATCGCCGGCCTGGCGACCGCCTGCGCCGTGGCGATCAACTCGATGGCCGGCTACGCCTTCGCCAAGTTGCGCTTTCCCGGTCGCGAGCGCGTTGCGCGCCTGCTCGTCGCCGCCCTGGTCATTCCCGGCCAGGTGGCGATGCTGCCGCTCTTCCTGCTGCTCAAGCAGCTCGGTCTGGTGAACACCTACTGGGGCGTCGTGCTGCCCAGCATGGCGAGCATCTTCGGCATCTTCCTGGTCCGCCAGTACGTGCAGGCGATGCCCGACTCGCTGCTCGACGCGGCGCGCGTCGACGGCGCCAGTGAATGGCGCATCTACCGCTCGCTGGTGCTGCCGTGGTGTCGGCCGATCCTCGTCACCCTCGGCCTGTTCACCTTCATGGGCGCCTGGAACGACTTCCTGTGGCCGCTGGTGATCCTCTCCGACGGCGAGCGCTACACGCTGCCGGTGGCGCTCGCCAACCTCGTCGGCGAGCACGTGCAGGACACCGAGCTGATCATGGCCGGCGCCGTCGTGACGGTGCTGCCGGTGGTGGCGCTCTTCCTCGCCCTGCAGCGCTTCTACCTCGCCGGCCTGAGCGGCGGGGCCCTGAAGGGCTGAGTTCGGCGGCGCCGCGCCCTTCGCTCAGTCGAGGGAGAGCCAGAGGCGCAGCAGGTGGCGCTGGCTGCCGGCGGTATCGGTGTACGCGGTGCGCGCGTGCAGGACGCTGTGGTTGGACACCAACTGGACGTCCCCCGGTTGCAGCGACATGTCGAGGTAGAGGTCCGGGTCGTTGGCGATACTCTCGTAGAGATCCAGCAGCTCGCGCTCTCGGTCTGTATAGCGCGGCGCCTCGGGATGCCGCTCGACGGAGCGAAAGTAGTCGCTGTGGTAGAACGTACGCAGGCGGCCATCGGCGTACCGGCAGGGCGAGACAGGGACGAAGGCTGGGGCCTCGCCGCGCTGCTCGTCGCGGTTGTCGAGCAGGAAGGGTTCGTACAGGCGCTCGATGAGGTCGGGCCGGCGCCGCAGCAATTCATTGTACACCGATACCGAACTCACCAGGCGGCTGGCGCCTCCGTGGCTGGCGTTGCGCAGGCAGAGCAGCCCGACGACGTCCGCCAGGTCGCAGTGGAAGGCGATGTCGCCGGCGGTGCGGTAGCGGCGCACGAAGGGGTTGGTCGCGTCCTCGCCGGTGTCGACGACGTGCCCGAGCAGGTCGCCCTGCGGATTCTGCGCCCCGGGTCGCCCGAGGTGTTGGCCGATGCCCCAGAAGGCGAGCGCACTGTCGTCGTCGCCCCAACGGTTCACCGGCAGCCCGCGCAGCAACAGGAAACCGCGCCCGCTGTCGAGGGCGCGCGCCCAGGCGCGCAGGCGCGGGCCCACCGTCGGCAGGGGGAAGTCGCCGCGGCGCATGGCCCCCATGGCGATCCCGGCTGCGCGCGCGCTGCGCAGGGCGGCGTCGATCTCGCTAACGGCGGTGGCGTCGATCCCAACCATCCAGTAGCGCTCGCGCAACGCCACGCCGCGCCAGGCCACGGCCCCCTCGATGGGGGTGCGGCGCACGGCGTGGTGCGGCCGGTTGAAGTAGTGCATCGCCTGGGCGCCGAAGCTCATCCAGGCGCTGTCGGACACGCGGTCGTTCGTCGAGATCACGCGACGACCCTAGAGTCTGGGCGGCGCCCCTTGCAACTCACCTGCCGGCCCCGGGGGCGCGCCTCGGCGCCGCGACGCAGCCGCGTGACGCGTGCATTGAGTGGCGGCGGGTCAGGCGGATAGGGTCCCTGCATGCCTCACCGCGTGATCGTCTGGGGAACCGGCAACGTCGGCGTGCCGGCGCTGCGCATCGTCCTGTCCAACCCGGCGCTCGCCCTGGCGGGCGTCATCGTCTCCAATCCGGCCAAGGTCGGCAGGGATGCCGGCGAGCTCTGCGGATGGTCGCACACCGGGGTGCGCGCCACCGACGACGTCGCGGCGGCGCTCGCCGTCGGCGCCGACGCGGTGGCCTACTGTGCCTCCGGCGACTTCCGTCCGACCGAAGCGCTCGATGACATCGAGCGCTGCCTGCGCGCCGGGCTGAACGTGGTGTCGACCTCGGTGTATCCCCTCTACGACCCGACCTCCGCCCCACCCGAGCTGCGCCAGCGCATGGCCGCGGCCTGCGCGGCCGGCCGGGCGTCGCTCTTCGTGTCCGGCGTCGACCCGGGGTTCATCAACGACGTCATCCCCCTGCTGCTCTCCGGCCTGTGCGAGCGCGTCGACGAGATCCGCGCCTTCGAGCTGTTCAACTACGCGACCTACGCGCAGCCCGACGCCGTCCGTAATCTGGTCGGCATGGGGCAGCCGATGGACGCGACCCCGCCGATGCTGACGCCGGGCGTGCCGACGATGGTCTGGGGCGGGCCGATCCGCCTCATGGCGCGCGGCCTCGGTCTGGCGCTCGACGAGATTCGCGAGCGGGTCGTCAAACGGCCGCTGGTGCGCACCGTGACCAACGCGCTGGGGCAGTTCGACGCCGGCACGATGGGCGCCTTCCGCCTCGAGATCGAGGGCATCGTCGGCGGCCGGGCGCTGCTCGTCGTCGATCACGTCACCCGCATCGTCAACGACATCGCCCCGGAATGGCCGATGCCGAAGGGCGACGGGGCGCACGGCGTCATCCTCACGGGCCGTCCCAACCTGACGGTGACCTTCGACCCGGAGGACGATGCCGGCAGCGCCGCCGGCGGCGGCAACACGACCGCCGCCGCCCGCATCGTCAATGCCATCCCCTTCGTCTGCGCGGCCGCGCCGGGCATGCTCGACGCCCTGCAGGTACCGCTGCCGTTCGGCCGCGGCCTGGTGCGGTAGTGCAGCGCCGTCGAGATCGGATCATGTGAGATCGCTGCCGAAGATCTGACAGTCCCTGGAGGGCGCCGCCCCGTCGGCGCCGGTCGCCGCAATTAGAACGAAGGGTTGTCGGCTTCATGGCTCAGGCGACGAGGCGAATGGT
>JANNRA010000075.1:0-25459 GCA_031401035.1 bacterium | reverse complement strand
GGCGAGGGCGGCCAGTGGGACCAGACCTACCGCTACTTCGACCGCTCCTGGGGCAACGTGCTGGCCAACCACGTCCCCCTTTCTACGGCTGCAGGCGCGCCACCTTCCAGCCGCGCGGCGCGCGCGTGAACACCTCGCGGTCGTGCATGCGGAACGGCCGTTGCGTCCAGAACTCGATCGTCTCGGGGGCGACGCGGAAGCCGGTCCAGTGCGGCGGCCGCGGCACCGTCGCGCCACGGTAGCGCCGCGCCAGGGCGCGCCAGTGCGCCACCAGCGTCGCGCGGCTGTCGACCGCACGGCTCTGCGTCGAGGCCAACGCCGCCAGCTGACTCTCGCGCGGCCGCGTCGCCCAGTAGGCGTCGGCCTCGGCCGCAGCGACCTCGCGCACGCGGCCTTCGACGCGCACCTGGCGCCCGAGTGGATGCCAGTAGAACACCAGCGCCGCCCGCGCGTTGTCGCGCAGCTCGCGCCCCTTGCGGCTCTGCGCGTTGGTGTAAAAGACGAAGCCGTCGGCATCGGCGTGCTTGAGCAGCACCATGCGCGCGGCGGGTCGCCCGCGCCGATCGGCGGTGGCGAGCGTCATCGCCTCCGGCAATTCCAACCGGGCGCGGCGCGCGGCGGCGAACCAGGAGCGGAAGCGGGCGATCGGGTCGGTGGGCATGGGCTGAGACTAGAGGGCGGCAGCGCCGCGTCAAGGCGACGTGGCTGCTGAAAAGGACTGCACACGGAGGCACGGGGAAACGGAGAGGTGCCGCACGACTCCGGCGCCTCCGTGCCTCCGTTTCTCCGTGTGAAAAAGAGACCTACCCCGCGCGCTCGGGTCGCCAGCGCAGGCCGAGGCTGACGATGCGCTGCAGCAGCTCGGGGTAGTCGAGGCCGGCGCGTTCGGCCGACTCGGCGAAATCCTCGCCGTAAGCGAGCTGCGGGTTGGGGTTGGCTTCCAGCACGTAGACCTTGCCGGCAGCATCGAGACGCAGGTCGATGCGCGCGTAGCCGCTCAGATCGAGGGTGCGGTAGATGCGCTTGCAGACGTGCTGCACCTGCGCCGCCAGTTCCTCGGGCAGCTTCGCCGCCTCGGTCTTGATGCCGCGCTTCTCCTGGTAGACGCGGTTCCACTTCACGCGGTCGGTGGCGATGTGCCACAGCTCGTCGGGCATCTTGGTGAAGCGCAGCTCCCAGACCGGGAACACTTCGAGGCGCTGGTTGCCGACGACGCCGACGTAGAGCTCGCGGCCGTCGATGAAGCGCTCGACGATGGCGTCGGTGCCGATGGTCTGATGGATGAACGCCACCCGCTCGCGCAGGCGCGCGTCGTCCTCGACTACGCTCGCCTGCGAGATGCCGGTCGACGCCTCGCGGGTCAGCGACTTGACGATCAACGGGAAGGCCAGTTTCTTCGGACGGCGCACGGCGCGGCCGATCGGGAAGACGGCGAAGTCGGGCACCGCGATACGATGGTAGGCGAGGATCTTCTTCGACAGGCCCTTGTCGCGCGCCAGCATCAGGCCGCGCGGGTTGCAGCCGGTGTACGGCATTCGCAGCAGCTCCAGGTAGCTGACGACGTTCTGGTCGAACAGCGGCACGCCGTGGAAGTGCTCGAGCAGGTTGAGGACGATGTGCGGCTGCCACTCATCGATCGCCTTGCGGATGACGCCGAGGTCGCCGCCGACGCCGAGCGAGCGCACCTCGTGGCCGAGGTTGCGCAGGGTGACGGTGACGTCGAACTCCATCTTCCAATCGACGGTGGTGGTGTCGATGCCGGTGACGTCCTCCGGCGGCACGAGGTCGTCGTGCACCAGGGCGAGGATGCGGTACTTCTTCACAGCCACACCCGGTGCCGGCCACTGTGCAGATAGTGCATGGTCTGCACGGCGACGAAGATGGTGAAGTCGAGCCGCGTCGCGTCGGGCGCGGCGGCCAGGCGCAGATTGAGGGCGCGCGAGCGCTTGGCGATCTCGTCGATGACCTGGTTGATCGTGTACTGATACTCGCCGGTCCAGCGCGCCACCAGCGCGCGCACCTCTTTGCGCACGCGCTGGATGAACTGCGCCGCCGACGGGTTGGCGCGGAACTCCGGCGCGTCGGAGAAGAGACGGCGCAGGTCGCGGTCATAGGCGTTCGGCGCCGCGACGCCGTAGCGCTGGCGCTTGTCGCGGTAGTGCTCGTGCAGCGTCTTGTGCAGGCGCGGCAGCGCGTCGACCGTGCGCTGCGTCACCAGACGCGGCGCCGCGGCGGCGACCTCGCGCAGCAGGCCGTCGACGTACTCGAGCTTCTTCAGGGCCGGCCAGTCCTGGTAGCGCGTGCGCCACGGCGAGTCGGGTGTCAGCCAGACGGCGAAGGTCTCGGCGAAGTCCTCGTCCGGATGACTCTGCGCGTACCACGGCTCGAGATGCTGCACGAAACTGCGGCTGTGCGGGCGCGGCGTATAAAACTCGGGGTAGGGCTTGGACGACAGGCCAAACAGCTGCTGGCGGCGGTGACGACGGCGCAGGCCGTAGGCGTTGTCGAGGGCGTGCCCAGCCTCGTGGCGCAGGATGCGCATGCACCACTCCGGCGTACCGCCCTCGACTTCCAGCATCTGCGTGAACTCGAGCTTCGCCAGGCGCGGGTGGGCCATGTAGAAGGGAACGGCGACACCGGGCACGCCGTCGGGGGTGTACCAGTCGTCCGACAGCCAGAAGTGCGGCCGGAAGCGCACCAGGCCGGCGGCGCGCAGTTCGCGGTGCAGGCCGCGGATGCGCGGCTCGAGATCGGTGCCGCGGATGCGCAGGCCGAGGTCGCACAGGCGCACACCGAGCAACCGCTCGTCCGGCCACCCCTCCCAGTCGGCCGGCGTCAGGCGGCGCGGCGGTGTCGCCGCCGCCGTCGCCGTCGCCGCCGGCCCCGCGTTGCGCTCAGCCTCCGCCATGCGGCGCGCAGCCTACACGACAACGGGTGCGGCGCGCGACTCCGCGCTACGCCCGGGCCCGCATCCGTGCCACACTGGCGCGGTGGCGATTGCCTTCTTCGATCTCGACAAGACGCTGATCAGCCGCAACTCGGCGACCCTGTGGATTCGCCAGGAGTTCGTCGCGGGGCGGGTGACACCGTGGCAGGCACTACAGGCGTTCGGCTACATCGTGCGCTACAGCCTCGGCGCAGCGGCGATGGACGAGCCGATCCGGCGCAGCATCACCGGCATCGCCGGCTGGCCGGAGGTGGAGATGCGGGCGCGGGTGGAGGCCTTCTACGAGGCGGTCGTGAAGCCGATCCTGCGCCCCGGTGCGGCGGCCGTGATCGAATCGCACCGCGCTGCCGGCGAGCGCCTGGTGCTGCTCACCTCGTCGTCGGACTACGTCTCGGCGCGGGTCGCCAACGACCTGCGCTTCGACGACTACCTGTGCAATCGTTTCGAGGTCGACGTCGACGGCCGCTACACCGGCCGCGCCGTCGAGCCGCTGTGCTTCGGCGCCGGCAAGGTGGCCCTCGCCGAACGCCTGGCCGGCGCCATCGGCGTACGGCTCGCCGACTGCGCCTTTTACACCGACTCGATCTCCGACCTGCCGATGCTCGAAGCGGTAGGCCGCCCGGTCGCCGTCCACCCCGATCCACGTCTCAAGCGCCTGGCACGGCAACGCGGCTGGCCGCTCGCCGACTGGGGCCACGCGACGTAGGGCGGCCCCGGCCGCGTCCTATCAGACGCGGCGCGGCGGCGCGGCAGCCGCCAGGCGGATGGTGGTCTCGCAGAACTGGAAGCTGTCCGCGCCGCACGGCAGGCCACGCGCCGCGGCCGCCGCCAGCGCCGCGGCGATATCGGTCGCGACGAGGTCGATGGCGACGACGCCGTCGCTGCCCGGCGCGGCACCGGGCAGGAAGCGCAGCACGCCCTGCGGCAGCGCCAGCACCGGCGCGGTGGGTTCGCCGGAAAGCGGCACGGCGAGCAACGCCGCCCAGCGCGCCGCGGTCGCGACCGGGTCGGCGCAGGCCATGTCGACGCCGACCAGGGCGCGGGCACGGCCGGTGCACACCTGGCGCAGCCAGTCCGGCCCCGCCCAGCGCCAGGCGGAGGGCGGCGTCGGCGTGTCGAGCGAGAGCAGCGGGCCGCCGAGGTCGCGCGGGTGGAAGTGGGTGCCGCGGATGTCGTCGAGGTCGAGATGCCAGGCGAGGCGCACCCCCTGCGCCGCGGCGCGGGCGCGCGCGGCATCGGTGTCCTCCGCCTGCACCATGACCATGTAGCCGCAGTCGCCGCCGCGGCGCGCCATGTAGCGGGCGGCGGCGCTGCCCGGCTCGGCCGGCGAGACGATCTCGAGAAAGGTGTCGCCGACCGGCAGCACCGCGTTGCGCAGGCCGAACGCCGCGACGCCCGGATCGTGGTACGGCGGCGCCAGGGCGAGGACGGCGGTGAGATCGGCGACCGCGGTGTCGAAGTCGGCGGCGGCGAAGGCGATCTGGCGCAGGCGCAGGGTCATGCAGGGAGCCGCGCTCGGTATAGCGGCGGTACCGCCAAAGAGCGAGAGCGGCGGGGCGACGACGGTCGGGGCTTTGCGCGAAGCTGCGGCGACATGAAGGGGCGCGGTAGGGCGACTGGCATGCTTGGTGCTCTGCTCGCGTCTGGGCCATGACTGCCTTCGAGATCGAACACGAGGTGGCGGAGAGCGGGCGGGCGCTGCTGCTGGCCCGCATGCGCGCCGGGCTGGGGGTGGTCCTGGCCACGATCGTCCTGTTCGGCATCGGCGAAGCGGTGCTCAGCCGCGACTACCTGGTCCCGTTGTATGCGCTGAAAGCGGTGGAGCTGGGCACGGTGGCGGCGGTGGCACTGGCGCTGCGGCGGCCGGGCGGGCGACAGAACGCGGCGGGGGTGGCGCTGGCGGCAGTGCTGGTGTTCATCGTCACGACGGTGATCGGCGCGACGGTGGTCGGCGACGCCGCGACGCCGCCGCTGATCTTCATCATCCTCACCATGGCGGCGGCGACGCTGCTGCCGTGGGGCCTGCGGCCGCAGTTGGCGGTGGTGGTGGTGGCGACGCTGGCGGTGCTGTGGAACGTCGAGGCGGTCCACCACAGCCTGCGGCCGCTGCTCGGCTACCCGGCGGCGGCGATGGCGGTCGCCTTCGGCGCCTCGCTGTATGTGGCGCGCGAGTTCCAGCGCTATCGCGACGACCGCACCCGGGTCGAGATCGCGCTGCGCCGCGCCCGCGTCGCGGCCGAGGACGCGAGCCACGCCAAGAGCGACTTTCTCGCCAACATGAGCCACGAGATCCGCACGCCGATGAACGGCATCATCGGCATGACGCAACTGACGCTCGACACCGAGTTGAGCGGCGAGCAGCGCGAGTACCTGGAGATGGTGCACGCCTCGGCGGACGCGCTGCTGACGGTGATCAACGACATCCTCGACTACTCCAAGGTGGAGGCCGGCAAGCTCGAGATCGCCGCAGCGCCCTTCGCGCTGCGCGATTGCGTCGGTGACGCGTTGCGGACGCAGGCCGTGCGGGCGCATGAGAAGGGACTCGAGCTGGCCTGGTTCGTCGACTCGGACGTTCCGGACCGCCTCATCGGCGACCCCGGCCGGCTACGCCAAGTGCTACTCAACCTGATCGGCAACGCCATCAAGTTCACCGCCCGCGGCGAGGTGGTGGTCGAGGTGCGCCGCGGCGACGTACCCGGCGGCGCCGCCGGCGACGCCGCCGGCGTGGGCCTGCACGTCGGCGTGCGCGACACCGGCATTGGCATCCCGCTTGAGGTCCAGGCGCGTATCTTCGAAGCCTTCGAGCAAGCCGACGGCTCGGTCACGCGCACCTACGGCGGCACCGGCCTCGGCCTGGCGATCTCAAAGCACCTGGTTGAGTTGATGGGCGGCACGATGTGGGTGCAGAGCGCGGTCGGCGTCGGCAGCGTCTTCCACTTCACGCTCGCCTGTGCGGAACAGGCGCCCGGCGAGATGGCGGTGGCGCCGGCGGAGCTGGCGGCGCTGGCCGGCCGGCGCGTCCTGGTGGTGGACGACAACGCCGCCAATCGCCGCATCCTCGAGGACCTGCTGCGGCGCTGGAAGCTGCGCGCGACGGCGGCGGAGAATGGCCTGGTGGCGCTGCATGTCATCGCCGAGGCGCGTGCGGCGGGAGCACCGTTCGACCTGGTGCTGCTCGACGGCGTCATGCCCGGCCTCGACGGCTACGCGGTCGCCGAGCGCCTGGCCGGCGCCGACGCGCCGGCGCTGGTGCTGCTGACCTCATCGACGCAGGTCGGCGACGCGGCGCGCTGCCGCGCCCTCGGCGTGCGCGCGCACCTGATGAAGCCGGTGAAGCAGGACGAACTGCTGCGCGCCATCCTCGGCGCCCTGGCGCCGGCGATGGTGCCGCCTGCGGCGGCGGCGGCGCCGGCGACCCGCACCGTGCCGTCCGGACTGCGGGTGCTGGTGGCGGAGGACAATCCGGTTAACCAGCGGCTGGTCGTGCGCCTGCTCGAGCGGCGCGGCCACGAGATCGTGCTGGTCGAGAACGGCCGCGCCGCACTCGCCGCGCTCGCCGCCGGGCCCTTCGACCTGGTGCTGATGGACGTGCAGATGCCGGTCCTCGACGGCTTCGCCGCGACGCGCGAACTGCGCACCCAGGAGCGCGCCAAGGGCGCGCACGTGCCGGTCATCGCCATGACGGCGCACGCCATGAGCGGCGATCGCGAACGCTGCCTGGCGGCGGGAATGGACGCCTACCTGGCCAAGCCCGTCGATCCGGAGCGCCTCTACGCGACCATGCACGAGGTGCTGCTGTCCGGCGCGGCCCTCGCCGCGTCGTGATGCGGCGCGGTGGCAGCGCGCGCGCGCCCGCCAGCAGCGAATCTCAGTACGCCTGGCAGCCGACGTTGGTCAGCGTGCCGATCAGCGTCACCGCCGCGCCGAGCACGGTGCCGACATCGCCCGCGTCGAACAGGCCCGGGCCGTCGGCGACGATCTGGTCCACCTGCGTCTTGAAGGTGGTGAACTGCGCCTGGTCGGCGGGGCTGAACAGGGCCAGATCGGGCAGGGCGGTGGTCAACACCATCTGCAGGGTCAATGCATCCTCGAACGTCGCCAGTCCCGGATTGGGAGGCACGAAGGCCGGCGGCGTCGCCGCTTCGATGAGCCCGACCGCGGTGCGAAAGCCGAGGGCGCTCTGTTGCTCGAGCTTGGGAAAGTTGACGATGCCGACGTCGTCGCCGGTGGTGTGGTAGCAGCCACCGGTGGAGTCGGAGAAGAACACCGTCGGCACGCCGGCGTTGACGAAGTTGGCGTAGTCGCTGCGCAGCTGCCCGAAGATGTAGCTGAACGGTCCCGCCGTCAGCGTCTGCGCGGCGACCGCGCCGTCGACGATGCCGCGCAGCGCGCTGCCGCGCGACGCGGCCCGCCGGGCAGCTTTTTGAGCGCTCTGCCAATCGCCAACACCGCGGCGACGCCGGTGGCGTTGTCGGTGGCGCCGTTGCACACCTCGCCACCGGTGGCGCCGCTGGCGGAGCAATCGCCGCTGGGTGTGCTGCGCGTGTCGAGGTGGTCGTAGTGGCCCCCGATGACGACGGACTCGTTCGGCAGCTCGCGGCCGGGGATGACGGCGAGCAGGTTGGTGCCGGTCCGGCCGGACTGCACGAACGGCTGCTTGTAGGCGTCAAACCCGCTGGCGGCGGTGTTGGCGCCGAGGCCGTGGCGCTTCAGGCGGCCGATCAGGTAGCGCTGGGCGCGCGTCGAGTCGGCGGTGTTGTTGTCGCGGCCGTGCAGGCGGTCGCTCGCCAGGCTAAGGGTGGTAGGTTCGAGGCCGCGCGTGGCGCGCACGGCGCCGGCTTCGATGTCGGCCGGCGTCAGCGCGGCGACCGGCGCGGCGACCAGACACGCGCCGGCCAGGAGCAGGAAGCGAATGGTCATGACGATCCCCCCATGTGACTTCGTTGTGCCTTCGTTGTGACTTCGACGCGGCGGCGGCGCCGCCGACCGACACGGCCTCAGCAGAACACCGACGGCAGAAACGCACCCGCCGGCTCGTTGTACAGCCCGAGGCTCATCAACGTCAGCGGCTGCGTCATGCGCAGCCCCTGCGCCAGGCACCAGCGGAACAGCTCGCCGTTGCGCGTCGGCACCAGAAAGCCCGCCCCGATCACCGCCGGCGCCGCGGCGATCAGCGCCTGCAGGTCGAGGTTCGCCTCGCCCACCGCATGGCCGGGAAAGCCCAGCAGCGTCGCGTAGCCGGTGAGGCGGCCGTCGCGCTCCGCCACCATCGCGTAGCCCTGGCGTACGGCGTCGGCCAGCTCGTGCGGCCGCGTGTGCCCGAGGACGCGAAAATGCAGCACGCTGCAGGCCTCGAGATCGGCGACCACCGCGGCGCGTACGGCGACGCCGGGGATGGTGACGCGCGGCGGCGCGCCGGCCATGCAGGCGAGCGGCTCGCGCACCTCGAAACCGAGCTTGGCGTAGAGCGCCATCGACCGGCTGTGGTAGGCGGCCTGTACCAGGCGCACGCCGGCGAAGCCGCGCTTGGCCGCCTGGTCGAGGACGTGCACCATCATCTGCCGGCCGACGGCGCCGTCCTGCGCCGCCGGGTCCACCGAGATCGGCCCGATCGCCGCGATCGTGCCGGTGTCGGTGATGAAGCAACTGCCGACGACGCGTCCGTCGCGCTCGGCCACCACCGCCGTCGTCGTCGGCTGGCGGAGCATCATCTCCAGCACCGTCGTCGCGAAATCTGCGGAAGCGAAATCGGGCGGGAAATTGTGTTGCGCGGCGATCGCCGCGAAGGCGTCGTAACAGATGCGGCCGCAGGCGGCGGCGTCTGCCCGGGTTGCAGCGCGGAGGGTAGCCGACATGCGCGCGACTATGCAGACCGGCCGCAGCCGAGTCGAGCGCCAGCCCGGACTCGGGCCCTGGCGGGCGGCGCGCTGGAGCGGACATACGACGCCGATCCAGGTAAGAGCCCACCATGGCGATCGCCGGAACCGTCGTGGTCCTCAACGCACCTGCCGACACCGATCTACGCCCGCTGGTCGCCGCCCTGCAGACCCGCGCCGCGCTCCCTTTCGTGTCTGTCGGCCTGCACCTGCTCGAACAGGTGATGATGCCGCCGACCGCCAGCGGCGCGCCGCGCGACGCCGCGACGCGCCGCCGCTACCTCGAGGCCCTGCACCTCTCCGCCGCCGCGCACGCGCGCGCCGGCTGCCACGTACTGATCGATCACGCCCTGCTCGACGCCGACTGGCGGCACGAACTGGCGACACTGCTCGACGGCGTCGACAGCGTCTGGATCGACCTCCCCGGGGCGCCGCCCGGCGGCGCCCCGGCCGACCTGAGCGTCGCCGCCGGCAACGACGACGACACCGCCGCCGCAATCCTCGCCCACCTGGAGCACCGCCCCATGCACGGCCAGCCACGCGCGCGCTGGGTGCCGACCGCGGTGCCGCGTCAGGCGGCGCGGCCAGGACGCATCATCGCCCTCGTCGGCTCGAGCAGCGCCGGCAAGAGCACCCTGTGCCGCGCGGTGCAGGGGCTGGTCGAAGCGCGCCACGGAGGGCACGTGCTCTACATGGGCATCGACACCGCGCTCGAGACGCTGTCGCCGCGCTACTTCGGCACCCCATTCCATGCCGACGAACTCGACAGCTACGTCCCCGGGCCCGACGGCCGCCTCGGCTTCTCCTACGTGCCGGCGGGCCCGAGCCCCGACAACGCCTCGGCCTATCCGCAGTCGCAGTGCGGTGCGGTGGCGCGGACGCTGATCAGTGGCCAGCTCAACGCCGTCGCGGCGCTCAGTCGCGCCGGCCTCGCCGTCGTCGGCGACAACATCTGGATCTTCCGCGACTGGTACGACGAGGCGCGCCGCCGCTTCGCCGACCTGCCGGTGCTGTGGGTCGGCGTCACCTGCTCCGACGCCGTCGTGCGCGAACACGAACAACGCCGCGGCGACCGCATCCCCGGCTGGGCCCTCGGCCAACGCGCCCAGATGTACGACGCCCCGGTGGACCTGGTCATCGACACCGGGGCGATGACCCCGGAGGCGGAGGCGGAGCGGATTCTGGATGCGCTGCAGCGCGGTGCCTGAGCTCAGTGCCGCGCGCCCCTACGCCAGCACTTCGTCGCGGTCGGCGAGATCGGCGACGGCGCGGGCGCGCAGCTCGGCGAGGGTGCCGGCGCCGATGGCGTCGAGCGCGGTGCGGAAGGCGCGTGCCGCTTCCAGGCGCGGCATGATGACGAAGTCGGCGCCGGCGGCGTAGAGCGCGCGCGCCTGCGCGACGGTCTCGGCGCAGACGATGACGCGTGCCTCCGGGTTGATGCGCCGCACGGCGCGCAGCAGGGTCATGTTGCTGGTGCTGCGCAGGAAGTCGTCCGAGACGGTCGAGAGGACGATGCGCGCATGTTCGACGCCGACGCGCTCGAGGGTATCGAGATGGCTGATGTCGCCGTACACCACCGGCACGCCGAGGGCGCACAGGCGCTGATACGCCTCGGGACTGAAGTCGATGATGTGCAGCGGGTCGCCCGCCGGCCCATGGCGTGCCATGTGCAACAACGAGCTGGCGGTGCGGTGGAAGCCGAGCAGGATGATGCCCGGCTCCGCCGCGGTCATCATCTCGCCGGCGATCGGCGTGCCGCCCTCGTGCAGGCCGAAGCGCGCCAGCAGGTCCATCGCACGCCGCGCCAGGGCGTGGTTGGACATGACCATGTACGTCGACACGGTCGAGGTCACGACCAGCGTCAGGGCGATGATCGAGGTGACCTCGCGGTCGATGTGGCCGAGCGCCAGGCCGATGCTGACGATGACCAACGCGAACTCACCCGTCTGGCCCAGCGCCAGCGAGCTGAGGATGCCGACGCGCGCGCCGAAGCCGGCCGTGACCAGCATCGGCAGGACGGTGAGAAAGCGGCTGCCGACCACCACCGCCGACAGCACCGCCGCCGCGAACAGCACGCGCGCCGAGCCGAGCTCGAGCTGCATGCCGAGGGCGACGAAGAACAGGGTGACGAAGAAGTCGCGCAGGCCGCGGATCTTGGCGACGACGTCGAGCGTGTAGGGTAAGGCCGACAGCGTCACGCCGGCGATCAGCGCCCCCATGGCGATGGAGAAATCCGCCAGGACGGCGAGGTAGCCGATCAGCAGACACCACGAGATCGCCGAGATGAGCACGATCTCGGGGCTCTTCGCGGCCCACCGAAAGAGCGGCGTCAGTGCGTAACGGGCCGCCAGCAGGGCGCCGCCGACCAGCCCGAGGCCGGCGACCAGCGAGCCCAGGATCGGCGCCAGCGAGGGATGCTGCAGATTCGGTTGCAGGGCCAGCACGACGATGGCGAGGACGTCCTGCACCAAGAGGATGCCGAGCGTCAGCCGCCCGTCGACGGTGTCGAGCTCGCTCTTGTCGGAGAGCAGCTTGACGACGATCATGGTGCTCGAGAAGGCCGATGCGACGCCGAGGTAGAGCGCCGGCAGGCCGCCGAAGCCGACCGCCTGCATGGCGGCCCAGGCGAGGAAGGAGCAGAGAACGACCTGGCCGACGCCGACCGGCACGCCGACGCGACTCGAGCTGACCAGCTTCCTGAGGTCGATCTCGAGCCCGACGATGAACATCAGCAGCGCCAGGCCGAGCTCCGACAGCTCGGCGATGCGCTCCTGATTCTGAACGATGCCGAGCCCCGGCGGGCCGACCAGCAGGCCGGCCCCGATGTAGGCGAGCAACAGCGGCTGGCGCAGCCAGCGCGCCACGTAGGCCAGCACCGTCGCCGCCAGGATGGCGGCGCCAATATCTGTGAGGATGCTGTCGCCGTGCATGGATCTCGCTCGCTCCGCGCTTGCGTCCGCTGCGCTCCAGTGCCTTATCCGACTGCGTGGGGTGGACGCGAGGCGTGAGCGCCGGCTGGCTGCTGGCCCTGCTGGCAGTGGCGGCGGCCGCCGCCGCCGAGCCGCCCCGCTTCTACTTCTCCGGCGACGGCACTCTGGCCCTCGACCACGCCCACTTTGCCGGCGAGACGCTGCGCGTCCGCTACCGCGACGCCGATGGGCGCTACGATCACGCGGCGCTGGCGCGCGTCGAGCACTTCTTTCGCTCGCGCGAGGACGGCGCGCAGGGGCCGGTGTCGCTGCGCCTGCTCGAACTGCTCGACTACGTCGAGGACCGCTACCACCCGACCCGCCTGACCCTGGTCTCGGGCTACCGCAGTCCGGAATTCAACCGCACCCTGCGTGGCAAAGGGCGGCAGGTGGCCCAGGCGTCGCTGCACACCGAGGGCATGGCCGCCGATGTGCACCCGGCCGGCGTCAAGCTACGGCCCCTGTGGAACCAGTTGCGCGCCGCGCAGGTCGGCGGCGTCGGCCTCTACCAGGGCGAGGGTTTCCTGCACCTCGACACCGGACGGGCGCGCTTCTGGGAGGCGGCGACGTCGGGCGTCGCGCAGAACGCCGCGCAGGAGAACGCACGCCTCTTCGCGCGCACTGACTTCGATCGCTACGACTCGCTCGCCGGCGCCGTGCTCAGCCTGCACAGCGTCACGGCGCTGCCGATCGGCGTGCGGCGCACGGCGCGCCTCGACGGCGACCCGGTGGCGCTGACGGCGCCCGGCGCGCGCGCCGAGGGCGAGTGCTGGGTTTTCACGGAGGCGGCGGCGCGCTACGAGCTGGTGGTGGAGACGGCGATCGCGGCGCCCAGCGCGCGCACGCCGTTGGTCCTCGAGACCTGCGCGCCGCGGGCGGGGGCCACGCCGCGGCAGATCACGACCAACGCGGTGCAACGGCTGGCGCTCCCCTCACCCTGACCGGCGAGGGCTTCGTCCCGCCGGCCAGCGAAACGGCGACAGCAACTGCCCGACGTAGCCGCGCGGGAAGTCGGGCAGGTCGTGCAGGCCGACGGGTCCGACGAAGGCGCGGTGGCGCGGCCAGAAGTAGGTACCGAAGAGCAGGTCCCAGGTGCTCAGCACGGCGCCGTAGTTCGCGTTGCCCTCGGCCGCGATGGTCGAGTGATGCCAGCGGTGCAACTCCGGGGTGCTGAACAGCCAGCGCAGCCGGCCGCTGTCGAGCCAGACGTTGGCATGCTGCAGCTGGCCGTAGGCGGCGCTGAACAGGCCGTAGGCGGTGAGGGCGCGGGCGTCGGCACCGAGCAGAATCAGCGGCGCGGTCTGCAGCGCAATGAGCGCGAAGAGGTCGATGGGGTGAAAGCGCGTCGCGTTCAGCCAGTAGAGGCGCAGCGCGCTGTGGTGCGTGGCGTGTACCCGCCAGAGCAGCGGCCGCTGGTGCGAGAGGCGGTGGAACCAGTAATGCCCGAACTCGGCGACCAGCAGCGCCAGGGCGAGTTGGGCGAGCAGCGGCCACTGGCGCGGCCACAGCCCGCCGCTGGTGCGGTCGGCGAGCCACGCGGCGGCGGTGAAGGCACCGCCGTAGACGCTGACGCGCACCAGCTCGCTGGTCAGCATGCCGGTGAAGACCAGATGCGCGACGTCGGTGCCGACGTCGCCCTGCGACCGCGTCCATTCGCGCCGATAGGGCCGCACCCGTTCGGCGACGCCGATGACGGCATAGGCGACCGGCAACACACCCGCGAACAGCAGCGGCTGCGACAGGCCGCTGTCGGCGCCCCACAGCGCCGCCGCCGCGATCGCCGCGACGGCGAGGGGAAAGAAGAAGCGCGAGGCGCCCACGGCGCTGTTCTACCACGCGTCCCCCTTCCTTCCCACGCCCGCGCGTGCCACAAGCGCGCGCCATGGCCAACGACCCCGGCTTCCGCACCAAGTACGGACCCTGCGCGCTGGTTGCCGGCGCCGCCGTCGGCCTCGGCGCCGAGTACGCGCGGCAGATCGCCGCGCGCGGCATCGACCTGGTACTGGTCGATCGCGATGAGGCGCCACTGCGCGCCACCGCCGACGCGATCCGCGCCGCGCACGGCATCGACGTGCTGCCGCTGGTGCTCGAACTCGGACGCGCCGACCTGGTCGAGGCCCTTGCCCCGACCCTCGCCGACCGCCAGATCGGCCTGCTGGTGTACAACGCCGCCATCGGCACGGTGGCGCCGTTCCTCGAGCTTGCGCCCGCCCATCTCGACGCCATGCTGGCGGTGAACTGCCGCGGCCCGATGCAGCTGGCGCGCGCGCTGACGCCGGCGATGGCGCAGCGCGGCCGCGGCGGCGTCATCCTCATGTCGTCGATGTCCGGCAACATCGGCTCCGCCCAGCTCGCTGTCTACGCCGCCAGCAAGGCTTTCACGCTGGTGCTCGCCGACGCCCTGTGGGCGGAGCTGGGACCATCCGGCGTCGACGTCCTGGCCGTGCAGCCCGGCTCGACGCGGACGCCGGGCTGGCTGTCGTCGCAGCCGGCCGAGGCGGAACAGGCTCTGCCGGTCATGGAGCCCGCCGAGGTGGTGGGCGAAGCCCTCGCCGCGCTCGGCAACGAACCGCTGGTCATTCCGGGCGAGCTCAACCGTCAGGGCGCCGCCGCGCTGGCGGCGCTGCCGCGCAAACAGGCGATCCGCTTCATGAGCCGCATCACGGCCGGACTGCTGCGCACCGATCGGCGCTGACCTGGGGCGCCCCCCACTTACAGCGGTGGGCGGGAACGTTCGATGATCTTGGTGAAGTGGAATCCCGGCGGCATGGTGCCGAAGGCGAGGCGGTGCTGGCCGCCGAGGCGCGAGGCGCAGAAGGCCTCGGCGACGGCCGGGTCGCCGTCGCGCACCAGCAATGCGCCCTGCAGTACCAGCGCCATGCGCTCGACCAGCTCGCGGGCGCGCGCCTCGATCGCCGCGGCGCCGCGCAGATCCTCGCGCAGGTCGGCGGCGTACTGATCGAGCCGGTGGTCGCCGCCGCGGGCGCGCTCGACTTCGGCGAAGAACGCCTCGACCACGTCCGGCCCCTTGCTCATGGCGCGCAGCACGTCGAGGCAGATGACGTTGCCGCTGCCCTCCCAGATGCCGTTCAGCGGCGCTTCGCGGTAGAGGCGCGGCAGCAGCGACTCCTCGACGTAGCCGGCCCCGCCGAGACACTCCAGCGCCTCGGCGGCGTGCGCCGGCCAGCGCTTGCACACCCAGTACTTGATCACCGCCGTGGCGAGGCGCGCGAACGGCGTGTCTCCCTCGTCGTAGGCGCGGGCCAACCGCAGCATCGCCGCGGTCGCTGCCTCCGACTCGACGCAGAGGTCGGCGAGGACGTTCTGCATCAACGGCTGCTCGGCGAGCCGCCGGCCGAAGGCGCTGCGGTAGTGGGCGTGATGCGTGGCGTGCGCGACGCCGAGGCGCATGCCGGCGGCGGCGCCGATGACGCAGTCGAGGCGGGTGTGGTTGACCATCTCGATGATGGTCGGCACGCCGCGCCCCTCGGGGCCGACGAGTTGCGCCCAGGCGCCATCGAACTCGACCTCGCTGGAGGCGTTGGAGCGGTTGCCCAGCTTGTCCTTCAGGCGCTGCAGGAAGAAGCGGTTGCGCGTCCCGTCGGGCCGCCAGCGCGGCAGCAGGAAACAGCTCAGCCCGCTCGGCGTCTGCGCCAGGACCAGGAAGGCATCGCTCATCGGTGCCGAACAGAACCACTTGTGGCCGGTGATCGCCCAGGCGCCGTCGGCGGGCTCGGCCCGTGTCGTGTTGGCGCGCACGTCCGAGCCGCCCTGCTTCTCGGTCATCGCCATGCCGCACAGCGCGCCGCTCTTCTCCGTCGCCGGCCGAAAACGCGCGTCATAGCGCGACGCCGTCAGCCGCGGCTCCCACTCGCGCGCCAGCTCGGGGTTGGCGCGCAGCGCCGGCACGGCGGAATAGGTCATCGAAATCGGGCACCCGTGTCCGGCCTCGACCTGTGCCTGCAGGTAGAAGAGCGCCGCGCGCGCGACGTGCGCGCCCGGCCGCGGCTCGCGCCACGGCAGCGCGTGCAGGCCGTGGGCCGCGGCCTGCTCGAGCAGGCGGTGGTACGCCGGATGGTACTCGACCTCGTCGATGCGGTGCCCGTAGCGGTCGTGCGTGCGTAGCAGCGGCGGCGCCGCGTTGGCCTGCACGCCCCACTCGATCACCTCCGCACTGCCGCACAGGCCGCCGAGCAGCCGCGCGCGCGGCGCGGCCCAGTCGCCGCCCTCGCGCCGCAGGCCGTCGCGCAGGGCCTGGTCGGCGTCGAACACGTTGTAGTCGCGCAACGGCGGCGGTTGGTTGAACACCTCGTGCGTGGCCATGCCCGATTCATGCACCCGCGGCGCGCCGCGGCGCAAGCCAGCCGTCGCGCCGTCATCGTCCCACGATCCCCATGGAGGGCGCCCCCCGAAAGGTCAGCGCGGCTGCAGCAGCGTCCGGCCGCCCTGCAGAATCAGCATGCCGGCAAGCGCCGCCAGCAGCACCGCGACGACGCCGTTGATCATCTGCGTGCCGTCGGCGACGCCGGTACCGAGCAGCCCCGCGACCATCGCCTTCGCCTGCAGCGCCAGCGACCACAGCGTGATCGCCATCACGAACAGCATCGGCGCGACGGTGAACCAGTAGCGCCGGCCGCTGCGCCGCAGCCAGACGCTGATCGCCAGCAGCGTCAGCGCCGCGAGCAGCTGATTGCTGGTGCCGAAGAGCGTCCAGAAGGCGCGGTACGAGCCCTCGCCGGCGAGGCTGATGAACACCGCCGGCGGCAGCACGGTCAGCGCCGTCGCGGCGACGCCGCCGGCGCGGCTGCTCCACCCGAGCAACTCCTGGACGATGTAGCGGCCGAGCCGCGTGCTGACATCGAGCGTGTCGAAGACGAAGGTCGAGAACGCCATCGCCCCGAACGTGGTGGCGAAGAGCAGGTGCTGCTCGCCGATCAGGACCGTCAGGAAGCGGCCGAGCCCGGCACCGTAGATGGTGCCCGGTGCCTGGCCGCGGATGCTGTCGCTGTCGACCATCATGATCGTCGCCAGCGCGATCAGCGCCACGAAGCCCTCCAGGAGCATGGCGCCGTAGCCGATCGGCTGGCAGTCCGACTCCCGGCGGATCTGCTTCGAGGTGGTGCCCGAGCACACCAGGCCGTGGAAGCCGGAGCAGGCGCCGCAGGCGATGGTGACGAAGAGGAACGGGAACAGCGCCCCGGTGGCGCCGGGCGCCTGAAAGCCCTTGAAGGCCTCCTGCTTGATCTCGAAGCCGCCGAAGAAGATGCCGACGACGCCGACGAAAAGCGCCAGGTAGAGCACGAAGCCGCCGAGGTAGCCGCGCGGCTGCAGCAGCGCCCACACCGGCACCAGCGAGGCGACAAAGCAGTAGGCGAGGATGAGCAGGCCCCAGGTGAGGCCGTCGAGCACCAGCCAGGTGGAGATCTGCGTGCCGAGCCAGACGGCGCCGAGCGTGGCGGGGACGAAGATCACCGTCAGCAGCCACAGCGGCGGGTGCAGGACGCGGTCGATCACACCCATCAGCAGCGCCAGGGCGAGGTACATGACGCTGGCGGCGGCGACGGCGCCGCCGGGGTTGAAGGCGAACTCGCTGCCGGCGAGATCCTCGCCGCCGCTGACGAAGCTGCTGGCGGTGATGTCGACGAAGGCGACGATGACGTAGATCAGGGCGATCCAGATGAAGAGCATGATCGCCAGCCAGGCGCGCGCGCCGAGCGTCTCCTTGACGAGCTCGGCCACCGAGCGGCCCTGATGGCGCACCGAGGCGATGAGGCTGGAGAAGTCGTGCACGGCGCCGATGAAGACGACGCCGAAGCCGATCCACAGAATGCACGGCAGCCAGCCGAACTGCAGGCAGGCGAGAATCGGGCCGGCGATCGGCCCGGCGGCGGCGATGGCGCTGAAGTGCTGGCCGAGCAGGTAGAAGGGGCGCGTCGGCACGAAGTCGATGCCGTCCTCGAGCGCCACCGCCGGCGTCACCGCGCCGTCGTCGAGCCGGTACTGACGGGCGATGAAGCGGCCATATACCGTGTAGCCCAGGGCCAGGACGGTCATGGTGAGCACGGAGAGGAGCGGCAACGTCATCCGCTGCTCATGGGCAGGGCCGCCAGCGATGTCAACGCATCGCGCCGCGCGCGCCGCCCTACCTCCCGGCGGTCAGCGGCGGCGCCGCCCTGATCGGCGGCATCCTCCTGCTCCATACGCCGGGACACCCAGGGGACGACTCTGGCGCGAGGGCCTGAGCGCTGGTCGGTGTGGGGTGGGGAGAACGTTACAGCAACTCGCGCACTCGATCGCGGATCTCATCACGAATGACGCGCACCTGTTCGAGCGACTGCCCCTGCGGATCCACAATCGCCCAGTCGATGCGCCGCACGCCGGGCACCACCGGACAGGTTTCTCCGCAGCCCATGGTGACCAGCACCTGCACCGATACGGCCAACGCCTCGGTGAGGCGGCTCGGCTGGGTACTGGACAGATCGATGCCGACCTCGCGCATCGCGGCGACGACCGCCGGATGGACGCGCGCGGCCGGCTCGGTGCCGGCGGAGATGGCGCGCGCGCGCGTCGGATCGGCGAAGTGGTTGAACCACGCCGCCGCCATCTGCGAGCGGCCGGCGTTGTGCACGCAGGCGAACAGCACGGTGATCATGCGGCCGTCGCCGGCACGTCACCGCCAAAGAGCGGTCGGCGCACCCACAGCGCCAGATTGACCAGGCCGATCATCACCGGCACCTCGACCAGCGGGCCGATCACCGCGGCGAACGCGGCGCCGGACTGGATGCCAAACGTCGCCACGGCGACGGCGATGGCGAGCTCGAAGTTGTTCGACGCGGCGGTGAACGACAGCGTCGCCGCCTGCGGATACGTGGCGCCGACGACGCGGCTCATGGCGAAGGCGCTGACGAACATCACGACGAAATAGACCAGCAGCGGCAGGGCGATGCGCGCCACGTCGAACGGCAGCTGTACGATCGCCTCGCCCTTGAGCGAGAACATCACGACGATGGTGAATAGCAGCGCGACCAGCGTCAGCGGGCCGATGCGGGGGAGGAACCGCGTCTCGTACCACGCCGCGCCGCGGGCGCGGACCAACACCAGGCGGGTCGCCAACCCGGCGAGGAACGGAATGCCCAGATAGATGAACACGCTGGTGGCGATCTGCCCGATCGTGATGTGCACCTCGACGCCGCGCAGGCCGAGCCATCCGGGCAGCACGGTGAGGAAGACGTACGCGTAGAGCGAGAAGAAGAGGATCTGGAAGACGGAGTTGAAGGCCACCAGGCCCGCGCAGTAGTCCGGATCGCCGCTAGCGAGATCGTTCCACACCAGCACCATGGCGATGCAGCGCGCCAGGCCGATGAGAATCACGCCGACCATGTACTCCGGCCTGTCCGACAGGAAGAGCACCGCCAGCCCGAACATCAACAGCGGCCCGACGACCCAGTTCTGCACCAACGACAGGCCGAGCACGCGCCAGTCGCGGAAGACACGGCCCAACGTCTCGTAGCGAACTTTTGCCAGCGGCGGGTACATCATGAGGATGAGCCCGACGGCGATCGGGATCGAGGTCGTTCCGACGCTGAAGTGATCGAGAAACGGCTCGATCTCCGGCACCAGCCAACCAGCGGCGATTCCGGCCGCCATGGCGAGGAAGATCCACAGCGACAGATAGCGGTCGAGAACCCCGAGCCGCTGCGACGCCGGTTCCGTTGCCACCGGTGCGGCCGCGACGCGCGACGCGCTCATACGACGGCAGCCCGCTTTGCCCGGCTGCGCGGCGCGGCGGTCAGTGCCGCGCGCAGCGCCGCCAGCCGCGCCGGCGCGAGCCGATAGTAGACCCACGTGCCGCGCCGCTCGCGCTCCAGCAGCCCGGCGTCGAACAGCACCTTCAGATGATGGCTGACGGTGGGCTGCGACAGGTCGAGCGGCGCCGTCAGGTGGCAAACGCAGGCCTCACCCGACGGCTGCGCCCCAAGGAAGCTCAACAGCCGCAAGCGCGCCGGATCGGCGATCGCTTTGAACGCCGCGGCCAACTGCGCCGCGTCGGTCTGCGTCAGCTCGGCGTGCAGCACCGGCGGACAGCAGGGAATCGGTCGCGCGAAGGACTTCAACATGTTTCTATATTGACAAGCATCGATGTGCTTGGCAAGCATCGATCATCATCGATACAGACGGGAGGTCAGGTCATGTCGCGCGTCCAACTCGCCCTCAACCGGAGCAACATCGATGCGGCGGTGGAATTCGACCGCCGTCTGTTCGGCGCCGAGGTCGGCTCGACCTGCGACGTGGTCACCGAAGCGGCCCGCCTGAAGGACGAGGGCCTCGCGCTGCGCCACGGGGACGGCGCCACCTGCTGCTACGCCAAGCAGGACAAGTTCTGGATCACCGGCGCCGATGCGCGCGAGTGGGAGGTCTACACCGTGCTCGCCGACGCCGAGCAGATGGCGCCGGCACCATCGACTTGCTGCCCGAGCGCGTGATGGCGGCGGACACACGGCGCGCGGACGTCGGCGGACGCCCCGGCGTGGCGAGCATCGCCGGCCCCGCCGCCTGGCGCGGCTTCGATCTCGCCCAGCGTAATGACTGGATCCATCCGCTGACGGCGGACGAGGTGGCCGGTCTCGAGGATTGGGCGTCGCGGCTGTACGGCCGACCGTTCGACGCCATCCGCCGCGACGATGCGCCCGCCGGCGCGCTGGCACCGGCGCTCGCCGGCTGGCGCGCGGCGCTGGCGCACGGGCGTGGCTTCGTGCTGATCCGCGGCCTGCCGGTCGACCGCCTGTCCGCCGACGATGCGGCGCGCGTCTACTGGGCGCTCGGGCTGCACCTCGGCGCACCGGTGCCGCAGAACCTGGCCGGCGAGTTGTTGACCGACGTGCGCGACACCGGCGCCGACCCCGGCGATCCGGGCACGCGCCTCTATCGCACGCGCGCCGAGCAGGATTTCCACACCGACGGCGCGGATATCATCGGGCTGCTGTGCCTGCGCACCGCGCGGCGCGGCGGCGAGAGCCGCATCGTCAGCTCGGTGACCGTGTACAACGAGGTGTTGCGCCAGCGCCCCGACCTCGCCGCCCTCCTCTTCCAGGACTTCTACTGGCACTACCATGAGCCGCAGCTCGAGCGGCCGCTCTACTTCGTGCGCCCGATCTGCACGCCGCGCGGCGCGGCGCTGAACACGTCGTTCATTCCCTGGTACATCCGCCGCGCACAGGAGATCGACGGCGTGCCGCCGCTGAGCGCGGCGCAACGCGACGCCATTGCACTGGTCGAGACGACGGCCAACGATCCGGCGCTCTACCTCGACATGGAGTTCCGCCCTGGCGACATTCAGTTGCTGAAGAACTCCGTCATCCTGCACAAGCGCACCGCCTACGAGGATTGGCCCGACGAGGCGCAGCGCCGGCACCTCCTGCGCCTCTGGCTGGCCGCGCCGGAGTTCGACGACGGCGACGAGCAACTGCGCGGCGGCATCCGAATCTAGAGCATCGATCCGCGGCCACGGGCGCTCCGGTTCCCTCTCCCGCATCGGCAAACTGACCCCACCGATTCCGCGGCGCGGGGTTCGCGCTGTGGTCGAGAAGCACCCAGCCATCCTTCGTTTCCAACAGCAGGTCGATGCGGCCGTGCGTGACCTGGCCGCTGGGAAGAATGGACTCGATGGGGACTTCCGCACGGCGGCGGCAATCCAGCCAGCGCGTTGATATCCACGCCTCCTACGCACCGATCTGCCGAATCGGAGCGGAGGGTTCGATCGCCCCCTTGAGTCCGAAACCGTCGAGGATACGTGCGGCGCGGGCCTCGTCGAAAGGCATGCCCGGATCAGTGAATGCTGTCGCGATGCAAGCGTGGATCGCGTTGCCGAGGGTAGTCATATCGCCTCCGGCCTTGAGCGCGATGCGATCGCAGATCGATGCGGAATCCGTGATCATGTCAACTCGCCAGCTCTTACGGCTTATGCGCCGCCTTACACGACGAAGAGATCGAGCGGCGCGCTGCGTGTGGACCGCGAGGAAGAGCGTGCCAGGCGCAATGGTCCGGCACACGCGTTCGGGCCCTCCCTTCACGAATTCGCCTGACGCCGGCGCCGCTGGGGCAGCCAGATGGCAAGCGCCTCCGCGCTCACCTCGCCCCGCGCCACCGAGAGAATGATATCGGTGAGCTCCGCTGGGGAGAAGTCGGGCTCAACTCCGTTCGCCAGCAAGAACAAGATGCCGGCGTGTGCCCCGACCTGTTTGTTGCCGTCCACAAATGGATGATTCATCAGCAGCGAGTGCATCAGCGCCGCGGCTCTGTCGGTCAGATCGGGATACAGATCCTCCCCTCCGAACGTCATCTGCGGTCTGGCCGCGGCTGCCTCGAGGGCGCCTTGATCACGCAGCCCTGTGCCGCCCCCAAACCGTTGGATCTGCAACCGATGCAGTTCGAGAATCTGGGCGACGGAGAGATGGTGAGTCACTTCGCCAGTTCGCGGAAGCTGTCCTCGAAGTGGTCGGCGATGGAGTCGGCGAGCTTCGAGAACCGGCGCGTGGTCTTGCCGTCTTCAAAGTAGCGGACCCCGGCGCGGATCGTCACGGCCCCCGTTTGCGGGTGAACGCTCACATCGACCTCCGCGCCCTTCTCGAGCTTGAACGCCTTCACGACCTCGACCGGCAGTGTCACGGCCAGCGAACTCCCCGCCTGGACCAATTTTCGCTTCATGTAAGCATTACGTACTTATACGGCGAGGGAGGGAAGATCGCGTCACCAGGCACGAAGCGTCGCGTGTGCCAGCGTCGACATCCAGCTGCTTGGCCATCAACCGTCACCCCCTTTCGCACCAGGGATGCGGCTCGGTTCGCTGGCCAGCGGCCCGCCACCTCCTCGAACCGCGCCACCGCGTCGGCCTGGCGCGCCGCGTCGAACGACTCCCAATGAGCGACCACGGCGCCTGGGCCCATCTCTGGCGCCGGACCTTGGCCCTCGACGTGCTCGCCTGCCCGGACTGCGGCGGGCGGCTGCGCCGGGTGGCGACCATCGCCGACCCGCGGGTGATCGCCGAGATCCTCATGCACCTCGGGCTGCCGGTCGAGCCGACGAGACCAGCGGACGAGGGCGCCGGGTGCGGCGGGCCGATCAGAGCGAACAGCCCTGCAGCGCGTGACTCACCGATGCGATCAGATCGTTGATGCGCACGCTGCCGTCGCGATCGGCGTCGGCATTTGCGCACGTCTCGTACGGCGAGCTGCCCAGGGCGATGTTCACCGCTGCGATCAGCTCGGCGATCGACACCGCGCCGTCGCCATCGCAGTCGCCGTGGCAGTCCATGGCCCCCATCGTCGCGGTCGTCTCCGGCGACACCGTCGGCGTCGCGGTGGCGGTCGAGCCCGCCGGCACGGTGCGTGTCAGCGTCGGCGTCGGCGTGATCGGCGCGAACGGCGTCGCGGTGCGCGTCGGTTCGGCGGCGGCGAGGTCTGTGAACGCGATCTGCGCCCGGTTCAGGAGGGCGACGTACAGGCGGCCGTCGCCGCGACCGACGATGCCGCGCGGCCCCGAGTCGTCCTTCGGGAGAGCGAACTTGGTGATGCGTCCGTCGCGCGCGATGCGACCGAGCCGATTGGTGTCGCTCTCGGTGAACCACATGGCGCTGTCTGGACCGAGCGTAATGTACTCCGGGAACGACTCCGGGTCCGGCGTACCGAGTTGGTCACGACGCCGGCGGTGGTGATGCGGGCGACGCGGCCGGCGTTGACCTCGGTGAAGTAGAGGTGGCCGTCCCAACCGGCGGCGATTCCCGAGGGGCTGCTTTCGGCGGTGGGAATGGGGAACTCGACGACCTCGCCTTCGGTCGTGACGTGCCCGATGGTGTCGGAGGCCTGATTGGTGAACCACGCGGAGCCGTCGGGGCCGACGGCGACGGCCGTCGGCGTGCGACCGCGGCCCAGCTCGTACTGCACGAAACTGCCGTCCGGGCCGATGCGGCCGATCCGGTCGCGGCCAGCGTCCGCAAACCAGACGCTGTCGTCGGCACCGTGCGCCAGCCCGAGCACCACGCCACCGGCCACGTCGAGCGCGTCGAAGGCGAGGCTCTCGAGGCGGCCGATCTGGTTTGCCACCTGCTGGGTGAACCAGATTCGCCCGTCGGCGCCGACGGCAATCCCGAAGGCGGCGCAATCGGCGTCGAGGGGCAGGATCTCCTGCATCGAGCCGGCGACGTTGATGCGCCAGATCCCGCCGTCGACGGTGGTGAACCACAGATTGTCCTCGGGGCCGCGGGTGATCTGTAGTGGCAGCGGAGCGGAATCCCGAGCGGCAAAGGTACTGACCACGCCATCGGTCGTCATGCGACCGATGGTGAACTCGACACCGGCACCGGCCGTGTTCCCGCCGAGGGGCGTGAACCACAGCGCACCATCCGGACCGGTGGTGATGTCGTTCGGGGATCCGTCGACCGGGAAGATCCGACTCTGTCCGTTTGTCGTCATGCGGCCGATTCCGCGGGTGGTGAACCACAACGCGTTGTCCGGTCCGCGCGTGATGAAGCGGCCGTAGACCGTGTAACCGAGGGCCAGGACGGTCATGGTGAGCACGGAGAGGTGCGGCAACGTCATCCGCTGCCCATGGGCAGGGCGGCCGGCGATGTCAACGCGTCGGCGCGCGGCGGGACAGACCGACGATCTGGATGCCGGTGTTGCAGATGGCGCGGCACAACGCGGGCTGCGGCGCGGGGCATCGACGAGCCCTCACGGCTTCAGTCGTGCCGGGTCGGCGCGATCCTATGGCTGGCCGGCGGCCGCCTGGTTGCGCAGGAACGCCGCGCGCTCAATGACCCAAATGGACGCCCCCTCGAGGTCGGTGGTTTCCCGGCTCGCCCAGGCCTCGTCGAACGTGACGCCGGTGATCGCGGTCAGAATGTCGATGCGCGCCGGCGGCAACCCGATCTGGTGGACGATTCCGGGGACGGCGAAGTCGGCAGGGTGCACGCCAGCAGCCGTGACGGGATTGAGCTCACGCAGGGGCGTCATCCCCCGTCGTGCGGCTCCCCCGCCGCGAACAGGCGCATGGGGATCTCACTGCGCCGATAGATCGGGAATTCGCGACCGGCGAGCCGCCATCCTGTGCGCGCCATCGGCCACATCATGTGCACGCGCCGACGAGGAATCACCAGTGTCCCGTCGCCGATCTTCCGCAGCGGGGGATGGTGGCCGAGATCAGCAATCCCCGTGGCGGCGCGGCCGGCGGGAGATCGCCGCGCACCCGAGCAGCAGTGCTGGGACGAACGCCCAGCCGGCGCGGGGGCCGCCGCTGGTGGGCGGGCCGACCTGGCAGCCGTCGCCGCCGCCAGATGCAGCGCTGCGCCGAGCGCGGCGGTGGCCGGGCCCGGGCCGTCGGTGGGGGGCCCGGGTCAGTCGGGGAGGAGAAGCTCGGCGTTACCGACGAAGAACGCCTCGACCGCGTCCGCCCCGAGGGGCTCGATGTCGGCGGCCATGCGTCCGATCGGGTCGGTGCCCCCCTCGGCGTGTGGGAAGTCCGTCGAGAACGCGTAGACCTCGGGCATCCCGTAGCGCTCGATCTGGCGCGCCGTCCGCTCCCAGAAGAACGGGGTGACCCGGATCTGGTCGACAAAGACCTCAGCCGGGCGACGCTGCAACGAGTCGCGCAGCCGGCGCGAGAGTTGGAAGCGG
>JANNRA010000074.1:0-23192 GCA_031401035.1 bacterium | reverse complement strand
CTTGCCAGCGTACTGCAGGCCTGCGGTCGGCCCGTTGCGCGTGTTGATCGCGCCGGTAGCGCCCGCGGTGCCCGGCGACGTGTCGAGGATGGAATATCCGGCGATGTCGGCCGCCACCGACTGCATGTAGAGGCGCAACGGCGCCGGCGTACTGGTCGGCGTCGGCGTGGGGAGGCACTGCGGGGTGAGCTCGAGCTGGCACGTGGCGCTGCAGCAGTCGCCGTCGACCGTTCCGCGGTCGTCGCACTGCTCACCTGCATCGACATTGCCATCGCTGCAGTAGGGGCCACTGATCGGCACGAACGCGGCGCGCAGGGTGGTCGGATTCGCCGGAGCAAAGATCGTATGGCTGGCGGCGCCGCCGTCGGACCAGGAAGAGAACAGATAGGTACCCCCGGCGAGCGTTTGCGGCGCCGGCGCGCTGATCGTGTTCGCCGAGCCCACGATCGCCACCTGCTGGAACGGCGTTGCCAGACCGTCGCTGCCGGAGGCCAGCTCCAGGCCCGACGGGAGACTCTCAAAGCTGAGGGTCACGGTGCGCGGATAGATGAACACCGACGTGCTGCTGGCGAGACCGCCCGAATCGGTCGCGGTGAGGCGGATCTCCAGATACGCGGGATACTCGTGATCGGGAGCGCTGAACGACCCCGCGGCGATGCCGGAATAGCCCTGCACCGGGTGCAGGTGGCAGGTGTTCTGCGGACAGTGGTGCATGATGATCGACCACGACAGGTCGGCGGGCGGCAGCGTCCCTTCTTCGGGATCGGTCGCCGTGCCGGAGAAGGACACCAGGGTGCCGACCTGCCACTGCAGGGCGGGGAGCGGCGCGGTGATCGACACGCTCGGTGCCGCGTTGCCGGCGGTGATCACCAGCGTGGCCGTCGAGAAGAGACCTTGCGAGTCGGTGACCCGCAGCCGGACGTTCACCGTCGCGGCCTGGGTGTAGGTGAACTGCGGGGCGACCGCGGTCGAGTCGTCGAACTGGCCGTCGCCGTTGAGGTCCCAGGCATAGGCGAGGGAGTCGCCCGGGTCCGGATCGTACGAGGCCACACCGTCGAAAAGCACGGTGAGCGGCAGCGGTCCGTTGCTCACGTCACTGTGCGCCACCGCGACGGGTGGCTGGCTGTTGCCGAGGTACTGCACACGGTGCACCTCGCCGGTGGCGAGCTCGACGTAGTACAGATCGCCGCCCGGGCCGATTTTCAGGTCCACCGGCGACTCGGCGCCGACGGCGAAGTTGGCGCGTTGCGTCGGATCGGGCGCGCCGTCGGCACCGGGCAGCATGGCCCAGATGCAGTCGCGGGAGTAGTCGGAGAAGAAGAGCGCGCCATTGTACGCCGCGGGGTACGCCCCGCCCGGGTAGAACGCCAGGCCCGAGATGGTGTTACCACCGGTGCCGCAGGTCTCGCCGGCGACGATGGTCTGGCCGCGTGTATAGGCGTACACCGGTGCGGTGACGGTGGCCGCACTCTGATAAAGGTTGCGACACGCATCGAGGCGCGCGGCCTGATAGCTGGGCTGCACGCCGAGGCCCTCGTAGCAGGGCCATCCGAAGTTCTCGACCACCCCGTCCGCCGTCGCGCCGATGCGATTGATCTCATCCCAGGCGGTCCAGCCGACGTCGCCGACCCAGATCTCGTCGGTGCCCGGCCGTGCCGCCATGCGGAACGGATTGCGCAGTCCGTAGGCGATGATGCGGTCGGCGCCGGTGATGCCGCTGCCGACCAGCGGGTTGTCGGGCAGTGGCTGACCGGTGAGCGGGTCGAGGCGCAACACGGCGCCGTTCAGCACCGCCGGCTCACCTGGCGCCCGGCGCACCGACTGGGAGCGCAGCGCGCCGCCCTTCGCGGTGGGCGACGTCTGCGCGCTGCCGATTCCGACCGGCGGATCGCCGCACGGATTGAGGGGGGTGCCGAACTGCCCGTAGTCGACCGTGTTGAAGCTGGCGCCGTCGCCGGCGCTGACGTAGAGCGCACCGTCGTTGCCGAAGATGACCGAGTCGACCGAGTGGCTGGGAAACTGCTGACACCATGACTCGATCAGCACCTGCTCGGCGCCGACCATCGTATCGCCGCTCGCCTGCAGGCGGGAGAGTCGGCCGCCCACCACGCAACCGTTGGTCGTCGGGCCGGGCGGCGTTGGACAGTTGTCGGATGTGCCGCCGGCCGTACCCCATACCGGCGGCGTGCCGCCGATCGGCGCGTCGAGCGTGTAGGTCACATACAGGTAGGGTGTGCGCGGAAAATCGGGGTGCAGTACCAGCCCTGCGACGCCGCGGTCCCAATAGTTGTGCACGTTGGTGCGCAGGTCCGCGAAGACCGTCGGCGTGGCGCCGGGCCCGACCAGGACCTTGATGAGCCCGCTCTTCTCCGCCACGAAGATGCGCCCATCGGGCGACAGCGCCACCGCCACGGGCGCCGTGAGCCCGCTCGCCACGACGCTGTCCCGGAAACCAGCCGGTAAGCTCACGCCCGCGGCACCGCTGGCGAACAGCGTCGTCCACGCCCCAACGGCGGCGACAATGGCAACAGCTCCGCCCCACGACTGTCGCGAGACAAACCTGCGCTGCTGGTTCCGCATCGACGAGCGACGCAAGAATCAGATCAAATCGCAGCGCCTGTCAAGGTGCTCTCGCGCACGCACCCTTACGGGATGTTCCGTCAAGTACTCCAGCGTATCCGTAGCAGTGAAGAGGGGCTGGCCGCGGCCGTGCTGTACCTCACCTCGGACGCATCGAGTCACACCACCGGCCAGGTGCTGTTCGTCGACGGCGGGCGGGTGATGCTGCCGTGCGTTGAGCCCGCGTCGTAGGGCGCGGCGGGGGAACGCGGCGCCGGCTGCCGCCCGCGGCGCCAGGGGACGAGCATCGCGACGCGCTGCCGATAGTGGCGATACTCGTCGCCGAACTGGGCGATCAGGTCCTGCTCCTCGAGGAGCGCCCCGACGACGACATAGGCCGAGGTCACCGCCGCGAACAGGAGATGCCCGACGGTCATCGTCGGCGCCGCCCAGAAGGCGATCATGAAGCCGAGATAGATCGGATGGCGCACGAACCGGTAGTAGAGCGGCGTGCGAAAGCGCGGCGCCGGCATCGCGCGCCCGGCCAGGTTGTTGGCCACCTGGTGCAGCCCGAACAGCTCGAAGTGATTGATCAGGAAGGTGCTCGTCAGCACCATCAGCCAGCCGGCGAACGAGATGCCGGTCACCACCAGGGCGAGCCGCGGATCGCCGATGCTCCACACCACCGTCGGGATCGGCCGCCACTGCCAGCACAGCAGCATCAGCGCCAGGCTCGAGCAGAGCACGTAGGTGCTGCGCTCGACCGACTTTGGCACGAACCGCGTCCACCACTGCTTGAACTGCGTGCGCGCCATGACGCTGTGCTGCACGGCAAACACCGACAGCAGCAGCGTGTTGACCAGCACCGCTTCGCCGACCGGGACGACGGCGCCGCTGTCGATGCCCTTCGGCACCGCCAGGCCGCTGACGAAGCCGATGGCGTAGAGAAAGCTGGCGAAGAACGCGCTATAGGCCGCCAGGCCATACAGGAACGCGATGATGCTGCCCATTGGAATCCCTCCCGCGGTTGTGGGTCGTCGATACGGCCGCAGGATGCACCGGTCGGCGGCGAAAGACTTTGCGGCGCGCTTGATTTGCCCGTGAGAAACCCCTGAGGATTGCGCCAGGCGCGGTCTGGAGCTGACGTGCAGTTCGTCTTTGCTGGTCATGTGCTCGATGTGGCGCGGCGCGAGCTGACGCGCGGCGCCGAGGCGATAGCCGTCGAACCGCAGGTGTTCGACCTGCTGGTCTATCTGGTCGAGAACCGCGACCGCGTCGTCAGCAAGGACGACATGATGGCCGCCGTCTGGGGCGGCCGGATCGTCTCCGAATCGACCCTGACCAGTCGCATCAACGCGGCGCGCAGGGCCCTGGGCGACAGCGGCGGTGCACAGCGGCTGATCAAGACGATCGCGCGCAAAGGCGTGCGGTTCGTCGCCGCCGTGGAGGCGCAGGCGTCGCCCGCGGCGGCAGCGCCGGCGCGCGCGGCGCTGCCGCTGCCGGACCGGCCGGCGATCGCCGTCCTGCCCTTCATCAACATGAGCGGCGACCCCGAGCAGGAGCACTTCTCCGACGGCATCAGCGAGGACATCATCACGGCACTCTCGAAACTGCGCTGGTTCTTCGTCATCGCGCGCAACTCGTCGTTCACCTACAAGCGTCGGACCGTCCACCTGCAGCAGATCGCCGACGAGCTCGGCGTCCGCTACGTGCTCGAAGGCAGCGTGCGCAAGGGCGGCGACCGCGTGCGCATCACCGCGCAGCTCAACGACGTCGCCACCGGCAGCCACCTGTGGGCGGAGCGCTACGACCGCCGCCTCGCCGACGTCTTCGCGGTGCAGGACGAGATCACCGAGGCGATCGTCGCCGCCATCGAGCCGCAGCTCTACGCGGCAGAGAACTTCCGCGCCCAGCGCAAGCACCCCGACAGCCTGGACGCCTGGGACCTGGTGATGCGGGCGCTGTCGCACTACTGGCGCATCACCCGCCAGGACAACATCGTCGCACAGGCACTGCTCGAAAAGGCGATTCGTATCGATCCGCAGTACGGCCAGGCGCTCGGCGTGCTGGCCACCAGCTATATGTTCTGTGCGCACATGGGCTGGATGGACCTGGCCGCCGCCGCGGCACTCGCCGAGCCGGCGGCGGTGGCAGCGATCCGCGCCGACGGCGAAGACCCGTGGGCGCACTATGCGCTTGGGGCGGTGTATCTCTCCGCACGGCGCTTCGATGACTCGTTGGCCGAGTTCGAGATGGCGCTGCACCTCAACCCGAACTTCTCGCTGGCGCAGGCCTACCATGGGCTGACGCTGTCGTACTGCGGGCGCTGGCAGGAGGGCGCCGCCGCCGCCGCTCGCGCCCAGCGTCTCAGCCCGCGCGATCCGTTCTCGCCGATCTACGCCAGCATCGCCGCCTGGGCACAGTTCCTCGGTCGCCATTACGACCAGGCGATGCGCCTGGCGCGCGAGGCAATTCGCCAGCGCGGCGATTTCGTCGGCGCCCACCGCGTCCTGACCGCCGCGGCCGGCATGGCCGGCGAGACCCGCGTCGCCACGGCGGCGCTGCAGGAGCTGCGTCGCGCCCAGCCCAACGTCAGCCTCGCATGGGTCAGCGCGAATATGCCGATCCAGCACGACGCCGATCGCGACCACTATCTCGACGGCCTGCGCCGCGCCGGCCTCTCCTAGTGCCGCGGCCGTGAGTTCCCTGCGATGAATCACGAATCACTGATCGCGGCTCTGGCGTTGACGCTGGCGGTCGGCGTCGTCCTCGGCACGCTGGGCAGCGGCGGCGCGATCGTCATGGTGCCGGTGCTGGTCTACGTGGCGGGCATGGCGCCGGGCGAGGCGGTCGTGATCTCCCTCGCCGTCGTCGGCGGCACCAGCCTGGTCGGCGCCTGGCTGCGCCTGCGCGCCGGCCAGTTCCACTGGCGGGCGGTCAAGTTCCTCTCCCTCACCGGCATCGGCGGCGCCCTGGTGGGGGCACGCGCCACCCAGCTCGTCGCGCCGCAGCTGCTGATGCTGCTCTTCGCGGCGCTGATGCTGGCCGTCGGTGCGACGATGGTGCGCGGCCGCGGCGAGAGCGACCGCGTGCCGACCTGCCGGCCGGTGCTGTGCATGAGCATCGGCGCCGTCATCGGCCTCCTGACCGGTTTTCTCGGCGTCGGCGGCGGCTTCATGATCGTGCCGGCGCTGATCTTCCTCGCCGGCATCGAGACCGCCTCGGCCATCGGCGCGTCGCTGGCGATCATCGCCATCAACTCCTTCGGCGGCCTGCTCGGCCACCTCGCCGCGGTGCCGCCGCTCTGGCGCACCGCGCTGCTCTACCTGGTCGTCGCCGTCGCCGGCATGCTCGTCGGCGCCCGTCTGGGCATCGCCATCCCGGAGCGCACGCTGCAGCGCGCCTTCGGCGCCATGGTCATCGCCGTCGGTGCCGCCATCGCGGTGACGACGCTGGTCGCGCTCGCGTAGGACGCCGGGCGCCGCGCGCTCAGCGCGCCAGTTCGTCGCGCAGGCTGCGCGTCATCAGCCAGGCGTAGAGCGCGGGGCTGAGGCGGTTGAGCCACCAGCTCGCCTTGCCGGCGGCGGAGAGGACGAGCAGCCGACGGCGGCGGCGCACCGCCGTCACCACCGCCGCGGCGACGTCGTCGGGGTCCGCCACGCGCCCCACCGTCGACTGTGGGTGGCGCGTCGGTCGCCCGTCGCCGTCGAGCGCCGCGGCACCGATGCCGGTGGCGGTGAAGCCGGGACAGACGATCAGCACCTCGACGCCGTCGTCGCGCAGTTCGCAGCGCAGCGATTCGAAGAGGCCGTGAACCGCGTGCTTGCTGGCGCTGTACCCGCTGCGGCCATAGAGCGGAGCGAGACCGGCGATCGAACTGATCGCGACGATCAGCCCGCGCCGCGCGCGCAGGGTCGGCAGGGCGGCCTGCGTGCAGTACAGGGCGCCGAAGAAGTTGACGTCCATGACGCGTCGATAGACGCTGGCGGAGGTGCCGGCGAAGGCGCTGCGATGGCTGACGCCGGCTTTGTTGATCAGGACGTCGATGCCGCCGTGGCGCTCGACCACCGCCGCCATGGCGGCGCGGCACTGCCCCTCGTCGCTGACGTCGCAGGCCGCGGCCCAGGCCTGGCCGCCGCCGGCGACGATGGCGGCGGCGCCGGCCTCGGCGCCGCCGAGGTCGCGATCGAGCAGCACCACCCGCGCGCCGAGGCGGGCGAAGCCGCGCGCGTACGCGGCACCCAGACCTCCGGCGGCGCCGGTGATCACCACTACGGCTCCAGCCACTTGACGCTGTGCTGCCATGCTCCGTCCCTCGTCCGCCGACCGCCACGACGACGCCGGCACGCGTGGGATCGTAGCAGTCGGCGCGGGCGGCCGCTCGATCAGTCTTCGGCGCCGGCCGCCCGCGGCACCGTCGGCGTGCGCGTCTGACGCAGCGTGCGCGTTCGCGTCGGCGATGCCGACGGTGTCCGGGTCGCCGTCGCGCGGCGTGTCGCGGTCGCCGTCCGCGTCACCGTCGCGCGGCGCGTCGGCGTTGCGGTGCGCGCCAGGGTTGGCGTGCGCGCCGCGGTCGCCGACCGCACGGGAGTCGCGGCGACTGTCGGCGAGCGCGTCGACGTGCTCGAGCGCGGCGGCGTCGCGGTGGCGGTGGCGGAGGGGCGCTGACTCGGCAGCGGCGTCCACGACGGTGTCGCGCTGGGCAGCGGCGGCGCGCCGCCGACGGTGATCGACACCGTGCCGAGATTCGAGTTGGTCGCGCCGTCCCACGCCGCATAGGTGAAGCGATCAGCGCCGCTGTACCCTGGGTCGGGATGGAACGTCGCGGTGGTGCCGGTGAGCCCGACCGTGCCGTGCTCGGCCTGCGCGACGATGCGCAGGCTGAGCGGGTTGCCGTCGGCATCGCTGGCGCCCAGCGCCACCGGCAGCGCCACGCCGGTGGCCGTCGCTACGGCGAGGTCCGACACCACCGGGGGGCGGTTCGGGCTGGCGTCCTCGCTGTTCGGGCCGTTGTGACACATGAAGCAGCTAACCTGGAACCCGCGCCAGACGACCTTGGAACCGAAGTCGGTCTGCAGGATCCGATCGGCCTGGACGCGCGACAGCTCGGTGCCGCGATAATCGGCGCCGTGGCAGGCGCGGCAGGCGGCGGCGCCGCCGTCCTCGGCCGCGCTGCCGTGCTGGTCGACCCACCGGTTGCCGATCGAGTGCATGCCGTGCGGGCCGCCGCTGACGCTGTCGAGCCCCGCCGGGTGGCAGCTGGCGCATTCGGAGAGCATGCCCGCGTGTCCCTGCAGGGCGATGTTCTGCAGGTTGTCGTTGCGATGCGCAGCCGGATACTCGGCGTGCGTCGAGCCGTGACAGGCGGCGCACTGCAACCCGCCGTGGCCGGTCGAGAAGCGATACAGCGACAGTCCGGGCGCTGGGGTATTGGGATTGGTGGCGAAGGTGGCATCGACCGCCTGGCGCTCGCCGCCTGCGGGCGCAAAGACGGAGGTGAAGCGGATCGCGCCGTTGTTCCGCAGTGCCGTGCCGGTGTGACAGCTCTGACAGGTGGGTTCGTCGAGCCAGCCGGTGCGGGTCGTCGCCGCCACGTCGCGCATGGTGCCGTGACAACTCTGGCACTGCATCGCCAGGCTGCCGTCCGCCGCCACCGCGGCGCCCATGGCGCCGCGCAGGCAGCGCGTCACCGAGCCCGGGTGACATTTGTAGCAGGCGGTGCGGCCCTGATCGACGTCGTCGAGCAACACATGCGCGCCGTGCACCGACTGCGTCAGCGGCGCGATGCCGGGCTGGCCACTGCCGGGCAGCGCCTCGGAGGCATGGCAGGTGGCGCACAACGTCGCCTTGCCGTCGTGCGCGGCGCTCGCGAGCAGGCCGAGCGGACTGTAGCCGCCGACCGCGAGCGCGTTCTGGTAGCGCGTCTCGCCGAGGTGGCGGTCGTCGTGCAGTTGCAGCACGTTGATGCGGAAATCGCGCTCCGCCTCGGGGTCGAACGCCCAGCCGGAGGCCGGCCGTGCGGCGGCGTCGCTGCCGGAGCCGTGGCATCCCTTGCAGCTCAGCTCGTCGGAGACCGGCAGCACGATGTCGGTGTGGGTGAGCACGACCCCGTTGCGGTCGCGCGCCACGAGGCGCATGAGCGGATAGTAGTTCTTCCGCCCGGCATCGTCGTACGGCGTGATCGGCACCCCCTCGGCGATGAACCAACCACTTGCCGCGTCGTAGCGCATCGGCAGCGCGATGTTGCCGGGGCCCGGCATCGGGAAGCCGGCGAGGCCCGCGTTCTCCGGCAGGGACACCCCGAACAGCCCCGGCGCGTAGCGCCAGAAGTTGGTCTTGCCGACGGAAGTCGTGTTGCGCGAGCCGTCGGGATCGGCGACGCCCTCGTAGGTCACCGTGATCCCGGCGGCGGCGGGGTCGCGCACCAGGCGTCCCTGCGGATCGATCAGCTGCACGTGGAACGTATTGAACGGTGGCAGGATGGCGAACAGCGAGAAGTCGGCGTCCATGCAGTGCATGCCGAGGTTGTTCCAGCCCACCAGCGTCCACTCCTGCGCCGCCGCCGGCGCGGCGAATCCGAACAGCGCACCCACCATCAGCACAGCAATGCCCAGCAGCGCACCTCGAGTCGTCGTTCGCGTTCGCATCGTGCCTCCCTGCGCCGTCCGTCTTTGCAAGACGAGGGCCGCGCCTCGTACTGCCCGTCCAGATGCGCGCACGCGAGGCACTTGCTGCGTCGGCGCGGGGGAAATCACGTTGCCGTGCGCGAATTCACGCGCCGTCGCGGCGACGGGAACGTTGCGTCGGCGCGATAGCGCGAATTACATCGATTCCCATGCGAGGGATTCCGACGCGCGCGACGCGCAGCATCCGGCGGCTCGGAATGATGCAGACGCGTTTTCGACGACGTCGTCAGGCGCGTGCCGGCGATCGCCGCGACCCGCGGCTCTCTCAAGCCGACTCGGGATTCAGGAAGCGGTGGATCGCCTGCACCACCACCGAGCCCTCGCCAACGCCGGCGGCGACGCGCTTCACCGATCCGGCGCGCACGTCGCCCACCGCCCAGACGCCGGGGCGCGAGGTGGCGTACGGCGACGTGGCGCCGAAGTCGCCCGCGTCGGCGCCGGTGACGACGAAGCCGTACGGATCGAGGGCCAGGCTGCCGCGCACGCAGTCGGTACATGGCAGCGCGCCGATCATGAGGAAGGCGTTCTCGACGCCGCGCGACTCGCGCGCCCCCGTCGTCCGGTGCGTCCAGGTGACCGAGCGCAGCCGGGTATCGCCGTCGAGCGCCGTCAGTTCGGTTTCGGTGTGCAGCGTGATGCGTGGCGAGGCCTCGATGCGGCGCACGAGGTAAGCCGACATCGTCGCCGCCAGACCGCGCCCGCGTACCAGCACATGCACCTGCCGCGTCCTGCCGGCGAGGAAGACGGCGGCCTGCCCGGCCGAATTGCCGCCGCCGACGACGACCACCTCCTGGTCCGCACAGAGCGATGCCTCCATCGCCGTGGCGGCGTAGTGGATGCCCTGCCCCTCGAAGCGCGCGAAGTTCGGCAGGTCGAGGGTGCGATAGCGCGCCCCGGTCGCCACCACCACGGCGCGCGCCGCGACGGCGGCGCCCTCCTCCAGCGTCAGCCGAAAGAGGCGGTCAACGTGCGCCAGGCCGGTCACCTGGCGCGAGATGGCGATGCGCGCGCCGAACTTCTGCGCCTGGGCCTGGGCGCGTCCCGCCAGCGCCTGGCCGGAGATGCCGGTCGGGAAGCCGAGGTAGTTCTCGATCTTCGAGCTCGTGCCGGCCTGACCGCCCGGCGCCATCCCCTCGATGAGGATCGTGTCGAGCCCTTCCGAGGCCGCGTAGACGCCCGCCGCCAGGCCCGCCGGCCCGGCGCCGACGACGGCGAGATCGTAGACATGCGCCGCGTCGAGTTCCCACGTCAGCCCGAGGGCGTCGGCCAGCTCGGCGGTCGTCGGGTTGCCGAGCACGTGCTCGCCGCCCCAGACGACGACCGGCATCTTCGCCTCGCGAACCTTGAGGCAGCCGAGGAAGCCGTCGCCGTCGGGGTCGGCCTCGGTATCGACGAGGCGATGCGGGTGGCCGTTGCGCTCGAGAAAGCGTTGCAGACGCAGCGTGTCGCCGGCGTGTGCCGGGCCGACGATGACGACGCCACCCTGGCCGTGCCGGATGAGGCCGACGCGCCGCAGGATGAAGGCGCGCATGAGGATCTCGCCGATGTCGGGCTCGGCGGCGACGAGGCGACGGAAGGCGTCGCGACGCACGCGGATGACACGGGTCGGGGCGCCGGCGCGGCCGCTGACGAGGATCTGCCGGTCGGTGAACTGGTCGAGCTCGCCCGTGAACTCGCGCTCGCCCTGGCTGGCGAAGACGCGCGGCTGCCCGTGGTCGTCGACATCGAAGACGTCGATGCGGCCGGACAGCACGAGGAAGAAGTCGATGCTGCGCTGCCCGCGCGCGAAGAGCAGCGTGCCCTCGGCGACGTCCTCCGCGTCGCCGTACGCCGCCACCCGCGCGACCATCTCGGATTGCAGCTGCGGAAACGTCTGCGGCGCGCGCAGGTAGGGATCGTCGGGATCGAGAACCGCCGCTCTGCACCATCATGCGGCGAACCGTACCGGCCGAGCGGGGACCCGGCAACGCCCGTGCTGCGGAGTGCAGCGCGGGGCTCTCGAAGAGTCATAGGACGACGGTCGGGCTCTCCGGCTGGCGCCGGGGACCGGAGCACACGCAGGACTCGCACATTTTAGATTGATGGCCGACGTCCGCCGACTGGCTGCGGCTCTCCTTGTCAGGCGACTCCGTGCGCTTGAACATCACGAGCACATACCCGAGAAGAGGTCAGGAGGGACGACAATGCAGCGCCTCGTCTCCGTGCTCGGCCCCCTCGCCTTCGCGCTCGCGCTCGTCCACCCCGGATTCGCCCAGACGTGCGGCGACGGCGCCCGGACCGGCGGCGAGGAGTGCGACGACGCCAACACCATCGGCGGCGACGGCTGCGCGGGCAACTGCACGGCGGAGCGGGAGCTCACTTGTGCGCTGGCGCCGGGGTCGACCTCGACGGTCCAGACGGTGTTCTCGCTCCCCACCAACCTGACTGGACAGGTGGTCCTGACCGTCGGGGGAGTCCGTTCCGATCTGCCCGCGGCCCCGGTGCCGTTCGTCATTCCCGCCGCGCGCGCATTCATCGCGCCGGTTGTCCTGCCCGGCCTCGCGACATCCTGTATCGGCCTCGGGGAGCTTCCAGAATGGGGGCCGGGCAACGCCGGCGGTGGGCTGATCGACTGTGGCGCGACGCGCCTTGGGGACATCGACGTCAGCGTCACCCTGGCGCATGACGATCCGCCGCCGCCGCCCCTGGTCGAGCGCAGCGGCATGGGGCCGGCGGGATCGGTCGCCTTCGAGCTCGGAACGACCAGTTACGCGCTACTGATCTCCGTCCCTGGCTGCGTCTCGATACCTGACAGCGGGCCACCAGCGCTCGGCGCCGATGCCATTCCATGCACGTCGGACGATCCCTCCCGAGGCGCGACGCGGTTGGCCTACGGGTCGACGGGGCAGGCGAGTGCGCGCGTGCTCAACCCCAACGGCGAGCCGGGCATGATCGAGACGACCACCAACGGACAGCCCCTGGACTGTGCGCAGCTCGACGGCGCAGCGTCGTTGACCGGCACGACGCTCGTCGCGGTGACCTCCGCCCTGAACCTGCCGCAGCTCGGCGACGCGACAATCACGGTCACGTTGGTGTGCGGCGCGGCCGCACCCGTCGCGACCCCGACGCCGCGCATCATCGCCACCTGTGCGCCGACATCGACACCGACCCCGACGCCGCCGCTGGGCGGCACGCCCACGCCGACGACGACGGCAATGGTCCCCGTCGCCACGGCGACCAGCGCGCCGACGGCCCCGACGCCGTCGCCCACCGCGGCGGACACGCCGGTGGCCGTCACCGTGACGCCCACCGGCACGACGTCTGCCTGCATCGGGGACTGCAACGGTGACGGCATGGTGACGATCGACGAACTCGTACGGGCGGTGAACATCGCCCTGGGGACGACCGCGCACGCGCAGTGCGGCGAGGTCGACGGCAACCGCGACGGGTCGGTGGCCATCAACGAGTTGATCCGCGCCGTCACCCACGCGCTGCAGCGCTGCCCAAGTTGACTGCGCCGGCGGACATGCGACGTCGCACCATCAGCGATCCTCCCCCCGCCGCAGCGGCCGATCGGGGTGTCAGCCGCGGATGTGGTAGCCGCCGTCGACGTTGCGGATCTCGCCGGTGACGCGCCCGTAGGGTCGCAGCAGATAGGCGACCTCCCAGGCGAGGTCCTCGGCGCGAGCGTTGCCGAGCGCGCTCTCGCGGTCACAGAACTCTGCCGCCTCGACCAGGCCCTGGATGGCGCCGCCGGCCTTGCTCGCGGTGTAGGGCGAGAAGCGCACGGCGTTGACCTTGATGCCGTGCGCGCGCCCGAGTTCGTGCGCCAGCTCGAGCACGATGCGCTCGAGCGCGGCCTTGGCGACGCCGATGTTGCGGTAGGGATGGCGCGCGACCCGCGCCGCGCCGAGATAGCTGAGGGCGCAGACGGCGGCGCCATCGTTCAGCACGCCCCCCTCGAGCAGGGCGCGCAGCAGGGCGATGAGCGAGTATGCCGAGACGTCCATCGCCGCGGCGAACTCCTCGCGCGTCACCTGCAACAGCGGCTTCACCTCACCGCCGCGGATGGTCTTGTCCATGGCGATCGAGTGCAGCACGCCGTCCAGCCGAATGCCGCGCTCGCGCAGCGCCGCGGCGACGTCGGCGAGGCTGCCGTCGACGGTGACGTCGAGCGGCAGCGTCAGCATTTCGCCGCCGAACGCCTCGCGCACCACGCCGAGGAAGTCGTCGTACGAGCGGGTCAGATACGTCGCCGCCTTGTCCGACAGGCCAGCGTGGTGGGGGGTCGGACCAAGCCCCGTACACACCACGCGCGCCCCTTCACGCCGCAGCTGCGCAGCGCAGTGCAGTGCCAGGGACGATGCGTCGGTGATGCCGGCGACCAGAATCGTGCGGTGTTCGAGCGCGAGCATGGGTTCTTCCTGGCGGCGGCCGCGGCGCCTAGACGTACTTGTCGCCGCGGACGACGGCGACGTCGGTGACCCAGGCGATGACGGCGTAGTGGGGGAAATAGTGCGTCGCGACGCGCTCGAGGATGCGGTCGGCAACTGCGGGGCTGACGAGGGTCTCGATCTTGACCCCGGCGCCGGGAAGTTCGCTGGCGCGCATGCCGCGCGAACCCTCGCCGCGCACATCGCAGACGGTAAACCCGGTGGCGCCGAGACGGCGCAGATCGGCCGTGAGGCGGTCCTCGAGCACCGGCTCGGCGACGACGGTGATGCGCTTCAAGACGACGGTATGCATCGACGCGCTCCTCAGCCGGCCAGCCAGATGGCGGCTTCGTAGTACAATGGGATGCCGAGCAGGATGTTGAAGGGGAAGGTGATCGCCAGCGCGGCGGTCAGGTAGTAAGTCGGGTTGGCCTCCGGCAGCGTCACGCGCACCGCCGGCGGCGCCGCGATGTACGAGGCGCTCGCCGCCATCGCGCCGAGCACGGTGGCGCCGCCCGGCGACAGGCCGGAGAGATGGCCGAACCAGACCCCGAGCAGGCCGTGCGCCGCAGGCAGCAGCATGCCGAAGGCGAGCAGGAAGGGACCGACGCGCTTGAGATCGCCCAGGCGTGCGCCGGCGACGATGCCCATCTCGAGCAGGAACAGGGTCAGGACGCCCTTGAACATGCCTTCGAAGAACGGCTGAATGGCTTGGTAGTTCTTGTCGCCGATCAGGAAGCCGATGATCAGGCCGCCGACCAGGAGCACCATCGTGCGGCCGGTCAGCACCTCGTGCAGCACGGCGCCCATCGGCCGGTCCTGGCTGGCGGTCTTCACCGCCCCGATCGCCAGGGCGATGTGGATGCCCGGACTCTCGAGCAGTGCCAGGAGCGTCGGCATGAATCCCTCGGCGGTGGCGCCGACGCCGCTCACGAAGGTCTGCGCGGCAATGAACGTCACCGCCGACACCGACCCGTAGTGCGCCGCCATCGCCGCCGAGTCGGCGTGCGAGAAGCGGCCGAGCCAGAGCATGACGGCGTAGGTGGTGAGCGGCGTGATGCAGCCGAGCAGCACCGTCGCCAGCGCCGGCAGCACGATGGCGTCGAACGACGCGTGCGCCAGCTCGATGCCGCCCTTCAGGCCGAGGGCGAACAGCAGGTACACCGAGATCGCGGTGTAGATGTCCTTCGGCAGCGAGAACTCGCTGCGCATCAACTTGGTGAGGATGCCGAGCGCGAAGGCGAGCGCGATCGGCGAGAGCAGGTTCTGCTTCAGGATCTCCGACATGGGTGCCCCAAGGCGCGCAGGCGCTCGGTACGATTTGGCTGGCGATGGTGGGGGAGCAAGGCGCGTCTCCTCCGGTGCGATCCAGCGAGTGTCTATGCGCTACCACCGCCATCGGCAAATAGATTATTCTCCGTCGTCGATTCGGAAAACTCGATTCCGCGCCAGCGCACGCCGGGAGTCGGCAGGATACGCGGCGCCCGCTGCGTGACCGCCAGCGATGCGCGCGTCCGCGCTTCGCGAATTCCGATCCGCCGCCGCCGCATTATCTATTCGCCGCGGCCCGTCAGTGGCCGTAGACAGCAGGGGCGGGAGAGCGATGGCGATGCGACTGGTCGGCAAGCTGACGGCGGGCATGGGTCTCGGCATCTGCGGCGTCATGGCCGTGCATGCCTGGCTGCGGGTCGAGCGCGAGGCGCGTTTCATCGAGACCGACATGGCCGAGCGGCACGTGCACTTCGGCCGCGCCGTGGCCCTGGCCGTCGACGCGGCGTGGCGGCTCGGCGGTGATGCCGAGGTGGCGACGCTGCTGGCGCGCGTCTCGGCGACGCCGCGGTCACCGGCGGTCACCTGGCACGTCGCGCCGGACGGCGCCGCGCCGCCGGCGCCGTCCGGCGGCGTCGTGCACGACATGGTCGCCGACGGCGGCGACGGGCGCCTCGTGACGACCCTGCCGCTGTCCGCCGCACCGCACGGACGCTTGACGATCAGCGAGTCGCTGACGCGCGAGAAGCAGTATCTGCGCGCCACCGTCGTCGGCGAGGTCGTCACCGGATTCCTGCTCACGGCCGTCTGCGGCGCCATCGCCCTGGCGGTGGGCGCCTGGCTGGTCGGCCGGCCGACCCGCCGCCTGATCGCCAAGGCGAACCGCATCGGCGGCGGGGATTTCGGCGCCCCGCTGGCGCTGCCGCAGCGCGACGAGATCGGCGCCCTGGCGGCGGCCCTGAACTCCGCCGCCGCCCGCCTGGCGGAGGCGACCCGGTGCGCGGCGCGCGAAGCCGCCCAGCGCATCGTCGCCCTCGAGCAGTTGCGGCACGCCGACCGTCTGGCCACCATCGGCACGCTGGCCGCCGGGGTCGCGCACGAGTTGGGCACGCCGCTGACGGTCGTCGCCGAACACGGGCGCATGATCGCCCGCGGCGGTGCGGACAACCCGGAGGCGCGCGACAGCGGCCGGGTGATCGTCGAGCAGGCGACACGCATGACGACGATCATTCGTCAGCTCCTCGCCTTCGCCCGCCGCCAGCCACCACGCACGGCGGCGCACGATCTGTCGCTGCTGGTCGACGAGACGCTGGCGTTGCTGGCGCCGCTGGCGGCGCGGCGGCAGGTCCTGCTGCGGCGGCCGGTGGGTGCCGCAACGCCGGCCGCCGACGTCGACGTGGCGCAGTTGCAGCAGGCGCTCACCAATCTCGTCGTCAACGGCATCCAGGCGATGCCGCACGGCGGCACGGTGGAGGTCGCCGTGGACCGCGTCGACGCCACGCCACCGCTCGACCAGGGCGGCGACGCCGGCAGCTTCGCGCGCATCTCGGTGCGCGACCAGGGCGGTGGCATCGCCGCCGACGATCGGGAGCGCATCTTCGAGCCGTTCTTCACCACCAAGGGCGTCGGCGACGGCACCGGCCTCGGCCTGTCGGTGACCTACGGCATCGTCCGCGAACACGGCGGCTGGCTCGCCGTCGACAGCGAGCCCGGACGCGGCGCCTGCTTCAGCATCCACCTGCCGATCGCCTCCGCCGAGGCGGCAGCGCCCGCGGCGCGCAGCGCCTGAGTACGAGACCCGCCCCATCGACGAGGACACGCCCAGAGGAGGATGCATAATGACCATACCAGTCATGCCCGGCACGGCGACTGATCCGACCGCCGCGGCGCCGCCACTCGGTCGCGTGCTCGTCGCCGACGACGACGACGCGCTGCGCGCGCTGATCGCCGCCGCCCTGCGGCGCGACGGGTTTGACGTCGTCGAGGCGACGAGCGGCGTCGAATGTGTCGGCTATGCGCAGCCGTGGACCTTCCGCGGCACCCCCGTCGAGCCACCGGACATCATCGTCTCCGACGTCCGCATGCCCGGCTGGAGCGGCTTCGAGGCGCTGCGCATCCTGCGCGCCGGGTCGTCGCCGCCGCCGGTGATCCTCATGACGGCCTTCGCCTCGCCCGAGGCGCACGATCTGGCGGCCCAGCTGGGCGCCGCGCACCTGTTCGACAAGCCCTTCGAGATCGACGACCTGGTGTCGGTCGTGCGCGAACTGCTGACGTTGAGCAGGTTGCCGGGCGAGGGCCGGTAGGCCGATCGCCTACCAGTCCCCTCGCCCGCCGCCCGCGTCCGCAGGGGGGGCGGGCGCGAGAGTTCGCCGTCAGACGCTGGGCCGCTGGTCAGCCCCGGCGCCCGGCCGCAGCGCGTCGCGGGCGGCGTCGGCTGCCGCCAGGGCGGCGTCCACGTCGGCCGCGTGCGTAATGACATGCCCCATCTTGCGCCGTGGCGCGCTGGTCCGCTTTCCGTAGAGGGTCAGTTCGACGACCTCCGGCTGCGCCGCCGCTGCGGCGAGCGGGCCCACCTCGCCGAGCAGGTTGGCCATCGCGTAGGCGCCGTCGAGCAGCGCCGGCGGCGGAACGGGCAGATCGAGCAGCACCCGCGCCAGCGCGTCGAACTGGCTCAGGGTGCAGGCGCGGCGGGTGACATGCCCGGAGTTGTGGGGCCGCGGCGCCAGTTCGTTGACCAGCAGCTCGGGCGACGCGCTGCCGGCGCGCAGCCCGAGGAAGAACTCGACGGTCAGCAGGCCCTCGACATCGAGCGCCGCGGCGAGGCGTAGCGCCATCGCGCGCGCCCGATCCTCCACGTCCGGCGCCAGCCGCGCCGGCACCACCGTGGCGTCGAGAATGTGATCGCGGTGGGCGTTCTCGAGGATCGGGAAGGTGGTCGCCGCGCCGCCGCCGCGCACGACGATACAGCTCAGCTCGGCGACCAGCCGCACCGGTTCCTCGAGTACCCAGGCCTCGTCTCGCTCGCCGACGTCGCGCCGCGCCGACTCGACGTCGTCGCCGCCGCGCAGCAGACGCTGGCCGTGTCCGTCGTAGCCGCCCTCGGCGCGCTTGAGGATGCACGGGAAACCGAACGCCTCCGCCGCCCACGCTAACTCGCCCCCCCCGCGCCCGGCGCGCCAGGCGGCGAGCGGCATGCCGGCGGCGGCGAGGAACGCCTTCTCGCGGACTCGATGCTGGGCCACGGCGATGGCCCGCAGCGAGGGGCGGAAGCGACCCGCCCAGGGGGCGCCGCACAGCGCCGTGAGGGGCACATGCTCGGTATCGCAGGTGAGGACGTCGCAGCCGCTGGCGAAGCGCGCCAACGCGGCGCGGTCGTGCCATGCCGCGGTCACCACGTCGACCACCTGGCGCGTCGCCGGTGAAACCGGATCCGGGTCGAAGACGCGCACTCGCGCCCCGAGCCGCTGCACGGACTCAGCCAGCATCGTGCCGAGCTGCCCGCCACCGAGGATTCCGACCCGTCGCATGGCCTCACTCGTGGCGCGGAGGCGCCGGCTGGGCGCGCAGGGCCGCCGCGCCGCTGCGCACCGCCTCGGCCTGCTCGGCGCGGTGCGCCTCCAGCCGCGCCGCCAGCGCTGCATCGCCGTGCGCCAGCATGCGGACGGCGAACAGGGCCGCATTGACGGCGCCGGCGCGACCGATGGCGAAGGTCGCGGTCGGCACGCCGGCCGGCATCTGCACGATCGACAGGAGGCTGTCGATGCCGCGCAGCGCGTCCGACCTCACCGGCACGCCCAGCACCGGCAACGGCGTGAGGGCCGCGACCATGCCCGGCAGGTGCGCGGCGCCGCCGGCGCCGGCGATGATGACCCGGAGGCCGCGCCGCTGCGCCTGGGTGGCGTACTCGACCATGCGCTGCGGCGTCCGGTGGGCGCTGACGACGTCGACCTCGTACGCCACGTCCAACGCCGCCAGCGTCTCGGCGGCGTGCCGCAGCGTCTCGAAGTCCGAGGCGCTGCCCATGATCACGCCCACCACCGGCCCGCTCATGCCGCCTCCCGCCGTCCCGGTCCGCGCACCGTCAGGGACTGCTCGAACCGCTCGAGCTGGGCGCGCAGGCTCGCCACCTGCTCGACCAGCGCCTGCTCGGCCGCGTCGATGCCGCGCAACCGCTCCTCGCTCTGCACGGTCTGCAGGTTGTTGATCACCACCGCGATGAACAGGTTGATGACCACGAAGACGGCGATGACCACGAAGCTGCCGAAGAACAGCCAGGCCCAGGGCTGCGCCCCGATCACCGCGTTCTGCATCTCCACCCAGCCCTCGAGGGTGAGCACCTGGAACAGGCTGAGCAGCGCGATGCCGAGCGAACCCCAGTGCTGCGGGTCGTCGCGGTGGAAGAGGTGGAAGCCGATGATCCCGTACACGTACAACAGGACTCCCAACAGCAGGACGACGTGCCCCATGGACGGAATCGAGCGCAGCATGGTGGAGACGATGAGGCGCAATTCGGCGGAGGCGGAGACCAGGCGTGCGACACGCAGCACCCGCGCCAGGCGCGCCACGGTGGCGAACGGCCCGGCGACCGGCAACAGCGACGCGGCGACGACCAGCACGTCGAAGCAATTCCAGCCGTCGCGCAGGAAGCCGCCGATCGAGCGGCTGCCGAGCAGCCGCAGCGCGATCTCGACGACGAAGGCGGCCTGGATGGCGACATTGACGCCGCGCAGCCAGCCGCCGTGCGTCGCCACCACCGCCGCCGACGTCTCGATCCCCATCGCGGCGGCATTGAGCAGGATCAGCCCGATCACCAGGCGGTGAAAGACGGCGTGCTCGACGAGCACCCCGCAGCGCTCGCGCAGCGTCATCCCGGCCTCCCGCCCATGTCGCCGATCACGCCGCCTGGCGCGCCGGCAGTACCGGCGTCTCGGCCATCTCCTTGCGAACCTGCCCGACGTCGATCGAGAATACCGCGCATAGGTTGACGAACGAGAAGGGCCAGGCATGGTCCTCCGCCCGCATCCACTCCTGCGCCTGATCGTGCAGGCGCTGGTGGTGGCTCAACCCGCTCGCCTGATAGCGGTGCACGTCGCCGACCGCCTGCATCAGCACCGCCAGCGCCAGGGCGCGTTCCGGCGCGATGGCACAGGTGTGGTGCCACAGATGATACACCTGCGCCGGCAGGGCCGGCTCCGGAATGAGCGCATCGTCCGTCAGGGCGTGCGACCACATGCGCGGCACCCGATCGCCACCCGCCCACTGCCGCGTACTCGCTTTCGCGTGCATCCGTTCTTCCTCCTGGCGCTGCTGATACGCGAGAGCGACTACATCAACAAATAGATAATCGGGCTGCGATCTATCGTTTTTCCATGATTCTTGGGGCGACGGTCAGACCGCGAAGCTGGCCTCGATCGCCAGCGAGCGCACGCCCTCGATGTCGGCCAGGCGATGGCGGAGAAAGAACACATCGGCGGGGTCATGGAAGGTGCCATGCACCGTCACGGCGCCGTCGCGCACCTGCGTCCGCACTTCGGCCCCCTGGAAGCGGTTGAGTTTGGCCAGCGCGATGATCTGGCGCTCGATGTCGCCGTCGGGCACGGGCAGCAGCGGCACGACGCGCAGTTCGTTCTCGACCTCGCGCACGCCCGGCGTCTGCCAGGCAACCTGCTCGTAGAGCAGTTTCTGGCGCAGGAATCGCACGCTGCCGCGCAGCAGAACCGCGCCGTCCCGCGCATCGATCTGCACCTTGGCCTCGGAGAGTTGACCGGCGTTGTGCGCCTGCACCGCCTGCTGGATCTGCCGCGCCAGCGCCACATCGTCGCCGCGCGCGGGGGCGGCGCTGGCCAGGAGCAGGCACACCACCGAGGCGACCCGCACAGCCGTCCTCACGCGGCCACCCCTGAGCGCCGCGTGGGCCCGGTGGGCTCGCGCAACCGCGCGAGGCGACGCTCGACGGCGCGGCCGGCCCGATCGACGCTTCGGTCGAGCAGCGCCCGCAGGTCGCCGTCGGCGTCCTCGACGATCACCTCGCCCCCCTGCGCCAAACCGACGACGAGGCGGCAGGACTTGTCGATCCCCCCGCGCGGGCCATTGACGTCGTCGAGGCGCAGGCAGACGCGGCGGATGGCCGGGCCGAAGCGGCCGAGGGCGAAGCGAAGGCGCCGTTCGGCGTGCGCGCGCAGTCCGTCGGTGATGGTGATGCTCCTGGCTCGCAGTTCCACTCGCATGCTGGTCTCCCTTTACGTCTCAGATATGGAGCGGGCCTCGCAGCGGCAAATAGGAAATGCGGTGGCCACCGATCGGCTCACCCGATGGGCGGCGGGCGGGAATCAGGACCCGGTACGCGGATCGCGCAGCCCGCCGCCGGTGCGCCACATCCAGCACGAGTCCGGTTGCCCGCCGGTCTGGGCGGCGGCACCGCCGCCGCGGAACAGGTCGCCCCAGATGTCGAGGGCGGCGAAGCACTGGATCAGCGCCGGCGCCAGCTGCAGCAGCGCCTCGCGCAGCGGCGCGTCGGCGCCGGCCGCGGCGAAGCGCGTCAGGATGCGCGCGCTGATGCCGGCGCGCAGCGAAGCGCCGACGAGGTCGGCGACGTCGAGGCTGCGCGCTTCCCACGCGGCGGTGGCGAAGTCGGCGCGGCTGCGCACGCGCTCGTGCACGGCGAGGGCGGCGAGCGACAGCTCCGGCAGGGCGACGCTGGCGCTGACGGTGATCTCGCGTTGCGCCGCGAAGCGATCCATCGGCGCCGGCCGCGCCGGCGCCGGGGCGAAGTGGAGGTCGTTGAGTTGCAGCGTCAGCGCCAGCATGCCGGGGGCGGATTCGTAGCCGTCGACGGTGACGTCGCGCCGGAACAGCCGCTCGCCGCGCCGCCGTGCCGCCGCGGGGCCGTGCAGCCGGGCGTCCTCGGCGAAGCCCCAGACGGCGCTCGGCGCGAGCAGTTGCGCCAGGGTGAGAATGTGCGAGCAACCGCGCGGGCCGCCGATAGCGGCGGCGATGGCACGCGCCCAGGTCTGGTCGAGCGTCAGGCCCTCGAGCTGCGCGACGCGGCCGATCTGGTCGCGGCAGCTCTCGCCGCCGGTCGACGGAGAGGCCTCGAAGGCGACACTGGGCATGTCGGCGGTGAGGCCCGTCAGGCGGCCCTGGGCGCGGTCGATGCGGCCGTCGAGGCGCATGTGATGGACGATGCCGGTGCCCTGCAGATCGCCGCCAACGGGCGCGAAGCCGCGCTTGCGCAGGTCGAGGATGTAGGCGGCGAAGTCGGCGACGCCGTCCTCGCCGTGCCGCAGCGTCACCGACAACGAGCGGGTGTGCAACGGATGGCCGGCAGCGGACAGAGTCATTTCGGCTGATCCGTCGACCGCCCGCCGGCGCGCCGCGCCGCCCACTCGGCCGGCGGCAGCAGCGGCGGCTTGCAGCTGGCCGCGTCCTGGTCGAGCAGGCGCGGCAGCGCTTCGGCCAGCTCGACGGCGCTGAACGGCCGGCCCGGGCGCGTCAGGGCGGAGCCGTACTGCCAGCCCGTGACGTGCTCGACGACCGCACCGCGCACATGAAAGGTCTGCCCGCTGATCCAGCCGGACGCAGGGCTGGCCAGGTAGCAGACCAACTCGGCGACGTGGCGCGCGTCGAGGTCCTCGTCCGCGGTCGCCGGCAGTCGCCAGCCGGCGCCCGACAGCCGCGTCAACGCCGCCGGCATGACGGCGTTGGCGGTGACGCCGTACGGCGCCATCTCGGTCGCCACCGCCTCGGTGAAGGCCGCGATGGCGCCCTTGGCGGCGACGTAGTTCGATTGCCCGGCGCCGCCGGCGACGAGCAGGCCGCTGGCGGTGTTGATCAGGCGGGCGCCGCCGCCGCGGCCTGCCTTGGCCTGCGCCCGCCAATGGCGGCAGGCGGCGCGGCTGACCGCGAAGGTGCCCTTGAGATGGACCCGCAGCACCTCGTCCCAATCGTCCTCCTCGAGATTGAACACCATGCGCGGCCGACCGATGCCGGCGTTGTTCACCACCACGTCGAGGCGGCCCCACGTGGTCAGTGCCAACGCCACCAGTTCCGCGCCGGTGGCCATCTCGCCGACGTCGCCGCCGTGCGCCACCGCCGCGCCGCCGGCGGCGCCGATCTCCGCCGCCACCGCCGCGGCCGGCTGCTCCGCGGTCGCCCCCCCGTCGGCGGCGACCCCCGCGTCGTTGACCACCACACGCGCCCCGTACGCCGCCAGACGCAGCGCGTAGGCACGGCCGAGGCCGCGCCCGGCGCCGGTGACGATGGCGAC
>JANNRA010000073.1:0-11605 GCA_031401035.1 bacterium | reverse complement strand
CCCGTCGGCGCCTGTTGCATTGGGTCCGCGTTCATCCATCCAACAGGCGCCGACGGGGCGGCGCCCTCCAGATGTAGGGGAAGCGATCGGGCGTGCCATCCTCGCCGCCTATCCCGATCGCCTCTGTCGGCGGCGCGCGCCGGGGTCAACGCGGGCGCTGATGGTCGGCGGCACCGGTGTCGCCCTCGAACCGCGCAGCGTCGTGCGCGACGCCGAGCTGTTCGTCGCCGTCGACCTCGACGCCGGGCCAGGCGCCGAGGCGCGCGTGCGCGTCGCCAGCGCCGTCGACGCCGCCTGGTTGGCGGAGCTGTTTCCGGACGCGCTGCGCTCCGAGGAGGTGGTGGAGTTCGACGCCGCGCAGGCACGCGTCGTGCGGCGCCGGCGCGAGTGCTTCGCCGACCTGGTGCTCGCCGAACGCCTCGACGCCAACGTCGAGCGCGCCGCCGCCGGGGTAGCGCTCGCCGCCGCCGCGCGCCGCAACCCGGCCGGCGCGGTGGCGCTCGGCGCCGACGATGCGGCGTTGCTGGCGCGACTCGCCTTCCTGCGCCGCGCCATGCCGGAGCTCGACCTGCCGCAGCCCGAGGCGCTGCTTGCCGACGCGGTGGCGGCGCTGTGCGACGGCCGGCGCAGCTTCGCCGAGCTGCGCGGCGCCGACCTGTCCGGCGTCCTGCACGGTCTGCTCGGCACGACGCAGTGGCAGCGGCTCGAGCGCGAGGCGCCGGCGCGCTACGCGCTGCCCACCGGCCGCGCCGTCGCGGTGCGCTACGAGCCCGAGCGGCCGCCGGTCGCGGCGGCGCGCATCCAGGAGGTCTTCGGCCTGCGCGCGACGCCGCGCCTCGCCGCCGGCCGGGTGCCGCTGGTGCTCGAGCTGCTCTCGCCCAGCCAGCGCCCGGTGCAGATCACCGACGATCTGGAGAGCTTCTGGCGCAGCGGCTACGTCGAAGTCCGCAAGCAACTGCGCGGCCGCTACCCGAAGCACGCCTGGCCGGAGGACCCGACCACGGCGACACCGACGGAGCGCGTCCGGCGCGCCCGCTCCTAACCTTGATGCGACAATACAGAGTTCACACGGAGGAACGGAGAAACGGAGACGACCTGCCACGGGAGACGTTTCGTCGCCTCCGCAGCCGGCGAGGCACGACTCCTTCAGGTCATCAGCGATGCCGTTGGAGGGAGACGCCATCGACCGAGTCTCGAGCAGGCACGCCTCCGTTCCTCCGCTTCTCCGTGTGAAGGGATTGGCACATCAAGGCTAGACGTCGGCGCCGCATCGCGGCGCCATCATCTCATACGGCGGGCGGGCCGCCCGCGCTCCCGGCGGCTGCTGTCGTGCGAAGCCTTCGCCAGTAGCCGCCCGCGCCGAAGCTCTCCCAGCCCCAGCGCAGCCAGCGCAGCAGGGCCTGGGCGAGCCACAGCGCCCAGGCGAGCATGAGCAGGCGGTAGACGAGCAGCGGCACCGACAGTACCCAGGCCTGCGACAGGGTCGCGGCGCTGCGATCCTGGTACCAGCGCAACAGCGCCGCGCTGGAGCCGTTGCCGGCGATCTGCATGGCGGGCTCGCCGAGCAGGCCCTGCTGGATGGCGACGAAGAGGATGACCACTGCCGTCGCCGTCCAGCCGACGAGCAGCAGCTGCATCAGGTCGAAGGCGCGCGCCTCCAGCGCGGCGCCGCGAGCGCGCCGCCAGCCGAGGGCGAGCAGCCAGCCGGCGACGACGACCGCCGCGGCGATCGGCACCTGCGTCAGGCCGATGCCGAGCAGCAGCCAGTCGCGCCTGCGCAGGGGCGTGGCGCGGACGCGGCCGAGGCCGACGGCGACCAGTGCCAGCACCGGCAGCAGGCTCCAGAACAGCACCGCCGGGCCGAGCCGCGGGCCGCCGGCGAAGAGCACCCAGCGGTTCGGCGGCACCTCGATGCGCAGGTGCGCGTCGACGCTCGGCGCGCCGAGATCGACCGCCGGGCTGTGGAAGCGCGCCGTGATGCCGTCGGCCTGGCGCCAGCGCAGCTCGACGCGTTGCGGGCCGGGGTTGACCGGCAGCACGACCGTGCCGGCATCGGCGCGGATCGGCTGCGCGGTGCCGTCGATGGTCACCGACAGCAGCTCCGCCGTCGGCGGCAGGGTGACGGTGTGCTGGGCGCCGCGGCTGCTGCGCAGGCCGAGCGTCAGCGTCGCGTCGGTGGCGCGCAGGCCGGGGCTGACGGCGAGCACGCTCTCGTCGATGGTGAGGGTCTGCCCGGCGACACCCTCGGGGCGCAGGACGTCGAGACTGACGCTTTCGTCCGGCCACGGCCGCCACTCGCGCAGCGGCGCCGCGTTGAGGTCGCCGCGCAGGACCGCCGCGATGCCGCTCGCCTCGACGTGCCAGATCGGGCTGGCGTCGAGGCGCCAGGTCTCCACCCACGGCTGCCCGGTCGGTGCGCGCAGGGCGATGGGGGAACGCTCGCTGAGCGTCGACTGCCAGGCGACGGAGACCGCCTGCGGCGGCAGGTTCACCTGCACCGCGCCGTCGGCGACGCGCACCTCGGCGGTGGTAACCGCCTCGCCGGCGAGCAGCGGCACGGCGAGCACCAGCGCGGCGTCGGGCGGCGTCAGGCGCACGACGCGCGTCTCGACCTGCCAGGTGAGACCGAGGCGCAGCGTCCGCTCGACGCGCGCGAAGGGCGGCAGCTGGTCCGCCGGCAGCGGCGCCGTCGCCGCGCCGTCCGTCGGCGCGATGCGGCTGAGCTGCAGCGTCGCGTCGGCGCGGCCGTCGGCGTGGACGCCGTCGAGCGTCCAGCCGCGCACCTGCGCCTCGACGCGACTCGGCGCCAGCGGCAGCGGCAGTTGCACGGTGTCGCGGGCCGGTAGCGGACCCTCGATGACGACGTCGTGCAGGCCGGGCTCCAGGCGCAGCCAGAGAACGCCGTCGGCGCCATGCAGCAACGCCGCGGCGGCGGCGCCGTCGACCAGCACCGTGCGCGGCAGCCACTGCTGCGCGTTGCCCGGCAGCGGCACCGCCGTCGCGGCGCCGACGTCGAGGCGCAGCGACAGGCGCAGGCTCTGCGCGTCGGCGTCGAGGCGCAGGCGCGGCAGGGCGGCGCAGGACGGCTGGCAGTCGGGCGGTGCCAGCAGACGCTCGCGCAGTTCGCCGAGCAACGCCTCGGAGGGGAACTCGGCGCGCGCCACGCCGGCGCCGCCGCCCAGCAGCAGGACAGCACCGGCCACCGCCACACCGCCGCGCAGCGCGTCGCGGCGCAGGCCGACCAGGCGCGCGACGAGCAGCGCCAGCAACAGCGTGCGGAGCAGGGCGAGCAGCAGGTTGAGGGTCGGCGAGAGCAGCCACAGGTGCAGACGTTGATCGCGCTCGACCGGGCCGCTCCACTCCAGGGCAACGGTGTTCCAGCTCCAGCCGGGCAGGCCGGGTCCGGTCTGCACGACGACGCGCGGGTCGACGGCGGCGTACTCGTAACTGCGCTGGCTGCGCGGCGGCGGCGCCGGCATGAGCGCATCGCGCGTCGGCGCGGCTGCATCGCGCAATCGCTCCTCCGGGGGCGGCGGCGCCCACGCCTCCGCCGCGAGATCGGCGCCGCCGTCGGCCTCCGGCGCGGCGACGTCCATGCTCTGGTACGGATGCTCGAGCGCCGGGTAGAGCGCCTGGCGGATCTGGCCGATGAGGAACGGTACGACGAGGACCACCAGTGCCGCCAGGGCCAGCACGCGCGCCAGGGCGAGGGCGCGGCGCGCCGTGCCGTCGGGGACGACGCGCAGCAGCGCCTCGAGGGCGAGCACGGCGAGCCAGACGCCGCGCGGCGCCGCGGGCTCGGTGTAGGCCAGGCCGACGGCGGCGAGGGTCAGGAGACCCCACGGCCAGCCGAAGAGGCGGGCGGCGGCGAGGGCGGTGATGAGGACGATGAACAGGTCGAGCAGGGTCCAGTCACCGACCCAGGTCGGGCGCGCCTGGTCGACGCCGCCGGCGTGCAGCAGACGCCAGCCGGGCGGCAGTTGCAGCGTCGCGGCGACCGACTGGAAGTCGTGCTCCCAGCCCACCGCCGGGAGATCGCGGCGGGCGCCGTCGAGGCGGCTGTCGGCGTCGAGGTCGATGGCGCCGGCGCGGATCTCGACGCCGGCCGGCGCCGCGGCGGCGAGGCGGGTGATGAACTGGTCGCTGCCGTTGACGGCAACGCGCCCGAGCAGCGTCGGCGGTGCCATGTCGAGCCGCCAGGCGCGCGTCAGCTCGCCGCTGATGCGATCGCGAACGGTGTAGCCGCCGCCGTCGAAGTCGAGCCACAGCGTGCGCGCCAGGGCGAGCTGATCGGCGGCGGCGCCGACATCGCCGCGGCGGCGCTCGACCAGGCGCAGTTCGCTCTCCTGGCGCAGCAGGTAGGCGGGCAGTTGGCGCCAGTCCGCGGGCAGATCGGTCTGCTGTGGGTCGATCGCCTCGGCGCCTTCGAGGCTCACCAGGCGCAGCTCGGGGTGGGCGCGGAAGACCCACACTTCGCTCGCCGGCCAACCCTGGCTCCCCACCGGCATGGCGAGCGCCGCCGCCGGTCCCTCGTGGCGGGCCAAGAGCTGCAGCGTCCAGCGCCCGGCGCGCGCCTGCAGGCGCAGGCGGCCATCGGCTTCGAGGCGCGCCGGCAACGGGCTGGTGAGTGCCATCGGCACGAAGCCGGTGGGCAGCACCGGGCCGAGCAGCAGTTCGCGGCCGACGCCCGACACCTCGAGTTGGATGTGGGTCTCGATCTGCAGGGGGATATCGTCGTCAATCAGGCGGTGGACGACGGCGGCGACGCGGTCGCCCTCGTCGGCCACCGGCGTGCGCCGTTGCAGCCACAGGCGTCCATCGGCGTCGCGGTCGGGGAAGGGCACCGGTTGGCCGCGCAGGGTGAGCGTCAGCAGCCCGGTGGCGGCGGGGATGGGCAGCAGTTCGGGCAACGTCGGCCAGGCGAAGCGGCCGCTGATCGCGTGCCGACCGGGCGTCAGCCACAACGCCGGCGCGTCGCCCTGGGCGATGACCACCGCCGCGGCGCCGTCGAGCAGTACCTCGATCGGCCACGGCGTCGCCGCGCCGGGCAGCAACACCCATTGGGCACGCTCGACGTCCCACTCTTGGCTGAAGCTGCCGCCGTTCTCGTCGAGCGTCAGCGCCAGTCGCGCCGGCCAGGCGCAGGCGCGCTGCTGCGCGTCACCGAGCAGCGGCGCGCAGACGGCCTCTTCGTGGCCGCGCAGGACCCAGTCGATCCATGGCTGCAGCGGCTCCGGCACCGCCTCGCGCGGCAGCGGCGCGGCGGCGGCGGTGGTGGCGGTGAGCAGCGCGAATCCGATCAGCAGCGTCCGGCTCAGCATGGGTCCGTCCATACGCCGAAGATGGAGGGCGCGGCTACGGCGCCCCTTCCATTGCATCCGTCCGGGGATTCGGCGCCCCTGCCCGCGCCGGCTTCCCGCGACTCCGGAGTCTCTGATAACAGATTTCGATCGGAGGCGACCGCCGGCCGGCGGCGCACAACCCCACAAGGAGGACTCAGCATGGCTCGCAAGGTGTTTATCGTCGGCGTCGGCATGACCAAGTTCGAGAAGCCCGGATCGAAGGACTGGGACTATCCGGACATGGCGAAGGAAGCGGGGACGAAGGCCCTGCAGGATGCCGGCATCTCCTTCGATGCGATCGAGCAGGCGGCGGTGGGCTACTGCTACGGCGACTCCACCGCCGGCCAGCGCGCCGTCTACAGCCTCGGCATGACCGGCATTCCAGTCTACAACGTGAACAACAACTGCGCGACCGGCTCGACGGCGCTGTTCATGGCCAAGCAGTTCGTCGAGGCGGGCCTCGCCGAGTGCGCCCTCGCGCTCGGCTTCGAGAAGATGGAGAAGGGCTCGCTGGGGGTGAAGTTCCAGGACCGCACCAACCCCATGGACAAGCATTTCCACGCCATGGTCGAGCTGCGCGGCTTCGCCAAGGCGCCGGCGGCACCGCAGTTCTTCGGCAACGCCGGCCGCGAGCACATGGAGCGCTACGGCACGACCGCCGAGCAGTTCGCCAAGATCGGCTGGAAGAACCACAAGCACTCGGTGAACAACCCGTACTCGCAGTTCCAGGACGAGTACACGCTCGAGCAGATCCTGGAGTCGCCGATGGTGTTCGATCCGCTCACCAAGCTGCAGTGCTGCCCGACCTCGGACGGTTCCGGCGCGGCGATTCTCGCCAGCGAGGACTTCGTCCGCAAGCACAAGCTGGAGTCGCGCGCCGTCGAGATCCTCGGCATGGCGATGACCACCGACTTCCCGAGCACTTTCGACGACAAGAGCTGCATCAAGCTGGTCGGCGCCGACATGACCCGCAAGGCGGCCGAGAAGGTGTACCAGCAGAGCGGCTTCGGCCCCGAGAACGTCGACGTGGTCGAGCTGCACGACTGCTTCTCGTGCAACGAGATGATCACCTACGAAGGGCTCGGCCTGTGCCCGGTGGGCAAGGGCGGCGAGTTTGTCGACTCCGGCGCCAACACCTACGGCGGCAAGGTGGTGGTCAATCCCTCGGGCGGCCTGATCTCCAAGGGCCACCCGCTCGGCGCCACCGGGTTGGCACAGGTCTCGGAGCTCACCTGGCAGTTGCGCGGCGCGGCCGACAAGCGTCAGGTCAAGGGCGCCAAGCTCGCCCTGCAGCACAACCTCGGCCTCGGCGGCGCCGCCGTCGTCGGCATGTACCGCAAGGCCGAACTGGTCTGATCGCGGCACGCCCTCTCCCGCAGGTCCTGCGGGAGAGGGCGTCGCACCGCTTACTCCTCGTCGGCGCCGGCGTCGTCGGCCGCGTCGACGTCGGCGCCGGCCGCGGCCCCTTCGTCGACCGCCGCGCCCGCACCGGCACCAGCCGCGGCGGGCGCCGTCGCGGCGCCGCCGACCGCGGCTGCGCCGGTCTTCTTCCAGTCGCCCATTGCGGCCTGGCCGCCCTTCATGCCGGCGCCCTTCATGCCGCCGCCGCCCATGGCCCCCTCGGCGGCCGCGCCGGCGCCGGCGCCGGCGGCGCTGGTGGCTCGGGCCATCGGGTCGGCCGGCACAGCAGCGGCCGGCGCTGCCTCGACCTCAACGGCCGCGGCCGGCGCCGCGGCCGCGTCAGCCGCTGCCGGCGCGTCGGCCGCCGCCGCATCGGCGGGGGCCGCGGCGGCTGGGGCCGCGGCGGCAGGGGCGACGCCGCCGACCGCCTGCTTGGCGGCGTCCTGCGCCTGCTGCTGCGCCGCTTGCTTGGCGGCATCCTGCGCGGCGCTCTTCATCATGTCGCCGTAGCCCTGTGCCAGCGCGGCACACGGTACCCCGAGAACGATCGCGGCGAGCGCGATCGCGTACTTCACACTGCTGCTGCCCTGCTGCATGTGTCGATCCTCCCTGTTGGTGGTGGTGGAAGAGCATCATGGTACGAATGCGCCGCCGTGAACAGGCCCTTTGGAGGGCGCGGCTGCCGCCGCGCCCTGCGCGGTTTCACAGCGTCGCGAGGAAGTTCAGGACTTCGCGGTTGAAGGCGTCGGGGGTCTCGAAGTTGAAGCCGTGGCTGCCGCCGGGGAGTGTGGTCAGGGTGGCGCCGGGGATGCGGGCGGCGAGGAGGTCGGAGTTCGTCGGCGGAATGAGTCGGTCGCTGTCACCGGTCAGCACCAACGTCGGGACGTGGATAGCGCCGAGGCGATCGAGCGTGTCGTGCGCCTGCGTGGCGGCGACCTGAGCCATGATGGCGTCCATGCTGAAGCCGTGCGCCAGCGCGCCGCTGAACACCTGCATCAGCTTCGGCAGTTCGGTCATGATGAAGTGTGGCGTGAACGTCAGCGGCAGCAGGCGCTGGATGAACGCCATCGGGTCGAGGGCGGAGAGATCGACCTGAATCGTCCCGTCGGCGCCGCGCTGGCCGCCGAAGAAGGCGAGTGATTCCTCGAAGGTCGCGGTGACGCCGGCGTCGGGCCGGGCGTAGGTGCAGCCGAGTACCAGGCTGCGGACGCGGGTCGGGTGCCGCAGCGCCAGTTCCTGGGCGATCATACCGCCCATCGAGACGCCGACGACGTGTGCGCGTTCGACGCCGGCGGCATCGAGGACGCCGACCGTGTCGTCCGCCATCTGCGCGATGCTGTACGGGCCGGCCGGCTTGCTCGAGCGCCCGACGCCGCGGTTGTCGAAGACGATGGTGCGGTAGTGGGCGGCGAAGGCGTCGCGCTGGAACATCCAGGCGATCGAGTCGCCGGCAAGGCCCATGATCAGCAGCAGGGGGTCTCCGCTGCCGTGCGCTTCGTAATAGAGTTCGATGTCGTGGCTGGGTGTCGTCGGCATGGGCGGGAATCTGGCAGATCCCCGCCACGCTGTGTAGCCGCGGCCGCCGGGCGACCGCGGCTAGCGCCGATGGTTCCCGACTCAGAAGCCGCTGCGCGTCATCGCTTCGAGGCGGGCGATGCGTTCCTCGGTCGGTGGGTGGGTGGAGAACAGCTTGGCGAAGCCGCCGCCGGTGAACGGATTGATGATGAACAGGTGCGCCGTGGCCGGGCTGCCGTGGTGCATCGGCACCTCCTTGGCGAAGCCCTGGATCTTGCGCAGCGCCGAGGCGAGGGCGAGCGGGTTGCCCGACAGGCGGGCGCCGGCGGCGTCGGCGAGGAACTCGCGCGAGCGCGAGATCGCCATCTGGATCAGCATCGCGGCGATCGGCGCGACGATGATGCCCAGCAGGGCCGCGGCCGGGTGGCTGCCCTCGTCGTCGTTCGAACGACCGCCGCCGAAGATCAGGCCCCACTGGGCGATGTTGGCGATCATACTGATGGCGCCGCCGAGCGTCGCGGCGACCACCATGATCAGCGTGTCGCGGTTCTTCACGTGGCCGAGCTCGTGGGCGAGCACGCCGGTGATCTCGTCGCGGGTGAGCATGCGCATCAGCCCCTCGGTGACGGCGACGGCGGCGTGCTGCGGGTTGCGCCCGGTGGCGAAGGCGTTCGGGGCCTCTTCGGAGATGACGTAGACCTTTGGCATCGGCATCTGCCCGGCCTGGGTCAGGTTGCGGACGATGGAGTAGAGTTCGGGTGCCTGGGCCTCGTCGATCTCCTTGGCGCCGTACATGCGCAGGACGATTTTGTCCGAGTACCAGTAGCTGCCGACGTTCATGACGATGGCGAAACCCAGGCCGATCACCAGGCCCTGCTGGCCGCCGAGCGCCTGCCCGGCCCAGACCAGCAACGCGGTGAGTGTTGCCAGCAACATGGCGGTCTTGACGTTGTTCATGGGGACTCCTTCTCTGACTGCGATGGTGCCCCCGACGTTAAGGCCGCGCAACCCATCCGGCAATGAGATAATCGGCGCGCGTCGAGTCGGGAAAAGCGAGGTGACGTCAGCCGCGCAGGACGCGCCGGCCGTGCCGGAAGCGTTGCGCGCCGGTGTAGATCTCGAGCCCGGCATACACGTAGACCGCGATCGGCGCCCAGGTGGGCGCGACGACGACAACCAGCGCGAAGAGCAGCGACTCGCTGCGCTCGAGCAGGCCGGGCGGGTAGACGATCAGCTTCTCGCCGCCGCGCCCGTCAACCCGTTCGGTGGCAGCGCCGACGGCGAGGAAGATGCAGAGGTTGACGTACCAGGTGCAGGCGAGCAGCAGCGCCGGCCCGTGCCATTCCGGCCGCGGCAGGGCGATGCCGAGCAGCACGGCGGCTTCGACGATGCGGTCGAAGGTGAGGTCGAGGACGCCACCCCACGGCGTCGCGCCGCCGCCGAGCCGGGCGACGCGGCCGTCGACGGCGTCGCACAGCCCCGACGCCAGCAGCGCCGTCAGCGCCCACCCGCCCGCATCGGCCCAGAACAGGCCGGCGCCGATCAGTCCGAGTCCCAGCGCCGCGTAGGAGAGCCCGTTCGGCGTCACGCCGAGGCGGATGAGCGCCAGCGCCAGGCGGTCGAGCAAGCCGGCGAAGCCGCTGCCGGGCCGGCCGAGGGCGGAATCGATCATCGCATTTCCCGTCGGGCTCACGGCCAGCGCGGCTGCGCGTCGAGCGGGATGCCGAGCGCGGTCTTGCCGATCATCTCCAGCAGCCAGTAGTGCGTGAACGGGTGCAGGCTGCCGGCGCGGACGTCGCGATACCAGCGTTCGAGCGGCAGGCGGCGCGTCAGGCTCGGGCCGCCGACGACCTGCATGGCGGCGCTGACGACCTCGAGCGCGGCGCGCGTGGCGACGTACTGCGGCGTCGTCACCTTCGGCAGCAGCGCCGCGCCGTAGTCCGCGCCGTGCGTCAGCTCAGCGGCGGTCTTGTAGATCAGCGCGCGCGACGTCTCGAGCTTGATCTGCATCTCGGCGACGGTGAACTGGCTGCCCGGCAGATGCGCGACGGTGGCGGGCAGCGGATGCAGGCGGCGGCTGCCGAGGTACTCGACGGCGAAGTCGAAGGCGGCGCCGGCGATGCCGGTGTATACTGCGGCGATACCGAGCGTGTACCAGGGCAGGCATGCATTGCCGCCCTCGCTGCCGGCGCCCTCGATGCCGACCAGGCACTCGTCGGGCACGAAGGCGTCGACGAACTCGATGTCGTGGCTGCCGCTGGCGCGCATGCCCAGGGCGTCCCAGGTCTCGACGACGCGCATGCCCTCGGTGTCGCGCTCGGCGGCGAGGGTGACCGTGCCCGACATGCCCGGGCGCTCGAAGCCCTCGAGGCGGGCGTTGAAGAGGAAGACGCGCAGGATCGGCGCCAGGGTGCAGAAGTACTTGCGGCCGCTGACGCGGTAGCCGCCCGCCACCTTACGCGCCGTCACCTGCGGCGCGCCGAGGCTGGCGCCGGGCTCGGAGAGACTGCTGGCGACGATGGCGCCGTCGCGCACGACGGCTTCGGCAAGACGCGTGCGGAACGCTTCGGAGAACAGGTGCAGCCCGCCGCCGAGGTTGTACCAGTGCATGTTGGTGCCCAGCGCGGTGGGGCCGCAGCCGCGCCCGAGCGCTTCCTGCAGCAGGCAGAAGTCGTACAGGGACAGGCCGCGGCCGCCCAGTGCTTCGGGCAGCGGTAGGGCGAGAAAGCCGGCGGCGCGCAGGTCGGCGAAGTTCTCGAATGGAAAAGCCGCCTCGCGATCGTGCCGCTCGGCGCGCGTCGCGAAGCGGGCGGCGAGCTCCTGGGCGGTGGCGAGCAGGGCCTGCTGGGCCTCGCTGAGCAGTGGCTGCATGCAGGTGGGATGCTAGAGGCGCGCCGTCGGCGTCGCAATGCCCCGGCTGGCGCGCGTGGACTGCGGCCGACCACAGGCGCATTCTGCCGGTATGGACGGGGCGTGGCTGATGCTGTCGGGGCTGTTCTCCCTGATCGGCATGGCGGTATTCGCCTACGGCCGTCGCCGGCGTACCGTGACGCACACCCTGCTCGGCGCGGCGCTGATGGGATATCCGTACTTCGTCAGCAGCCGGATGGCGCTGATCGCCGTCGGGGTGCTGTTGTTGGTCGGCGTCGTCGTCGGCAGCCGCTTCGAGGACGGCTGACGGCGCCGGCGTATTGACCGACGCGGCCGGCTGGTGTGGGTTCCTCGAACCCAATGGCGAAGCCCGAGCACGGTCCCGACTGCGGCCACGACCACGAGCATGACCACGACCACGGCCCGCGTCCCGAGCCGGTGCGTCGCGCCGAGCCGAAGGTCGGGCGCAACGAGGT
>JANNRA010000072.1:0-26792 GCA_031401035.1 bacterium | reverse complement strand
CCGCCCCGTCGGCGCCTGCTGGAGGCGGCACCCGGCCCCGATTCAACAGGCGCCGACGGGGCGGCGCCCTCCAGGGGCGGCTTCAATCTGACGGTTACGGCTCGCCCCGCGCCGGCGCCGCGTGCACCGTGCGGTAGCGCTCGATGGTGACCTTCCCGGCTGGCATGCCGCGCGGCTTGCCGACGTCGGCGCAGGTGCACAGGTGCACCGCCACGCGCCCGCCGTCGCGCAGCTTCGAGTAGCGCGCCGCCAGCCCGGCGGCGAACTGCACCGTCTCGCGCGGCAGGCTGGCGACCCCGTCGGGGTTGCGCACGACGACGTGCGAACCCGAGTCGGCGGCGACGTGCAGCCAGAAATCGCGCGGCTGACCGAGTTTGAGGCTCAGCAGGTCGTTGTCCTCCGCCGTCCGCCCGACCAGGACGACGAAGCCGTCCGGCGAGACGAAGCGGCGCGCCACGCTGCGGCCGGCCCAGACGCCGGCATCGCGGTCGCTCGGTCCCGGCGGTTCACCGCGGCGCGTCATGCAGGGCAGAGGAGCGCCTCGAGAACCGCAATGCAACTCCACAAGTGATCGCTCTCCGTGTATAGGGACGCCATGCGTATACCGAATCGATTCGTCATCCTCACCGCGGCGGCTCTGTGCATGGCCGGTTGCTCCTATTTCGAGAAGCAGGACGCCGACCAGATCGAGTCGACCCTCGCCGCCGCCGGCTTTCGCATGAAGCCGGCCGACACCCCAGAGAAGCTGGCCAAGCTGCAGACTCTGCCGAAGCGGACCATCTTCACCCAGGTGAAGGATGGGGAGGTGGTGTACCTCTACGCCGACCCGGACTTCTGCAAGTGTCTGTACGTCGGCCGGGCACCCGCCTATGAGCGCTACCAGCAGCTGGCGATCACCCAGCAGCTGGCGCAGGAGCGGGTCGAGGCGGCGGAGATGGACGAGAACGCCGCCATGAACTGGGGCATGTGGGGCCCCTTCTGGTGAGCGTTCAGCGCTCCTGGGTCACCACGGCGGGCCGGCCGCGAAGATAGCCTCCGCTCCAGCGCCCTTCGCCGCGGCGCCCTCCAAACATCCGTTTGCTTCTGCTAGCGCTGCCGGCATGGATTTCACCTTCTCCGACTCCGAGCTGGCCTTCGCCGCCGAGGCGCGCGACTGGCTCGCCGCCACCGTCCCCACCGCCTGGCGGCGCAGCCACTGCTGGACGCGTGCCGACGACCCGCTGTGGCGCGAGATCGCGCGCGACTGGCAACGGATGCTTTACGACGGCGGCTGGATCGCCATTTCGTGGCCGCGTCAGCATGGCGGCCGCGGCGCGACGGTGATCGAGCGCTGGCTGTTCGAGGAGGAGCTCGAGCGCGCCGGCGCGCCCTACCCGCCCGGTAGCGCCAACGTCGACATGATCGGGCAGGCGCTGCTGCGGCACGGCACCGAGGCGCAGCGTGAGCGGTTTCTGCAGCGCCTGCTGGCGGGCGAGGACTGGTGGTGTCAGGGGTTCTCCGAGCCCGGTGCCGGATCGGATCTCGGCGGCCTGCGCTGCCGCGCCGAGCGGCAGGGCGATGCCTTCGTCGTCAACGGCCAGAAGGTCTGGACCAGCCACGCCGAGGCGGCCGACTGGTGCTTTCTGCTCTGCCGCAGCGAAGCAGACCAGCCGAAGCACAAGGGCATCAGCCTGCTGCTGGTCGACATGCGCTCGCCCGGCATCACGGTGCGGCCGGTGACGCAGATGACCGGCGAGACCGAGTTCTGCGAGGTGTTCTTCGAGGACGTGCGCGTGCCCGCCGATCGCATGGTCGGGGCGCCGGGCGCCGGCTGGCAGATCGCCATGGGCATCCTGCAGCACGAGCGCGGCCCGGTGTGGACGTTCACCTTTCAACGCCGCATCCGCCGCAGCCTCACCGCCCTCGTCGCCCAGGTGCGCCGCCATCCCGCCAGCCAGGGCCTCGCCGATCCGCTCGTGCGCCAGAAGCTGGCCCAGTCCTTCATCGACGTCGAGCTGCTCAAACTGATGGGCTACCGCAGCCTGACCAATATCCTGCGCAGCGGTCATCCCGGACCGGAGAGCTCGCTCGAGAAGATACTCGGCAGCGAGACCGACCAGCGCCTGCAGGAGTCGGCGATGAGTCTGTTCGGCCCGCACGCCGCGCTGGAGAGCCCGATCGGGCGCGACTACCTCTACGCGCGCTCGGAGACGATCATGGGCGGCACCAGCGAGATCCAGCGCAACGTCGTGGCGCAGCGTATTCTGGGGCTGCCGCGCTGAAGCCGGCGCGCTGACGCCGCTGCGCGGAGGTTCCCCGTGGAGGGCGCCGCCCCGTCGGCGCCGGTTGAGTGCGGTTGCCGTCGCACCATCCAACCGGCGCCGACGGGGCGGCGCCCTCCACGCGCAGTGGCCAGTGCCACTCGACGGGCCCGGCGTCACCCGAGCAGCGGCTTATCCGACTGCTCGCGCAGCTTGTACTTCTCGACCCGCTGCGTCGGCGTCTTCGGCAGGCTGTCGCGGAACTCCCACAGGCGCGGCACCTGGAACTTCGCCAGCCGCTCGGCGGCGAAGACGCGCAGCTCGTCGGGCGTCACCGGCGCGCGCGCGACGATGAACGCCTTCACCTCCTGACCGAGCACCGGGTCGGGCACGCCGATCACCGCCGCCTCGGCCACCGCCGGATGCTCGCACAGCGTCTTCTCGATCAGCGCCGACGACATGTTCTCGCCGCCGCGGCGGATGACGTCGCGCTTGCGATCGACGAAGTAGAGCCAACCGTCCTCGTCGAGCGTGCCGAGGTCGCCGGTGTGGAACCACCCGTCGCGCAATGCCTCCGCGGTCTGCTCGGGGTCGTGGAAGTACTCCGCCATGCGGTGCGGCGAGTGGATCAGGATCTCGCCCGGCGCGCGCGGCGGCAGGACGCGCCCAGCGTCGTCGACGATGCGGATCGTCACGCCGGGCACCGGCGGACCGGCCGACCCCGGACGCGGCGTCGCGCCGAGCGGCGTCATCGTCACGACGCCGGCGTCGGTGGAGCCGAAGCACTCGGCGACGTCGCGCACGCCGAAGCGGGCGATCACCTGTTCGCGGATCGGCGCGCTGCCGAGGCCGAGGATGACGCGCAGCGGATTGTCGCGCTCGAGCGGGCCCGCCGCCTGGCGCAGCAGAATCGCCAGGATGGTGCCGAGCGTGTAGAGCACGGTCGACCGCGTCTCGTGCACCAACGGCCAGAACTCCGAGGCGCGAAATCCCTTCGGGAAAGCCACCGTGGCGCCGGCCGCCAGCGCCGTCGTCGCCGCGCCCCAGGCGTTGCCGTGGAACAGCGGCGTCACCGCCAGCAACGTGTCGTCGGCGCCGATGCCGAGCAGGTCGATGAAGTGCTGCGCCGCGCCGCCGGTACTGCCGTGGTGAAACAGCACGCCCTTCGGCCGCCCCGTAGTGCCGGAGGTGTAGAGCAGCGTCGAGGCGTCATCGGGAGCCGGGGACGGACCGAAGGGCTCCTCCGAGCTGCGCCGCAGCAGGTCGTCGAGCGCCACCTCGGCTGGCGCCCCGAAGGCGGCCAAGACGGCCCCCGCCGGCCACTCGAGCCGCGGCGAGGACAGCGCCGCGATGCTGTCGGCGTCGGCGACGATGACGCGCGGCGCCGCATGGCCGAGGATATAGCTCAGTTCGGCGGCGCCGAGAGCCGGATTGATCGGATGCAGAATGGCGCCGGCCTTCAGCGCGCCGAGGGCGGTGACGAGGTACTCCACCGAATTGCCGACGCCGAGGGTCACCCGGTCGCCGCGTCGCACGCCGAGGGCGTGCAGGGCGTGCGCGGCACGGTTCGACAGCCGATCGAACTCGGCGTACGTCAGCGTCTGTCCGGCGTGGCGGATGAACACATGCGCGCCGCGCCGCGCCGCCTGCTCGCGGACGCGCTCGGTGATCATCGTCACGGCGCCGCTCATGCCATCGTCCCCCCGTCGCAGACCAGGACCGCGCCGTTGACCATGCGCGCCTCGGGCGCGGCGAGAAAGGCGATCGAGGCCGCGACGTCGTCCGGCTTCGACAGCCGCCCCGGCTTGGGCGGCGAGTAATAGGCAACCAGCTGCGGTTCGAAATCCTCGCGTGGGATGAAGTTGGCGATCATGTTGGTTTCGATGCCGCCCGGCGCGACGCAGTTGGCGCGCAGCCCGCGGCTGGCGAACTCGAGCGCCAGCGAGCGGGTGAAATTGATCATGCCCGCCTTCGAGGCGCAGTAGGCCGAGCAGTAGGCCTGCCCGCGCAGGCCGGCGATCGAGGCGACGTTGACGATGCAGCCGCCGCGCGGCGCCAGCAGGTACGGCAGCGCCGCCTTGGTGGTGTGGAAGACGCCGGTCAGGTTGACCGCCAGCGTCCGCCCCCACTCGCGCTCGTCGATCTCCTCGAAGCGCGCCGCCCGGCCGGTGCCGGCGACGTTGACCAGAACATGCAGCCCGCCGAAGCGCTCGACCATGTACTCGATCGACGCCGCCACCGAATCGAGGTCGGTGACATCGGCGACGCCGCCGATCGCGTCGCCGCCGGCGGCGCGGATCGCCTTGACCGTCTCGACCACCGCGTCGCCGTCGATGTCGACCGCGAACACCTGCGCCCCCTCGCGCGCGAACAGCCCGGCTGTCGCCCGCCCCAGACCAGCGCCGGCGCCGCTCACGTACACCGCGCGCCCCGCGAACCGCTCCCCCATGCGCGGCACCATAGAGAAGGAAGCACCAAAAACTCAAACAACCGTTTGTCAGGAATGAATTCACACGGAGCAACGGAGCAACGGAGAGCGACAGATCGCCTGCCCCCTCTGGCTCCGTTTCTCCGTTGCTCCGTGTGAAATAGGCCTGATAGCGAACCCGCATGACGCCACTGCAGGGACTGAAGCTGCTCGATCTGTCGCGCCAGTTGCCCGGGCCCTTCTGCTCGACGGTCCTCGGCGACCTCGGCATGGACGTGCTCGTCCTCGCCAGCCCGAGCGATCCGTTCGGCATCGGGCTTCCCTTCCTCGGCCGCAACAAGCGCAGCATGACGCTGAACCTCAAGACGGTTGAGGGACGCGACATCCTGCTGCGCCTGGTGGACGAGGCCGACGTGCTCCTCGAGGGCTTCCGACCCGGCGTCGCGGGGCGCCTCGGCATCGACTACGCGAGGCTGGCGGCGCGCAACCCGCGCCTGATCTACTGCGCCATCTCCGGCTACGGGCAGGACGGGCCGTACCGCGATCGCGTCGGGCACGACGTGAACTACCTCGGCATCGCCGGCGTGCTCGACCACATCGGCACCGCCGACGGTCCGCCGGTGATCCCCGGCGTGCAGATCGCCGACATTGGCGGCGGCGCCCTGATGGCGGTGATCGGCATCCTCGCCGCCGTCATCGCCCGCCAGCAGACGGGGCGCGGTCAACTGGTCGATATCGCCATGCTCGACGGCGCGGCGATGTGGACGGTCTATCCGCTGCTCCTGCACCAGCTCGGCCAGGACCCGCGCCGCGGCCGCACGCAGCTCACCGGCCGCCACCCGTGTTATGCGGTCTACGAGACACGCGACGGCCGGTACCTCACCATCGGCGCCTACGAGCCGCACTTCTGGGCAACGCTGTGCCGCGCGCTGGGGCTCGAGCGTTACCTCGAGCAGCAGTGGAGCGATGGGCCGCTGCGCGAAACCATGCAGGCCGAGTTTCGCGCCGCTTTCCGCGCCCGCACGCTGGCGGAATGGATGCAGGCGCTGGGCAGCCAGGACATCTGCGTCGGCCCAGTGAACAGCGTCGAGGACATGCTCGCCGATCCGCAGCTGCGCCACCGCGGCATGGTCACCACCGGTCCGGACGGCCAGACGACGCTCGGCAGCCCGATCAAACTCTCCGAGACGCCGGCGTCGCTGCGCACGCCCCCGCCGCTGTTCGGCCAGGATACCGCCACCGTCCTCGCCAGCCTCGGCCTCGACGCCGCCGCCATCGAACGCCTGCGCACCAGCGGCGTCGTCTGAAGCGGCGCCCTCCACGAGACACCGTGATCAGCGCAGGTAGGTGGCCAGCGCCTCCGCCACCACCTCCGCACCATTAACGCCCAGCGTCGACGGGGGCATCGGCTGCGCCCACGCTTGCTCCAGCGCCGCCGCCCAGCGGCCGGCGCGCAGGTCGTCGGCAGCGATGCGCGCGTGCGCCAGGTGCGCCGCGATGCCGGCGACCAGGCAGTCGTACTCGGCAAACTGACCGCGCGGCGCGTAGACGATCGGCGTGCGATTGGCGATGCACTCGGCGACGATGCCGTAGCCGGGCTTGGTCAGCACCGCGTCGCTGGCGCCGACCAGGTCCTCGTAGCGCACACCGGCCGCGGTCAACGCCGCGTGCGACACGGCGCGGCAGCCGGCTGGCGCGGCACCGGTGGCGACGATGGTGACGCCCGCCAGACGCGGCACCGCCGGCAGGCTGAGGCCGAGGCCGCCAAAGGAGAGCAGCACGACGCGGTCGTCGCTCGGCAGCCCGAGCCGTTCGCGCACCGCGCGGCGGCCGAGCGCCGCGCGCCGCGCCACCAGCGGCACATCGCGGATGCGCGGGAAGGCAGCGAGGTCGCCGTGCAGCGGCAGGCGCAGCAGCAACGCGGCGCGGCCGTAGGAGCGGCGCAGGGCCGCCACCAGTGGCGCGAAGCCCGGGCGCGCGCCGACATAGTCCGCGTAGATCCAGTCCCAGGAGAAGTTCGTCATCGCCACGCCGGGAACGCCGAGGGCGTCGGCGACGTCGAAGGCCAATGCCGGGATGTCGGCGAGGATCAGGCGCGGCCGCAGCGGCGCCAGCGCCGCGACCTCGGCGGCGATGCGCGCCGCGCGCCCGGCCTCGATCAGCGCGTAGGCGTCCTCGGTCGCCGCCAGGTCGAGCGACAGGCTGTCGGCCTGGACGACGCCGACGTCGAGCATGCACGGCGCATGCGCCACGTCGTCACCGAGATTGAACGCGAAGAACCAGCGCGCCAAGGGCGAGCGAACCGCCACCGCCGTCCCCGGCCGCCGCGCCCGCAGAGTCCGCAGCACCTCGCACACCCGCGCCGCGTGCCCGAAGCCGTGCCCCGATACGTACGCCACCACGTCGACCATGACCGCGCGCTTGGCACGCCCGCCGCCGCGCGGCAACGGGCCAGCCGCCGGTCGACGCCGACACGCCGCCCGTCAGCCCGCCACCGGTTGTCGCGCCGGCGGGGCCCCACTATGCTACCGGGCCGCAGCCAGGAGAACAGATGAGCGAGCTCAAGATCGCCAGCCGATTGAACCATGTCGCCTACGTGACGCAGGACACCGGAGCGACGTATCGCTTCTACACCGAGGTCATGGGTTTCTCCCTGGTGGCAGCGGTGCGCGGCGCCTACGATCCCGAGGCACGGCAGGAGCGCGCCAGCCTGCACACGTTCTTCGCCATGGGCAGCGGCGAGGTGATCGCCTTCTTCGACATCGAGGGCATGGCGAAGCCGCCGAAGGATCACCTGCCGACCTGGGCGCGCCACTTCGCGATGAGTGTCGAGTCGCACGAGGCGCTGATGGCCTGGCGTCAACGCCTGCTCGATCACGGCGTCGCGGTGTCGCCGGTGGTCGACCACGACGGCGTCTGGTTCTCGATCTATTTCCCGGATCCCAACGACGTCCTGCTCGAACTGACCTTCCAGGCCCGCGCGCTGACCGCCACCGACGCCGCCGACGCCGCCCACATGGTCGGCGAATGGACCGCCGCGCACGGCCAGCGCATGGCCGTGCACTGAGCGCCGGCGCTACGGCGTCTCGAACGACGGACCGGCGTACTCCGCCGGCGGCGGCGGCATGGTCGGCAGCATGCTGCCACCGGCGGTGAAACCGCCGTCGACGACCATCGACGCACCGGTGACGAACCCCGCCTCGTCGCTGGCGAGGAACAGCGCCATGGCGGCGATGTCCTCTGGGGAGCCGGCGCGCGGCAGCGGCTGCAGCATCGCCAGCAGCGGCGTCAGGCCCTCGGCGCCGCCGGGAAAGCGCGAGCTCAGCAGCGGCGTGTGAATGCCGCCCGGGCAGATGCAGTTGACGCGGATCGAGTCCTTGGCCAACTCCACCGCCGCCGTGCGGGTCAGGTTGATCACGGCCGCCTTCGCCGCGCTGTACGCGTGCGGTCCGGCGCCGGCCCGGATGCCGGCGATCGAGGCGGTGGAGATGATCGAGCCGCCGCCGACGGCGCGCATCGGCACGATGGCGTGCTTGATGCCGAGAAAGACACCGCGCAGCAGCACCGCCTGGGTGCGGTCCCAATCGTCGACGCTGACCGATTCCAGTGGCCCGATGGCGCCGCCGAGGCCGGCGTTGTTGAAGAGCACGTCGAGGCGCCCGTAGTCGTCGACAGCGCGCCGTAGCAACGCCGCGACGTCCGCCTCGCGGCTGACGTCGACCGGCTGGAAGGCGGCGCGCCCGCCCGCCTGGAGGCATGCCTCGACCACCGCGCGTCCGCCCGCCTCGTTCAGATCACCCACCACCACCGCCGCTCCTTCGGCCGCGAAGCGCTTTGCCGTCGCCGCGCCGATGCCGCTTGCCGCCCCGGTGATGACCGCTACCTTGCCGTCGAGTCGTCCCATGTCGCGTGCCCTACCCGACTCGGCTCCGCTTGGACAGCCGCACCCAGCACGGTCGGGGGCGAGAGCCCGAACGTCGCGACGTCGCCCCTCAGGCGCCGCGGATCATCGGCAGCAGCTCCTGCAGGTTGATCGAGCGCGAGCGCGACTCGATCTCGCCGCGATACTGCTGGTAGAGCCCCCGCGCCTCGCCCGACTTCTCGGCGAACAGCTGCTTGAGCGCGCCGCCGTCGAGGCGCCGGCCGCCGCCGTAGTACGCCTGCGCCACCTGCCCGATGGCATAGGTGGTGGCGAAGGTGCCGGCGGCGCCGACGGCGGTCGCCCCGACTTGGCCCGCCATCTTGCCGCCCGCCTTGCGCAGCAGGCCGCCGAGCAGCTTGCGGGCGAAGCCTTCGATCACCTGCCCGGTCAGGCCGAAGCCCAGCGCGCCGAGGAGCTCGGTGACCTGCGCACGGTCGAGCTGGGCGCCATGCTGCGCGCCGATGCGGTAGACCATCTTCATCTGCAGGGGGATGATCGCCAGGCTGGCCATCGACTGCGGCAGCAGCTCGAGGCCGCCGGTGAGCACGGCGTAGTTGCGAATCATCCCCTCCGCACCCTCGCCCGACGTGCTGGCAACGGCCGGTGCGGACGGCGCCAGCGTCGGCGGCGGATCGCCGCCAGCCGTCACCATGGCATCGGCCGCGACACGCACCGCCACGGCGGCGTCGCCATCGAGGCGGAGACTGACGCGCAACCGCTCCAGGAAGGCGCGTTCGGCCGCAACCGACTCGCCGTCGGCGTCACACACGCATACCGCCATCTCGTAGGCGAGCTGGCGCGCCGCCGCCGTGCGCAGCTTGGCCGTCTCCGCCTCCAGTGTCGTCTGCTGCAGCAGCACCCGCTGGTAGACCCCGGCCAGGGCATCGCCGCCAAGACCGTCGAGGATGGCGCGGATGCGCGCGCGCTCAACCTCCGACTTCGCCCCGTCTGCGAACGCCGCCATGACGCAGATGGCGCCGATCGCCGCCTGCTCGTCGTGCTCGCCGTCGTTCTCTGCTTTCGTCGCTGCGTCCATGCGTCAGGATTACGAGTCAGGGGCGTCCCCAACAAATAGATAATCGGCCGCGCACGGCGACGAAAAGCCGAGGGTTACGAGCGCTCCGAACGTGGCCGCCCGCCGCTACAGCCCGAGCTTCTCGCGCTGTCGCCGGCGCGCCGCGCGGCTCTCCGGCGTGGTCCACACCGCCGCCGCGGCCGCCGCCTCGGCCGGCCGCTCGGCGTCGATGCGGGCGATGGCGGCATCGACCATGCGGGCCTTGGCATGCGCGTAGGCCTGGCGCGGATGGGCGCCGAGGCGGGCGGCGCGGCGCAGCACGGTCGCCTCGAAGGCGTCGTCGGCGAGCAATTCGTCGACGATACCCAGGCGCGTCGCCTGGCTGGCCGGATACAGCGACGCCCCGAGCACCAGCTCGCTGACGCGCGCCTGCGGCAGCCGCAGGGCGACGATCTCGTGCGCCACCAGCGGCAACGAGGCGCCGATGGCGACCTCGGGCAGGCCGAGGCGGTAATCGCCGTCGCGCCCGAGGCGGTAGTCGCAGGCGAGCGCCAGGATCAGGCCGCCGGCGGTGGCGTGGCCATTGACCATGGCGACGGTCGGTTTCGGCAGGCCGAGCAGGGCCACGTGCGCATCGCGGTAGAGCGCATTCAGGCGCCGCGCCTGCGTCAGGTCGCGGCGCGGCGCGCCGAGATCGAGGCCGCCGCTGAAGAACGCGCCGGCACCGGTGAGCACGACGGCGCGCACCGCGTCGTCGGCGCGCGCCGCCGCGAGCGCGGCACTGAGCTCACCCAGCATGGTCTCCTCGATGGCGTTGGCCGGCGGGCGATCGAGCGTCAGCAGGCGCACGCCACCGTCGCGGCTGTCGACGCGCAGCCCGCTCACGGTAGGTCCTCGCCCGGCGCCGCGGACCCGGCGATGCCTCGCCGCGCGGCCAACCGCCGCGCGCACCCCGGCGACGGCATCCTTCGACTGCTGCCCCGCGCGTCGCCGCCGCCTCGCTGCCGTTTCGCCATCGTCTCGGTCTCCGTAGTCTTGAGAGCGCCTGGACCTTCGTGCTTTAGTCCGCCGTCGAGCCGATACTGAACGGAGGCGGAATGAAGGTCATCGTCGATTGGGATCTGTGCGAAGCAAACGCGGTGTGCATGAAGGTGTGCCCGGAGGTCTTCGAGCTGCAGGAAGACGACACGCTGCTGATCAAACAGGAGCACCCCGACGCCTCGCTGCTCGCCAAGGTCGAGGAAGCCGTCCGCCGCTGCCCGCGCCAGGCGATCTCACTGGTGGAGTAAGCGCCGGCCGGCGACCGCCGCAGCGCCGCCGACACGGCGCCGCGGTCGCCGCGCCGGCCATCAACTCGGCCGCACGGTGATGCCGCCGTCGACCGGGATCACCGTGCCGGTCAGGTAGGCGCCGGCGCGAGACGCGAGGTAGATGGCGATGCCGGCCATGTCCTCCGGCTCGCCGATGCGGCCGAGCGGACAGGTCGAGACGATGGCGTCGTGAAAGCGCTCCAGCGTCACTGCCATCATCTTGCTCTCGAACGGGCCCGGCGCGACGGCGTTGACGGTGATGTGCTTGGCCGCCAGATGGATGGCCAGGACGCGCGTCAGGTGGTGCACGGCGGCCTTGCTCGAGGCGTAGGCGTAGGTGTCGAGCATCGGCACGCGCAAGCCGTCGATCGAGCCGATGTTGATCACCCGCGCCGGATCGGCGGCACTTGCCGCCGCCTCGAGCTGCGGCAGGCAGGCGCGCGTCAGGTTGAAGACCGCCTTGACGTTCAGCCCCAGCACCTTGTCCCAGGCCGAATCGGGAAACTCGGCCATCGGCGCGCCCCAGTTGGCGCCGGCGTTGTTGACCAGGATGTGCAGCTTCGGCTCGCGCGCCGCCAGGGCGGCGGCGATGCGGACGCACTCCGCCTCGTCGGCGAGGTTGCCCGGCAGCGCGATGCAGGTCCCCACCTTCGACAGCTCGGCGGCCACCGCGTCGCAGACCTCGCGTTTGCGCGACGCGATGTACACCTTGGCGCCGTTCTCGACGTAGCCGCGCGCGATCATCAGGCCGATGCCGCTCGACCCGCCGGTCACCAACGCCACCTTGCCCTGAATGGAAAACAGATTCTTCACCAGACCTCCTCCTCGAACAGGCCGTCGAGCTTGGCGGCCCGACGGCGCAGAATCTCGCGTTGCTCCGGATGGGTGAGGATGTAGAGATCGCCGCGCTCGATGCCGCGTACCACCCGGCGCGCCACCTCGGGCGGGGCGATGACGCCGCCGGCCAGGGCGCTCGCCGGCGGCGGCGTCAGATCCTCGGCGTTGCGCAGCGCCTGCGGCCGCATGCGCGCGGTGTTCTCGTTGATCGCCGTGTCGACGATCATCGGGCACAGCACGCTGACGCCGATGCCGAGCGGCGCCAGCTCGCGGTGCAGGGCTTCGGTCGCCCCGACGACGGCGAACTTGGAGGCGCAGTAGATGCCCAGCCAGCGCATGCCGATCAGCCCGGCCATCGAGGCGGTGTTGACGATGTGGCCGCCCTGCCCCTGCTCGATCAACAGCGGCACGAAGCTCTCGATGCCGTGCACGACGCCCCAGAAATTGACGTTCATCGTGTAGACCCAGTCGCGGTGCGAGGCGCGATGGATCTCACCGAAGGTGGCGACGCCGGCGTTGTTGCAGACCACGTGGACGCCGCCGAAACGCGTCCGCGCCGCCGCCGCCAGCGCCTGCACGCTGTCGAGTTGGGTGACGTCGGTGGGCACGCCGAGCACCGGCGCGCCGCCGGCCTCGAGTTCGGCGACGGCGCGCACCAGGGCCGGGGCGTCGAGGTCGGCCAGCACCAGATTGGCGCCGCGCGCCGCGAAGGCGCGCGCCAGGGCCATGCCGATGCCGCCGGCGCCGCCGGTGATCACCGCCGTGCGATCCTTGAATGCATCCATAGGGAGCGAGGCGCTATCACGGCCGCGCGGCGGGCGGCAATTGAGCCGCGACCTCACCGCGGCGTATGCTGCGCGGCGTGCGCAACGAGTGGCGAGGACGTTTCCGGGGGAGGATCGCCGTAGCGCGGCTGCTGCTCGTTCTGGCTGGATGCGCCGTGCCGCTGCTGGGGCTCGAGTTGACTCTGCGGTTGCGCTCGGCCCCCGATCTGCCGCTGAACAATCCGTATCAGTTCACCACCCTGGTCGGCGCACGCCAGTTCCGCGTCCCCTTCCATTCCTACCGCGAGATCTACCCCCTCGCCTTCGACCACGACGACTACTACCGGCGCAGCGACGGGACGATCGACTATCACTTCGATCAGGCCGGCGGGCGCTCGGCGGAGCCCCGCCAGCGCGACCTGCACGGCCGCGTCGGCATCGTCGTCGGCGATTCGTTCACGCTGGGGTTCGGCCTGCGCTACGAGGACACCTACGTGTTCCAGGTCGAGCGCGCCCTACGCGAGCGCGGCGACGACCGCCGCCTGGTCAACTTCGCCGAACCCGGCGCCGACGCCCGCACCAGCCTGCGCAACTACCTGGCGGTGCGCGACGGCCTGGCGCACGACCTCGTCCTCTACGGCCTGCACCTCAACGACCTGATCAGCTTCCCAACCAGCTACGTCGCCACCGCCGCGGCGCCCGCGGCCGCCGCCCCGTGGCGATCGCACCTGGCCGCGTTCGTCGCGCGGACGCTCGAGAAGCGCCGCGAGCGCAGCGCGCGCATCCGCCACCTGACCGACCCGGCGCAAGCCGAGTTGCCGTTCTTCCGCGACAACCTGGATGCCATCGAGGCCATGCAGCGCGCCTGCGCGGACACCGGGACGCGCTTCGTCGTCGTCATGCTGCCGATCCTCGTCGATCTAAGCGCCGGCACGTTCGAGCCGGTCTACGCGGCGATCCGCCAGGCGCTCGCGCAACGCGGCATTCGCTACATCGACCTCACCGGCACACTCGACGGCGGCATCGACACCTCGTACTGGATCCTCCCCTTCGACCAGCATCCCAACGAGCGCGCCAACGCGGCGTTCGCGGGCGCGCTGACCGGGCCGCTGCTCGCCGCCGACGCGGCGGCGGCGGACCCCGTCGCGGCCGGCGCTGACCTGGAGTAGGGACAGCCCGAGGAGACTCGCATGGACACCCTGAAGACGATGACCTACGCGGTCACCGGCCGCATCGCCCGCATCACCCTCAATCGCCCCGCCCGCGGCAACGGCATCACCCTCGATCTGCCGGTCGAGCTGGCGGGCTGCGTCGAGCGCGCCGACCTCGACCCGGAGGTCCACGTCATCGCGCTGAGCGGCAACGGCAAGGGCTTCTGCGGCGGCTACGACCTGGTCGCCAGCGCCGAGCGCATGAGCGACGCGCCGATGGCCGAGCGCGACTTCGCGCCGCCCGGCTCGCCGCTCGATCCGCGCGTCACCGGCCGCAACCACGATCCGCAGGGCGTCTGGGACCCGGTCGTCGACTATCAGATGATGGCGCGCAACGTGCGCGGCTTCATGAGCCTGTTCCACGCCAACAAGCCGGTGGTGTGCAAGGTGCACGGCTTCTGCGTCGCCGGCGGCACCGACATGGCCCTGTGCAGCGACCTGCTGGTCATCGCCGAGGACGCCAAGATCGGCTATCCGCCGGCACGCGTCTGGGGCTCGCCGACGACCTCGGTGTGGGCCTTTCGCCTCGGCATCGAGAAGGCCAAGCGGCTGCTCTTCACCGGCGACTGCCTGAACGGCCGCGAGGCGGTCGAATGGGGCCTCGCCAGCGAGTGCGCGCCGGCCGACCAGCTCGACGCCCGCACCGAGATCCTGCTCGAGCGCATCGCCCGCATGCCGATCAACCAACTGGTGATGATGAAGTTGCTGGTCAACCAGACCGTCCTCGCCGCCGGTCTGCCGACGACGCAGATCCTCGGCACCCTTTTCGACGGCATCGCCCGCCACACCGCCGAGGGCTACGCCTTCCAGCAGCGCGCCGCGGCGGCCGGATTCAAGCAAGCCGTACGCGAACGCGACGAGCCGTTCGGCGACGTCGGGCCCTCGACCTTCAAGGGCTAGCCTTCCACAAACGAACGTTTGACTAATCGCGAAGGCGCGCGCTAGTGCCGCGCAGGATCGGACTCGGCAGGGGAGCGTGTTGATGACGCGTGCATATGTTGCGGCGCTGGCCGCGATACTGATGGCGAACGGGCCGCACCCGTCCGCGGCAGCGGCCGACGCGGGCGCGCCCGCGACCGGCCTGGCGGTCGGCGACGTGCTCGGCCCGAGCAACTGGCAGGCGGCCAAGGACCTGCTGCCGCCAGAGATCCTGCGCCACTACGAGTCCGGCGACTACAAGAACCCCATCGTCTCGTTCCCGGTCGGCAGTCCGAAGTGGGAAGCGGCGTGGACGGCGGCCAGCGAACAGAATGCCGGCCAGCTCGACATCGACGACATCGGCACGGTGATCTTCAAGGCGAGCGGCAAGCAGCCGGACTACCTGTACGGGATTCCGTTCCCGATCATCGATGCCAACGACCCGAAGGCGGCGGTTAAGATCGTCTGGAACCAGTTCCTCGCCTATTGGAGCGGCGGCAGCTCCTTCAACGTCACGCTGGTGGCGATGCTGGCGCCGAAAGGCATGGACCGCGAGATCCACGCCGACGGCTACTTCAACTTCTGGGACGGGCAGCTGGAGAAGTATCGCCTCCCCAACCCGAACAACCTGCAGAGCCAGTTCCTCGGCGTCTCCACCTACCCCACCGATCTGCAGGGGACCTCCTCGCTCACCTGGCGCTACCGCGACCCGAGCAAGCGCGATTCGGTCTGGGCCTTCATCCCCGCCCTGCGCCGCGTCCGCGCCGTCAGCCCGGCCAACCGCTCCGACGGCTATCTCGGCTCCGACATCAGCGGCGACGACGGCTTCTTCTTCGACGGCAAGCCGGAGGACTTCGACTGGAAGCTGATCGGCAAGCGCGACGCGCTGCGCATCGTCGATCCGAACAACATCAAGGGCACCCTGCAGGTGCCGGCGGCGGCGGGTGGCGGCTTCGAGGCGCTCACGCACGACAACCCGCCGATGGCCGGCTTCCAGGACCCGAACTGGACCGGCGTCTCGTGGGCGCCGATCAGCGCCGCGCTGGCGGTGCGGCCGATGTGGATCATCGAGGGCACGCCGAAGGACAAGTACTACCTCTACGGCAAGATCCAGCTGTGGATCGACGCCGAGACCTGGGACGGCGCCTGGAACATCAAGTACAGCTGGCAGGGCGACGTCGTGCACTCCTACCAGACCATGGCGCGCGTCAATCAGCCCGCCGTCGACGGCGAGATGATCTTCGCCAGCACCCAGGTGTGGGCCTGCGCCGAGAACTTCAAGATGAACCGCGCCACGCTCGGCGGCATGCGCGCCAACCCCAAGGCGCCGTTCGTCCGCCGCAAGCGTCTCGACTCGAACATCTTCGATCCGCAGACGCTGTCCCGCTACGGGAAGTGAGCGGCGATGCAGCGTGTCCGCGAACTCGCCGCGCAGGTCTCGAACTGGGGCCGCTGGGGCGCCGACGATGAGCGCGGCACGCTCAACTTCATCACCCCCGAGGTGGTGAAGGCGGCGGCCGGGCTGGTGCGGCGCGGCGTCGTCTTCAGCCTCGGACTCAGCTTCGGCGCCGAGGGGCCGCAGATCGGCCAGGGCGGACGCGTCAATCCGCTGCACCTGATGACCGCCGTCGATCAGAAGCTGCCGGGCGACTACCCGGACGGCTTCCGCTACGCCGACGACGTGATGGTCTTTCCCCTGCAGTGCGCGACGCAGTGGGACGGGCTGGCGCACGTGCACTACGACGGGCAGCTGTACAACGGCTTCCCCGCCGCCTCGACGACCTCGGGCGGCGCCGCGAAGGCGGGCATCGACAAGGTCGGCGCCGGCATCGTCTCGCGCGGCGTGCTGCTCGACATCGCGCGCCTGCACGGCGTGCCGCGCCTGGCGCCCGGCACAGTGATCACGCCCGACGATCTCGAGGCGGCCGAGCGCGCCGAGGGCGTGCGCGTCGAATCCGGCACCGTGCTGCTGGTGCGCACCGGCCACCTGAGCGTCTTCAAGAGCGACGGCGAACGGGTCGGCTACATGCGCATGATGCCCGGGCTCGGCATCGCCTGCGCCGCCTGGCTGCACGCCCGCCAGGTCGCCGCCGTCGCCGCCGACACCAGCGCCGTCGAGGTGATCCCCTTCGAGGACGCCCAGACGCCGCTGCCCCTGCACCTGCTCTGCCTGCGCGACATGGGGCTGACCTTCGGCGAGATGTTCGACCTCGACGCCCTGGCCGACGACTGCGCCGCCGACGGCGTCTGGGAGTTCTTCTTCTCGGCCCCGCCGCTGAAGATCACCGGCGGCATCGGCTCGCCGCTGAACCCCCTCGCAGTGAAGTAGCCCGTGTGGAGTGCGGCGCGTCAGCGCCGCTCACGCGGCGCATCGATCCAGCGGCGCTGTCGCGCCGCACTCCACATTACGCGCCGATGACGCGCAGGATCAGGCCGCGCATGCGCGCCACCAACTCGTCGCGGCTGGCGCGCATGCCGCCGGCGACCCAGTCCGCCAGCAGCACCTGGTCGAGCGAGCTGAACAGCTTGGCGAGAAAGTTGGGATCCTCGTCGGCGAAGGTGCCGGCGGCGACGCCGCGCCGCATCAACTCCGCCTGCAGGGCGTGAATCTCCTCCCACAGCCGAACCTGCCCCTCGCTCCCCTGCGATGGTCCGAGCACCCACGAGGTACCGAGACGCAGGTGCATGCGCAGGAAGTGCGGGTGGGCGAGGAAGTAGTCGATGTAGCTCTCGATCAGGCGCTCCAGCGCCGCGCGCGGACCGCCGGCACCATCGCCGGCGGCGTCGGCACCGGCCCGCGCCACCGCCAACAGCTCGCGGCCGCGCCAGTCGAGGATGGCGCGGAACAGCTCGTCCTTGCTGGCGAAGACGGCATAGATGGTGCCCATCGAGACGCCGGCGTGGCGCGAGATGTCCTGCAACTTGGCGCTCTCGAAGCCGCGCTCGGCGAACACCGCCTCCGCCGCCTCGAGCACGTGCTGCCGGTACATGTCGGTGCGCGCCTGGCGCGCCTTATCCTGCAGCTTGCGGTTGGCCACGCCCGAACCGTACCAACAGAGAAAACAATTGACAATTCAAATTTACGAATGGTAATTCGGCAGTTCGAATCTTGAATCTTGAAAGTCCGCAATCGACAGTCCGGAAACAACAGGAGGACGTCCCATGGAGTTCGGCATTTTCTCGCAGATGCACACGCCGGTGGATGACACGGAGCAGTCGCGCTTCCGCCGCGAAATCGAAGTTTCCGAAGCCGTCGACGCGGTCGGCTTCAAATACAACTGGGCGCCCGAGCACCACTTCCTCAAGAACTACTCGCACCAACCGGCGCCCGAGGTGTTCCTCACCTGGGTGGCGGCGAAGACCAAGCGCATCCACGTCGGCACGGCGATCACCAACATCACCGCCAAGGTGAATCATCCGGCGCGTGTCGCCGAGCGCATCGCCACACTCGACCACCTCTCCGAGGGGCGCGTCCAGTTCGGCACCGGCCGCGGCTCGTCCTCGGCCGAGTGGGCCGGCTTCGACATTCCGACGGCGGCGGAGACCAAGCCGATGTGGCGCGAGTCGCTCGAGCAGATCCCGCGCATGTGGGCCGACGAGCCCTACGAGTACCAGGGCAAGTACTTCCGCATGCCCAAGCGCGATGTGCTGCCGAAGCCCTACACCAAGCCCAATCCGCCGATGTGGGTGGCGTGCTCGAGCCCGCAGACCTTCGCCGAGGCCGGCGAGCTCGGCCTCGGGGCGCTGTGCTTCACCTTCGGGACGCCGGAGACGATCAAGCCGCTGGTGCAGAGCTACAAGGACGCCATCGCCCGCTGCCGCAACCCGATCGGCGGCTTCATCAACGACAACATCGCCGTCACCACCAACATGTTCTGTCTGCCCGACGGCGACGAGGCGCGCGCCCTCTTCTGCACCGCGCGCACAGAACAGTTCTCGCAGCTCTTCTTCACCTGGCTCGACTCGATCCCGCGCCCGCCGCAGTTCCCCAAGGAAGGCCCGGTGCCGACTCTGTCGCCGCCGACGCCGGCGGAGCTCAAGGCCGGCATGGCCGTCGGTGGCCGCCAGATCGGCGCCCCGGAGGAGATCATCGACGTCGTCACGATGTACGAGGCGATCGGCGTCGATCAGCTCATCTACTCGCCGCTCACCATGACCATGGACCAGAAGCACGTCCTGCGCTCGATCGAGGTCTTCGGCAAACACGTGGTGCCGCACTTCGACAAGGATCCGGTCCACAGCACGACGCGCATGCGCGAGGCGGCGCTGAAGCAGAAGGCCGCTTAGCGACGTTGCGCGCGATGCGGCGCGGCGCCGCGGGACCTCCCGTGCGCCGCGCCGGATCAACACTGCCATGTCTGACACGCTCAACTCCGTTCTGATCGATGGCACCTGGGAGCCGGCCGCCGCCGGCTCCTACCCGGTCATCAACCCCGCCACCGAGCAGGTGGCGGGACAGGCGCCGCAGTGTTCGGTCGAGCAGGTGCAGCGCGCGGCGCGGGCCGCGCGCGCCGCCTTCGCGCACGGCCCGTGGCCGCGGCTGAGCGGTGCCGAACGCGGCGCCCTGCTACAGCAGGCGGTGGAGCTGTTCGAGCGCGAGAAGGCGTCGCTGGTCGACCTCACCATGGCCGAGACCGGCGCCGTGCGGCTGGTCGCCGAGACCCAGCAGGTCGGCGCCGTCGGGCTGCGCCTGGCCAAGTACGCCGCCCTCGCCAGCCAGTCGCCGCAGACGCCGCTGCCGCCGCAGACGCTCACCGCCCGCCAGGGCGGCGGCGTCGCTTCGGGCATGGCGGTGCGCGAGCCGATCGGCGTCGTCGCCTGCATCACGCCCTACAACTTTCCGATGACCAACTGCGCCGGCAAGGTCGGCCCCGCGCTCGCCTGCGGCAACACGGTGGTGGTCAAGCCGGCGCCCGCCGATCCGCTCGGCGTCGCCGAACTGTGCCGCATGATCGACTCGGTCCTGCCGCCGGGCGTGCTGAACTTCGTCTGCGGCGCCGGCCCCGAGATCGGCGTGGCGCTGTGCGAGTCGCCCGACGTGGACATGATCTCCTTCACCGGCAGCACCGCCGTCGGCTGCCAGATCCAGGCCGGCGCGGCGCGGCGCATGCAACGCACGCTGCTCGAGCTGGGCGGCAAGTCCGCCAACATCGTCTTCGCCGACGCCGATCGGCAACGCGCCCTGGCCAGCGCCATGAGCGTCTGGACCTTCCACAGCGGCCAGATCTGCATCGCCGGTACCCGTCTGCTGGTCCAGCAGACGATCTACGACGAATTCACCGCCCAACTCGCCGCCGCCGCGACGCGCCTGACGATCGGCCCGCCGAACGAGGCGGGCACCGTCGTCGGCCCGGTCATTTCGGCGGCACAACGCGAGCGCATCGAGCGCTACATCGCCGCCGGCGTCGCCGAGGGTGCCACCCTGGCGGCCGGCGGCAAGCGGCCGGCGCACCTCGCGCACGGCTTCTACGTCGAGCCGACGCTCTTCACCGGCGTGCGCAACGAGATGACCATCGCCCGCGAGGAGATCTTCGGGCCGGTGCTGGTCGCCATCCCGTTCCGCGACGAGGCCGAGGCCGTGGCCATCGCCAACGACTCGGACTTCGGTCTCTACGGCTACGTCTGGAGCGCCGACACCGCCCGCGCCCTGCGCGTCGCCGGCGCCCTGCGCACCGGCACCGTGCAGATCAACGGCGCGCCCATGAATGGCGACGCCCCGTTCGGCGGCTACAAGCTCTCCGGCATCGGCCGCGACGGCGGCACCTACGCATTGCAGGCCTACAGCGAGCTCAAGTACATCGGCTGGACCTCATGAGGACTTCAACGCGAAGGCGCGAAGGCGCGAAGGCCGCACACGAGGGAGACGCCTCCGCGTCTTCGCGCCTTCGCGTTGAAAAGGGTCGGACATGAAAGCGGCGGTGTTCTACGCGAGTGACCGGCCGGTGGTGATCGAGCAGGTCGAGGTGCGCGATCCGGGTCCGGGCGAGGTGCGCGTCGCCATCAGGGCGGCGGGCCTGTGCCATTCCGACCTCAGCGTCATCGACGGCACCATCCCCTACCCGGTGCCGGTGGTGCTCGGGCACGAGGGCGCCGGCGTCATCGACGCGGTCGGCGTCGGCGTGCGCGCGGTGAAGGAAGGCGACACGGTCATCATCTCGACGCTGTCGCACTGCGGCCGCTGCGCGAAATGCGACGCCGGCCACCCGACCGAGTGCCGCAACGCGCCGAGCCCGAAGGACGCCAAGCCGTTCACCGTCGGCGGTAAGTCGGCCTACCAGTTCGCCAACGCCTCGGTCTTCGCCGAGTACACCGTCGTCCGCGAACAGGGCGCCATCCCGATCGATGCGCGCGTGCCGTTCGACCGCGCCGCGCTGATCGGCTGCGGGGTCATGACCGGCTTCGGCGCGGTGGTCAACCGCGCCCGCGTCGAGGTCGGCGCGACGATGGCGGTGTTCGGCGTCGGCGGTATCGGCCTCAACTGCGTGCAGGGCGGCGTGCTGAGCGGCGCCGCGAAGATCATCGCCGTCGACGTCATGCCGCAGAAGCTCGAATGGGCGCGGCGCTTCGGCGCCACGCACGTCATCGATGCCTCGACCTGCGATCCCGTCGAGGCGGTGCGCGACCTCAGCGGCGGCGGCGTCGACTACAGCTTCGAGTGCGTCGGCAACATCGGCGTCATCAAGCAGGCGCTGGAGGCGATCGCGCCGGGCGGCACGATGACCATCGTCGGCGTGCCGAAGGTCGGCACCAGCTTCGACTTCGTCGTCCACGCCCTCTACCAGAACAAGTCGATCCTCGGCTGCCGCTACGGCGCGGCGCGGCCGCAGCGCGATTTTCCGATGTTGGCGGAGCTCTACCTGAGCGGCCGTCTGAAGATCGACGAACTCATCACCCGCCACTACGCGCTCGACGACTTCGCGCACGCGCTCGACGACCTGCGCGCCGGCCACCTGGCGCGCGGCGTCTTCTCAATGGTCTGATGATCCCCGCGACCGGCGAGCGGTCGCGCCGTAGGCGACAGGAGGACACATGGGTCAGTTCGGCTACCACGTAATCGATGCGGACGGGCACGGCGGTGAACACGCCAACTGGCGCGACACGCTGCCGGCACAATGGCAGCCGCGCATGGCGGAGTACCGCGACAAGATCGCCACACACTACGCCAAGCTGACCCTCCCGGGCGGCGGACTGGCGCGCAAGGGCGACAAGTTCGATTCGCGCCCCGGCATGACCGACCCGGACGAGCGCATCAAGGACATGGACCTCGAGGGCATCGACGTCACCGTCACCTTCCCCGGCGGCGCCGGCGAGGAGTGGGCGCTGCTCGACCCCGCCTTCTCGCTGGCCCTGTGCCGGACCATCAACGAGGCCAAGGCGACCTTCAATCGACACGACCCGAAGCGCCTCAAGGCGCTCGCCAAGCTGCCGATGATCGACCCCCCGGCCGCCGCCGCCGAGCTGCGCCGCGCCGTCACCGAGCTGGGTCTGGTGGGCATGGTCTGCCCGCAGCACATCCGCGACAAGAACCTCAGCGACCCCAGCTTCGATGTCGTCTGGGCGGAAGCCGAACGCCTCGGCGCCACGGTCTGCATCCACGGCGGCGGCCAGGCGCCCGACCAGTACCCGATCGGCGTCGACCGCTTCCACACCCGCTTCGAGGTCCACGCCCTCACCCACCCGATGGGCAATATGCTGGCGCTGATGTCGCTCATCGTCGGCGGCGTCATTCATCGCTTCCCGAAGCTGCACGTCGGCTTCATGGAGTCGGGCTGCGGCTGGCTGCCGTTCTGGCTCGAGCGCCTCGATGAGCACTACGAGCTGATGGGCGAGCAGGCCCCGGGCATCGACCGCAAGCCGAGCGAGTACTTCATGGACGGCAACTGCTTCATCTCGTGCGAACCCGACGAGCACATGATCAAGCAGGTCGTCGAGATCCTCGGCGACACCAAGATCGTCTACGCCTCGGACTACTACCACTGGGACTGCTCGTTCCCGGACACCGTCAAGCAGATCGCCGAGCGCCGCGAGCTCAGCGACGCGACGAAGAAGCGCATCCTGTCGGAGAACTCCAAGCGCCTCTACCCGCTGGTCGGAGCCTGAACGCTTTTTCACACGGAGGCACGGAGAAACGGAGGAATCCGAGTCGTCTCCGTTTCTCCGTGCCTCCGTGTGAATCCCCTCTTCTATGGCGATTGATCTCAAGACTCTGCTCGCACCGGCATCGACCGCGGTGCTGGTGATGGAATGCCAGCAGGGCATCGTCGGCGAGAGCGCGGCGCTCGGCGCCCTCGGCGAGGCGGTGCGTCGGCACGGCACCATCGGCCACATCGGGCGCGTCCTCGAGGCCGCCCGCGGCGCCGGCGTGCCGGTCTTCTACCTGACCGTGGCGCGGCGCGCCGACTCGGCCGGCGGCGCGGCGAACTGCCTGCTGCTGGCGCTCGGCCGCAAGGGCGAGCCGCTGCTGCCGGGCTCGCCGCGCCAGCAGATCGTGCCGGCGCTGGCGCCGCGCGAGGGCGACTGGCTGCTGACCCGCTACCACGGCGTGACGCCCTTCCACGCCGGCGAACTGGACCAACTGCTGCGCAACCTCGGCGTGCGCACCGTCGTCGCCACCGGCGTCTCGGTCAATATCGGCATCACCGGCCTCACCATCGAAGCCGTCAATGCCGGTTACCAGGTGGTGATCCCGCGCCAGGCCGTCACCGGCACGCCCGACGACTACGTCGACGCCGTCATCGCCAACACCCTGCGCCTGCTGGCGACCATCGCCTCGGTGGACGACGTCCTCGCCGCGTGGCAGTGACGACCAGGATTCTTCACACGGAGACACGGAGACACGGAGAAGAAGTTCTTGGTCAGTTCTCCGTTCCTCCGCGCCTCCGTGTGAGTTGTTTTCGGAGTGGGGTGGATATGTTCGCAATGGGGCCGATCAACGAGGCGATCGCCGACGCGATCCCCGACCAGGACGCGATCGTCACACCGACGCGGCGGCTGACCTGGCGCGACTTCCAGATGCGCTCGCGGCGTCTGGCCAACCTGCTGCACGGCGCCGGGCTCGGCTGTCACCGCGAACGCGAGCAGCTCGCGCCCTGGGAATCTGGGCAGGATCACGTCGCCCTCTATCTCTACAACGGCCCCGAGTACCTCGAAGGCATGATGGGCGCCTGGAAGGCGCGCGCGACGTCGTTCAACGTCAACTACCGCTACGTCGAGGAGGAACTGCGCTACCTGCTCACCGACGCGCAGACCAGGGCCATCATCTACCACGCCGGCTTCGCGCCGCGGCTGGGCGCCGTGCTCGGCGACCTGCCGCCGCAGGCGCTGCTGTTGCAGGTCGAGGACGGCAGCGGCGAGCCGCTGCTGCCCGGCGCGCGCGACTACGAGACGGCGCTGGCCGGCGCCAGCGACGCCCTGCCACCGGTGACGCCGCGCCAGGAGGATCTCTATATCCTCTACACCGGCGGCACGACCGGCATGCCGAAGGGCGTCCTGTGGACGCAGCACGACATCTTCTTCGCCGCCCTGGGTGGTGTGCTGCCGGCCGGCATGGGCGAGGTCGCCTGCGTCGCCGACATGGTCGAACGCGCCCCGATGGGCACCTTCATCCGCGCCCTGCCGGCGCCGCCGTTCATGCACGGCGCGGCGCAGTGGAGCTCGTTCATGATCCTCCACCAGGGCGGCGCCATCGTCCTGCCCGGCAACACGCGCGGCCTGGATGCCGACGACATCTGGCGCACCATCGAACGCGAGAAGGTCGGCACGCTGTCGATCGTCGGCGACGCCTTCGCGCGGCCGCTGCTCGACCAACTCGGCAAGGCGACCTACGACCTGTCGAGCCTGCGCATCCTCGGCTCCGGCGGCGCCATCCTCTCGCCGCCGTTCAAGTACGCCTTCCTCGACGCGCTGCCGGATCTCATGATCTTCGACGGCTTCGGCTCCTCCGAGACCGGCGCCCAGGGCGCCGCCCTGACCACCAGGGGCGACGCGGTGTCGCCGGCGTTCAAGATGGACGCCCACACCTGTGTGCTCGACGCCGCCCTCACCCGCCGCCTCGAGCCCGGCGACCTCGAAACCGGCTGGCTGGCGCGCAGCGGCTATCTGCCGCTCGGCTACCTCAACGACGCGGCCAAGACGCAGAAGACCTACCCGACCATCGGCGGCACGCGCTATGCCGTCCCCGGCGACCGTGCCCAGGCCGCGGCCGACGGTAGCGTCATCGTCTTCGGCCGCGATTCGGTGTGCATCAACTCCGGCGGCGAGAAGATTTTCGCCGAGGAGGTCGAGAAGGCGCTCAAACACCACCCGGCGGTCTACGACGTCGTCGTCGCCGGCGCGCCGAGCGAACGCTGGGGCGAACAGGTGATCGCCGTGGTGCAGTTCCGGCCGGGCGAGTCGGCCAGCGACGACGAATTACTGGCCACCGCCGCCCAGCACCTCGCCCGCTACAAGCTGCCCAAGGCGTTCGTGCCGGTGCAGCGCATCATGCGCTCCGACAGCGGCAAGCCCGACTACCGCTGGGCGAAGGAGATGGCCCGCCGCGCCTGAGATTGCCTTGCAGGCGCTGCGCTGCGGGCGCGCCGCTCGCGCGACGTCGCGCGCCCTGCTACGACGCCGGCGATGCCGAAGCGCAACGCCGCCGCCGCCGTCGGCCTCGTCCTCGGTTGCCTCGGCGTCGCCAGCTACTTCGCCTTTGTCGTTCCCGTCCTGTCGCCGCAGTGGCCGGCGCTGCGCGAGACGCCGCTGCTCAACGCCGCCATCGTCGCCGCCGGCCTGCTGCTCTCCGCCCGCGGCGTGCGCGGCGCCCTCGGCCGCCGCCCGACGCATCGCGGCCGCCGCCTCGCCCCTCTGCTGGCCGGCGTCAACCTCGCCTGCGCCGCCTTCTTCGCCTGGTATCTGTTCGACTTCTCGAGTCGCATGCCCGACGCATCCGCGACGGCGCCCGGCGTCGGCGCCGTCGCCCCGGACATCGCCCTCACCGACCAGCGCGGCGCGCCGTTGCGGCTGGCCGATCTGCGCGGCCGCAACGTCCTGCTGGTCTTCTACCGCGGCTTCTGGTGACCCTTCTGCATGTCGGAGCTGCAGGGTCTGCAGCTGAGTCAGCCTGCGTTCGCGGCCCGCGACACCGAGATCGTCGCCGTCGTCGTCGACCCGGTGGAGCGCAACGCGCAGGTGGCGGAGTCACTTGACCTCGCCTACCGCATCGGTGCCGACCCCACCCTGGCGGCGATCGACGCCTTCGGCCTGCGCCACGACGACGCGGCGACCGGCCTCAGCATGGCCCGCCCGGCCTCGTTCCTGATCGACGCCCAGGGCGTCGTGCGCTGGCGCGACCTGACCGAGAACTACCGCTACCGGCCGCACCCGCAGGCGCTCCTGGCGGCGATCGACTCGTTCTCCGGCCTCCCCTCCGCCCGCCCGGCAGCGGCGCCGTGAGACGCCCGCCGGGGCACGGCGTGCCGAGTGCTTGCGGTGAACGGCGCCACGACCGACACGGGGAAGGAATCCCATGCCAGGGTCCTGGACTGGGTCGATGCCCACCTCCTCGCCTCGGCGTTGGTGCAGCCGTGCTCCCTGTGGACCGCGGATGCCAGCCTGGCGGCGCTCGCCGCCGAGTTGCGCGTTGCCGACACGCCGACGCGGTAGCCTCCAACCGCCCTGAGCCGGCAGCTTTCGGGTTGCCAAGGCGCACGGCTTGCGTCACTGGTCGTCCGGCACGCAACGCAACCGCAGACTGAAGGAGGAGATCGCTATGGCCGAGAGTGTCTACAAGGTGATCGAGCTGGTCGGCACGAGCTCGGACTCGTGGGAGAAGGCGGCTGCCGCCGCTGTCGCGCGCGCCTCGAAGTCGCTGCGCGACCTGCGCGTTGCCGAGGTGACCCAGCTCGACATGACGATCGAGAAGGGCAAGGTCGCCCAGTACCGCGCCAAACTGAAGGTGTCGTTCAAGTCCGACGGCATGTAGGGCGGGGGGGGGGCGGCGGCCGCGCGCCGCCGCCCGCTTCACCGGCGAGGGCCGCACGCGCTCGGAAACTGGAGGGCGCCGCCCCGTAATCGATCCTATCTAACGAAGCTGTTGCTTTTGATTTTTCTTTTTTACATTTAGAAAAACTCAATGGAATTCCAGAAAGAGCACAACTTTTTTTCTGA
>JANNRA010000071.1:0-34231 GCA_031401035.1 bacterium | reverse complement strand
CCATCCGCCGCCGGGGCTTAGTGGTGGCCGCCCCCCCGCGGGCCCCTGTTGGATCGGGCGCATGGCCACCCCCCCCCCCGGCCCCCAGGGGGGGCCGCCCTCCACGGACAGGGTCACGCGCCAGGATTCCGAGTAGGGGCGGAAGGCGTTGCCTGTGGCTCATCCGCTGCGCGTCGGATCAGCCAGACGCCGAGGGCGATGCTGGCGAGCGACATCACCTGCGCGGTGGTCAGGCCGAACAGCCATTCGGGGTTGCGGCGCACGAACTCCACCGCGAAGCGCGCCAGGCCCGACCACAGGAGATACTGCCCGAGCAGATCGCCGCTCGGGCGCTGCTCGCGGCGACGCCGCCAGAGGAAGACGAACAGGGCGCTGTACAGCACCATCTCGTAGATCGGCGTCGGGTGAACCCGCTGCGTCGTCGGCACGACCCCCTCGGGATAGCTCATCCCCCACGGCAGGTCGGTCGGCACGCCGTAGTCGCCGTCGCCGGCCAACTGGCAGCCGAGCCGACCGATGGCGAGCCCGATGGCCAGGGCCGGGGCGCCGATGTCGCCGACCAGCAACAGCGGCAGGCCAACGCGCCAGCCCCACACCAGCACCGCCACGGCGCCGCCGATCAGGCCTCCGTACCATACCCAGCCGCTCGCGGAGATCAGGAAACCGAAGGGGTCCTCGACGAAGTACTGCCAGCCGGTCGGGATGACGAACAGGCGCGCGCCGACCCAACCGCCGACATAGGCCCAGAGGACGAAATCGTAGGCGAGGTACTCGTCGCGGCCGCGTTCGCGGAAGTCGCGCCGGATGACGAGCAGGCCGACGAAGAAGGCGAGGAATGACATCGCCCAGAAACTCGGGACGGCGATGTCGCCGAGGTAGAACAGCACCGGTCGCATCAGCCCCCCTGCACTGCCCGCAGCGGCGCTGCCGCCCCACCGTCGTGTCCCTGGCGACTCAATTCGGCGCGCACGACGAGCAACGCGACGAGAAATCCCAGGGACACCGTGACCCAGACGGCATCGATGCGGATGCCGCAGACGTGTCGGAGGATTGGGTCCATCGCGGATCGTCGACATCGACATCCCCTCACCGTGACCCTCTCCCAGCGGGAGAGGGGACCCGGGCGAGCAACGCGGCAGACGCCAAGGTCCCCTCTCCCGCTGGGAGAAGGTCAGGGTGAGGGGATCTACATGCCCATCACGTTGTAGCCGGCATCGACGTGCAGCACCTCGCCGGTGACGCCGGCGGCGGCGGGGCTGCACAGGAAGAGCGCCGCCCCGGCGACCTCCTCCGGCGTCACGTTGCGCCGCAGCGGCGCGTGCTCGGCGTTGTGGTGCAGCATGGTCTTGAAGCCGGCGATGCCCGCCGCCGACAGCGTCCGCACCGGGCCGGCCGAGATGGCGTTGACGCGCACCCCGGTCTCGCCGAGATCCCAGGCGAGGGCGCGCACGCTCGCCTCGAGCGCCGCCTTGGCGATACCCATGACGTTGTAGTGCGGGATGACGCGCTCGGCGCCGAGGTAGGTCATGGTGACGATGGCGCCGCGGCGCGGCGCCAGCAGCGGCTCGGCGCGGCGTGCCATGGCGACCAGCGAATAGGCGCTGACGTCGAGGGCGACGTGGTAGCTCTGCCGCGGCGTATCGACGAAGCGCCCCTTGAGGTCGTCGCGATCGGCGAAGGCGAGCGAGTGGACCAGCGCATCCATCTCGCCCCACCGCTCGCGCAGGGCGGCGAAGGCGGCGTCGAGCTGGGCGTCGTCGCTGACGTCGCAGGGCAGGACGCACTCGACACCGATCGACTCCGCCAGCGGCCGCACGCGCTTCTCGATCGCCGCGTTGGGATAGGTCAGGGCCAACTCGGCGCCTTCGGCCCGGAAGCGCTGCGCGATGGCCCAGGCGATGCTGTGGTCGTTGGCGACCCCGAAGATGGCGGCGCGCTTTCCGGCGAGGAGCGACATCAGACCCTCAGGCGGCGCCGTGGGACGGCGCCGCAAAAAAAGAGAGGGGGCTGATTGCTCAGCCCCCTCTCGTTCAGCTCAGACGTGTCTGCCGCTATCAGCGGGTGCGGCGGCGCACCCACAGCAGTGCGGCGGCCGGCAGCAGCAGCATCCAGCCATTGCTGCTCTGCGCCGGTGCGACGACGGCACAACCGTCGTCGTCGTTACCGCCGCCGCCACCAATCGGGGTGTTGGTCGGGATGCTGATGGTGTTGGTCGACGTCGGCGCCGCCGTGTTCGTCGGCGTGATTTCGACGATCGGCGTCTCGGTCGGCGTCGGCGTCGGCTCGTCGCCGCCGGTGACGGTGATGGTGCCACTGGTGCAGGACGCCAGCAGGGCGCCGCCGTTCGGATCACTCGCGCCCGGCGCGCTGCAGGTCAGCGGGTAGTCTCCCGCCGCCGCGTCGGCGGCGATCGCAACGTTGCAGTTGTACATGACGACGCCGTCGAGAATCGGCGCGACGTTGTCGAGCGCCAGCACCAGCGCCTTGACGCCGGTGCACGTCCCGGCCGTGCAACCGCTCGGCTGGAACGCGAAGGCCGTGCCACCCTTGTCGATGTCAGGGTTGACCGCGCAGTCGGGCTTGCCATTCGCCTTGGCGACGATCGACAGAGGCGCCGCGAAGCCGATGACGTTCTCCGTGCCAGCGACCACCGTGCCGGCATCGAGGCTGGTCGGGACCTGAACGGTCGCGCCCGCCGCACCCGAGCCGTCGCCGACGATGATGTCGGCATCCGACGCGCCGCCGGTGACGATGACGCGGCCGTCCGAGGCGGTCGCCGGAATGGCGACGCCGTCCGGATCACTGGCGCCCGGCGAAGTGATCGACAGGGTCTTGTCGCCAGCCGTGGCGCCGGCGGCGATGGCCACCTGGCAGGTGTACATGACGACGCCGTTAGGGATCGGGGAGACGTTATCGAGGGCCAGGACCAGCGCCTTGACGCCGACGCACGCCGTTCCCGTGCATGCCGACGGCTGGAAGGCGAACGCCGTGCCGCCCTTGTCGATGTCCGGGTTGACGGTGCAGTTGGGCTTGCCGTTGGCCTTTGCCGCGACTGCGATGTCCGTCGGGTTGAAGCCGATCACGTTCTCGGTGCCAGCAACGATGTCCGGGTCCGCCGTCAACGAAACGTCGACCGCGACCGTCTCGCCCGGCGCGCCGGTATTCTCGCCGCCCGATATCTCGACTACCGCCTGTGCGCTCGCTGCCAGCAACAACGCCGCGCTCGCCGCAGCCGCGGCGACCTTCCATCCACTCTTGATCATCTCTCTAATCCTCCCCTGAATTTTTTGACGGTCCACGTCCCATTAGCGAGCCGACGGTGCCCAAGCAACCGCAGCCGACACACCCTACTATCTATTGAGCCTAGCGCAACCCTCACGCCGCCGGACACCCGTTGAGGGCGTTATTCACCGCGGCGATGAGCTCGTTGATGGCGACATTGCCGTCGCCGTTGACGTCGAAAGACGGGCAGCTGCTGACCTGCGCGCTGCCGAGGGCGATGTTCACACCGGTGATCAGCTCGTTGATGGCTACCGAGCCGTCGCCGTTGCAATCGCCGGCGCACGCGATCACAGGCACGCCGACCGTGAAGGCACCGTCGTCGAAGGTGACCGCGCTGGTGGTGCCGCTTGCAGTGACGTCGCAGGCCGACTGGTCGCCGATCGACAGATTGGCGGCAAACTGCGGCTTGCTGGCGTCGAGGGCCGAGAAGGCGTGCAGGGGAACCACCGTAGCCTGGGCGACGTCGCTGGCGGCCTTGAGCTTGAGGACGACGATTTCACCGCTGTCGGGCAGCACCGGAATGGTCACCGGGCCCTGCTCGGGCAGCGTCTTCGGTCCGTAGATGGCGATATTGACGAAGTTGTCGCGCGTCTGGCCCGCCGCCGTGTCGGGACAGAGGCAGCGATTGCGGTTGGTGCACTGGGCGTTCTCGACCACGACCGTGAAGTCCCCGGCGATGGCCGCGCCCGGGGTGACGGCTCCAGCGGCCAGGTTGCCGTCGACGCAGTCGAAGACCAGCGGCGCGCCCTCGCCCGTGCCCGGCATGCCGAGCGTGAAGGCGATCGCCGCGACGTCGTCGTTGCCGCGCTGCGCGGCGGCGTCGTCCGGTCCCTGCGTAAACGAGATTGAGACCGTCCCGGCGGCGCTGCTGCTGCCGGAGGCGTCGCTCACCGCGATGGCCGCGCAGTTCGCGCCGCAGACGGCTCCGATGGGGGCTGGGGTGGGACAGGGCTGCGCACTCGCCGCGACAGCCGTCAGCGCCAACACGCTCGAAGCTGCCATCACCGCGACCCGTCGCATCATGCCTGCGTTTCCTCGCCGCGCGGGCTCGATCCGCGGCCCGCTCTGCCTGGTGTTGGTGGTCCCGGACCCGGCCGGGGTGTCAAAAAAGTCTGTCACAGCTACCTCACGTACCCGCATGTTGTCAAAGGCGCTCCACCCTGGCGTTATGCTGCCGGGCAGCCACTCAGTGCGTTGTTGACGGCGGCGATGATCTCGTTGATCGTCACTTCGCCGTCGCCGTTGGCGTCGACCGCCGGGCAGTCACTCACCAGCGCCGAGCCGAGGGCGATGTTGACCGCCAGGATGAGTTCGTTGATCGCCACCTCGCCGTCGCCGTTGCAGTCGCCGACGCAGGACGGCGTCGGCGGCGTGCCGGTGTTGACCAGGACGGAGACGTCGGCGCTGTCGAGATTGGCGGTGACCAGGTCGGGCAAGCGGTCGTCGTTCAGGTCGGCGGCGACGATACCCCAGGCGCCGATGTCGGTCTCGAACGCCTCCACGTCCTGGAACGTGCCGTCGCCGTTGCCGGCCAGCACCGAGATGCTGCCCTCGAACTCGATGGTGCCGAAGCTGTCTGCCGTCGCCAGGTCGGCGATGCCGTCGCCGTTGTAATCGCCGATAGCGACCGACTCGGGGAAGCCGCCCACTGCGTAGCTGACGTTCTCGGCGAAGGTACCGTCGCCGTTGCCGAGCAGTACGCCGACGAAATCGAAGAACTCGGTGGCGACGGCGATGTCGCCGACGCCATCGCCATTCAGGTCGCCGATCGCCAGCCCTTGCGGCCCTTCGTCGACCGGCAACGGCTCACCGACGGTGAAGGTGCCGTCGCCGGCGCCGAGCAGCGCCACGACGCTGGCTGCGTCGTTGAGGCTGACCGCCAGGTCGACGTTGGTGTCGGCGTTCAGCCGCCCGGCGGCAAGCGCGATCGGCCCGCCGACGACCGCGGTCGTGACGATATCGCCAAAGGTGCCGTCGCCGTTGCCGAGGCGCACAGAGACCGACTCGCTGAACAGGTCGGCGGTGGCGAGGTCGAGCGCGCCGTCGCCGTCGAGATCGGCGAGCACGACGCCGTCCGGAGAGCTGCCCATCGCAACAGGGACCGCGTCGTCGAACGTGCCGTCGCCGTTGCCGATGAAGACGCTGACGTTGTCGTCGGTCTCGTTGGCGACCACCAGGTCGAGGACCGCGTCGCCGTCGAGATTGACGGCGGCGATGGCGCTCGGCGCCGCACCCGCGAGCAGCGTCGCCGACATGACGAGGCCGCCGGCGCCGTCGCCGAGCAGCACGGTGGCATCGTCAGAACCGCTATTGGCCGTGGCGATATCGAGGTCGCCGTCGCCGTTGAAGTCGCCCGCGACGGCCGCCACCGCGCCCTCGGAACAGTCGACGCCGGTCACGCACCCGTCCGGCCCGAGCAGTACGTCGACTCGCGGCGCGAAGGAGAGCGGCGGCAATCCCGCCCAGGCGACGGCGGCAACCAGTGCGAGCGGCGCGATGATGCTGGCCGCGCTACGTCCCAAGCGGATTCGCTTCACTCCATACTCCTCGGCATCTGCAATGCGGTTCCGAACTCGTGGTGCCCAGGTCTGATGTGGCTCGACCCGTGGCTGCACTGCGCGTACGGCGCGGCGTCTCTGGACTGGATTGTAGGAATAAGCGGAGCTTTGCCGGCGGTATAAAAGATTGTCAAGGCGCGCAGGCGCATGTGCAGGGACGCGTGGCGTTTCGCCCGTTTCTTGCATGGAGAGTTCGGCGGCGCCGCATCCGCTGTCACGGGCGGGGTTGGCGTCGCCGGCCAGGTCATGTACACGGCTGCGCCATGTCCCTTGGGGCGTTGAGCGGAATCCGCGTCGTCGAATGCGGTGAGTTGGTTGCGGCGGCATACGCGACCAAACTGCTCGCCGACCTCGGCGCCGAAGTGGTGAAGGTCGAGGCGCCGGGCGGCGACGCCGCGCGCCGGCGCGGCCCCTACCCCGGCGGCACCCCCGACCCCGACTGCAGCGGCCTCTTCCTCTACCTCAACACCAACAAGCGCGGCGCCGCCCTCGATCTGGCGACGCCCGCCGGCCGCGACGGCCTGCATGCCCTGGCGCGGGGCGCCGATCTGTTGGTGCACAACGTGGCGCCGCGCGACCTGGCCGCGCGCGGGCTCGACTTCGCCACCCTCGCGGCACTCAACCCGCGCCTGGTCGTCACCGCCATCACGCCGTACGGCCTGAGCGGCCCGAAGCGCGACTGGGAGGCGACGGACCTGACGTTGTGGAACGCCGGTGGCATCGCCTACCTGAACGGCGGCGGCGCCGAGGCTGAAGACCTGCCACCGCTCAAGCCGTACGGCATGCAGGCCGAGTTCCAGGGCGGCGTCAACGCCGCCGTCGCCGCCCTCGGCGCGTTGCTGGCGCGCCGCCGCGACGGACGCGGCCAGGAAGTGGTGGTGTCGATCCAGGAGACGCTCGCCGCCATCCTCGAGCTGACGTTCGAGTACTGGCCGTACCAGGGCCTGGTCGCCTCGCGCCTCGGTCGCAAGCCGATCCAGCCGCTCGACTTCCTCGAGTGCAAGGACGGCTGGGTGTTCATCTGCTGCGTCGAGGAACACCAGTGGCGCGAGTTCGTGCGCATGATCGGCGACCCGGAGTGGGCGGGTATCGAGCTCTTCGCCGACCGCCTCAGCCGCGGTGCCAATTGGGACGCGCTGAAGCTGTTTCTGCAGGAGTGGGCCAGCGAACAGTCGGTGCAGGAGGTCTACCTGGCGGCGCAACGGCGCCGCATCCCGTTCGCGCCGGTGTCGACGATGGGCGATCTGCTGGCCTCGCCACACCTCAAGGCGCGCGGCTTCTTCGCCACGCTCGATGCCGGCGGCGCCGCCGTCACCGTGCCCGGCGCGCCCTACCGGCTGTCGGCGACGCCGTGGGCGCTGCGCCGACCGGCGCCGCGCCTCGGCGAGCACACCGCCGAGGTGCTGGCGGAGGCAGGCGCATGAGCCGCCCGCTCGAGGGCATCCGCGTCGCCGACTTCACCTGGGTGTGGGCCGGCCCGTTCTGCACCCTGCAACTCGCCCACCTCGGCGCCGAGGTGATCCGCGTCGAGAGCGCCAGCCGCACCTGCGTGACGCGCCTGCTGCCTCCGTTCGCCGACGGCCAGCCCGGCGTCAACCGCAGCGGCTACTTCAACCAGTACAATCAGGGCAAGCTCAGCCTGGCGCTCGACCTCAAGCAAGCGGCGGCGCTGGCGGTGGCGCACGACCTGGTCGCGCAGTGCGACATCGTCTGCGAGAACTTCGCCGCCGGCGTCATGGAGCGCATGGGTCTCGGCTACGAGACGCTGCGCGCGCTGCGGCCGGATCTGATCATGATCGCCCTGTCTGGCTACGGCGCCACCGGCCCGGAGCATGACTTCGTCTCCTACGGACCGGCACAGGTGCCGCTGTCCGGGATGTCGTCGCTGACCGGCTATGCCGACTGGCCGCCGATGCACGTCGGCATCTCCTACGGCGACCCGACCGGCGGCCTGCACGGCGCCGTGGCGGTGCTGGCGGCGCTGTGGCACCGCGCCGAGACCGGCACCGGCCAGTACATCGATCTCTCGCAGTGGGAGACCAGTATCGCGGTGCTCGCCGAGGGCGTGCTGGCGCAGAGCGTCGATGGCGCCGCCCCGCCGCGCGCCGGCAACCGCGATCCGCACATGGCGCCGCACGGCGTCTTCCGCTGCGCCGGCGAGCAGCGCTGGGTGGCGATTGTGGCGCGCGACGACGACGACTGGCGCCGCCTCGCCGCCTGCATGGGACAGGCGCAGCTGGCCGACGACAGCCGCTTCGCCAGCGCCGCCGCCCGCAAGGCCAATGAGGACGCGCTCGAGGCGCTGCTCGGCGGGTGGACGCGCGATCGCGTCGCCGAGGAGGTCGTCGCCGCCCTGCAGGCGGCGCGCCTGCCGGCCTCGCTGGCGATGAACAGCCGCGACCTGGCGGAGGATCCGCATCTGGCGCAGAGCGGCTTTTTCGTCGAACGCCCGCACACCGAGATCGGCACCAAGCTGCACTTCGGCGCCCCGTGGCACCTGTCTGGCACGCCGTGCGACGTGCAGCGCGCCGCGCCCTGCCTGGGCGAGCACACCGATGACGTACTGGGCCGCGTCCTCGGCTACCCGGCGGAGCGCATCGCCACACTGCGCGCGGCCGGCGTCCTCGCCTGACTAACCGCGCCTTGGCGCATTTTTCTCTGGCAAAGCGCACGGCAGCTGCGCCAGAAGATGAGGCGTGGACTCCGCCGCCGCCAGCATGCAGACTCGCAGCGTGGACCTGCATCTGTACCGCTTGCTGATCCTCAACCTGGCCCTGCAGCTGTTCGACGGCGTCGCCACCTACCAGGGCCTGCTGCTCGGCTTCAAGGAAGCCAACCCGATCCTGCTCGGTGCCTTCGGCCTGCTCGGGGTCGGCCCGGCCCTGCTGCTGTTCAAGGCCAAGGCCTGCGGCCTGTTGGTGCTGCTGCACCGCGTCGCGCCGGCGCGCGTCGGCGTCCTGGTGATGCGCTCACTGGCGGCGGTGTACTGCGTCTTCTCGCTCGGCCCGTGGCTGGGCAAGTTCGCGTCGCTGGCGGCCGGGCTGGTCTGACGCACGCTGCTCGCGGCCGTGCTCCTGGAGGGCGGCGCCCCGGCGCCGCCTGTTGCCTTGGGCCCTCGTCGCCTCATCCAACAGGCGCCGACGGGCGCCCTCCAGGGGCATCCTGATTCGTCGCGGGTGACGCGTTTCAGGCTGCCGCGGCCGGCTCGCCGACGGTCGCGGCGACGCGCCGCGGGCGCGGCCGCGCGGCCTCGGGCAGCGCCTGCGGCAGCGTCACACGGACGGTCGTGCCGCGCCCCAGATCGCTGTCGATCTCGAGCCCCCCGCCGAGCAGGCCGACGATCTCGCGCGCCAGGGTCAGGCCGATGCCGAGACCGCCGTAGCGACGGGTGAAGGAACCGTCGACCTGGCGGAAATCGTCGAAGATGATCGCCAGATCGTGCGGCGCGATGCCGATGCCGCTGTCGCTGATGGCGATCTCCACCTGCCCCTCGCCGATGCCGCGAGCGCTGACGCGGATCTCGCCGGCATCGGTGAACTTGGCAGCGTTGCTGAGCAGGCAGCCGAGGGCGCGGTTGAGTTTGCGACGGTCGGTGCGCAGGTCGTCGGCGGCGCCGTCGACCGAGGCGAAGATGGCCACCGGCTTGCCCCCGATCAACTCGCGGGTGATCGGCAGGAGTTCCGCGACGGCCTCGCGCAGGCTGATCGGCTCGATGCGCACGCCGCGCCGGCCGGAGCGGATCTCAGCGAAGCTGACCAGTTCCTCGAGCAGATGCTGCAGGCGGCAGGCATTGACGCGCATACGCTCGATGCTCTCGTGCAGGATGGCATCGCCGCCGACGGGCAGCGACGTGTCGAGGACGTCGAGATAACCGAGGATGGCGTGCAGCGGGGTGCGGAACTCGTGCGAGATGGTGGCCAGGAACTGGTCCTTGGCGTCCGCGGCGACGCGCGCCGCGTCGGACTGCTCGGCCGCGTACAGCGCACCTGCGGCCGCATGGCCGACCATCTGGCACAGCCACCGCTCCCGCTCGGCAAGGGCGCGGCCGCCCTCGGTCTCGACCAGGAGCGCGCCGTAGGACTGGCCGTGCGCGCGCAACGGGAAGACGACGCCGCCGTCCGACGCCGCGCCGTCGGCGTCGGTCAGCACCATGCGGCAGCGCAGGCCCGGCGAGGTGCCCTCGACGAAGCGACCGATGCCGCGCACGAACTCGCGCGTCGCGTGCGTCTCGGAGAAGACGCCGGCCAGGTCGAGCAGGAAGCGCAGGTGCTGGTTCTCGGTCTCCGCCGCGCGCCGCCTCTGCCGCTCGCGCTTCAACTGCTCGATCAGCGACGCGTAGAAGACCGCCACCAGGAAGAAGAACGGCAGCCGCACCCAGGCCTCGGCGCTGACCGCGCTGGTGCCGCCGACCCACAACCAATAGCCGTAGACGGCGCCGATCAGCGCACTGCCGATGGCGATCTGCCCGAGCGTCTCGCCGATGGTGACCAGGAAGATGGTGAAGAAGTAGGCGAGCAACAGGTCCTGGGAGAGGCCGTGGCTCCACGACATGCCGAGCAGGATGACGGCGCTGTCGGCGAGCAGCAGGCAGGGCCCGAAGTGCGCCAGGGAGAAGATGCGGCGCGGCGCCAGAGCGAGCGCAAGGTTGGAAGCGGCAAACAGGCCGATGTAGAGGACCGCCGCCAGGCGGCCGTCGTCGGCTCCCGTCAGGACCAGGTAGCCGGTGGTGGCGATGACCACCGCGCGCAGCAAGATGACGATCCGCTTGCGATCGACAGTCTCCACCGCCGCGACCGCCGCGTCGCGCGGCGGCGGCACCTTACTGACCATGCTGGGCCCCATCGTCCTGCATGGTGACACAGCAAGCGAAGCGCCAGCCCACCGCCCGCCGGTCTGGCAGGGATGCCGGGCCGGCCGAGGATGGGTATGTCGTCCGCGCCGGCGCCCCTCACGGCAAGTCGGCGAGAAAGTGACACTCCAGGTGATGCGTCAGTGTCCCAGTGCGATGACGCAGGCGACGGCGCCCGGGCCGCCGACGTTGTGGGCCAGACCGATCTGGGCGTTCTTCACCTGCCGCTCACCGGCCTGGCCGCGCAATTGGGTGACGCACTCGTAGATCATGCGCACGCCGCTGGCGCCGATCGGGTGGCCGAACGACTTCAGGCCGCCGCTCGGGTTGATCGGAATGTCGCCGCTGAGCGCCGTCCGCCCCTCGTGCACCAGCGCCTTGCCCTCGCCCTTGGCGCAGAAGCCGAGATCCTCGATGTTCGACAGCTCGGTCCAGGTGAAGCAGTCGTGCACCTCGGCGAAGCTGACGTCGCGCGGCGTGATGCCGGCCATGGTGTACGCCTGCTGCGCCGCCTGCTGCGTCGAGCGGAAGCCGAGGTAGTCGAAGGTCGGGTCGAAATAGGGCCGCCCGGTGGTCACCGCCAGGCCGAAGCCCTTCACCAGGATCGGCGTGTCGGTGTAGCGCCGCGCCAGGTCGGCGCGGCAGACGATCGCCGCGGCGCTGCCGTCGGTGGTCGGGCAGCAGTCGAAGAGTCCGAACGGCGTCGAGATCATCGGCGCGTTGAGCACCTTCTCCTCGGTGATCTCGCTGCGCAGGTGCGCCTTGGGGTTGCGCGCACCGTTGTAATGATTCTTCACGGCGATCTTGGCCAGCGTCTCACGGCCGACGCCGAAGGTGTGCATGTAGCGATTGGCGGCCAACGCGAAGAGGCCGGGGGCGGAGTTGCCCTTGGCGAGCAGCGGGTGGCCGAAGCGCGGCAGGCCGCGGCCGCCGCGGTCCTTGAGCTTCTCCGCGCCGAGCACCAGGACGACGTCATAGGTGCCGGAGGCGACGGCGAGGCAGGCGTTGCGGAAGGCGTCGGTGCCGGTGGCGCAGTAGTTTTCGACGCGCGTGATCGGCCGGTCGTAGAGGCGTAGCGCGTCGCCCAGCGACACCGCCGACTTACCGCCCGAGGCGCCCGGCATATACGTGCCCAGATACGCCGCCTGGATGTCGGCCGGATCGATCTTCGCGTCCGCGTAGGCCTCGAACGCCGCCTCGCAGATCAGGTCCTCGTAGCCCTGCTCGTACAGGTCGCCGAACTTGGTGCAGCCGACGCCGATCACCGCCACCTGATCTTTCATCGTCTCACCTCTGCAGTTCTTCAACGCGGAGACGCGAAGACGCGGAGTCTCTCTTCGCGTCTTCGCGCCTTCGCGTTGAAGGAATGATCATGCCTGCTCCCGGATGGGCCGGGCTTTCCAGTAGTAGTTGCGATTGCCGGCGCCCTCGTGGAGGCGGCGGTAGGTGAAGGTGACCGAGGCACCGATGGCGATGTCGTCGGCGTCGGCGATCTGCAGGTAGAGACGGCCGCCGCCCTCTGCGTCGACGACGGCCATCGGCAGCGGATGCTCGAGGTTGGCGATGAGGTGGTCGACGGTGAACGTGAACACCGTGCCGCGGCGCGCCAGGCGCACGTCCGCGAGGCGGTCCGGTACGCGGCAACGAATGCAGACGCGCGCCATCGGGTACTGCACCTGGCCGCAGGCCTCGCACTTGCTGCCGTAGAGGCGGATGTCCTGCTTGCGCTCCTGGTACTCGAGCACGTTGGTCACCGTGTCGGTGACTTCCTCGACTTCGATCAAGCGGCGGAACTTGAGATAGCGCTGGTACGACGGCAGCGGCGTCTTCGCCGCCACCCACGTCGCCAGCGGTGTGGCGGCGCGGTGCGCTGCGAGGGCCGGCGTGGCGCGGAAGAGCAGCGCGTCGGCGCCCTCGCCACCGCCGCCGACGAGGATCAGGTCGCCGGGCGCGGCGCTGTCCAGGGCGCGCGCCAGCAGCAACAGCGGCTCGGCGCTGCCGGTGCAACCGATCTCGCCGTGCAGCGAGGCGACGACCTGCGTCTTGGCGTCGAAACCGAGCCCCTTGGCGAGGTCGGCGGCGGCGCGCGCATCGGGCGCGGCGAGGGCGACGAAGCGAATCGCCCCGGGCTCGAGGCCCTGGCGCTCGAGCAGGGCGCGGATGGCGGCGGCGAGGTCGCGGCCGTAACCGAAATCGGTCGAGAAGCGTCCGCCGGTGACCTGCACGGTGCGCTGCACGTCGGTGCGCCACAGGTGGGTGAACTCGTCGGCGACGGCGGCGGCGCCGAGGAACTCGGCAATGACCTCGTGCTCGCCCACCACCAACGCCGCGGCGCCGTCGCCGAGCACGCCCTCGAGCTCGCTCTCCGGCGCGGCGACGCGCACGTCGGCGGCGGCGACCAGGACCGCCGACGCCGCGCCGGCCTGCACGGTCCGCAGCGCGGCGAGCGTGGCGGCCAGGCCGGCGCGCACCGAGCCGGCGAAGTCGGCGGTAGTGATGCTGCGCGGCAGGTCGCAGGCGGTGGCGAGGACGCTGGAGATCTGCTTCTCGGCATAGGGCGCGCTGGTGCTGGCGAAGAAGGCGCCCTCGAGCGCCGCCGGCGGGTCGCCGAGGCAGGCCATGGCGGCATCGATGGCGAGTGTGAGCGCGTCCTCGTCGTAGTTGGCGACGGCGATCTCGCCCTTCGCTTGCCGGGTCCCCCAGGCCTGCTCGATCAGCCGGCGCTCGAGGCGATGGACGGGGAGATAGGAGCCGTAGCGACAGATACCGACCATCCGGCGGGTGTAGAGGAGCGGTGGCGGCGGTTCAAGGTGCTGTCGGTGCCAGGCGCGGGCCAGCGGTCAGCGCCGCCAGCGGGGGATCAGCGCCAGGGCCGCCAGCCCCACCAACGGCATCACACTGCCGCCGCTGGCACCGCCGCCGATATTGGCGCAGCCCTCGCCCATCACCTGGAAGCCGCCGAAGGTGGAGGTGACGGTCGCCGTCGCGGTGCGCAACGGTGTCGGCGTACCGGTCGACTGCGCCGTCGAGGTCGGGGTCTGCGTCGGCGTCTCGGTCGGCGTCGCGGTCGGCGTCTCGCTCGGCGTCGCGGTCGGCGTCACGGTGACGGTGCCGGTCTGCGTCGGCGTGTTGAGCGGCGTCGAGGTGGGTGTCGGGGCGGGCGCACTGCTGAGGAAGATGGTCAGCGAGCCGTCGGTCTGATTGGTGGTGGTGACGTCGGGCAGGCCGTCGTCGTCGAGGTCGGCGATCAGGACGGCGCTCGGGCCGCGGCCGGTCTGGCGGGTGGCGCCGACCGCGAAGCCGCCGCTGCCGTCGCCGAGGAAGAAGCGCACGTTGCCGCTGGCGCCGCTGGTGGCGACGACGGCGTCGAGATCGCCGTTGTCGTCCAGGTCGGCGAGCCCGAGCGCGGTCGGGTTGGTGCCGGTGTCGAAGGCGCCCGCACTGTCGAAGCCGATGCCGGAGGCGCCGCGCGCGCCGAGCAGGATGCGCAGGCGCGCGTCGGTGGTGACGAAGGCCAGGTCGGGGATGAAGTCGCCGTTCAGGTCGCCGCCGCGCAGCGGATCGGCAACCTGCATGTCGTTCGGGAAGGCGCCGAGGTCGCGCGTCAGGCCGAGCGGCAGATCGCCGGCGGCATTCTGCAGGAAGACGCGCAGGACGCCGAGCAGGTCGACGGCGGCAATGTCGCGCCGCCCGTCGCCGTCGAAGTCGGCGATGCCGACCGCCTCGACCTGCTCGTTGCCGAGCTCGAGCGTCTTGGAGAACTCCGGATAGGTGCCGTCGGCACGGCCGAGCAGCACGCGCACGCGGTTGGCATCGCCGACGATGAGGTCGGGGAAGCCGTCGAGGTTGAGCAGGTCGATCGCCACCGACACCGGCTGGTCGAGCGCCGGCGAGTTGGGACCGGCGCCGAAGAGGGCGCCCGGCAACACCGACACCTGCCGCGGCGACTGCACGGCGACGGCCAGGTCGGGCTGCGCGTCGCTGTCGAGCAGGCCGATCGCCACCGCGGCCGGGTTGGCCGCCTGCGTCGCGAAGGCGGTGATCGCCTCCGGGCAGGAGCCGCGCTGCAGCAGCGCGCGGTCGGTCAACGCGACCTGCAGGTTAGTGGCGTCGAGCAGCGCGAAGTCGGGGCTGGCATCGCCGTCGAGGTCGCCGACGGCGCCGCCGCGCACGCCGCTGAGCGGCGGCAGAAAGACCGAACTCGGCACGGTGCAGGCGACGTACGGGGGTTGAGCCTCGGCGACGGCGGTGAAGCTGGCGAGGGCCAGCAGCGCGGCCAACAGGCGGGCGCCGCGACGGCGGCGCGCCACCAGGAGCAGCAGTCCGCCGATGGCGAGAGCGCCGGCCGGCGTGCCGCTCGGCGCCCCGCCGCGCGCGTCGATGGCGCAGCTGCTGAGCTTGAAGTTGCCGATCTTGGTGGCGGTCGGCGACTGCGTGTTGAGCGGCGTCGCGGTGCGCGTGCCGGTGGCGGTAAAGGTCGGCGTCCCGGTCGCCGGCTCGGTGCCCGGGACCGTCGGCGTCGGCGTCGGGGTCGGCGTGCCAGTCAGCGAGGGCGTCTCGGTGGCGGTCGGCGTCTCGGTCGGCCGCGGCGTCGGCGTCGGCGGCGGCACGCTGCTGAGCAGCACCGTCAGGGTGCCGTCGGCGTTGGCGGTGAGGACGTCCTGCATGCCGTCGGCGTCGAAGCTCTCGACCGCCAGCGCCACCGGCCGCGGGCGCACGTCGAAGGGGTTCAAGGCCGGCGAGCGGAAGGCGCCGCTGCCGTTGCCGAGGGCGAAGCTGAGATCGCCCGTGGACTCGCCGCTGGCAATGACGGCGTCGGTGGCGCTGTCGCCGCTGTTGAAGCGGCCGACCCCTGCGGCGCGCGGGTTGCGGCCGGCGCTGAACGTGCCGCTGCGGGAGAAGCCGCCGCCGCCGAAGAGAAAGACCTCGCCAAGCGCGCTGGCGCGGGTGATGAGCACGTCGCCGAGGCGGTTGCCGTCGAAAAAGCCGCTGACGACGGCGACGATGGCGTCGCCGCTGGCGAACGAACTGGCCTGGAAGACCGATTGTCCGGCCGCCAGGTCGGCGCTCTGCAGCAGCAGCAGCGCGTCGCTGCCGCGGCCGGCGACCAGGTCGACGCGCCCGTCCTGATTGAAGTCGGCGGCGGTGAGCGTCGAGGCCTGGCCGGGGATACTGCGCGTCGCGACGTCGAAGCCGCCGCCGACGGCGCCGTAGAGAATCGACAGGAAGGCGCTGCCGGCGTTGGCAACGACCAAGTCGGTGCGGCCGTCGCGGTTGAGATCGAGCGGGGCGCGACGGCGCGGGTCGGTCGGGTCGATCGGGTAGTCGCCGACGATGGCCGATGGGTTGACGCCGACCGCCACCGCCGGCCGGCGGCTGAACTGGCCGCCGCCGTCGTTGCGCAACACGGTGATTCCGTCGCCGTCGGCGGCGACGACATCGAAGTCGCCATCGCGCTCGACGTCCACCACTGCCAGGGCGCGCGGCGCGTCGCCGACCGCCAGCGCCGTGACCTGCAGCGCAATCGGCGGATCGCCCTGCATCATGTTCATTGAATCGGCACACCCGCGCAGCGCCTGCGCCGCGCTGTCGGTGTTGAAGAGCAGCAGGACGCGATCGCCGTCGCGGTCGGCGACCGCCACGTCGGCGCTGCCGTCGCCGTCGAGCCGGCCGGTGGCGATGGCGGCGAAGGCGCCGCTGAGCTGCACGTCGCAGCGCCCATAGTTGGCGGTCGGGACGGGCGTCGGCGTCGCCGTCGGCGGCAGCGGCGTCCGCGTCGGCGTCGCGGTCGGCGTATTCGTCGGCACCACCGACCCGGTCGCCGTGATGGTCGGCGTCGCGGGCGTTCCAGTCACCATCGGCGGCGTCGGCGTCGGCTCGGCGGAGATGTTGATGAACACCCGCATCTCAGAACCGCTTTCGTTCAGCACCATGAAGTCGGGCAGCGAATCGCCGCCGAGATTGCCGGCGCCGGTGCTGGCAGCGCGCGGAGCCATCCCGACACCGAGCGGGGAGAACGGATTGCCCAGGCCGCCGCCGCCATCGCCGATATTGACCGTCACGCGAGTGCCGTTACCGACATATCCGATGAGGACATCGAGAGCGCGATCGGAGGCCGCGTCGAAGTCGGCCAGCGTCAGAGCACGGGCCTCGAAGTCGGTCACGAAGGGTTGCGTCCGGAAGCTGCCGTTGGTGCGTCCGAACAGGGCGACGCCGAGGTCGGCGTCAAACGTCGACGAGTTCACGGCGACAATGTCGTCGGTGTTGTCCCCGTCGACGCGGCCAACGTCGATATCGACCGTCGTGTCACCCGCATTCGTCGCCTGGCCGCGCACGGACACCGAGTTACCGACATCGAAGGTCGCATCGCCCTTGCCGAACAGCGGCACGACGCGTTGATCGACGCCGAGCAGCACGACGAGATCCTGATCGGCGTCGGCGTCGAAGTCACCCGACACCAGCTCGGTCGGAACGCCCTCGATATCGATCCCTTCCTCGGCGCCGCACGCCGAGAGCGTGCCGTTGTCGCTGCACAGCACGTAGACACCGAAATCGTCCAACAGGGCGATGCTGGTATCGCTCTCGTCGTCGAAATCCCCAACCGCGATGCCGACGATGTTGAGCGTCTCGAGGGCGTCGAGATCCTGCTCGGGCGGGTCGAACTGGCCGTCGTTGCGTCCCAGCAGGATCTGCACCTCGCCGGTGTCGCCGCCGACGATGATGTCCGGCTTGCCGTCCGGCGCACCGGCAGCCTCCGACGCAAAGGGCGACGAAATGTCGGCCACCGCCAGCGCGCTCGGCGTCAGGTCCACTTCCGGCATAGCGTCCAGCCGGTCGAACGACCCGTCCTCGCGCCGCAGGTACACAGCGACGCGGTCGTTCTCAGGATCGATGGTGATGAGATCGAGCCGACCGTCGTCGTTGACGTCGGCCAGCGCAAACGGCTGCCGCCCGGCCTCCGGGCCGACCGCGACGCCGAACGTCGTGCCGGCCGTGAAGCGCGGATTGATCTGCGCCGCGAGCGGCCCGGCGACGACGAGCAGCGCGACGAGCGACGCGGCGGCGTGGAGCAGCGGGCGGCGGGTCGGAGCGGGGAGTATCAGCATGGGCTCGGTGGCTGGTCGGCTGGGCTCACGACGCCGCCCGGAGGGCAAAAATTCAGCTCCGGGGCAGCGGCCGCGCGCGCGGGGTGGGCTGGCGGGATTGCCCTCAATCTCACGGCGGCCGACGTCATTGTCAAATCTGCCGCCGCGCGCCCTCAGGCGGGCGGCGCCGGGCAGCCCTCGAGGGAGGCGCGCACCGCAGCAATCAGTTCGCTGATCGCGACGTTGATGCTTCCGTCCGTCTGCAGCGCCAGGCACTGGCGCGGGTCGAATCCGCCGATGGCGATGTTCACGCCGGTCACCAGTTCGTCGACGGTCACGACCCCGTTCGCGTCGCAGTCTCCGACGCACGGCGGCGTGCTGGCATTGAGCAGCACCGTGGCCTGCGCCCCGGCGCGGTTGATCGACACGAGATCGGGTCGCGCATCGCCGTCCAGGTCGGCGGCGACGAGCAGGGAGACGCTGCCGACGCCGTTGCTGCCGACCGGGTAGAAGGGATCGAGGAACGAGCCGGTGCTGTCGCCGAGGTTCACCGTGACGCCAAAGTCCTCGTATCCGACTATGGCGTCGACGCCGTTCTGCTCGTCGGGATCGAAGTCGGCGACGGCCAGCGCGCTGGCCTGAAAATCGACGACGAAGCGGGTGACGCGGAACGATCCGTTGGCGCGGCCGAGCAGCGAGACGGCGATGAACTGCAGATCGTCGGTATGATTGATCGCGACCAGGTCGTCGGTCGCGTCGCCGTCGAGGCGCGCCACGGCCAGGTCGACGCTCTCCGCGCCGGCCGCCTCGCCGCTCACCGAAACCGCACTGCCGATGGCGAAGCTGGCGTCGCCGCGGCCGAGCAGCGGGGTGACGCGCTGCGCGGCGCGATCCAGGACCGCCAGGTCGAGGTCGGCATCGGCGTCGAAGTCTGCCGCCAGGATCTCGAGCGGATCGTCCGCGCCGACATCGAGGCCGTCGACCTCGCCGCACGGCGCGAACGTCCCCGCTTCGTTGCACACCAGATAGACGCCGAAGGTATCGAGCAGCGCCAGGTCTAGCTCGCCGTTCTCGTCGAAATCGCCGACGGCGAGGCCGAGCACTTCGAAGGTCTCCAGAAACTCGTCCAGGTCCTGCTCGGCGGCATCGACCTGCCCATCGCCGCGCCCGAGCAGAATCTGCACCTCGCCGGCGTCGCCGCCGACGATGATATCCGGCAATCCGTCCGGGGCGCCCTGGGCGTCGGACGCAAACGGCGACGCCACGTCGGCAACCGCCACCGCCATCGGCGTCAGGCCGATCTCCGGCTCGGCGACCAGGGCGAAGCCGCCGCCGCCGTCGTTGCGATAGATCGCAATCCGCGCGTTGTCTGGATCGATCGCCACCAGGTCCGGACGCGCGTCGCCATCGAGGTCGGCCAGCGCCACCGCCTGCCGGCCCGCGTCGGGCCCGACCGCGACCGGGACCGCTCCAAGTCGCTGGAAACGCGGGCTGAGGAACTGCGCCGCGACGGGCGCCGGCGCCGCCGCGAGCACGGCGAGAGCGACGAACGGCATGATGGCTTCTCGAACACGGCGGTCGAACATCGGCATCCCCCGGCTTTCGCGCCGCCTATATATGGATGGGCGGCATATGTGGAGGGCGGCCACGGCAGGCGCTGCCCCCTGCGCAGTCTTCGCCGCGGCGCGGCGCGGTCGTGTCGGCGGCCGCTTACCGCGGACAGCCCTCGAGGGCGGCGCGCACCGCGCCGACCAGCTCGTCGATCGTCACCGTCCCACTGTTATTGCTGTCGAAGGCCGGGCAGCCGCTCAGCGGCTGGCTGCCGATGGCGATGTTGACGCCGCTGATCAGCTCGTTGATCGCGACGGTGCCGTCGACGTTGCAGTCGCCGACGCAGGCTGGAGCGGCGTTGGTCAAGGCAATCGTCACGGCGTCCCCGGCCAGCGACAGGACGGCGACGTCGGGGCGCCCGTCGCCGTCGATGTCAGCGGCAACGACGGCGCGGCTGGCGCCGATCCCCTCGCCCCCCGCCGGCGGCGCCGCGGCGGCAAAGCCGCCGGCGCCGTCGCCCACGGCGACGGCCAGGCCGCCGAGCCCATCGCGCGCCAGCAGGGCATCCACCACGCCGTCGCCGGACAGATCGGCGGTCGCCAGGGCGAGCACGCCGGCGCCGCCGACGGAGTGGTCGATGACCACCTCGTCGGCGGCGAAGGCGACGCGTGCCAGCGAACGCGGCTCGCTGCCGAACAAGCCAACGGCGAGTTCGGCGCCGGCGGCGCCGTCGAGCTCGGCCGCGGCGACGGCGAGCGGCGCCTGGGCGGCATCGACCGTGACCGCCAAGGCCGTGACCGCCTCGGCGTCGAAGCGGCCGCCGCCGAGACCCGCGATGATGCGCACGTCACCAGTGTCGCGACTGGCAACGGCCACATCGACGTTGCCGTCGCCGTCGACGTCGGCCAGCGCCAGCGCGGCGGCGCCGAAGCCGTCGGTGCACACCACGTCGGTGGCACAGGGTGCGAAGGAGCCCGCCTCGTTGCAGAGGAAGTAGACCTCCTCGAAGAAGTCGAGGAAGACCAGGTCGAGCCGGCCGTTGCCGTCGACGTCGTAGGGCGCGACGCCGATCAACTCGAGCGAATCGAGCACATCGGTAAAGTCCTGCTCCGGCGGCTCGAAGCTGCCGTCGCCGCGGCCGAGCAGCAGTTCGGCGAAGCCGTCTTCGTGCGCCACCAGGATATCGACGTGGCCGTCGATGTCGCCGATCGTCTCGGCGGCGAACGGCGAGGCGAAATCCGCCGCCGTCAGCGCCGTCGGGGTGCCCTCGAGCGGGTACACGACCGGCGTGCCGAACCTGCCGTCCCCCCGCCCGAGCAGGACGCGCAGCGCGTCGTTGTCACGGTCGATCGCCAGCAGATCGACGACGCCGTCGCCGCTGACATCGACGAGCGCGATCGCCTGCGGCCCGGCATCCTCGCCGACCGGCAACGCGATGGGCGCCAACGGCGTGACAGCGAACTGGGCCATGGCGAGGCTCGGGCTGAGGAGCAACAGCAGGACGGCGCGCATGCCGTGATCACAGCAAGGGCGATGGCCAGGTGCAAGGGCGCCGCCCGCCCAGGTGGCGGACGGCGCCCTTGCCGACCTACATCCGCGAACGCAGCTCGCCTTCGATGCCGGCCAGCATCTGGTCGACGTCGGCGTCGGCCGCCCGGCGCGTCTCGATGCGCTGCACCGCGTACATCACCGTCGAATGATCGCGGCCGCCAAACTTCTCGGCGATGGCCGGAAACGACGCCTCGGCGACCATGCGGCTGAGGTACATCGCCAGCTGGCGCGGATAGGACACCTCACGCTCGCGCCGATGCGAGACCAGGTCGGCGACGCTGAGCCCGAAACGCGTGCTCACCGTCTCCTGGATCGTCTCCACCGACACCGACGTGCGCGTCCGCGCGTACGGACCGAGCGCCACCACCGCCAGCTCCGGCGTGATCGCGGTGCCGCGCACCGCCGCCATCGCCGAGACCCGGTTGAGCGCCCCCTCGAGCTCGCGCACGCTGGCGCCGCTGCGCTGGACCAGCAGATCGGCCACCGCATCGGTCAGCACGATGCCCTGCACCGCCGCCTTGGCGCGCAGGATGGCCAGCCGCATCTCGCGCGTCGGCGGATGCACGTCGGCGATCAGCCCGCCCTCGAAGCGACTGCGCAGCCGCTGCTCGAGCCCGGCGATGGCACTCGGCGCCTTGTCGGAGGTGAGCACGATCTGCTTCCCCGCGCCGTGCAGGGCGTTGAAGGTGTGGAAGAACTCCTCCTGCGTGCGCTCCTTGCCAGCGAGGAACTGCACATCGTCGAGGATCAGCGCGTCCACCTGCCGGAAGCGCTCGCGGAAGGCGTTCATCTGATCCTGGCGCAGCGAGGTGATGAGGGCGTTCATGAACGACTCGGCCGAGAGGCAGGCGACGTTCAGCCGCCCCGTGCGGCGCAGCAGCTCGTGCGCGATGGCGTTGATGAGGTGCGTCTTGCCCAGCCCGACGCCGCCGTGCAGGAACATCGGATTGAACCGCCCGCCCGGCGCCGCGCTGACCGCGCGCGCCGCCTGGAACGCCACCTCGTTGGCGGCGCCGACGATGAACGTCTCGAAGGTGTAGTGCGACACCAAGCGGCCGATCTTCGGCGCCCGCGCGGCGCGCACCGGCGCCGGAAGCTCCGGCGCCGGTGCGGCCGGCGCCGGCCGCGGCGCCCCGTTCCCCTCCGTGGAGACCACCACGCGCACCGCACACGGCGCGCCCGCCAGCTCGCTCAGCGTGTCGCGGATCGTCGGCAGGAAGTGCCGCGTCACCCAGGACTGGAAGAAGCGGCTGGGAACCTCCAGCCGCAACTCACCCTCAGTCCCCTGACAGTGGATCGGTGCGATCCAGGCGGAAAAATTCCGCTCCCCCATGTGCTGCCGCAACAGTGGCAATGCCGCCGACCATAGTGCCTCCATGCGCGCCCACCCCTCATACGTACAGTTGGCGACTCAGGCCTGGGCGACCCAGACCTGAGCTGACCGGCCCTGTCGGAGCACGCGACCGCTTTCCACACCTGGGGACAACTCACCAACCCACCGCCACCACACCAGTTCTCCCCATCCTCCACACCACAATACACAGCCACGACATGCACCTCAGCCGCTCCCTCCACGATAGGAAGGCGGCGGGTGCACCCGAACAACTTCATTTGAGATCGAAACAGAAAGATTCGAAACGGAAGAGGCGGTCTCTCTATTCCTGGCAGGTAAAGCTGTCAAGAAAATTTCGCTTCGCAACGGGCCGCGCGTGTGCCGCAACGCCGTCGCATGCGCGCGCGCCGCGCGACGACGCGCTCAGCTGCGCGGCGCGACGGCGGCGCGCTCGAGGACGATCGCGTAGCCGAGCACGTCGCCGCGCAGCGCGCCGCGCACGGTGCGGCCGTTGAGGAACAGCGTCGGCGTCGATTCGATGCCGAGGCGATCGCCGGCGGCGACATCGCGCGCGATGGCGGCGCGCGTCGCATCGCTGTCGAGACAGGCGGTGAACTGCACGCGGTCGAGACCGATCGCGTCGGCGTAGCGCAGCAGATCGTCGCGCGTGAAATCGGGCTGATGCTCGAACAGCGCATCGTGGTACTGCCAGAACTTGTCCTGCGCGCCGGCGCACTCCGCCGCGGTGGCGGCGAGGCAGGCGTACTTGTGGCCGCCGCCCGCCGGGATGGCGGGATTGCAGGCGGCGTCGAGCGGGTAGTGATGAAAGCGCACCTGCACGTCGTTGCCGTAGGTGGGCAGTGCCGCCTTGATGCCGCGGTAGGCTTCCTTGCAGTGGGCGCACTCGAAGTCGGAGAATTCAACGATGGTCACCGGCGCGTCGGGGCGTCCCTTGGCGTGGCCACCCGCGATCGCCACCGGCACGATCGGCAGCGCTTTGTATTGCTGACAGAAACCCGGGTCGCGCTCGCAGACCTGGCTCGGCGAGAGGTGGCCGGGGTTGGTGACCGCCTTCCACGCCACGGCGCCGAGCAGCAGCGCCAGCATGCCGAGCGCGCCGCCGCTGATCAGCCGCACGCGCTCGCGCCAGGCCTGTTGCGCACGCGTGGCGCTCTGGGTCGCCGCGTAGAGCCAGGCGGTGGAGGCGACGAGCAGCAGGTTGACGACGTAGAGGCCGGTACACTGCGGGCAGACGTGGCCGATGACGACCAGCGCGATGTAGGCCAGGTAGGCGGAGAAGACCAGTGCCGCGACGGCGCCGGCGAAGAGCAGGCTCGCCGCCTGGCGGCGGCGCAGGGCGCTCGGCGCCCGCCAGGCGACGACCGCGGCGACGGCCAGGCCCGCGTACGCCACCAGCGCCAACCAGGCGATCGGCACGCCGAACAGGTAGGCGTACTCGGAGCTCAGCACCGGCGCGCAGTCGACGGTCTCGTTGACCTTGCAGGCGACGGCGAGCCCCTGCTCGAGCTGGGCGTGCGTGTGCGTGATCATCGCCGCGATGGCGAGACCGGCGAGGGCCAGAACGAGAGTGGCGACAGCGGAACGCTTTGCGGCCATCGAACGGACCTTACTTACTCCCCGATGGCGTTGCCAGCCAGTCGCCGCGCGCCGTCGGGTTCCGAGCGCCACGTTGACCCTGGCGGCGCGCAGTTGCTAGGGGCATTGGGCCGTCGAGCTAGCGAAGCCGCGCGGCCAACGCAACGCAACGCCACGCCCGTCTCCGCCGTCGAGTCGAACCCGTGCGAGTCGCGCACATCGCGCCCGTCTTCCCCCCCTACCGCGGCGGTATGGGTGCGGTCGCCTTCCATCAGGCGCGCGCGCTCGCCGCGGCGGGCGCCGCGGTGACGGTGGTGACGCCGCGCGGCAAGGTGCCGCGCGCGCACCCGGCCGGGGTGACGGTCGAGGAGTGGCCGGCGCTGCTGGCGCGCGGCAACGCCGCCTGCCTGCCGCAGGTGCTCTGGCGGCTGCGCGGCTTCGACGTCGTGCACCTCCACTACCCGTTCTTCGGCACCGCCGAGCTGCTGGCGGCGCGCCGCCTCGCCGGCGGCCCGCGGCTGGTGCTGCAGTACCAGATGGACGTCGTCGGCGTGCACTGGAAGGCGCGCCTGTTCAACTGGCACCGGCGCATGGCGCTGCCCTTCATCCTGCGCATGGCCGACGCGCTGGTGGTCACCTCCTACGATTACGCCGCCTCGTCGTTCCTCGCCGCGGACCTGGCGGCGCTGGAGGCGAAGCTGGTCGCCATCCCCGGCGGCGTCGATCTCGCCGCCTTCTCCCCCGCCGGCGGCCGCGGCGCCGCGCGCGCCGCCCTCGGCCTGGCCGAGCGGCCGACGGTGTTCTTCCTCGCCCGCCTCGACCGCGCCCATTACTTCAAGGGCCTGCACGTACTCATCGACGCGCTCAGCCTGATCCCCGAAGCGGCGCTGGTGGTCGGCGGCGACGGCGAGTGGCGGGCGCAGTACGAGGCGCAGGCGCGCGCCCGCCTCGGCGATCGGGCGCACTTCGTCGGCGATGTCCCGGACGCGGTGCTACCAGCCTACTTCCGCGCCGCCGACGCGCTGGCGCTGCCGTCGATCGACCGCACCGAGGCCTTCGGCCTGGTCCTGCTCGAGGCCCTCGCCTGCGGCACGCCCGTCGTCGCCTCGCGTCTGCCGGGGGTGCGCACGCTGGTCGACGAGGGGCGCACCGGCTACCTGGTGACACCGGGCGACCCGCTCGAGCTCGCCCAGGCGCTGGCGCGCTGCCTGCACGAGAGCGCCCTGCTGGCGCCCAATGCCGTCGCCTTCGTGCGCGATCGCTTCTCCTGGGAGGCGATCGCCGCCGAACTGCTCGCCCTCTACCAGCGCCTGCTCGCCGGCGCCGGAGCGCGCGCATGAGGCAGGACCGTCAGCGTCGCGTCCTGGATCGCGCCCCAGCGGGGGCACGTTCGAGGTCCAACTGTCCGCGCCGCCTCCTGGATCGCGCCCTGGTGGGGGCACGTTCGCGGCCTAACAGTCAGCGCCGCCCGCTGGATCGCGCCCCGCTGGGGGCGCGTTCGCGGCCTAACAGTCAGCGCCGCGCCCTGGAGGGCGCCCCGCTGGGGGCGCGTTCGCGGCCTAACAGTCAGCGCCGCGCCCTGGATCGCGCCCCGCTGGGGGCGCGTTCGCGGCCTAACAGTCAGCGCCGCGCCCTGGAGGGCGCCGCCCCGTCGGCGCCTGTTGGACGCGATCCCGTGACCGCCGATCAACCGGCGCCGACGGGGCAGCGCCCTCCAGTCGAAGGGCCACCGCGGTGACCGCGCCGTCCGCACGCGGCGCCGCGCAACGCGTCCTGGTCGTCTGCGGCACGCGGCCGGAGGCGATCAAGCTGGCGCCGGTCCTGGCGGCGCTCGCCGCCGCGCCGACGCTGGCGCCGCGCCTGTGCGTCACCGGCCAGCATCGCGACATGCTCGACCAGATGCTCGCCGTCTTCGGCCTGAGGCCCGACCACGACCTGGCGATCATGCAGCCGGGCCAGGACCTCGCCGACGTCACGGCACGCACGCTCGTCGGCCTGCGCGACGTCCTCGCCGCCGAGCCGCCGGCGGCGCTGCTGGTGCAGGGCGACACCACCTCGGCCCTCGCCGGCGCCCTGGCGGCGTTCTACGCGCGCGTGCCGGTCGGGCACGTCGAGGCGGGGCTGCGCAGCGGGCGCATCGACCAGCCGTTCCCCGAGGAGATGAAAAGCCGCCTGGTGACGCAGCTCGCCACCTGGCATTACGCGCCGACCGCCGCCGCCGCCGCGCATCTCGCCGCCGCCGGCGTCGAGGCGGCGCGCGTCGTCGTCACCGGCAACACCGTCGTCGACGCCCTGCGGTCGGTCGCGGCGCGGCCGCTGCCGCTGCCCGCGGCGGTGTCGGACGCCTGGCTCGCCGGGCGCCGCCTGCTGCTGGTCACCGGCCATCGCCGCGAGAGCTTCGGCGCCGGGCTGGCGGGCCTGTGCGCGGCGTTGACCGCGCTCGTCGCCGCCCACCCCGACGTCGTCGTCGTCTACCCCGTGCATCGCAATCCCGCCGTCGACGGCCCGGTGCGCGCCGCCCTCGCCGGCCAGCCGCGCGTGCGCCTCACCGATCCGCTCGACTATCTGGCCTTCATCGCCCTGCTGCGCCGCGCCTATCTGGTGATCACCGATTCCGGCGGCGTCCAGGAAGAGGCGCCGTCGTTCGGCGTGCCGGTGCTGGTGACGCGCGCCACCACCGAACGCGGCGAGGCCCTCGCCGCCGGCACGGCGCGCCTGGTCGGCACCGACCGCGACGCCATCGTCGCCGCCGCCGCGGCCCTGCTCGACGACCCCGCCGCGCACGCCGCGATGCGCGCCGCCGTCAACCCGTTCGGCGACGGCCATGCCGCGGCGCGCATCGTCGCGCACCTCGCCGCGGCGCTGGCATGAGCGGCGTCGCGCGAGGACGCCGCCGCCGGCGACCGGCGCGACGTCACGTTTCTCATCCGCCTTGACAAGATCGCGGCAGCGGTATGGGTTGGTTGCCGCTTTCGACAAGGGACGAGACACGACCACCGTGCCACGCGCGCTCATCACCGGCATCACCGGACAAGACGGCAGCTATCTCGCCGAGTTGCTGATCGCCAAGGGCTACGCCGTCGCCGGCGTCGTGCGCCGCGCCAGCACCGAGAGCTTCGAACGCATCGAGCACCTGCGCGACCGCGTGACGCTGGTGCAGGCCGACCTGCTCGACCAGCTGTCGCTGATCGACGTGATCGAGAAGACCCAGCCCGACGAGATCTACAACCTCGCCGCGATGTCGTTCGTGCCGACCTCCTGGCAGCAGCCGGTGCTGACCGCCGAGTTCGACGCCGTCGGCGTCACCCGCCTGCTCGAGGCGATCCGCCTGGTCAACCGCCGCGTCCGCTTCTACCAGGCCTCCTCGAGCGAGATGTTCGGCAAGGTACGCGAGGTGCCGCAGACCGAAGCGACGCCGTTCCATCCGCGCAGTCCCTACGGCGTCGCCAAGGCCTACGGCCACTTCATCACCGTCAATTACCGCGAGAGCTACGACCTCTTTGCCTGCTCTGGCATCCTCTTCAATCACGAGTCGCCGCGCCGCGGCCGCGAGTTCGTCACCCGCAAGATCAGCGACGGCGTCGCCCGCATCAAGGTCGGCCTGGCGCACGAACTGACGCTCGGCAATCTCGACGCCGAACGCGACTGGGGTTTCGCCGGGGACTACGTCGAGGCCATGTGGCGCATGTTGCAGCAACCCGAACCGGGCGACTACGTCGTCGCCACCGGCGAGGCGCACAGCGTACGCGAGTTCGCCGAGCTCGCCTTCGATCATGCCGGCCTCAGTTGGCGGGAGTATGTTCGCGAGGATGAAACGTTGCGCCGTCCGGCCGAGGTCGATCAATTGATCGGCGACGCCGGCAAGGCGCGCCGCGTCCTCGGTTGGCAGCCGCAGTGCTCGTTCGCCGAGCTGGTCCGTCTCATGGTGGACGGCGACCTCGCCGCGTGCGCGGAGCCACGCTCCGGGACGGTGCGTGCCTAGCCCCCACCCTGGCGAAGCCGAGGTCGGCGGCGGGAAGGGCTACAGCGGGCTGGCGATGCCGACAGCACAACCGGGTCCCTTCTCCGCTTCGCTCATGCTGCGGGCCCTCTGGCAGTACCGCAGCTTCATCTGGGGCATGGTGGCGCGCGAGTTCCGGGCCCGCTATGTGAGTTCGCTGCTCGGCGGCGTGTGGGCGGTCCTCCACCCACTGACATTGATCGTCATCTACACCGTAGTCTTCGGCAGCGTCATGCACGCTCGCCTGCCGGGCCTCGACGACCGGCTCTCGTACACCCTCTACCTGTGTGCCGGTCTCTTTCCGTGGTTCTACTTTGCCGAGGTGGTGCAGCGCAGCCAGACGGTCTTCCTCGAACACGCCAGCCTGCTGAAGAAGATGAGTTTCCCGCGCATCAGCCTGCCGGTCATTCTCCTTTTGTCGAGCACGCTCAACTTCTGCATCACCTTCGCGCTCTTCCTCGGGCTGCTGCTCGTCGCCGGCCGTTTTCCGGGCTGGCCGATCATCGCTTTCGTGCCCCTTCTCGCCCTGCAGCAGGCCTTCGCCCTGGGGCTCGGAATCTTCCTCGGCACGCTCAACGTCTTCTACCGCGACGTCGCTCAGTTCGTCGCCGTCCTGTTGCAGTTCTGGTTCTGGCTCACGCCGATCATCTACACGCTCGGCGTGGTCCCCGAGGCCATGCAGCGGCTCATCGCGCTCAACCCGCTGTTCGGCCCGATCCGCGCCTACCAACAGATCATCCTGCAGAGCGAGTGGCCGGTCTGGTCCGACGCCACCCTGCTGGCGGCAACCGCAGCCGTCACGCTGGCAGCGGGCTTCTTCGCCTTCCGGAAGCTGTCGGGCGAAATGATCGACGAACTCTGATTTCATTGTGATCCAGGTCGAAAACCTCGGCAAGCGCTACAAGCGCTATCCGACCCGGTGGGCGCGATTGGCCGAGTGGGCAAGCGGGGGCAGGCGCGTGACGCACGAGGCGCGCTGGGCGCTGCGCGGCGTCTCGTTCGAGGTCGGAGCCGGAGAGGCGGTCGGCATCGTCGGACCCAACGGGGCTGGAAAGAGCACGCTGCTCAAGATCCTCACCGGCACGACCCAGCCCAGCGAAGGGCGCTTTCGGGTCGACGGCCGCGTGGCGGCGCTGCTCGAACTGGGAATGGGCTTTCATCCCGACTTCAGCGGCGTGCAGAACGCCGTCATGGCCTGCCAGATGCAGGGGCTCAGCACCGCCGACGCGCACCGCTGTCTACCCCAGATCGCCGAGTTCGCGGAGCTCCCCGACAGCATGGACCAACCGTTGCGCGGTTACTCCACCGGCATGCAGATGCGCCTGGCGTTCAGCGTTGCCACCGTGCTCAGGCCCGACGTCCTCATCATCGACGAGGCGCTCTCGGTCGGCGACATCTACTTCCAGCACAAGAGCATGAAGCGCATCCGCGCCTTCCGCGATGCCGGGACGACGCTGCTCTTCGTCTCGCACGACCCCGCGGCGGTGCGAACGCTGTGCGATCGGGCGCTGCTCATCGAGAGCGGTTTGATGCTCCGCGAAGGCCGCCCCGATGCCGTTCTGGATTACTACAACGCGCTGGTCGCCAAGCGGGAGGATGACGCCGAGATCGAGCAGCGGCGCGACGAGGAGGGGCGTATCGGGACCCGCTCCGGTAATCACCGGGCCGAGATCGTCGAGGTCGCGATGACCGGCAGCACAGGGGGGCGGCGGACCACCTTCCTGGTCGGCGAGAGCGCGACGCTGTGCTGCACCGTTCGCTTCGCCGTTCGCGTCGAGCGGCCGACGGTGGGCTTCGTCATTCGCGACCGGCTCGGTAACGATGTCTTCGGCACCAACACGCATCACCTGAACCTGTTCGAACCAGAGGTCGGCCCCGGCGACCTGCTCGACAGCACATTTCGCCTCGAGCTCAACATCGGCCACGGAACCTACTCCGTCAGCGTCGCCGTCCACACCGACGCCACGCACGTCGATGAGAACTTCGACTGGTGGGATCAGGCACTGGTCTTCCAGGTGGCACCGGTGGCCGCTCGCCGCTTCGTCGGTACGGCCCTGCTTCCCGTCGAAGCGACGCTGCGCCGCCGCGGCGCCTTGACCTCCACCCCGCAATCCCTGCAGGGGTGAGGGATGACGCCGCCGAGCGAGCACCCGATCGACACAGAGGAGCTGATGGCACGCGTCCGCGCGACGCTCGGGCAGACGGACGCGACGGGCGAGGACGGGCCCAGCGCGCCCGTCGTCCTGTCACCGCACTTTCACCAGGAGCAGCTGCTGCTCGATCAGGCCCAGCGGGTCGCGAACGTGGGCACGACGGTGCCTCCCTTCGGCGGCTTGAGCCCGATCCTGCGCCCGGTTGCGCGCCTGACGACCCGGGCGCTGCACCTGCTGTTGCAGGTGATCACCGTCGATCAGCGCGTCTTCAACAGCCTCCTGCTCAACGTGGTGCGCATGACGAGTGCGGGGCTCGCGCAAGGTGAGGCGGCGCTGAACGAGCGGTGGCGCCAGTCGGCGGTGGCCGCCGCCGCTCGCGAGCGGCGCATCACCGAGCTGGAATCGGCGATCGCGGCGCTCGGCACCGCCCTCGCCGCGCGGGAACGGGACATCGCGACGCTCGCGGAGCGACAGGCCGCCGCGGATGGCGCCCTCGTCGAGCAAGCGGCCCGCGTTACCGCCCTCGAGGCCGCCGCGGGGCTCGCCGAAGGCGAGCGCAGGGGGCTGGGGGAGGCCGTCGAGAGGGCGGGCCGGAGACTCGACCTCACCGACACTGGGCTCGCCGAGGTGCGCCACCGGGTGGCCGCGGCGCAGAGCAGCGTCGCCGCGCAGGAGCGACGCCTGGTGAACCTGGGCGAGGTCGCGCGCCAGGCCCTTTCCGGGCAGCCCCCGGACGGGCTGGCCGTGGCCAGAACGGCAGTCGACGAAGCGGCGCACGCGCTCGACGCGCTGTATGCCGACTTCGAGGAGCACTTTCGCGGCGGCGCCGCCGACATCACGGACCGTCTGCGAGTCTACCTGCCCGACGTGCGCGCCGGAGTGGGCGGGCCGGACGGGCGGGTGCTCGACCTCGGCTGCGGCCGCGGTGAGTGGCTGTCCCTGCTCGCGGGCGAAGGCATAGCCGCGCGCGGCATCGACGCCAATCGGATCCAGGTCGAGTTCTGCCGCGCCGCCGGGCTCGACGTGGTCGAAGGGGACGTCTTCGCCCTCCTCGCCGCCGTGCCCGACGCCAGCACGGACGTGGTGACCGCCTTTCATCTCATCGAACATCTCACCTACGACCGCCTCGTCGAGCTGCTCGACCACGCCGTGCGCATCCTGCGTCCGGCAGGCCTGCTGATCCTCGAGACTCCGAACCCGGACAACGTGTTGGTCGGCAGCTGCCAGTTCTACCTCGACCCGACCCATCGCCATCCCCTGCCGAGCCCGCTGGTGAAGTTTCTCGCCGCGGCGCGCGGCCTGCGCGACGTGGAGGTTCGGCCGCTCCATCCCTCGCCGGAGTACGAACGGCTCGACGGGTCGGACGTCGCCGCGCGGCTGAACCGCTATTTCTACGGCCCGCGCGACTATGCGGTCCTCGGCTTCAAGGCATGAGGCGGCTGCTCGTCCTCAATTTCTTCCCCGCCTTTCATCCCCCGCGCAGCGGCGGAGAGGAACGCTATCACCACCTCTATGCGGCGCTCAGTCGCCACTTCGACGTCACCCTCGTCTCGCCGACCTACCCCGATCATCCCTACGAGGTGGTCCGCTTCGGCCCCCACCTGCGCGAGCACCGCGTGCCGAAGAACGCGCTGCACCTGCACCTGCATGCGACGCTGGACGCAGAGGGTATTGGACCCGAGTGTTCCGCCCTGGTGTGCGCCCTGACGAGCGGCGCCGAGGACGACTATCGCCGCGTCGTCCGCCGCCTCCTGCCCGAAGCCGACGTCGTCATTCACGAGTTCCCGTACATGCTCGGCTACGACGAAGGCTTCGGCCGCGACGGCCGTCCGCGCGTCTACAACAGCCACAACCTGGAGGCGCGGCTTGCCGCCGACATGTTGCGCGGCCCGCAGCGCGACCGCTACGTGCGCTTCATCACCGAGCTCGAGGCGCGCCTGGTCGCCGGCAGCGATCTCGTCTTCGCCACCTCGGAGTGCGAGCGGCAGGGCTTTCACCAGCGCTACCACTGCCCGCTCGACAAGATCGCCCTGGCGCCGAACGGCTTCCAGCCGCGCGCGCCGGCCGCGATCGAGGCAACGCCAGCCGCCGCGGCGCGCCACACGCTCGATCTCCCGCCCGACGGCCCTCTCGCGATCTTCCTCGGCAGCGCCCACCCGCCCAATCGCGAGGCGGCGCGCTTCATCTGCGAGCGGCTTGCCGCCGAGCTGCCCGGCGTGCGCTTCGCGCTGGCCGGGTCGGTGTGCGCTTCTGTCGCTGCGGCGCCGGCCAACGTATCGCTGCTCGGCGTGGTCAGCGACGAGCAGAAGGCGCTGCTCTTTCGCGCCTGCGACGTGGCGCTCAATCCGGTCACCTCGGGCGCCGGGACAAACCTCAAGCTGGTCGACTATTTCGCCGCCGGCCTGGCCGTGGTCACGACCGACTTCGGCGCGCGCGGCCTGCCGGTCGAGGACGATCTCCATTGCCGCGTCGCGCCGGCCGACGCCTTCGCCGCGGCGCTCGCCGCCCTCGCCGCCGATCCGCAGCGGCGCGCCCGGCTCGGCACCGCGGCGGCCGAGCTCGCCCATGCCCGCTTCGCCTGGCCGGCGATCGCGGAGGACGTACGGCACGCCCTCGACGGCCTGCTCGAGGAACGCACCGCCGGCCGCCGTGCGCGCCGCCGGCGCCTCCTGCTCCTCAACGGTTTCCCCGTCTCCGCCGCGGAGCACGGCGGCCAGGTGCGCCTCTCCGCACTGTTTGGAAAGCTGTCACGGCACTTCGACGTGACGCTCCTCTGCCTCAGCGACGACCTCCTCTCGTTCGCGGTGCGCATCCGCGACGGCTTCACCGAGCTGCGCGTGCCGCGCACCGAAGCGCATCGCCGCTTGCGAGCCGAGTGGAACGCGCGCCACCCCGGCGTGTCGACCGGCGACATTCTCGACGCCGTGGTGTGTCGCGACAACGCCGAGCTGGTCGGACACTACCGGCGCCTGCTGCGCGGCGTCGATGCCGTCGTCCTCGAACATCCCTACCTGGCGCCGCTGCTCGACGCGGAGCGGCCCGAGGTGCCGGTCGTCTACGAGGCCCACAACGTCGAGGCCGAGTTGAAAGCGAGCCTCCTCAAGGACCATCCGGATCGCGACCAGCTACTCGCCATCGTCGCCGAGGTCGAGACCCTCGCCTGCGCGCGTGCCCGGCGCGTCGTCTGCGTGTCGCGCCAGGACCGCGACGAGTTCGCGCACCGCTTCGCTGCGGCGACGATCGACGTCATCGCCAACGGCGTCGACGTCGCCGCCTACGCAGCCGCGGTCGACCTCGCGGGGCCGCGCGAGCTCTTTCGCGGCCGGCCCGCCGCCGTCTTCCTCGGCAGCGGCCATCCGCCGAACGTCGACGCGGCGCGCTTCATCCTCGAGCGGCTCGCGCCGGAGAACCCGGACATTCTGTTTCTCGTCGTCGGCAGCGCCGGCGACGCCGTCCGCCACCATCCCCGGCCCGCCAACGTGCTGCTCTGCGGGGTCGTCTCCGCGGCGGAGAAGACCCGCCTGCTGCAGCTCGCCGACGTGGCGATCAACCCCATGCGCAGCGGCGGCGGGTCGAGCCTCAAGGTGGCCGAGTACCTCGCCGCGGGGCTCCCCGTGCTATCGACCCCGATCGGGCTGCGCGGCTTCGACCTGCAGCCGGGCAAGGACGCCGTCACGGCGGAGCTCGACTCGTTCTCAGCGGCGCTCGGGCGGCTTGTCGCCGCCCCCGACGACCGGGCGCGGATCGGCGCCCGGGGCCGGGAGTTCGCCGGCGAGCACTGCGATTGGGCGCGCCTCGCCGAGCGCTACCGAACCCTCCTCGAGGCGATGATCGCCGAGCGACGCCTGCGGCTACTGGTGTGCACGTTCCGCTTCACCGACCCGCCGCTCGGCGGCGCCGAGACCTATCTCTTCCGGGTGCTCGAACAGCTTGCGCGGCAGGGACGATTCGCCATCGACGTGGCCACCCTGGACGTGCGCGGCATCAGCAACGTCGCCCACTTCGGAGGGCGCTACGAACCCGGCCCGCACGCCACGCCAGCGTTCGTGCGCCGCGTGCACGGGTTCGCTGCCGAGGCGCCGGCGGCGGGCGAACTGATGGAGGCCTGTCGCGGCCTGTTCGCGCTCTGGCAGCGCGAGGAGGGAGCGCTGGCGCGCCCGTTTTGGGCGCGGGTCGAGGCGGTAGTACAGCACGGCGGCTGGTATCCTCACCGGCGGCACACCATGAAGACGCCACGCTGGAACCGCGCCAGCGCCCAGAACCAGAGACCGCC
>JANNRA010000070.1:0-25047 GCA_031401035.1 bacterium | reverse complement strand
GCCTGCGCGGCGGCAAGGGCAGCCTGCACGAGGGCGGCGTGCGTGTGCCGTCGTTCTTCAACTGGCCGGGCACGCTGCAGCCGCGCGTCGTCACCGAGCCGGTACACATGGTGGACGTCATGCCGACCCTGCTCGCCCTGGCCGGTGCCAGCGCCGATGCCGGTCACCCGCTCGACGGCAAGGATCTGTGGCCGACCCTCGCCGACGGCAAACCGTCTCCGCACGAGGACATCCTGATCAACGTCGAAGCGGTGCGCGGCGCCATCCGCAAGGGCAACTGGAAGCTGGTGATGTGGGCGACGCTGCCCGGCAAGATCGAGCTGTTCGATCTCGCCACGGACCCGAGCGAGAGCAACAACGTCGCCGAGCAGCACCCGGACGTGGTCCGCGACCTGCAGTCCCGCCTCGTCGCCTACGCGCGCGAGCAGAAGCCGAGCGAGTGGATCAGGGCGCAACCCGCCTTCGTCGGCGCCCAGGGCGAGACCGTCATGGATGCCGATTTCGACATTGACGACGGCGGCCTGCCGCACGAGAAGCCCGTCATCGCCGAGCCCTGATCCGGAGGTTTCCTCATGTGCGCCAATCCCGGACTCGCCATGGCCCTCGTCGCCGCGCTGCTCGTGGCGACGGCAGAACCCGTACACGCGGCGGGCGCACCCGACGACGGCTCGGTGCTGCCCTTTCCGCCAGCGCCGTCGGCGAGCGTCGCCGGGCAGACGCTGCAGCAGTCGACGCACCGGCGGCGCGTCGAGCCGAGCCACCTGCCGAAGGACGCCCCCAACGTCCTCGTCATCCTGCTCGATGACGTCGGCTTCGGCCTGCCCGAGACCTTCGGCGGCGAGGTGCACACGCCGACGCTGTCCCGGCTCGCCAACGAGGGCGTCAGTTACAACGCCTTCCACACCACCTCGATCTGCTCGCCGACGCGCGCGGCGCTGCTCACCGGCCGCAACCACCAGCGCGTCGGCTCCGGCACCATCGCCGAGCGGGCGGTCGACTGGGACGGCTACACCGGCATCATCCCGCGCAGCTCGGCCACCGTGGCCCGCGTGCTGCACGATTACGGCTACGACACCGCGGCCTTCGGCAAGTGGCACAACACGCCGGCCGACCAGACCACGGCGATGGGTCCGTTCGACTCCTGGCCGAACGGCTACGGCTTCGATTACTTCTACGGCTTCCTCGCCGGCGAGACCTCGCAGTGGGAACCGCGGCTGTACGAGAACTACAACCCGATCGAGCCGCCGCACGATCCGCGCTACCACCTCAGCGAGGATCTCGCCGACCAGGCGGTTGTGTGGCTGAAGCGCCACCAGTCGTACGCGCCCGACAAGCCGTTCTTCATCTACTGGGCGCCCGGCGCCGGACACGGTCCGCATCACATCTTCAAGGAATGGGCCGACAAGTACGCCGGCAAGTTCGACGACGGCTGGGACGCGATGCGCGAGCGTGTCTACGCCCGCCAGCAGGCGCTCGGCTGGATCCCCGCCGGCGCCCAACTGACGCCGCGCGCCGAGTCGATGGCGTCCTGGGACAGCATTCCCGAGGCGCAGCGCCCCTTCCAGCGCCGGCTCATGGAAGTGTTCGCCGGTTTCGTCGAACACGTCGACGCGCAGGTCGGCAAAGTGGTCGGCGGCCTCGATGCGCTCGGCCTGCGCGACAACACGATCATCGTCTACATCTGGGGCGACAACGGTGCGAGCGCCGAGGGGCAGAACGGCAGCATCAGCGAGCTGCTCGCCCAGAACCAGATACCCAACACCATCGACCAGCAGCTGCAGGCGCTGGCGCCGCTCGGCGGTCTCAACGCCCTCGGCGGCCCCAAGGTCGACAACATGTACCACGCCGGCTGGGCGTGGGCGGGCGGCACGCCGTTCCGCTACACCAAGCTGATCGCCTCGCACTTCGGCGGCACGCGCAACCCGCTGGTCATCTCCTGGCCGGCGAAGATCAAGCCGGACACGACGCCGCGCCCGCAGTTCCACCACGTCAACGACGTCGTACCGACCATCTACGACATCCTCGGCATCACCGCGCCGACGGTCGTCGACGGCGTGCCACAGGATCCGATCGACGGCACCAGCATGGCCTACACCTTTGCCGCCGCCGATGCGCCGGGCCGCAAACACACCCAGTACTTCGAGAACAATGGCAGCCGCGGCATCTACCACGATGGCTGGTACGCCTGCACCTTCGGCCCGCTGACCCCGTGGCTGACGGTCACCCCCGGCCTCGCCACCTGGGACGCCGACAAGGACGTCTGGGAACTCTACGATCTGCGCTCCGACTACACCCAGTCGACCGATCTCGCGGCCAGGGAACCGGCGCGCCTCGCCGAGATGAAGAAACTCTTCCTCGCCGAGGCGAAGGCGAACAAGGTCTTTCCGATCGGCGCAGGGGTGTGGACGCGGCTGCATCCCGAGGACCGCATCAAGACGCCCTACACCGACTGGCGCTTCGACGCGACGACGACGCGCATGCCGGAGTTCACCGCACCCGGCCTGGGGCGCGCCAGCAACCACGTCACCATCGACGCGACGCTCGGAAAGAACGCCTCCGGCGTTCTCTACGCCCTCGGCGGCGCCTCCGGCGGCCTGACCGTGTTCCTCGATCAGGGACACCTCGTCTACGAGTACAACATGATGATCGTCGAGCGGTACACGGCGAAGTCGGCCGGCCCGCTCGCCGCCGGGCGGCACCGCATCGAGGTCGACACGACGCTGACGCAACCGCGTCCGCTCTCCCCGGCCGACGTCGTGCTGAGCGTCGACGGCCAGGAGGTGGCGCGCACCACCGTGACGCGGACCGTTCCCGGCGCCTTCACCGCCAGCGAAACCTTCGACGTCGGCGTCGACCTCGGCTCGCCCGTGTCTCTGGAGTACTTCGACCGTCGCCCGTTCCGGTTCGACGGCGAGATCGCTTCCGTCATCGTCCACAACAAGCCCTGAGGAGGTCCATCATGCACGCACTCAAGATGACGATCGTCGCGCTGGTCTGTGCCCTGGCCGCGAACGGCACCGCGCTGGCGGGTCCGGTCAGCAGCGCCAAAGACGCGGTCGATCCGGACTGCACCGTCGGCAAGGCGGTGAAGGGCACGGCCCAGCGCGCCGCCGTCGGCGTCGGCAACCGCTGTAAACCGGGCGAAACCGCGCGCGACGTCGTCGGCGTCGACGGCAACGACAAGCGCGACAGGGACAATGGCAAGAACAAGAAGCGCGACAACGACTGAGCAGCGCCCTGGCGCCGCGGCGTGGCGGCTCGGACTGGCGGTATGTCTGCTGGTCCTCGCCACGGCGGCCGGTGCGGAAGAGGGCGGCAGCGGCCACTACGTGCCCGGCGCCACGGCGTCGTTCATCGACGTCATGCCCGGCGAACCCGGCGTCGTGTACCTCAACGCCTTCCTCTACTACTCGGGCTCGGCCTCGCTGCGGCGCGACATTCCCATCGCCGGCGACCTGGTCGCCGGGCTCGAGGGCACGTCGTACGCCGACTCGTCGATCTTCCTCGCCGAGGTGAAGGTGAACTCGCTGCCGATCAATTACGCCGTCGCGCTCGTCGTCCCCTATGTCTGGATGGACGTCAGCGGCGAGGTGGTGGGGGGGCCGGTCACCCGCACGCGCAGCGACTCCGCCGACGGGCTGGGCGACATCATGTTCGCGCCGCTGATGGTCGGCTGGACGCACGAGGCGCTGCGCCTGCAAGGCTACCTCAACGTCTACGCCCCGACCGGCGCCTACGACGTCGGCCGCCTCGCCAACCCGGGCAAGAACTTCTGGACCTTCGAGCCCGGCGTCGCCGCCAGCTGGATCAGCCCGACGATCGGCTTGGAGCTGACCGGCTTCCTCGGCTACGACATGAACACGCGCAACCCGGCCACCGACTACCAGAGCGGCGACCAGCTGCACTTCGATGGCACCGTCGCCGAGCACGTGCCGCTCGGTGACCTCGGCATCTTCGGCCTCGGCGCCAACGTCTTCGTCTACCAGCAGGTCACCGGCGACAGCGGCGCCGGCGCCAAGCTCGGCGGCTTCGAGAGCCGCTCTATCGGCATCGGGCCGACGCTCTCGTACATCAAGGACTTCTCGAGCCTCGATCTCGTCAGCGAGGTGAAGTGGCTGCCCGAGCTCGAGGTCGACAACCGCCTGCAGGGCGATTTCGTCTGGTTCAAGATCGGCGCGGTGTTCTGACCCGGCGTCGCGCCGGTGCGTCGAGTTCCGGGTAGTGGCGGAAGATGCCCATCTGGTTGAACGGCTGGCGCCTCTTCGAGCCCAGGTAGGCGGCGAGGCGCGGGCGCCGCGCCACCCGCTCGTGCAGCGCCACCAGCTGCGGGAGCGCCGGCTCGAGCTGCGCCATCGCGTTCGGAAAGGCGTAGCGCAGCCCGGCGACGGTCTGGAACGCCGACAGGTCGACGTAGCTGCAGGCGCCGCCGACCAGCCAGCGGCCGCCGCCGCGCCGGTTGCGCGTCAGGATCGTCTCCAGCCAGCCGAGGTACTTCGGCAGCCGCTGGCGGACGAAGTCGCGCCCGCGCCGCCGCGCGGCGCCGCGTTGGTCCTCGTAGTAGAGCGCCGACGAGATCGGGTGGTGCGTGTCGTGCGCCTCGTCGACGAGGTCGGCCAGCGTCAGCTGGATCTGCGCGGCCTCCAGGCGCAGTGCCGCGCCGGGCGGCGCCAGGCGACAGCGCGGGGCGAGGAACGCCAGGACGTTCGCCGTCTGCGACACCAGCATGCCGCCGCACCTGACGAAGGGCGGCGCCAGCGGCAGGGCGCCGACCTCGGCGCCGGCCAGCAGGTGCACCATGGCTGCCAGGCCGCCTTTGCGAGCGCGCGCGACGTCAATGTACGGGACGCCGGCATCTTCGAGCAGCAGGCGCACGAACTCGCCGCGTCCCTGGATCCCCGGCCAGTAATACAGTTCGACCGCCGCCGTTCGTTTCGCCATGCGCACCTCCCCGGTTCAATCGTCTTCGGCGCCTGACAGTTTCATCGGCCGCGGCCGCGGTCCAGCGTCGCGTCGTCCTCCGGCCTACTCGGTATGGCGGTCGGCAGATCGGCTGCGCGCGGCCAATGGGGCAGCACGCCGCATGGGCAGCTGGGCAGAAAGTGGGCACCGACAGGCCTCGCGTCGCGCCCGGCGCGGTGCCGGCGCCGCCCCCCCTGGGCACGGCATGGACTTCGCTCTGCATGCATTCGGGTCCGTGTGCCCGGCCAACGCCTCTGCGACGCCAATGAGCATCCACGTCAACATCAACCACCGTACCACCTACCACTTCGACCGCGCGGTGGCCCTGTCGCCGCACGTCGTGCGCTTGCGGCCGGCGCCGCATTGTCGCACGCCGATCGAGGCCTTTGCCCTGCGCATCGAGCCGGCGTCGCACTTCATCAATTGGCAGCAGGACCCCTTCGGCAACTGGGCGGCGCGGCTGGTCTTCCCCGAGCGAGCCAGCGCCCTGACCGTTGAGGTCGACCTGATCGCCGACATGACGGTGATCAACCCCTTCGACTTCTTCCTCGAGGAATCGGCCGAGCGCTGCCCGTTCCGCTACGACGAGCAGCTGGCGGCGCAACTGGCGCCGTACCTCGAGATCGTCGAGCGCGGTCCGCTGCTGCAGCGCTGGCTGGCCGGCGTCGACCGCGCGCCGCTGCGCACGGTCGACTTCCTGGTGGCGCTCAACAGCCGCCTGCAGGGCGACATCGGCTACGTCATCCGCATGGAGCCCGGCGTCCAGACCTGCGAGCAGACGCTGGCGCTGGCGCGCGGCTCGTGCCGCGACTCGGGCTGGCTGCTGGTGCAGATCCTGCGCCACCTCGGCCTGGCGGCGCGCTTTGTCTCCGGCTACCTGGTGCAGCTCACCGCCGACCAGAAAGCGCTCGACGGGCCGGAGGGGCCGCTGGCCGACTTCACCGACCTGCACGCCTGGGCGGAAGTCTACGTGCCCGGCGCCGGGTGGATCGGGCTCGATCCCACCTCCGGCCTGTTCGCCGGCGAAGGCCATATTCCGCTTGCGTGCACGCCCGAACCGGCGAGCGCGGCGCCGGTCAGCGGCGCCACCGACGAGTGCCGCGTCGAGTTTGATTACCACAACCGTGTCACCCGCGTGCGCGAGACGCCGCGCGTCACCAAGCCGTACACCGACGCGCAGTGGGCGGCGATCGACGCGCTCGGCCATCAGGTCGACGCCGCCCTCGTTGCCGCCGACGTGCGGCTCACCATGGGCGGCGAACCGACCTTCGTTGCCGTCGACGACATGGACGGTGCCGAGTGGACGATCGACGCCCTCGGTCCGACCAAGCGCCTGCGCGCCGGCGACCTCATCCGCGCCCTGCATCCGAGGTTGGCGCCCGGAGCGGCGTTGTTCTTCGGCCAGGGCAAATGGTACCCGGGCGAGCCGCTGCCGCGCTGGGCGCTGACCTGCGTCTGGCGCGCCGACGGCGAGCCGCTGTGGCACGACCCGGCGCTGTTGGCCGACGAACGCCACGATCTCGGTGCCGGTCCGAGCGAGGCGGCGCGCTTCATCGAGCACCTCGCCGGCGCCCTCGCCTTGGCCCCCGATCTGGTCGTGCCCGGCTACGAGGATACCTTCTACTACCTGTGGAAGGAGGGCACGCTGCCGGCCAACGTCGATCCGCTGCAATGCGATCTCGACGACCCGGAGGAGCGCCGCCGCCTCGCCGCCCTGCTACGCCGCGGTCTGGGCAGCATCACCGGCTACGCGCTGCCTCTGGCGTGGAGGCCGAGCCCGAGCGGTGGCGTCTGGCAGAGTAGCCGCTGGGATTTCCGCCGCACGCGCATGTACCTGGTGCCGGGCAGCTCGCCGATGGGCTACCGAATGCCGCTCGACTCGCTCCCGTGGGGAGAAGTCGACGAGCTGGAAAGAAACCTCGTCGTCGATCCCTTCGCGCCGCGCCAACCGCTGCCGCTGCCGCCGCGCCCGCAGGCGCGCCCTGCGACCACGGCCGGGGCGTCCCGCCCGCTCGACGCCGCGCCGCTGCACACGGCCCTGTGCGTCGAGCCGCGCGAGGGACGTCTGCACGTCTTCCTGCCGCCGCTGGCGCAGGCCGAGGCGTCCGTCGAGCTGCTCGCCACCGTCGAAGCGACGGCGCGCGAACTCGGCGTGGCGATCGTCCTCGAGGGCTACGAACCGCCGCGCGATCCGCGCCTGCGGCGCTTCTCGGTGACGCCCGATCCCGGCGTCATCGAGGTCAACGTGCCGCCGGCGCGCGACTGGGACGAGCTGCGTCAGCTCACCGAGACGCTCTACGAGGAGGCGCGCGGCTGCAAACTCGCCACCGAGAAGTTCATGCTCGACGGGCGTCACACCGGCACCGGCGGCGGCAATCACGTCACCCTCGGCGGCGCCACGCCGGCCGACAGCCCGGCATTGCGCCGCCCCGATCTGCTGCGCAGCCTGCTCACCTTCTGGCAGCATCACCCGAGCCTCTCGTATCTCTTCTCCGGCCTCTTCGTCGGCCCCACCAGCCAGGCGCCGCGCGTCGACGAGGCGCGCGACGACGCGCTCTACGAGCTGGAGATCGCCTTTCAGCAGGCACCGGCCGGCGCGACGCCGGCGCCGTGGCTGGTCGACCGCCTGCTGCGCAACCTGCTCATCGACGTCACCGGCAACACCCACCGCACCGAGTTCTGCATCGACAAGCTGTATTCCCCGGACGGCCCGATCGGCCGCCTCGGCCTGGTCGAGATGCGCGCCTTCGAGATGCCGCCGCACGCGCGCATGTCGCTGGTGCAGATGCTCCTCCTGCGCGCCATCATCGCCCGCTGCTGGACGGCGCCCTATCGCGGCGACCTGGTGCGCTGGAATACCGCGCTGCACGACCGCTTCATGCTGCCGCACTTCATCTGGGGCGACTTCCGCGCCGTGCTCTGCGACCTCGAGCGGGCCGGCTACGCGTTCGCGCCGGAGTGGTTCGCGCCGTTCCTCGAGTTCCGCTTCCCGCGCCATGGCGGCATCCAACTCGGCGAGGTCGGCATCGAGCTGCGCATGGCGGTCGAGCCCTGGCACGTGCTCGGCGAGGAGATCGGCTCGCAGGGCACGGCCCGCTACGTCGACTCATCGGTCGAACGCCTGCAGGTGCTGGTCACCGGCCTGACCGAGGGCCGTCACGTCGTCACCTGCAACGGCCGCCGCGTGCCGCTGCACGCCACCGGCCGGCGCGGCGAGTCGGTCGCCGGCGTGCGCTACCGCGCCTGGGCGCCGCCCTCCGCCCTGCACCCGCGCATTCCCGTCCACGCGCCGCTGATCTTCGATCTGGTCGACACCTGGAACGCGCAGTCGCTCGGCGGCTGCACCTACCACGTCACCCACCCGGGCGGGCGCAGCTACGAGGACTTCCCGGTCAACGCCAACGCCGCCGAGGCGCGCCGCGTCGAACGCTTCTGGCCCAACGGCCACACGCCGGGGCCGATGACGCCGCCCGCGGAGGAGGGGAGCGCGGACTATCCGTACACGCTCGACCTGCGCCGCGCCGACGCCTGCGGGTGACGCGGCCGCCTGTGGGTGTCGAGAGGACAGCCCCGATTAGCCTTGATCTGCGAAAAGACCTCAACCGATGCTCCGTGCCCCGCGCCGGCCTCCGCGTCTCTGCAGTGAGGAGGTATTGTCAGATCACGGTGCGCTGTGAATCGCCGCGTCACGCAGGGCCCATAGCGGCGCGTCACCGCCTGCTCGAGGTCCTTGGCCATCGTCTGGTCCTCTGTTTCACCTCCACGATGTTCCCCATCTTCCAGGAGCGATCGAAGAAGGCTTTCGTGGATGAGTACCCGCGGAAGTCCGTGAAGAAGACTCAGTCTAGGTTCGCCAGGTGAGCGAGAAAGGCCTCCCGGGCGCCGTCGGCAGCCAGTTTGCCTTGGGCACACCGGGGACAGGCTTGGGCGCGAGAACGAGCGTCAGTGATCCGTCGGGATCCTTCTCAACGTTCGAGTAGGTGCTCAGCACGAATCGGTCGAGCGGGTTGGGAACTGGAGGGTGCCGAAGAGGCGATCCCAGACGGAGAAGACCTCCCCGAAATTGGCATTGTTCTTGGCGGCGAGCGGTAGGTGGTGGATCCGGTGCAGGCACGGTGCCGCGATCACCCGGCTCAGCGCGCGATCGACGGACGATGGGAGAAGGACGTTGGCGTGCTGCAGTAGCGCCACGGGGATCATCAGCAACGTCTGCGGCGCCACGAGCCACATCGGCAGTCCGAGCAGGCCGAGCAACCCCGCCTTCCAGAGCAGGTTCAGCGCGTTCTCGATGGGGTGAAACCGCAGCGTGGTCGAGACGTCCATGTGCGGATCCGAGTGATGAACCGCATGCACCATCCACAGCCAGCGGTTGCGGTGCATGAGCCGGTGGAAGACGTACTGCCCGAGATCGACCGCGATGACGCCGACGGCGACCAGCGCCGGCAGGGGGAGGGACAGCCGTTGCAGGGGGCCCCAGCCGGGGTCGAACAGATGGGTATCCAGGCCCAGGATCCAGATGCCGACGCCGACGCCGGCAACCAGGCGCGTCAGGACGGCCAGGGGCAGATTGCGGAATACGCGCCGCGTATGCCGGCCCTCGTCCTGCACCGGATCGCGCGGCACCAGCGCTTCGGCCACGAAGGCGAAAACGAAGCCGCCGCCGACGGCCACAAAGTACGCGTGGCGCAGCGCCTGCAGCAGCGATTCCACCGTGATCGGCAAGCGCTTGGTCCGCCCGCAACCGCCGCCGTCATCGATCGCCGATCGCCGCGCCCCGCGCCTGCTGCCTGCTGCCTGGCCGCCACCCTCGGCATCGAGAGCGCCGCGCGATGGTGAGGGGGCGGCGGGCACGTGCGGGCTCGACCGGCGTCCCCCGTGGTGTCGGTTCCGGATTCGCTCAGTGGGGGTGGACGCGGACCGGCAGGTGCGCGTACCCCTTCACGAAGTTCGAACGGATCCGGACGGGGGCGCCGACGACCTCGACGTGGCGGAAGCGGGCGAGGGTCTCTTCCCACAGGACGCGCAACTGCATCTCGGCGATGCGGCTTCCCATGCAGAAGTGGACGCCGCGCCCGAAGGCGAGGTGGTCGCGCGCGTTCTCGCGATCGATGCGGAACTCGTTCGGCCGCTCGAAGACCTCCTCGTCGCGGTTGGCCGACACGTACCACATGGCGACCTTGGCCCCCTGGGCGATCCGCTTGCCGGCAAGCACCGTGTCGCTGGTGGCGGTGCGCCGCATGTAGGCCAGCGGCGTCTGCCAGCGGATGATCTCGCTCACCATGTTGGGCAGGAGTTCGGGGCGGGCGCGCAGCTTGGCGTATTCCTCCGGGTTCTCGTTCAGGGCCAGTACGCCGCCGGAGATCGAGTTCCGCGTCGTGTCGTTGCCGCCGACGATGAGGAGGACCAGGGTGCCGAGGTACTCCATGGGCGCGAGCCCGCGCGTCGCCTCCGCATTGGCGAGGGCGGTGACGAAGTCGAGACGGCCGGTGGACGGGGCGTTCTGCCGCTCCTTCCACAGCGCGGTGAACACCTCCAGGCACTCCAAGAGCGCGGCGCGACGCTGCTCCTCGGTGACGCCGACGGCGCCGACTCCCTCCGGGCTGGCGGTGGCCATGTCCGACCAGAACGTCAGCTTGCGGCGGTGCTCGTAGGGAAAGTCGAACAGGGTGGCGAGCATGCAGGTGGTGACCTCGATCGACACGCGGTCGACCCAGTCGAACGCCTCGCCCACCGGCACCTCGTCGAGGATCTGACCGATCCGCGCGCGGATCAGCGGTTCGAGGTAGCTGATGTTTCGTGGCGCCGCGACCGGCTGCGCCACCTTGCGGTGGGCATCGTGGCGGGCGCCGTCCATGGTGATGAATCCGGCTTCCAGCGGGAAGTCGGGATCCGGGTCCCCGAGCACGATGCTGCGCGCCGAGGAGAAGACCTCCGGGTGTTTCTCGACGTGGAGGACGTCCGCGTACTTGGTCACCGACCAGTAGGGGCCGAAGTCGCTCTGGGCGCAGTAGTGGACCGGATCCTCTTTGCGCAGGCGTTCGAAATAGCCCCACTGCGTGTCGGTCTCGAAGAGCTCCGAATCGGACACGTCGATGCGGTCGAGGGGGATCGAGTACGGGTCGGCGCCAGCCTGCCCCTTGGACGGTGCGGAAACGGGGTCACTCATGGGTCAATCTCCCGTCTGAGTGCCTCCCCTTAGCAACATGAAACACCAACATGAAACAGTGCGTCGGATCACCCCGGTGCCTCGGGAGCGGCGCCTTTCGCGCGTCACAGCTCGAACAGCGTGACGATCAGGCGCAGGCGCTGCACCGGGCTCTCGCGGCCGGCGGCGTCGCGGACGGTGAGCAGGTAGTCGAAGGTGGTGTCGGGGCAGTCGAGGGTCGGGCAGGTGAATGGGTCGAAGCTGAGCGTCATCGGGCCGCCGCTGCCGGAGTCCACCGGACCGCTGCCGGCGTCGAACTCGACGCCGTCGCCGCGCCGGCCGGTGAGGTGCCAGGTGACGGCGTCGCCGTCTGGGTCGGCGTAGCGGAAATCGAGCGTGAACGGCTCGCCGATCACCTGCACGCACTCGCTCTGGTCGTCATCGCATGTGAAGTCGGTCACCACCGGCGTCAGCGAGTTGGGTCGCAGGCACCAGCCGAGCAGCGAGCCGGTGTCCATCGTGGCGCGGTCGGAAACGTTGAGGCGCCAGGTGCCGGCCAGGCTCTGGCCGTTGAAGACGGCGAGCGCGCCGAGCGGGGCGACGCTGCCGTCGATGGCTGGAAACGGCGGTCCCTCGGCACAGCGCTCCTCGGCCGGCCGCAGCGAGGCGTCGTCGAACACCGCGTCGAGGTCGTCGAGACCGCAGCCAAGCCCCGTCTCGACGCGTCCGGGGTGCTCGAGCAGAACGACGCTGGAACCGCTGTCGATGTGGCTCAGGACGATACGCAGGTCGCCGACCCAGGTGTGCGCCAGCGACACCGCGACGTTGAGGTCGGCAATGCTCTGCGCCGTGCCGACGACGATGTCGTTGTCGATGCCCGGGATGTTGGCGTCGGGAATCAGCGCCGGCCCCGGCAGGCTGTCGCAGAACTCCTGCGGCGGCGCATTGGTGGGGCTGGCGCTGGGCGACGGCGTGGCGCTCGGAGTGAACGACGCGGTGGCGGTCGCCGTGCGCGTCGCGGTCGGCGTCGCCACGCCGGGGGCGCTGGCGGTCGGCGACGGGCCGGGGGTGTGGGTCCGCGTCGTCGTCGGCGTGTTGGTCACCGTCGGCGTCGCGGTCTGCGTGCGAGTTGCGGTCGCCGAGGTCGGCGTCGGCGTGGCGCCGTCGCACAGCGGTGGCGCCTCCTGGCAGGAGTCGAGATCGCTGTCAGCGAAACCATCGTCATCGACGTCGATGCCGATGTCGCCGGTGGGTTGATAGATGATGTTGGTGACCGTAGCGCCGACCGTGATGCGCAGGATGCCGGCCTGCGGGCACGGCTGGCCGACGGCCTGGGCGAGGAGCTGGACGGTGTCGAAGCTCAATGTGCTGGCGGCGCAGGCGACGCCGACGTCGCCGGAGAGGAAGGTCTGGGTCGGCGTGCCGCTGGCATTCTGGTCGACGACGAAGTCGTCGAACACCAGCGCCGTCGGCTGATCGCCGACGGCGCCGCTGGTCAGCGCCGGCCCCGCGGGGTCGACGCTCATCGTCGCCGGCCCGTTGAAGGTCATCCGATAGCGGACCGGCACGCAGTCGGCGTTGAACTGCGTGATCGTCACCAAAACCCCGGTGTTGGCGAAGCTCAGCGCCACCGCCGAGCCGTCGCCGAACTGGCTGCGGATGGTGCCGGTGAGTGCCAAGGTTGCCGCCGTCGCGCCGCAGCTGCCGCCGAGCGTCGGCGAGATGGTGCCGGTGAGTTGGGCGGTGGCGGTGAGCAGCGGCGCGCTCTGCGCATTGCGGAACGCGGCCGATACGCCGATCGTCGCGTTCCACGGCGGCAGCGGCAGGTTGGCGATACAGACGGCGCCACGCAGCGACACGGCGGGATCAGTCGGCGGCAGGGCGTCGATGGTCACCGACCCGGAGGCGGTCGCAACCCTGCAGGCGTCGAAGTCGATGGCCAGGGTCCCTCCACCGACGCCGTTGCTGCAGGCGCGGGATGCGCTGCCGCCGAGCGGGCAGGCGCCGGCCGGACTGCCGACGCCCGACAGCTGCGCGTCCGGATCGAAGACCAATGCGTCGCCGAACTCGATACCGCCGACCAGGGCGGTGATCACCGCCGGGATGGCGTTCATGCCGTTGGCGATCTGCACCCCGGTGCCGGCCAGCGCCTCGGGCGGCACCGTCGGGCCACTTGTCGACGTGCGGGTGGCGGTCGGCGGTGCGGTCGGCGAGTTGGCGGTGGCTGGGGCGGTGCTGGTCGCCGGCGGACTGGCGGTGCGGGAGGCGGTGCTGGTCACAGTCGAACCGACCGGCACCGTGGCGGTGGCGGTCGGCGGCGGCGACGTGGCGCTGGCGCTGGCGGTGGCGGTTGGACCGACCGCGGTTGCGGTCGCCGTCGGGGTGGGCGCGGCGGCGACGCTGACCAGGCCGGCGCAGTCGAAGGCATTGGCCGCGGTAGCCGTCAGATCGGTAGCGTTCACCTGGCCATCGCTGTTTGCATCGGTGCCGTCGGTCGGCGGTGCACCGACCGCGCGCGCCACGGCGACCAGGTCGGCGGCGCTCACCATCCGGTCGCCGTTACCGTCGCCCGGCAGCACGGCGGGTGGCTGGACGCCGAAATCGCGGCCGCCGATCAGCTGGCCGCTGGTGGAGATGGCCAGGGCGTAGCGCCCCGGCGGCGGCGGCAGCGTGGTGATGAGGCCGCAGCGCCGCCGCAGGCGCACCGAGTGGGTGCCGATGGTCAGACCGTCGAGCTGATAGGCGCCGTCGGGGGCGCTGGAGGCGGTCGCTTCGCCGGCGTCGAGGGTGCCGTCGAGGTCGGCGTCGTCGAACACCGTCCAGGCAGGCAGCGTCGGCTCGCCGCCGTCGCGAATGGCATTACCGTTGGCGTCGGCGAAGATCGCACCTTCGACCACGCCGAGGCGGAAGACGCCGAAGCGGACGTCGCTCTCGACCGCGTCGTCGCGGAGCAGCAGGACGTCGACCGTCGCGGCGGTGGTCTGCCGCCAGCCGGACTGTGGGACGATGCGCAGCCGATGCCCGCCGGCCGGCAGGTCAGCAAGCGTGAACGCGCCGCCCGCGCCGGTGGTCGTGCACGGCGCGCTCGCCGCCGCCGTGCACAGGCCGGCGCCGGCGGGGTTGTCGAGCGCGCCGTCGTCGTCATCATCGACGAACACCACCCAGCCGGCGACGCCCGGCTCGCCGGCGCGGAACGCGCCGTCGCTGTTGCGGTCGTCGAAGACGCTGCCGCCGACCGTCGCCGCGCGCGCCGCCAGCGGCGCCAGCGCCAGGCTGCCGGCCAGCGCCCAGGCGGCCGCGCGTCCCGGTCTCAGCGCAGGCTCCCGCCGGCCGGCTCGCTGCCGCGCTGTTGGGCGGCAACGCCTTCCTCGGGCCGCGGTCCGAGCGCTTCGAGCGCGACCGTTCCGGCGCATTGCTCCTCGCCGGCCGCGTCGAAGGCGACGAAGCGCAGCGTGAAGCCGCCCGTCCCCTGGTAGAAGAGTGTGACGGTGTAGACGCCGCCGCCCTGCGGTTGCAGGTCGAACTGGCCGCCCGGATTGACGCTGGTGACGCGGGTGATCTGGTCGGCGCCGGCGCCGGTCAGCGCCACGGTGATGGTGAAAGCGTCGCCGATGTAACCGCTGGGCGGCGAGGCCTGGATGCCGCCGCTGCACCCCTCGAGCACGCCGATGACGGAGACGCTGATGGTCTGCGGACCGCAGTTGTTGGGGGGCATGGCGGCGTCGAGGGCCGCGACGGAGATGGCGATGTTGAGGTCATCGCTCTCGGTCAGCTCGTCCGGTTGCTTGACGGTGAAGTTGAAGCGCAGCGTCGGCGCCGCCTGCGGCATCGGCAGCGGCAGGGTCTGCGCGACCGGCGCGACCAGCGCCGCACCGCTGGCGCTGTAGACGAATGATTTGACGCCGGTGTCGCCGGGCTGGTTGTCGGTTGCGACCGCCATCACCGTCACCGTCTCGCCGGCGTTGACCGTGCCCCCGGCCGCCGGCTGCTGGATGACCACCGTCGGGCAGCTGGTGTCGCGGGCGATGGTGAAGGTCAGCGTGTTGGAGCCGGCGGAGTTGGCGCCGATGTCGCGGGCGGTGGCGGTGATGGTCACGGTCGGTTGGCTGAAGTCGCTCTCCTTCAGGCCGACGCTCACCGTCGCCGTGCAGGTCTTCTTGCCGACGCAGTCGAGGACCTCCTGCGAGCCGCCCGAGGCGACCGCGTCGCCGGTCGCCTCGAGCGAGACCAGCAGCAGTCGGGAGTTGTCGGAGGCGGTGATCGTCACTGGGATCGTCGCGCCCGGCTGCACCGGCGAGGTCGCGGTGCTGAAGAGGCTGATGGTCGGGTCGGTGTTGTCCACCACCGTCACCAGCTCGGTGTTGCTCGACGCCAGGGTCCGGAACGGCCCGGCGTTGGCCTCCAGCGTGACCGTGATGTTGGTCGTGCCGATGTTGCGGGCGGTGAGCGGGGTCTTGCTCTCGCCCGTCGTCCCCACCACCCGCGCGACGTTCTCGCTGCTCGACTTCCAGCTGTAGATGCTCGGCATGGGGATCGCGCCGTAGAACGGAAGGGTAACGACGTCGCACGTCGAGATGGACGTGGGCGCGCCCGCCGCCGGGAGGACGATGGTGTCGGGGCAGATCAGCTTCAGCCCGGTGACCGAGTTGCGGACCTCCATCGGCCGGTCGTCGGCCGGATCGCTGCGCAGCCCCTCGTACAGCAGGCTCAGCTTGTAGTTGCCCGGCAGCACGAACGGCACGGCGGTGTAGCTGCGTCGGCCCTCGCGGGCGTTGATGAACGAGTACTTCGACGACGCCGGGGCGACGCCGTCGAAGAACACCGCCGGGAAGGTCGGCCCCTCGCAACTCGCGCCGCGCGTCTCCGCCTCGAACTGCGCGCCCACCTCGGCGTTGCTGGGCACCGCCAGCAGCTCCGGCTGCACGCGCTGCTGCACGGGGTTGGAGACGAAGCCGCCGGGACGGGCGAGCTCGAAGGTGACCTTGCCGCAGAAGCCGGGTCGGTTGGGCAGCTGATAGCTGATCGCATCGCCCACCGCGGTGGCGTTGGCGCCGATGAAGGTGCCGCCGCCGACCCGGAGCCGGAGCTCGGTGGTGACGGTGTCGAAGTTGTGGCCGCGCACCATGGCAATGCCGCCGGCGGTCGGATGCGAACGCGGCCGGCCGTCGGCGTCCAGGTAGGTGATGCCGGTGATGAGCGGGGTCAGCGGGTTGCTGCCGACCACGCCGGCGCCGGCGGTGATCGCCACCGTGGCGCCGATGGCGACGAGGATCGGCGTGCTGATCGTCGTGCCCGCGGCGGCAGCGGCGGTGCCGGCGGCGCGGATGACGCTGCCGGCGATCTTGAGGGTGCGGCCGCCGTTCTGCCAGGCGAGGTAGGCGGGGTTCACGGTGGTCGCCACGCCACCGTCGCCGGCCGCGACCGCCAGCGCCTCGAGCTCGGCGATCAGGGCGCGCAGTTCTTCCGGCGCGCCGGAGGCATCGACGGCGGCATCGAGGGCGATGCGCGCCGCCTCGTCCAGCTGCGGATCGGCGGCCAGCGCCGCGCGTTGCTCGGCGAGCTCGGTGCGATGGCGCGCGGTCGCGTCGCGGATGATCGGCGCGTTGTCGCCGAACGCCGCCTCGACGTCGAGCGCCAGCAGGCGGTCGAGCGCCGTGTCGATCAGGCCGAGCATGCCGTCGAGCGTGTCGGGCACGCCGAGCGGCACCGGCGGCGCGATCTCGACCGCGATCGGCTCTCCGGCCAGGTCGCCGTCGATGACCACCAGGTCGGCCGGCCCGGTCGGCAGGTCGGCCGGCAACGCCACCAGCAGCTCGGTCTCCGTCTGCCCGATCACCTCGGCCTCCAGGCCGCCGACGGTGACGCGCTTGTTGGTGTCGATAGGACCGAGCTCGCGGACGGCGACGCGCACCACCGATCCCGGCACCACCTCCGGCGCGCTGTCGGCCGTCACGGTACTTACCCGCGGCGCGTGCTCGGGAACCGGACAGGCGCGGAACAGGCAGCCGGCGGCGCAATCCAGATCGGCCGCCGTGGGCACGCCGTCGCGATCGCAGTCGTCGTTGTCGCAGGCGCTCTCGCCGCCCACGCCGCGCGCGGTGGCGACCAGGTCGGCGGCGGTCAGCCCGTCGCCGCAGGTGGCGTCGCCGCGCTGGTAGACCTGCGCCGCCACGGGTGCGGACAGGGCGATGATGACGCCGACGACGAACGGGACGATAGACTGCTGGATCTTGGCCGCTGCCATGCGCCAGGGCATCGGAGCAGCATATGCATCCTTTCCGTGGTGATTGTCGAGTCTGTTACCTGTCGCGACGAAACCGACGGGCATTGGCGGAATGGACCGAGTCGGATCGGTCCTGCTCTCCGCCCGCGGCCACAGGTGCCGCGGGCACCGCGCAGCGTTGCCAGACGGAGGCGGGGCGCCGCACAACGAGGTTCCTTCGGCAACGGCGCCGAAATGCATCGGCGGCTGGTGGCGACGATCACGGACCGCCGGGTGATCGCGAAGATCCTGGCGCACCTCCGTCTGCCGGTTGATCGCCGCGGCTCGCGCCGGCGCGCACGCCCGCGTGGCTCGCGAGTGTGCGCGCTGCAGCCGATCACGAAGACCACGCCAGCGGGTCGGTACGCTGCGCGGCGTCGTCGATGCCCCGGCCAGGGCGATGCCGTGGCGGCGATCGGCGAACTCTGCCGGAACGAGCGCGCGGCGCGCGACGCCGACGCGGCGCCACCACCGCGCGCGGCGGCAGGGACGAAGCCCGCGGTTGAAATGTCCAATGCGGCTGTCCGCCACGGTCCGCCCAGCATTCCGCCATCACGGGATGCCCTACGGGACAGCCTGGCAGGACAAAGTTGTTGCTTACCCTGTGCCAGTCTCGTAGCTAGCCGATGGTGACGTTCGCCTCGCTCCGTGACACCACCGCCCGGTCGCTGTGCACTGCCGGGCGAGATTGTTCCCCTGTCTGCCGCTCGAAGAGGCTCATGATGTCCGGTTTCTGTTCTCCGTTCGGGCCGTTGCGGCGCGCGGCCTCTGCCCTGGCGATCGCCTGCGGCGCCCTGACCGCTCTCGGCGCCGGGGCTGGCGCCGCCCTGGCCGGCGAGATCTCCACCGCTCCGGTTGAGTTGGTCTTCAGCAGCGTGATCAGCCAGGCGACCGCGGCCCAGGCCGTGCTCGTGCGGAACACCGGCACGAGCCCCCTGCAGATCACCAGCCTCGCCAGGGTTGGCCCGCAAGCGGCGGACTTTCAGCTCCTCTCCCCCCCGGCGACACCCTTCAGCATCGCGGCGGGCAGTGCCGTGTCGGTCAGCGTGCGCTTCCTTCCGACGGCCGTCGGCGTGCGCACGGCGGCGCTCCGCATCGGCAGCAACGACGCCGCGCACAACCCGCTCGACGTCGGACTGTACGGTCTGAGCGCGCAGGGCCTCGAGGGCAGCAACGAGCCGCCGCTGCACCGCGTCGTGACCACGCTCGGTCATACGATCAATGTCGGTGGCACGAACCTCAGCCTTGGAACGGGCGCGGCGCCGATCGGCGACGAGGTGCTCTCACCTCGTTTCGAGAAGGCCGGCGCCGGCGCCGTGCTCATGGTGCCGGTGGCGCGCTATTCGCCCGCCTTCATCCTGCCGTTCGGGTGGTACACGCCGAACGGCGCGGCGCCGGTTCGCCACGAGGTGGGGCGCCTGAGCGGCAGTTCCAACCCTGCCCACCATCAGACGCTCTACCCTCCTCTGGTCGCCGGCGCTACGGCGTTCGATCCCGGGGTGCAGCCGTTCGGGTTGTACACGACGGGTAACTCGCACTCGGCCTACAGCGAGGACCCTTTGAACCTCCTCCTCCATCCGGCCAACGTCCAGCACGCCGTGCGCGTCTATCCGCTGCGCAACCGCATCGGCGTCCTGGTGTCCAACGCCTACCTGGTGGGTTTCGAGGAGGCCAGCAACGGCGACTACCAGGACTACGTGTTCACCGTGTACAACGTGCGGCCGGCCGGCACAGGGGTCGACGCCGATGGCGACGGCGTCACGCCCCCGACCGACTGTGACGATACGGACGCCACCGCTTTCCCCGGCGCGCCCGAGCTCTGCGACGCTGCAGACAACGACTGCGACGGAACCGTGGACGAGGGCAATCCCGGCGGCGGCGCGACGTGCCAGACGGGTCAGCTCGGCGTGTGCGCCGCGGGCGTTGGGCAGTGTGTCGCCGGGGCGCTCGTCTGCGGGGGCCCGAGCCCCGCGCCCGAGACCTGCGATGGGCTCGACAACGACTGCGATGGAGCAACAGACGAGGGCAATCCCGGCGCTGGCGCCACGTGCCAGACGGGGCAGCCCGGCGCGTGCGCCGCCGGGGTCGCGCAATGTGTCGCTGGCGCCCTCGCCTGTGTCGGCCCAAGCCCCGCGCCCGAGAGCTGCGACGGGCTCGACAACGACTGCGACGGAATCCCGGATGACGGGAATCCCCAGGGTGGCGGGTCCTGCAGCAGCGGCCTGAGCGGGACCTGCGCTGCCGGGGTCGAGCAGTGTGTCGGCGGCGGCATCGTCTGCGTCGCGAGCAGCGCCGTTCCCGAGACGTGTGACGGGCTCGACAACGACTGCGATGGCGTCGCGGACGACGGCAATCCCGGCGCTGGTGGCGCGTGTACGAGCGGGGCCCCGGGCGTGTGCAGCGCCGGCACCGAGCAGTGTCAGGCGGGGGCATTGGTGTGTGTGGGCGGGGCGCCGGGGATCGAAGTCTGCGCCAACGGCCTCGACGAGGATTGCGACGGCATCCCCGACGCGGCCGACGCCTGCGTTCCCTGCGCGGCCGAGGACACGATTCCGCTGACGACGCAGACGAAGACGAGCGCGATCAAGCGAGCCTCGGCGCCGGATCGCGATCGCATCGTCATCGCCGGCAGCTTCATTCTTCCCGTCGGCAGCGCACATGATTTCTCCAGCGAGGCCATCATCGTGCGCCTGGAGAGCGACGCTAGTGCCTATTACGAAGCCACGCTCCCCGCTGGCGCGCTGCGAGCCGGGCCGAATGGACGAACGTACTCCTACCTGGATCGGATCGAGCCCTTCGAGCTGGGCGGTCTCCGCCAGGCCAGGCTCGCGGTGAAGCGCGATGGCGTCACCGTGCGCTACCTCTTCAAGGCGCGGGCGCTGAGCTTGCCGGCCTTCTCGGGAACGCGGTCGACGGTCACCGTGAAGATCGGAACCTCGTGTTATGCCGATCCCGCGGACACGTGCACGTCGAGCAGCTCGGGGGCGGTCACAAAGTGCCGCTGATCTGCAGTGCCTCGGCACACGGAGGAATGGATCGCGGCGCGCACTGGACGCAGCGTCGTGGCACGCTCGACGGACGGCCGGGGGCGGGATTCGGATTCGCCCGGCGGCGACCCGCGAGGGAAGGGTGAGTCCAGTGGCTCCTCGGCCGACGCGGTCCAGCGATACGGAGTCGGTGTGGACCGGTCCTCGACGACCAACGATGACGATGGCACCATCGTCGGGCAAACCGGCGAGGAACGCGAACACATGAACCGGGAGCCCTTCAAGCCATCGGTCACGCGCGACGTGAAGCCGGCGGCGCTGCGCGAATTGATGGACAGCGCGCCGCGGTCGCGTTCACCGACGCGGCGATAGCGGATCTTCTGCCGGCGCGCGCGTCTTTCCGCCCCGACCTGTGGCGCTTCGGGGTCGTCGCGGAGACTGCGCCCGATCTCGATGGCCGCGAGGTGGTCGTGACGGTCGACGATGGGCCGTACTGGTTCGAGTTGCGCGGGATCTCGGTGCGCGGCGTGGCCCGCCGCGGCGAGGCCCCGCCGTCGCGCCCCGAGGCGGGTCTCACCTGGTACGCCCTCGAGCCGCGGCGCGTCCTCGCCTGGGACTACGCGGCGCTGCGCAGGGCCTGAGCGCGATGCTCGACGAGGCGCGCGCGTGCGGCACGTCCTGCGGCGATCGCGGATCACGCAGGTGGCAACGCTCTCACCGAAGGGCCGACCCTGCCTGACGCCCCTGTGGTTCGTCGAGCATCAGGACATGCTGTACGTCACGACCACACCCGGGTCGCGTGCCGGCAGGAACATCGCGGTGCATCCGGAAGTCACCCTGTTGTTCCAGGACGTCGCCGACGAACCCCGCGTGCTGCGGTGCGCGGCCTCGCGTCGTGCCGCCAGGGACTGCCCCCGTGGGCGTCAGGATGGCGCATCATCCGCAAGTACTACCTGCGGCCGCGCGCGCTGCTCGTCGAGCTGCGGCACGCGCGCCTCTGGCCCCTGCGCCGTCTCTACTATGGGCAGGCCAAAGGCGGCGTCGGCTACATCCGCGTCACCCCGACTGCGGCGGCCTTTCTGTCGCGCCCGTGACGACCGCGTGCCGCGCGGGCGTCATGAGGCCGGTGTTCGACGCTACCGGTCGTCCCTCCGGGGGACGACGGTGTCGATTTTCAGCACCATGGGACCCCTGAGTTTCAGAAGCATGCCCCCCAAGGGTCCGGTCATTGACGCGCGGTAGATTGCGTTAGACTCTTCGTCGTTCCAGCTCCGATTCGTTGTGGCGGGATGCTCAGTGGGTGCGCGAGCGCAACCGATTGCGCTGGGACGCGCCCTCGATGACGACGTCGTAGGAGTTGTTCGTAAAGCGGTCGATGGCGCTGTGGGCGCGCATGGGGTCGGCGCAGGCGACCATCCACTCGTCCGGGCCGCGGTTGGAGGTGACGACGATCGAGCCCGAGCGGCGGCGCTCGATCACGATGTTTTAGACATCGCGGCTCTCGATCGGATCCATGGCATCGAGACAGAAGTCGTCGATGATGAGCAGGTCGACGGCGACAAGCTTGCGGAGCTCGGCTTCGTGGCTGTGATCGAGCCGCGCGTGCGCGCGTAGGCCGTATGAGCTGGCGATTTCACATAACCTCCGGTCTCGGACGCCCCCTCGGCCAGCAGGTGGATGTGCTGGGCGCCCGAAACCGCGCAGGCGATGCAGGCGTGTTGGCCTGCGTTGTCCAGCCCGTTGCCGGCACAAAACTGCACGCCGCCGTTCGGGAACTGGATGATGGCCGGGGAATTCAGGTCTCTGGCCGTTTTGATGACGGCATTCACCGTGCTGGTGTTGATCACGTTCACTGCCGGCAGGGCGAACTGGCCGGGACTTGGCAAAGGCGAAGAGGGCCTGGCACCCGTCTCCGGTCGCCACGCCGGGCGGGATGTGGATCTGGGTTTCACTCAGGATCGGGTCTCGTGGTCCGGTCGATTGAAGGGGCGAGGACGGACACCTCGGCAGTGCCAACTCGCGCCTGACGCGCACGGCCGGAGCGTTCATGCCTCGTGCGCCAACTCCCAGCGTTCGGGCGAACGCCACAGCCGCGAGCGCAGCAACTCGCGCTCGAAGATGAACTCCTTGGGCAAGCGGTCGCGGAAGCGGTCGAACAGCTCCTCGTGCGAGTGCGCCTCGGCTTCGCCGGCGCCGCGGCCCACAGCCATCAGGTCGTAGAAGGCAGCGCTGGAGAAGTTGAGACCCTTCCAGTGGATGTCTTCGTAGCGCGGCATCCAGCCGATGGGGCTTTCCACGGCCATGCCCCGGCCGTGCACGCGGTCTGTCACCCACTTCAGCACGCGCAGGTTTTCGCCGAAGCCCGGCCAGATGAACTTGCCTTCGGCGTTTTTGCGGAACCAGTTGACGCGGAAGATGCGCGGTGGGTTCGACAGCTGGCGTCCGACGTTGAGCCAGTGGGTGAAGTAGTCGGCCATGTTGTAGCCGCAGAACGGCAGCATCGCCATCGGATCGCGCCGCGTTGCGGACTGGCCTATGGCTGCTGCCGTGGCCTCCGAGCCCATGGTGGCCGCCAGGTACACCCCATGGGCCCAGTTGAACGACTGAAACACCAGCGGCATGTCCTTGGTGGCGCGGCCGCCGAAGATAAAAGCGCTGATGGGCACGCCGTCGGGGTTCTCCCACATCGGGTCGATGGAAGGGCACTGGCTGGCCGGCGCTGTGAAGCGGGAGTTGGCGTGCGCGGCCAGGCGGCCGCAGTCGGGCGTCCAGTCCTTGCCCTGCCAGTCAATGGCGTGCGCCGGCGGCGGGCCATCCATGCCTTCCCACCAGACGTCACCGTCGTCAGTAAGTGCCACGTTGGAGAAGATCGAGTTCTTCGCCATCGTCAACATGGCGTTGGCGTTGGACGAATAGTTGGTGCCGGGCGCCACGCCGAAGAAGCCGGCCTCGGGGTTGATGGCACGCAGCAGCCCGTCGGGGGCCTTCTTGATCCAGGCAATGTCGTCGCCGACGGTGGTGACCTTCCAGTCTTCGAAGCCGGCCGGGGGCTTGAGCATCGCCAGGTTGGTCTTGCCGCAAGCACTGGGAAAGGCCGCGGCGATGTAGGTCTTCTCGCCGCTGGGCGTCTCGATGCCGGAAATCAGCATGTGCTCGGCCAGCCAGCCCTCGCGCCGCGCGATCGACGAGGCAATGCGCAGGGCCAGGCACTTCTTGCCCAGCAGCGCGTTGCCGCCGTAGCCCGAACCGTAGGACCAGATCTCCGTCGTGTCGGGGAAATGCACGATGTACTTCTTGGCGATGTCCGGCTGGCAGGGCCAGGTCACGTCCTTCTGGCCTGGTGACAGCGGCGCGCCCACCGAGTGCATGCAGGGGATGAAGGGCCCGTTGCCCAGCGCGACGAGCACCTTGCTGCCCATGCGCGTCATGATGCGCATGTTGACCACGACATAGGGGCTGTCGCTGATCTGAACGCCGATCTTGGCGATCGGCGAGCCGAGCGGGCCCATGCTGAAGGGGATCACGTACATCGTGCGCCCCTGCATGCAACCCGTGAACGCCGCCTCGAGCGTGGCGCGCATTTCATCCGCGGCGGCCCAGTTGTTGGTTGGGCCCACGTCTTCCTTGGTGGCCGCGCAGATGAAGGTGCGTTCCTCCACACGGGCCACGTCGGAGGGGTGGGTGCGGGCCAGGAAGGAGTTCGGGCGCTTCTCCGGGTTGAGCCGGATGAAGACACCGCTGTCAACCATGCCCTCGCACAGGCGGTCGTACTCTTCTTGCGAGCCGTCGCACCAGGCCACCCGGTCGGGTTGGCACAGCTGGGTCATCTCGCGAACCCAGGCGAGGAGTCTCGGGTTCGAGGTGGCAGCAACGGATGTTGTCGAGTGGGTGGTGTCCATGCCGTGAGTCCTCATGTCAATCTGGCGCTGGCCGCCGTGGCCTGAGCATCGCAGGTTGCCCTGGTTCCCGCAGTAGGGACTTGATCTGATTCAATCTACGACGATTCGCAAGGTTTGGCCCTGCACGCACTGGGGCGAACCCGGGGCCACTTCGCTTCCGGGCTTCTTGCAAGCACAGCAACAAGGTCACGCAGACCCAGCCCCCACTGCTGCTTCGGCCGATCGTGGGCGGGGTCAACCAGGCGGCTGAAGTGCTCGAAATCGGTGAACTTCACATCGGTGTCATCTGCGAACCTACTCAACGACGTATTGGGTGCGGCCGCCGACCACCGTGCGCAGGACCTGCAAGCCGAACACTTCTGCGGGGGAGAGGTTGCGCGGATCCGCATCGACGACGGTGAAGTCGGCGAGGAAACCGGGCGCCAGCGTTCCTGTCGGATTCTCATCGAACGTTGCGTACGCCGCTCGGCTGGTCGACGCCGCGAGGGCCTGGTCGACGGTGAACGCCTCGTTCGGCGTCGGGCCGATCATCGACATCGCCATCCAGACCGTGGGTGGAACGGTGCCGTCGGAACCGAGCACGACCGTTGCCCCGGCGTTCAGAAAGCGCAGCTGTCCATACTCCTCGGCCGGGGGGACCAGACCCTCCGGCACTGCGCGTAGTTACCATGTGCTGCGTGGTGGCAAGTAGTTTACGGAAGAGAATGGGAGCCATACCCTTTCCGGAACGACAACCGGAGAGCTGCGGCACGAACCGCAGCCGGAAAGGAGGCTCCCATGAGCAAGAGGTTACGC
>JANNRA010000069.1:0-23101 GCA_031401035.1 bacterium | reverse complement strand
TTGGATGGAGCGACCGCGCCCCGATGAAACCGGCGCCGACGGGGCGGCGCCCTCCAGGGACCGGCCAACTCCACGGCGCAGCAGCAGATGGCAGTCGGGCGCTCGTGCACCGCCGTCGAGCGGCGCACATCCCACCACCGGCGGGGCTCGCGCTCAGGGGACTCGATAGATCGTTTTGCCTTCCTTGATGGTCTCGACGACCTTGATGTCCTTGATAGTCCGCGGATCGACGCGCAGGGGATTCTTGTCGAGGATGACCAGATCGGCGAGCTTGCCGACCTCCAACGATCCCTTGGAGGCGCCCTCGCCGTACTGGTGAGCGACGTTGATGGTCATCGCCTGCAGCGCCTCCAGTGGGCTGATGCGCTGCTGCGGTCCGATCACCTCGCCGCCGCGCGACAGGCGGTTGACCGCGGACCACAGCATGAACAGCTGATCCAGCGGCGCGACGACGAAGTCGGTGTGATTGGTCGGGCGCAGTCCCTTGTCGATGGCCGCGCGCATGGGGCTGATGAAGCTCGCCTGCTCCGCGCCGCGATTGGCGACGTGCGCGGCGGCGAAATAGTAGGTGTGCAGCGTGTAGAGGGACGGCACCACCTTGTAGCGAGCGAAGGCGTCGAGTTGGTCCGGGCGGACGAACTGCGCGTGGATCAGGGTCACGTGGCGATCCCTGGTCGGGTCCGCCGCCGCCGCGAACTCGTGCGCCTCGAGAAACATGTCGATGGCCGCGTCGCCGTTGGCGTGCAGATTCAGCGGCACGCCGAGGTCGTAGACCCGCTTGACCATCTGCCGCACGGTCGCTTCCGGGAACGTCGGTTCGCCGCGCCAGTCCGTCTCGCCGCCGGGTCCGCCGGTCAGGTATGGCGTGGTGAAAAACGCGGTCCGGCCCTGCGGCGAGCCGTCGATGGTGATCTTGACGCCGCCCAGCTTCAGGCGCTTGACGTACGTGCCGAACGTACCGACGGGGTTGGCTGCGAGAATCGCGTCCAGCTCGGGGATGAACGGATAGGCGACGATGTCGATGAGGTTGGCGCCGGCCTCGCTCGCGCGCTGCATGACGGCGAGATCCTTGGCGTGCGTCGCCCCTTCCTGCGCCGTGGTGACGCCGGCCTGGGCGTAGAGCATCTGCCCGGCGCGCGTCCATTCGACCTCCTGCTCGCGTGTCGGTGTCGGCAGCGACGCGAAGATCGGCAGGTAGGCGGTTTCCATCAGCAGGCCTGCCGGCTCGTTCGAGCCGGGCTTGCGCAGGATGACGCCGCCCGGCGGCGTCGTCGTCGCGGCCGAGATGTTCCACTTCTTCATCGCCGCCGAGTTCAGCACGGCGCCGTGCATCGAGACGTGCCCGACCAGCACCGGGTTGTCGGGAAAGTCCGTGTCGAGGTCGTCGCGGGTCAGCCCGACGCCGTGCGGCATGACGTTCTCGTCATACCCATAGGCCTGGATCACCTCGCCCTTGCGGATCTTCCGCGCCGCGCGGAACTGCACCAGCGCCGCGACGATGCTGGCGGGATCCCTGCCCGGCCCGGCGGGCGGCGCGTAGACGTTGACCTGATTGGCCACCGTCAGCGAGCTGAAGTAGTGGCTGTGCGCGTCGATGAAACCGGGCACCAGGGTCCTGCCGGCCAGGTCGACCAGCCGTGTGCCGGCGCCCTTGTGCGCCGTCTCGATCGCCGCCCGCGCGCCGACGGCGAGGATCTTCCCGTCCTTCACCGCCACCGCCTCCGCGCTCGGCTGCGCGTCGTTGACGGTGACGATGTCGCCGCCGCTGTAGATGGCATCGGCCGTCGTTGCGGCGGGCGACGGGGCGGCGGCGCTCTGTGCGTGAGCGGCCGCGGCGACGACCAACAGTGACGCGGCGACCAGCGTCGCGCCTCTGTGCGAAAGGGCCACGGCACTCATTGTAGGTACCTCCCGACGGCCCTGCGGCAGGCCGTCTCTGATGCTCCACTTCTCCATGTGCAATCCCTACCGAAGTCGACTGGCGAAGAACGCCAGGATCTCATCGCGGGCGGCGAGCGTCGGTTGGCCTGCGGCGTCGATCAGGTGCGCGGTCACGACGCTGTGCGGGCAGCCCACCACCTGGTCGAAGAACGGCGCCAGCGAGTCGCGGTTGGCGGCGCTGTCCGGGAGCACACGGGCGATGAAGCGGTCGCCGAGGGCCTCGGCGTAGGCCGCGAAGCGCTGCGCCTTGCAGAACCGATCTCCCGCAAAGCGGTAGGCCATGACGGTCAGATCGTCCCGCTCCAGGCGTTGGCGCACCGCACGCAGCTCGTCGGGCGCGATCTCCAGGCCGGCCGGGTCGTCGAGCGGCAGCGACGGCTGCGACAGGACCGGTGCGAGCAGCGCCGGCTCGAGCATCATCGTCAGCGCGAAGTTGCCGGTGAAGCACATGCCGATGGCGCCGACGCCCGGACCGCCGCACTCCGCGTGCGCCAGCCGCGCCAGCGACCGCAGCCACTGCGTCACCGGGCTCGACGCATTGGCCGCGAAGGCGCGGAACTCGGCGCTGACACACGCCCGCTGGAAGACGGCCGTGCCCTCCTCGACCGTCGGCACCGCCCCGTCGCGGCCGAACAACGACGGCATGTACACGGTGAACCCGGCGTCACGCACCCAGCGACTGAAGCGCGCCACATGCGGGCTGATGCCCGGCATCTCCGTCATGACGATCACCGCCGGACCGGCGCCGGCCACATGCACCACCTTCGTGATGCCGTCGAGCGTGATCTCGCGGCGAACGAAATCCTCGAGCGGGTCGTCCTCGTTCATCGATCGGGTCGGCATCGCAATCACTCCAGGTCGCTGTTGGCGTCGCCGCACGCGGCCGGTCAGCCGCGCCGGAGGGCGTCGCGCGGGCGCGTCCACTCGATCGGCTCGCGGAGTCTCACGGACGCCTTCATTCGTGCTCGGGGGGTGGGGGTCGTGGTGCCTGGAACTCTCGGAGCTCCCGCAGCGAGGACAGCACCACCAACAGCAGCGCACCTGGCGTCGCCCACGGCGACACAAAGTGCGCGAGCGATGCACAGGCGATCCCGACGATCATGGCCATGGCGAGTGCGGCGCCGCTGGTCTCCCCGGAGAGGCGGGAGAACAGCAGGGAAATCGCCAGCGCTCCGGCCGCCCCGATCGCAAAATGCATGAGCACGAATCGCATCGGATGCCCCGCGGGCGACAGTGTCCCGGCCCTGCGATCAGCTCGCGGACAATGACAGCTGCCCCTTCGACCCCCAGGCTGTTCCACGTGGCGATGTCATCGCCTCTCACCGCCTCGACATCGGTCTCTCACAGGCCGGGCTCGGTTGCCTGCTGGTCCTTTTGATATGTGGTGTACAGATAAATTGCGGTTGGCAGGTCGCCCAGATGTTGCACGATATGAGCGTGGACGCCCGGCCATTCCAACCCACCGGTGCCGGTCGCGAGTTTCGGTAGGGCCAGACTCTTGACCTCTTCCTTCTCCAGTTCGTGTCGGAGTCGTCGCAAGCAATGCTTGACGTTGCCGAGAGTCGCGCGGCCGGGTTTCCCCCCGTGCTCGTGCTCACCTTCCTGCGTGAGCAGATTGTAAATCCGAACTCCGCCGACGTTGCCCCACACCCACAGCTCTCCCGGCTTGGGATGCGTCTGGTGAACATAGTGGCGGAAGTCCTTGGTCATTGCCGGCCATCGCTCGCGAAGGGCAAGGGCCAACCCACTGTCGAAATGATCGTTCGGCGCCACACCGTGGGCGACGGCCTGAGCTTTCGTCATCAAGATGTCGCCGGTGACTTCGTGAATCATGCGTTGAACCTCCCTGAGGATGATGCTTCTAAAACAATTCCGTCCCGGAATCTGCTCCCGAGATGCCCACGAGGCGATTGATTCGGCGCACCGCGAAGCGTGCCCGGCCTGCAAGCTGCCGAACTTTCGAGCTGAGCGGGCGACGACGGCAGGCCGCGCGGCCTGCCGTTGGCGCTCCGCTTGAGCGAGGGGTTCAAGGTCACAGCACTCGCTCAGAAGCCAAGCCCGGCCAGAACCAAGAGAACGGACACCAAGAGCGATGCTGGAAACGGCGATTTGGGGAACGCAGCCGCACCGACGAGTGACGTTGCGAAAACATAGCCGCCGATGATTCTGAGTAGTGAAAGGTCGCCGCGGTCTGACGCGCGAACGGCGATGTGGCCGGCAAGAATAAGTGGGAGCCCAAACATAACGAACCAGAAGGCGGTGCGGCGGACTTCCGGCATGCCAAACCTGCCCACGAACCCCGACGCGACCGCTTCAAGAAGTGGCGTCTTGAACTTGACGATTCCGAACCCAACGTGAGCCACGCCTAGGGCCACGAGCGCCCACGATGAGATTGAAGCGAGGAGAGTGGCTGGCATTGGGGAGTTCGAGAGCTCAATCAACGCGGTGAGCGCGGCATAGAGTATCTTTGTGAAGCCGAACGCGATGGCGTTGAGCCGCCCGCGCAGGATGTCTCGCGGAGAGCAAGCCAGCTCAAGCGGGTCGGCTCCAACGGCCTGTTCGGCGGCTGACGGGTCAGACGCGTGGACCGGCTCCACGACTGGTATGCCAAAGGGCAAGAATCTCGACAGTGCCCTGATCGAGACGCGTGCGATAGTGGAGATGGTAGCGCACGCGGCTGAGGTGGACACGACGTACGCCGTTGAGCTTTGCATTCAGAGCACGCGCGCCGATGCTTGGCTGAAGCGCGATTAGCCCGAACGCGCTCGATCTCGCTCCTGAGGACACCCGGTGCCGCAGGTCGGTTTGCGTCCCACCATTCGCATGCCTTCGTGATCTCGCGCGCGGCGCGTCGAGTGACCCTACTGGAGAGTGGGGTCACTTGCGGGAGGCGAGATCGCTGAGAAACTGCTTCCCCTCGATCACTTCCCCACGTTCCGCTTCGTCGATCGCGAGAAACAAGGCCGCTTCGGCGTCGCCGTCGAGCTCGAAGGTTTCGTCACCGTCCGGTGCGATGACGGTGACGGTTGAGCCTTCCTCAAGCGGTGAGCCTTCGACGACGATCTGGCCTGCCACCACCTTGCCGCTCGCTACTTTCATGCGTCCGCCGTACTCTCCGATGCCCGTCCTGTCCAGCAGCGATTGCGTACCGGAAGTGCCGCCCAACGATGAAGCTCAGCCGCAGCGTGCGCGGCGCGAAGCGCCGTGTACGCCATCGGCTGCAGCGCATGGCTATACGCCGCTATGGCAATCCTCAAATGGCGCCTCGTTCGGCCAGCGCCGGCCGCCGAGACACTATTTCACTTCGACCAAGAATGGTGCACCGGGCTTCCCAACTTGGAATATGATCAACCTCAATGGCGCACTGTCGCTGACATTGCGCGCGTCCATCACCGTCTTGGCCTCCATCTGCATGACCTGGCCGCTCGTGTAGACGACGCGGCCAGCGGCCTCCGTTGTCGCTTCGAACTCACTCGCCACGACGTAGATGAATAGATCGCCATCGTGAAAATGTGTGGGCGCCTGCCACCCAGGAGGATACTTGTGCTCCCTGACGAGCACTTCGACATCCGGCACAGTACTCAGCCTGCTTTGCATCAGAATGCGACGATATTGATCGTCGCTGCCCCCTGACGTCTGCGCGGTGCCAACCGTGCAAGAACACAATGAGAGAACTGTGGCTAACCAGAATGCCGGACGAGTAACCTGACCTTGTGAGACCATCGCTCCTCCTCGTTGCTGGTGGTAACCACGGTGTGGGAACATTCGATCCCCTAGACTGCTCTGGAACGATGCCGAGGGCAGTGGGAACCATGGGTCGAAAGCGGCCAGCGCTGTTGCCGCAACGCCACGCTCTCGGCGCCGTGTAACGCTCCGGTTCAGCGGCGGCGCGCGAGCGCCGTCCGCTGCAACCGACTGTTAGGCGCCAAGAATCTCATTCAAGCCCTCGAGCACCTGAGCCAGTTCTTCTGGCGACGCCCGCCCCAAACGCTTGCCGATACGTTCCGTCGCCAACGTGCGAATCTGGCTGATCTTGACCCACGACCGCTTCGGCAATCGCGGCGCGACCAACTCCAACGTGAGCGGAAAGCCGGCGCGCTGTGGCTGGCTGCTCAAGGCCACCGCAATCACGGTCCCGGAGCGTTGGTTGAAGATATCGTGGCTGAGCACGAGGACCGGGCGTAGCCCCGCCTGTTCGCTGCCCCGCGTTGGATTCAGATCCGCCCAGCGGATCTCGCCCCTCAGTATTCCGGCCGCGCCGCGGCGTCCTCGCTGAGGCCTTCCTCCGCCAGCGCCCGTTCCGCCGCTGGGTCGAGCTTGGCGCACTCCTCGGCTAGGCGCCGTCCCTCGAGGCGCTCCAGTTGCTCGGCGAGCGCAGCTTCAATGGCCTGACTCCGATTGGGATAACGGGCATCGCGTACTAACCGGTCAACGCGGCGCAGGGTCTGCGTGTCGAGCGTGACTGCCACTTTGGTTTTTGCCATCGCCCCCTCCAGAGTAGGAGGATACGTCATACCCCATAATCCCTCAAGCTGGCGGGCGTCGCGATCCAGTGCCTGGGGCATGGCCACACGTCCCCAACCGTCGCGCACGTCCCTCTCGTGAATCGCCTTGACCCGCTCGAGGTTGCCGCCGCAGCGGCGCCGCGAGCGATTCGGGCAGCATCGTGATCCGGTCCTTGGCACCCTTGCCATCGCGAACCAGGATCTCCCCACGCGCGAAGTCGAGGTCCTGCACCCGAAGGGCGCAGCACTCCGCCAGCCACAGTCCCGACCCATACAGCAGCGACGCCATGAGCCATTTGTCGCCCACGAGGTTTGCCAGCACCAGCTTCACCTCGTCGCGGGACAAGACCACCGGAAGACGCCGGGGCCGGCGCGCCCGCGCGATCTCACCGAGCGCGCCGACCTGGCGGTCCAACACGTGCCGTTACAGGAACAGCAGTGCGGCCAGGGCCTGGTTCTGGGTCGACGCGCTGACGCGCTCGCGCACCGCCAGATGGGTCAGAAACGCGTTGATCTCCGCCTCGCTCATTTCGGCCGGATGCCGCTTGCCGTGGAACAGAATGAAGCGGCGAACCCAGCCGACATAGGCGCGCTCGGTGCGCGGGCTGTAGTGCCGTGCGCGCCGCGCCAGCCGCACCTGCTCGAGCAAACGCGGTCGCTCGGCGCCGTACCCGGCCGGTGGGTCCTGGATCGTCCAGCCGCACGGCGCCGGTGGGGCCTCGCGGTTCACCTCTCGCTCGGCTCGAATCTGCTTCCCGGCCAGCACTGCACTGCGCCTGCTCCCGTCGGCCCCGTACGCCGCCGCGCTCGGGGCTGTCAAACGGCAGAATCCTCGTGTCGAACGGGACCTCGAAACGCGCTGCGGCGCTGATGCGCAGCGGAGCGGCGAGGGCGACGAGGCGCGTCTCGCGCGACGCCAACGGACGCGGGCCCGGACCGCGCCACTGGAGATTCATGCGCCGTTGCCCGTCCCGTGCGGAGTGCCCCGGCACGGCGGCGAGCATCGCCGCGGTTGCGTGCGCGCCCAGTTCGGTTGATCGGGTTGGCCACCTGGCGTACACGGCGCGTGGTCGGAGGTGTCATCATGAAGGTACCGCGCTGTCTTCCGAGCATGATGCTGGTCGGAATGGTGTGCAGTGTTCTCGCGACGGCAACGCTGCTCCCTGGAGCGGCCGACGCGGCAGCGGTCCAATGCTCGGACAGCTTCCCCCAATGCAACGGGACGTGCCCGGCGAATACGGAATGCGTCGGCCTCGGCGGCGGGGCGTGCATCTGCTTTGAGACCGGCTGCTGTCAGGTGGACAGCCAGACGTGCAACAACGGCATCTTCCAAGTTCAGTGCGCAGGCCAGTGGGTGTCCGGCGGAACGTGCGGGGTGGACTGCATGCCGCAGACGCCGGCGAGTACGCCGACGGCGACCAGCACGCCGACCGCAACGGCCACGGATACCAGGGTGCCGAACGGCGGTGGCTGCGAGGGTCCCGTCGACTGCGTGTCCGGCAACTGCGTCGACGACACCTGCTGCACCGATCCGTCCTGCCCGCCCGGCCAGTCCTGTGCCAACCCGGGCAACGTCGGTCTCTGCACGGCGGATCCGGTGGCTCCCGCACCGGCCCTGTCACCGGGTGCCGGGGCATTGACCGTCACCCTGCTGATCGCCATCGGCGCCATCGCCCTGCTGCGCTGGCGACGCACCGATCCATCTTCTTGATGACGCGACCGCGTCTCGCTGGCATGCGGGAGCGCGCGTTCGAGGTCGTGGAGGTGCAGGTGAATCGGCGCCGAGGCTCGGCCCGTTTCGGCGCCCGGTCGTGCTGCTGGGCGCCGACGCGAAAGTCGAATCCCCGCGGCGAGGTGGAAACTCTTGGCGGGCGATCTCGAGCGCCGATCTCACTTCAGTCCCTGCGTCGATTCACACTCAGTCGCCCGCAGAGGAGGCCGGCGCGCAGGCCGAAATAGGCCGGCTTGCGCCGCCACGTCTCGTCGAAGGGCAGCGGCCAGTCGGTGCTGCCGAGGAACGGGCGCAGCCAGGAGTACTGGTCGTTCAGGCCCCACATGGTGATGCCGCGGCAGCGGGGTACGGCGGCGCAGGCTTCGCCGAGGGCGCGGTAGTCCTCGGCCTGCTGGGCGAAGCGAGCGGGCAGCGCGCCGGACACGAACAGCAGGGTGACGTCGACCTCGGTGAGCTCGACGTCGAGACCGAGGTCGGCGAAGCGGCGCAGCGAGGCCTCGATGGTCGCCGCGTCGGGATACTGCCCCGGCGGTACCAGGCCCAGGTGGGCCTGGAAGCCGATGCCGTCCAGCGGCGCGCCCGCCGCCAGCAACGCCTGCACCAACGCGAAGAAGCGATCCTGCTTGGCGCCGGGCACCTCGAGGCCGTTCTCGTTGATATAGAGCTGGGCGCTCGGATCGGCGGCGCGGGCGAGGTGGAGCGCCTGGGCGATGTAGTCCGCGCCGAGGCGTTGGTGGAAGATGTTGTCGTCGAGTCCATCGGGCGTCGGCGCGTCGAGGAAGCCGGGCAGCGGTTCATTGACCACGTCCCACTGCGCGACGCGCCCGGCGTAGCGGCCAACCAGGCCGGCGATGTGCTCGGCCATGTATCCGCGCAGCTCGTCCGCCGTCGTGGCGCCACTGACATAGGCGGGCAGTTGCAGCGCCCCCCAGATCAGCGTGTGGCCGCGCACGCGCTGCCCGGCCGCCTCGGCACGCGCGACGACGGCATCGGCGGGGCCGAAGTTCCAGGTAGCCGGCTGCGGATGCACCGCCCCCCACTTCATGACGTTCTCCGCCGTCAGCGAGCCGATGTCGTGCGCCAGGGCCGGCGCGTAGTCGGCATCGGCCGCCACCTCGTCGGGCTCGATCGCCGCGCCGACGGCGACGCCGATGTCGGCGCCGACGGCGCGCAGGCCGCGCGTCGTCGCATCCGCCGCCGCGCCCGCCGCCAGATGCAGGATGATCCGGCTCGCCGCATCGGCGTCGAGACCGCCCGCGCAGCCCGGCGCCGGCCAGCGCGCCCCGATGCGGGCGCGCAGATGCGCCGACGCGGCGCTCGCTGCGCCGCACAGGGCGGCGCGTTCGCTGGCGGCGGCGCTGCGGCAGAGCGGCGCCCACAGCGCCACCAGGGCGCGCCGGCACGCGGCGCTGCCGGGCAACGCCGCGGTAGCGGCGGACACCGCCGTCGTCAGACGCGTGGCGGCGGCGCCGGCGTCGGCGCTCCGCGCCGCGCAGCGCGCATCGGCGGCGGCGACCTCGGCGCGCGACCACTCAACGGCCAGCCGGTCGCCGACCGCGGCAACACGCGCGGCGCGCGCCGCGCCATCGCCGTTGCGCAGGAAGCGCGCCTCGGCGCGCAGCAGGTCGCGACAGCCACGCCCGATCGCCGCCACCTTGCGGCTGCCGCAGCGCGCCACGCCGGCGTCGTTCGCCGCTGCCGCCGCCGGCAGGCCGCCGGCGCTCACCACGGCGAGCAGCGCCACGCTCAACAGGGCGGCGCGATCACGGCCTCCGGGACGCATGCTCGGTTGCTCCTTCTCGACGTGTGCGGTGGGCTGTCGTGTGCCCGAGCGACGCGGCGCAACGCGCTCAGCGCGCCTGCCGCGCCGCCGTCTCCTTGGCCCAGCGGTAATCGGCCTTGCCGGCCGGGCTGCGCACGATGCGCTCGACGACGACGATCTGCTTCGGCGCCTTGTAGGCGGCGAGCTTCTCGCGCGCGGTGGCGATCAGCTCGGCCTCGGTGGCCGAGCAGCCGCTGCTGAACGCCACGACGGCGACGATGCGTTCGCCCCAGCTCTCGTCGGCGAGGCCGACGACGGTGCAGTCCTCGACCGCCGGGTGCAGCTTGACGACCTCCTCGACCTCCTCGGGGAAGACCTTCTCGCCGCCGGTGTTGATGCACACCGAGCCGCGCCCGAGCAGGGTGATGCTGCCGTCGGCCTCGATGCGCGCCCAGTCGCCGGGAATCGAGTAGCGGACGCCGTCGATGACCTTGAACGTCGCGGCGGTCTTGCTCTCGTCCTTGTAGTAGCCGAGCGGAATGCCGCTGTCGGCGGCGACGGCGAGCAGGCCGATCTCGCCGCTGCCCGCCTGCACCGCGCGCCCCGCTTCGGTGAAAACGCGCGTCGTCGGGTTGAGCTGGAACTTCGCCGTCTCCAGCTCGGCGCCGGCGGTGGAGATCATCATGCCGATGCCGGTCGCCTCGCTCGAGCCGAGGCCGTCGATGAGCATCGGCACGCCGCGGTCGAGGAAGGCCTGCTTGAAGATCGGTGTCCACATGACGCCGCCGGAGACGACCACCATCAGCGACGAGATGTCGTACGGCGTGCCCTTCGCCTCGGCCTCCTCGAGGGCGCGCACCATCGGCCGGGCGAAGGCGTCGCCGACGATGACGCACATGGCGACGCGGTGCTGCTGCACCAACCCCCACAACTCGTGCGCGTCGAAGGAGCGCTTGGCGAGGCTGACGACGGTCGAGCCGGTCATCAGGCGGCCCATGGAGGTGAACCAGGCCATGCCGTGCATCAGCGGCGCCGCCGCCAGACACGGGCCGGAGACGCCCATCTCGCGCATGCGGCGAGCGATGTCGCCGGCCTCGGCGGCCGTGGTCGGCACCTCGCCGATCGCCTGGTAGCTCTGCGATAGAACGCGGAAGAGGTCTGCGTGGCGCCACATGACGCCCTTCGGCAGGCCGGTGGTGCCGCCGGTGTAGAGAAAGATGAGGTCGTCGGGCGAGCGTTCCATTCGCGGCGCCGGCTCGCCGCTGGCGAGGAAGGCTTCGAAGTCGATGGCGCCGGGCAGCAGCGGCACGCGATCGGCGTCGGTGGTCGTCACCTGCACCAGCACGCGCAATTTCGGCAGCCGCTCGCGCACCGCCGCGACGCGCTCGGCGAGCGCGCCATGGTAGACCAGCACCTCGGCGTCGGCGTTGTCGAGCAGGTAGTGCAGCTCGTCGGCCAGGTAGCGGTAGTTCACGTTCACCGGCACGGCGCGCAACTTGAAGGCGGCGAAGCAGGACTCGAGGTACTCGTTGGCGTTGAACAGGTAGAGGGCGACCTTGGCCTGCGGCGCGACGCCGTGCGCGCGCAGCGCCCCGGCGAGGCGGGCGGCGCGTGTCTCGAACTGTCGGAAGGTCTCGCTGTGATCGCCCTGGATCAGCGCCACCTCGTCGCCCAGCGCGTCGGCGACGGCTTCCCACGTATCGGCCAGATTCAACGTCATAGGCGTGCTCCCTGGGGAAAGGTTTGCATCAGTGCGGTGACGCTGGCGGCGGCGCGATCGCCGCGCTGCTCGGCGTCCATCGACACGGCCGTGTGGCCGCGCCAGACCAATTGCCGGGTGCGGGCGTCGAACGCCTCCACCACCAGCGTCGCCTCTTCGTAGCCGAGCGAGAAGGCGCTGAAGAGATTCTGCGAGCCGCCGATCTTGCTGTAGCGCCAGTACTCGCTGAAGGAGTCGGTGTAGCGATCCTCGATCGTCACCCGCACGGTGACGAGCAGATCGGGCGCCTCGCCGTCCAGCGCGTAGCCGCGCCCGCGCATGCCGCTCTCGACGGCGCTGCGCATCCGCCACCCGAACAGCTCGACCGGCGTCTCGGTCTCGCCCGGCTGCGGCTCGGGCGGCGCCGCCAACCAGGCGTACGTGCGGTAGGGGCTGAAGTCGGCCAGCGAGCTCTGATCGACATGCACCGGGATCTTGCTGCTGCAGGCGCCGAGCACCAGCAGCAGCAGCGCCACGAGCCGCGGCGGGGACGTCATCCCTCGTAGGGTCCGTGGCCGCCGAGGTTGAGCATCGCCGTGGTGCCGCCGTCGATGACCACCGCGGCGCCGGTGATGCCGGAAGCGTCGTCGCTGACCAGGAAGGCGACGACGTTGGCGATCTCCTGCGGCCGCAGCAGGCGGCCGAGCGGCGACAGCGCCTCCATCTCGGCGCGCGAGCGCTTGGCGAACGTCTCCATCAGGCCGTAGAGCGGCGTCTCGACGATGCCGGGGCAGATGGCGTTGGCACGGATGCCCTTGCGGCCGTATTCGACGGCGACGTTGCGCGTCAGGTTGACGACGCCGGCCTTGGCCGTGGCGTAGGGCGACGCCATCATCTCGCCGCCGAAGGCCTCGATCGAGGCGGTGTTGACGATGGCGCCGCCGCCGCGCCGCAGCATTTCCGGGATGGCGGCGCGGCAGCCGTAGAAGACGGCGGTGAGCATGATCTGCAGGCTGCGCTGCCAGATCTCCGGGTCGATCTCGTGCACCCAGCCGCCGCCCGACCAGATGGCGTTGTTGTGCATGATGTCCAGCCCGCCGAAGCGCTCGACGGCGAAGGCGACGACGGCCTCGACCTGCGGCAGCTCGCCGACGTCACAGTGGCAGTAGGCGGCGCGCGCGCCGATCTCGGCCACCACCTGGGCGCCGGCCTCGTCGTTGATGTCGGCGCAGACCACCGACGCGCCGTCCGCCGCCAGCCGCCGCAGCGTCGCCGCGCCGATGCCGGAGGCGCCGCCGGTGACGATCGCCACCTTGCCATCGAGCCGCATCCGCGGACCATGCCACAGCCCGGTGCGGCGGTGCCACCCGCTCCGACGGCCTCGCGCCCGGCGTGGCGGGTCCACGACGCGGGCGGGGGTGGTTGCTGGCTGCCTCGCAGATGACGCGCTATGCCGGCGGCGTGCGCGACCTCGGCTGGCTGGCGCTCTTCGCGCTGGCGATCTTCATGCTCCTGCTCGTCGCCGGGCAGCAGTCGGGCATCTTCCGCGACGAGCTGTACTACATTGCCTGCGCCAGCCGACTCGACTGGGGCTACGTCGACCACCCGCCGCTGTCGATCGCACTACTGGCGGCGGCGCGCGCGACGCTCGGCGACTCGTTGCTGGCGCTGCGCCTGCCGGCCGCCGGCGCCGCCGCGCTGACCGTCTTTCTGACCGGCCTCATCGCCCGCGCGCTCGGCGCCGGCCGCGGCGGCCAACTGCTGGCCGCGCTGGCGATGGCGATGGCGCCGCAACTACTGGTGATGAGCAGCTTCTTCTCGATGAACGCGCTGGAGCTGGCGATCTGGGCGCTGTTGCAGTGGTTGGCGGTGCGGCTGCTGCGCGGCGGCGCGCCGCGCCTGTGGCTGGTCTTCGGCCTGGTCGCCGGGCTCGGCCTGCTCAACAAGTACAGCGTCGGACTCTTCGCCGCTGCCTTCGTCGCCGGCCTGCTGTGCACGCCGCAGCGCCGCCTGCTGGCGACGCCGTGGCCGTGGCTGGGCGGCGCGCTGGCGCTGCTGCTGTTCATGCCGCACCTGTGGTGGCAGCACGCGAACGGCTGGCCGACGCGCGAGTTCATGGCCAACGCGACGGCCAACAAGAACGTCCACCTCGGCCCGCTCGAGTTTCTCGCCGGCCAGGTGACCCTCGCCCATCCGCTCGCCGCGCCGCTGTGGCTCGCCGGCCTCGCCGGCCTGTGCGTCGCGCCGCGCTTCGCCGCCCTGCGGCCGCTCGGCATCGCCTATCTCGTCGCCTTCGCCATCCTCGTCGCGCAGGGCGGCAAGGTGTACTACCTGTCGCCGATCTACCCGGTGCTCTTCGCCGCCGGCGCCACATGGCTGGCGGCGGCCGCGCAGGCGCGCGCCTGGCGCTGGCCGCTGCCGCTTGCCGCCGGGCTGTTGCTCGCCGGCGGACTGGTCACCGCGCCGCTCGCCATCCCGATGCTGCCGCCCGCGCCGCACGTCGCCTACGCCGCCGCCATCGGCCTCGGCCCGCCGCGCATGGAGAACACCCGCCAGGCGGCGCTGCCGCAGCACATCGCCGACCGCTACGGCTGGCAGGAGCTGGCCGACGCCGTGGCCATCGCCGCCGAGCGCCTGCCGCCGGCCGAGCGGGCCCGCGCCGTCGTGCTGGCGCGTAACTACGGCGAAGCCGGCGCGGTGGAGGTGCTCGGCCACGCTCTGCCGCGCGCCATCTCCGGCCACAACTCGTACTGGATGTGGGGGCCCGGCGAGCTGCGCCCCGATGATCCAGTGATCGTCATCGGCATCGACCCCGCCCGCCTCGCCGAGTCCTTCACCAGCGTCGAGCTGGTGACGACGACGCACTGCGAGTGGTGCATGCCCTACCAGCGCGATCTACCCATCTCGCTCGCGCGCGGCCTGCGCCGCCCCCTCGACGAGCTGTGGCGCCAACTCAAGCGGTTCATCTAGAAGAGTTCAACGCGAAGGCGCGAAGACGCGGAGACCCTGAGGCACTCCTTCGCGTCTTCGCGCCTTCGCGTTGAACTCCGGAAAGGATTCTTCATGCCGACGATGTGGCAACGCGACCTCGACGCCGACCGCGCCCGCCTGACCAGCTGGCTGCAACGACAGCTGCCACTGGCGAGCGGGCTGCGCGTCACCGACCTGGTCGCGCCGCAGTCCTCCGGCTTCTCGAACGAGACGCTGCTGTTCGACCTCAAGTACGCGCAGGACGGGCAGGCGCGCCGCGAAGCACTGGTGGTGCGCATCGAGCCGACCGGCTTTCAGGTCTTTCCCGAGTACGATCTCGGCCTGCAGTTCCGCACCATGCAGCGGCTCGCCGGCAGCGCCGTGCCGGTGCCCCCGACACGCTGGATCGAGACCGCCGACCGCGGCATCCTCGGCGCGCCGTTCTACGTCATGGGCCAGGTGCCGGGGCGCGTGCCGCCGGACAACCCGCCCTACCACGCCGCCGGCTGGCTGACCGAGATCACGCCCGCGGAGCGGGCGGCGATCTGGTGGAGCGGCGTCGACATGTTGGCGACGATCCACGGCCTCGACTGGCGCGCGCTGGGTTTCGCCGACCTCGCCACGCCGGCCCTCGGCGCGACGCCGCTCGACTGGCAGCTCACCTACTACCAGCGCTACCTCGCCTGGGCCGGCGCCGGACGGCCGCAGCCGATCATCGAGCGCGCCTTCGCCTGGCTGCGCGCCCACACACCGAGCGACGAGCCGCTGGTGCTGGTGTGGGGCGACGCGCGCATCGGCAACATCATCTTCGCCGGCACCTCGCCAGCCGCAGTGCTCGACTGGGAGATGGTAACGCTCGGCAGTCCGGAGATGGACCTCGCCTGGTCGATCTTCCTCGACCGCCACCACAGCGAGGGGATCGGCAGCGCCCGGCTGGAGGGGTTCCCGAGTTACGACGACACGGTGGCGCGCTACGAGGCGCGCAGCGGCCACCGCGTTCGCCACCTGCACTATTACCAGGTCCTCGCCGGCTTCCGCTTCGCGGTCATCATGCTGCGCATCGCCCAGCAGATGGTCACTTACGGCATGCTCGACGAGGCGGGCGGCCGCAACTTCGAACTCGACAACACCGTGACGCGGTTGTTGGAGAAGGTGTTGGATGAATAGCGCTCCGCCATCCGGCACATCGACCTTGACGGGTGCCGGAGGGCGGGCCATGGTCCGCCCTACTTCGGGAGGGACGACACGATGGGCATGCGTAGCGGCAAGGCGTTGAAGCTGAAGAAGGTCGTTGCCAAGAAGGCGGTCGCCAAGAAGAAGGCGCCGGCGACGAAGAAGGCCGCCGCGAAGGCCACGCCCGCGCCGAAGCCGAAGGTCGTGACGCGCACCGTCAGCACCGATCGCAACGAAAAGTTGCGCGCCCTGGCGCAGCGCATCATCGACGTCACGGTGGCCAACGACGAAGCGGGCATGTTCGCCCTCTACGACCCGGCGATCGAGTCGCAGGAGGCCAACAACTCGCCGGTACAGGGCATCGAGGGCCTGCGCGCCAAGTTCGCCCAGTGGGGCGAGATGGTCAGCGACGGCGCCTTCCTGCCGCGCAGTGTCGCCGCCGACGGCAAGACGATCGTCATCGAATGGGACGGGCGCGTCACCCTGCGCAGCAGCGGCCGCCTGGTCGAGATGCGCGAGATCGCGGTGCACGAAATCGAGGGCGGCCGCATCGTGCGCGAGCGCTTTTACTACGACCCGTCGGCGCTGCGGCCCTGACGCGCCGGGTCGCGTTGCGCGCGATGCCTTCGCTCGGGGCGCTGCTGCTGGCGCGCACGCCGTGAGGCGGCGATGAAGCGTGAGCGCATGGTCGCCCAGCTCGAGCATGGGCCCTGGGACGTGCTGGTCATCGGCGGCGGCGCCACCGGCCTCGGCATCGCCGTCGACGCGCAGACGCGCGGCTATCGCACCCTGCTGCTCGAACAGCATGACTTCGCCAAGGGCACCTCGAGCCGCAGCACCAAGCTGGTGCACGGCGGCGTGCGCTATCTGAAACAGGGCAACGTTTCGCTGGTCCTCGAGGCGCTGCGCGAGCGCGGCCTGCTGTGCCGCAACGCCGCGCACCTGGTGCACGACCTGGCCTTCGTGGTGCCGCGCTACAAATGGTGGGAGGGGCCGTTCTACGGCGTCGGCCTGACGCTCTACGATGTCCTCGCCGGCAAGCTGAAGATCGCCAAGTCGCGGCGCCTGAACCGCAAGCAGACGATCGAGCGCATCCCCAACGTCGAGACGAAGAACCTCATCGGCGGCGCCATGTACCACGACGCGCAGTTCGACGACGCGCGCCTCGCCTTCGCGCTGGCGCAGACCGCCGCCGACCACGGCGCGACGCTGGTCAACTACGCCCCGGTGGTCGGCATCCTGAAGACCGGCGGCGCCGTCGCCGGCGTGCAGGCGCGCGACGCCGAGAGCGGCCGCGACTACGAGCTGCGGGCGCGCGTGGTGATCAACGCCACCGGCGTCTTCGCCGACGCGGTGCGCCGCCTCGACGAGGGCGACGTCGAGCCGATGGTGACGCCGAGCCAGGGCGTGCACCTGGTGCTCGACCGCAGCTTCCAACCCAGCGACACCGCGATCATGGTGCCGCAGACCGACGACGGACGCGTGCTGTTCGTCATTCCATGGCAGGACCGCTGCCTGATCGGCACCACCGACACGGCGGTGCCGCGCGCCGACCTCGAACCGCGCCCGCTCGCCGAGGAGATCCAGTTCATCCTGCGCAACGCGGCCCGCTACCTGCGCCACGACCCCTGCGAAGCCGACGTGCTGAGCTGGTTCGCCGGCCTGCGTCCGCTCGTACAGCCCGGCGCCAACGGCGCCGCGACCAAGACCATCTCGCGCGAGCACATGGTGGTCATCTCGCCGTCGGGCCTGGTGACCATCGTCGGCGGCAAGTGGACGACCTACCGCAAGATGGCCGAGGACACGATCAACGACGCGATTGCCGTCGCCGGCCTGCCCGAACGCCCCTGCGTCACCGCGCAGCTGCGCCTGCACGGCTGCCTCGAGCACAGCGACCCCGCGTTGCGCGCCGCCGGCCCGCTGCAGATGTACGGCGCCGACGCCGACGACGTACGGGCCTTCCTCGACGAAGAGCCCGGCCGGGAGGCGCTGCTGCACCCGCGCCTGCCCTACCTGCGCGGCCAGATCGTCTGGGCGGCGCGGCACGAGATGGCGCGCTCGCTCGAGGACGCCCTGGCACGCCGCACCCGCGCCCTGCTGCTCGACGCGCGCGCCTCGGTCGAGGCGGCGCCGGCGGCGGCCGCGCTGCTGGCACGCGAGCTCGGCCGCGACCAGGCCTGGGTCGACGCCCAGGTGGCCGCCTACACGGCGCTGGCGGAGGGCTATCTGCCAGCCATCGGGCGCGGCAGCGCCGGCGCGTAAAGCAGCCGAGGCTGTGTCGGTGCGCGAAGGCAGTGGCTGGAACCGCGGCCGGGCGGAAAGCGCGCGGCCGATGTGCCATACGAGCAGGCGATGATCGACCTTTACTACTGGCCGACGCCGAACGGCTGGAAGATCTCGATCGCGCTCGAGGAGATGGACCTGCCGTACACGGTGCGGCTGGTGAACATCGGGCGCGGCGAGCAGTTCGCACCCGAGTTCCTCGCCGTCAGCCCCAACAACCGCATGCCGGCGATCGTCGACGACGACCCGACCGGCGGCGGCGCACCGGTGGCGGTGTTCGAATCGGGCGCCATCCTGCTGTACCTGGCCGAGAAGTGCGGCCGCTTCCTGCCCACCGATCTACGAGGGCGCTTCGAGGTCACGCAGTGGGTGATGTGGCAGATGGGCGGGCTCGGGCCGATGGGCGGCCAGGTCGGCCACTTCCGCCTCTACGCGCCGCAGCCGATCCCCTACGCCGTCGACCGCTACACCAGCGAGGTCAACCGCCTCTACGGCGTCCTCGACCGCCGCCTGGCCGGCCGCGAGTACATCTGCGGCGCCTGCTCGATCGCCGATTTCGCCGTCTGGCCGTGGATCGTACCGCACCAGCGGCACGGTCAGACGATCGGCGACTTTCCCGACCTGCACGCCTGGTACGAGCGCATGAAACAGCGGCCGGGCGTGCGGCGTGGCTTCGACGTCGGTAAGGAGATTCGCAAACTCAGCGCCGCCGGGCCGGACGAGGAGGCGCGCAAAGTGCTCTTCGGCCAGAAGGCGCGATGAAGGGAACGACAATGACGGTTCAGTACACACAACACGACGCAGTCGCCCTGATCACCCTCGACGACGGCAAGGCCAACGCCCTCTCGCCGGCGCTCGTCGCGGCGACGCACGCCGCCCTCGACCGCGCCCACCATGAGGCGCAGGCGGTGGTGCTCGCCGGCCGCCCCGGCCGCTTCTCGGCCGGCTTCGACCTGGCAGTGATGACCAGCGGCCAGGATGCCATGCACGCCCTGGTCAAAGGCGGCGCCGAGCTGGCGCTGCGACTCTTCACCTTCCCGCGCCCGCTGGTGATCGCCTGCACGGGCCATGCGCTCGCCGCGGGGGCGGTGTTCCTGTGCGCCGGCGACCTGCGCATCGGCGCCGCCGGGCCGTTCAAGATCGGTCTCAACGAGGTGTCGATCCAGCTGCCGCTGCCGGTCTTCGCCCTGGAACTGGCACGCGCCCGCCTGGCACCGCGCTGGTTCACGCAGGCGGTGACGCAGGCGCGCATCTTCGACCCGGCCGGCGCCTGCGAGGCCGGCTACCTGGACGAGCTGGCGGCGCCCGAGGCGTTGCTCGCCAGCGCCGTGCAGCGCGCCGCGGCGCTGGCGGCGCTGCCCGATCCGGCCTTCCGCCTCACCAAGGACCGCGAGCGCCGCGCCGTCGTCGCGCACATCCGCGCCACGCTCGAGGCCGACATCGCCCTGCTCACCGCGCCGGTGCCGGCGTGAGCAAAGGCGGTGGACAACGCCGCAGACGCGGAGTAGCTTCCGCGCCCGTCACCCAGGGGGAGCCCATGCGCCGCATCGTCCACTGCCTCACCACGCTGTTGGTGATCATCACCTTCACCGTCGCCGTCGTCGTCGTGCAGCCGGAACCGGTGATGGCCGGTACCGACACCATAACGATCGTGTACGTCCTCGTCGGCGTCGTCGGCGGTCTCGCCCTGATCGCGCTGCTCATGACCCTGCTGGTGCGTAACAACCCGGCTTGGATGCCGCTCGGGCCGACGCCCGACCTGGCCAAGGGCGACCGCTTCGGGCGCCCGCCCGACGCCGGCGTGCGCTTCGGTCTCGGCTGCGGCGTCCGCGACGGGGCGCTGCCGCTGATCTGCTGGTAGCGGTCACCGGCCCCTCTCCCGCCGGCAGAGGGTCAGGGTGAGGGGATCAGATTTTCACGCCCCGACCGACACCAGGACGTGGTCGGGCACGTCCAGTTCCATCGTCAGCAGGCCCTGCGCCAGCGTCTTGCCCTGGTGGTCGACGCGCAGCGACAGCGTGCCGCCGCCGCCGAGGGCGTTGCGCAGGAAGAAGTTGAAGGCCAGCAGGTTGGGCAGCTCGAAGCGCTCGACCGGGCCGCGCACCAGGTCGCGGTAGAAGGCCTGCACGCGCTTGGCGCTGAGCGTTTCGCGCAGGAACACATACGCCTCCGGCGAGCGCGCCGCGACGCCGACGTTGGCGTGGTCGCCCTTGTCGCCGGAGCGCGCGTAGGCGATCGTCGCCAGGCGCACCGGACGGGCGCGCGCGCCGCGGGCGCTGTCCGCCACCGCCGCGGCCAGATCCGGCGGCGCGGCCGGCTCCGCCGGCACAGCCATCTCCGCCGGCGCCAGGCGCTCCGGGCGGCCGGCTGGCAGCGCCAACGGCACCGCGCTGCGCGTCTCGGCGCCGTCGCGATGCACCGTCACCTCGGCGGTCACCAGCGCGCGCGGCAGCAGCGCCGGCCAGAAGCCGAAGGCCTCCTGCACCTCCGGCCGACCGCCGAGGATACCCAGGCCGGGCGGTCCCTGCAGCGCGAAGCCGAGCAGCTGGGTGGCGAAGCGCTTGAGCTTGGCGCGATCGGCGTCGGCGACGCCGATGCGGAAGACGATCTCGTTCGGCTCGCGCTCGCCGGCGGCGGCGCCGCCCCAACAGGCATTCCAGCCGATGCAGTCGGCACGGCGGTCGGCGAAGTCGGTGCCGACGCGGTGCCACACCATCTCCGCCAGGCGCTCGCCCTTGGCGACGGCGTTCGGACCGGAGATCAGGACGGTGCCGACGGCGCGATAGCCCTCGCGGTAGACCATCGACACCTTCAACGTCGGCGGCGCCGGGATGCCGCGCGCGCCGCTGACGCGGACGCGGTCGGGGCCGTCCTGGGCGAGGGTCAGGCTGGTGATGTCGAGCGTCACGTCCGGCGTCTGGTAGGCGCGCGGGTCGCCGATCTCGTAGAGCAACTGCTCGGTGACGGTGCGGACGCTGACCAGCCCGCCGGTGTTGGGGTGCTTGGTGACGACGAAGTCGCCGTCCGGCTGCACCTCGGCGATGGGATAGCCGACGTCGAGCATCGAGGGGATGCGCTGCCAGTCGGTGAAGTTGCCGCCGGTTGCCTGCGCGCCGCACTCGAGGATGTGGCCGGCGGCGATGCCGGCGGCGAGGCGATCCCAGTCGTCCCACGCCCAACCGAACTCGTGCACCAGCGGCGCCAGGATCAGCGCCGCGTCGGTGGTGCGGCCGGTGACGACGATGCGGGCGCCGCCGCGCAGCGCCTCGGCGATCGGGCGGGCGCTGAGGTAGGCATTGGCGGCGACGACCCGCCCGCGGATCTCCTCGTAGCGGCGCTCGCCGTCCATGTGATCGAAGCAGGCGCCCGCCGCTTCGAGCTGATCGAGGCTCGTCACCAGGTCGTCGCCGGCGACGACGCCGATCGGCAGCGAGACGCCGGCCTGGCGGCAGAGCGCCTCGACCGCCTCGGCGCAGCCGTGCGGGTTGATGCCGCCGGCGTTGACGATCACCGCCACGCCGCGCTCGGCGATTACCGGCAGGGCGCGCTTGAGGTGTTCGACGAAGTCGTAGGCGAAGCCCGCCTTCGCGTCGCGCGCCCGCTGCCGCTGCAGGATCACCATGGTGATCTCGGCCAGGTAGTCCATGGTGACGTAGTCGAGCGGGCCGCCGCTGACCTGGCGCCACAGCGCTTCCGGATCATCGCCCCAGTAGCCGCTGGCGTTGGCGATGCGCACCAGCGACTTCATCGGACGCTCGGCGCCGCCAGGCGGTCGGCCGGCGCGCCGGTGCGCGCCAGCACCAACGCCTCGACGTCGGCGGTGTAGCGCGCCACCTCGGCGGCCGAATCGCAGGCGCGCTCGACCAGGGCGCGGCGTTCGGCCAGCGTCAGCAGGCTCCACTGGCGCAGATGCAACTTGATGCCGACGCGGTCGAGCTTGTCGCGCACCGCGCGCGGCATCAGCACCAGGTCGTCATCCGCCGTCATCCGCCGTCATCCGCCGTCATCGGCCGACCTCGCCCGACCTCGAAGCGCGTCACCGCGTGGCGGATGGCGCCTTTGGCGTCGCGCACTTCCTCGACGACGTTGCGACCGCCGCAGGCGGGGCAGGGGAAGTAGCGCAGCGCGCCGTCGGCGCGCGCCATCCAGTGCAGGTCGGTGGTCAACACGTTGTCCGGCCCGACCTCGTAGGCCAGCATCCAGCGACAGGCGGGGTCGAGACAGCGCAGAACCTCGATGTCGGAGGCCTTCTTCTTCGGCGGCGGCGCGGCGGTGCTCATGCGGCTGCGTGTCTACTCTGCCGCCGCGGCGATGGCCAGCATCAGGATTCCTTATGCGGCCTGAGAAAATTCCTTGCTCGACGCGCGCGCGCCGTGCGACAAGGCGAGTCCCGCAACGGAGGTGCCGCATGGACGAGTTCATCCGCGAAGAAGAGGCGATCGCCGAGGAGCGTGCCGTCGACGCCGCCCGCCTCGGCGCGGCGATCACCAAGCGCCCTATCCGCGCCCTCTCGACGCTCAAGGAACCGGTATGGGTGGCGGCGACGGCGTCGATCCGCGACGCCGTCGAGGTGATGAATCGGCGCAGCGTCGGCTGCGTGCTGGTGGTCGAAGACGAGCGCCTGGTGGGCATCTTCACGGAGCGCGACGTGCTGCGGAAGGTGGTGGTCGGACGCGACCTCGACGCGACCGCGGTCGGCGCGGTGATGACGCCCGATCCGGACTGCCTGACGCTCGACGACGGCATCGCCTTCGCGCTCAACCTGATGAGCGACGGCGGCTTCCGCCGCATTCCGCTGGTCGACAGCGAGGGCCGCCCGGCCGGCGTCGTGACGATGCGCAACATCGTCGACTACATCGTCGAGCTGTTCCCGCACGAAATCCGCAACCTGCCGCCGCACCCGGCGTTGGGCATCGCCCGCGAGCGCGAGGGCGCGTAACGAGTATAGAGGGACGTTGGGGGGAAAATGTGACATATCGCCGCGAGAAGTTTGACATTAGCCCCAAAGTGCCCCAACCACCAACCACAACCGCAGC
>JANNRA010000068.1:0-24808 GCA_031401035.1 bacterium | reverse complement strand
GGAACGGACACTTCCGGCGCGGAAGTGTCCGTTCCGCCCCAACGTCCCTCAGGCGCTCACTTGAGTTCGTGGCGCGAGTAGCCCAGCAGCGTGCGGGCGATGATCAGGCGCTGGATCTCGCCGGTGCCCTCGTAGATGTCCGTGATGCGGACGTCGCGGAACCACTTCTCCAACAGATGCTCGCGTGAGATCGCCATCGGGCCGAGGATCTCGATGCAGCCCTGGGTGATCTCGCGCACGGCGCCGCCGGCCTTGGCCTTGGCGATCGAGGCTTCCATGTTGTTCGACTCGCCCTGATCGGCGAGCCAAGCAGCCCGGATTGTGGCCAGACGGGCGGCCTCGAAGACGGCTTCGAGGCGGACGAAGCGCTCGGCCACCGCCGCCTGCGCCTGCAGGCCGGGGCCGTAGGTGATCTCGACGCCGACCTCGCGCAGCGCGTCGCGGGTGAAGTCGAGAGCCGCCTCGGCCATACCGAGTCCGATGGCGGCGACGCCGGGGCGGGTCATGTTGAAGGTCTTCATGACGCCCTTGAAGCCGCCCGAGCCCTCCTTGTGCACCTGCTCGTCGCCGCCGAGGAGCTGGTCGCGCGGAATGCGGCAGTCCTGGAACACGTACGCCGCCGTGTCGTCGGCGCGAATGCCGAGCTTCTTCTCCTTGTGCGCGACGACGAAGCCGGGCGTACCCTTCATGACCAGGAACGACTTGATGCCGGCGCGGCCGGCGGCCTTGTCCACCGTCGCCCACACCACGACGCCGTCGGCGCGGCAGCCGGTGGTGACGAAGATCTTCTCGCCGTTGAGCACCCAGTGGTCGCCGTCGAGCGTCGCGCTGGTGCGTACCAGCGAGGGATCGGAGCCACAGCCGGGCTCGGTGATCGCCATGGCCAGGATGCGGTCGCCCCACTGGCGCTTCTGCGCCTCGCTGCCGGCCGCCTGCAAGGCGGCGTTGCCGAGGCCGCGCTCCTGGCGGCGTAGGCGTACCGAGTAGTCGCCCCAGGTCTGGCCCATGGCGATGTACATGGACAGGACCGCCATGCCGGCGTCCTCGGCGGTGCGGTTGCCCATACTGGTCATGAAGCCGGGATGGTCCTTCGCTTCGGGCAGCTCGTTGGGCGGGAACTCGTGCTCGTTCTCGTCGTAGTGGCGCGCGTAGCGGCGCGCGATCAGCGCCTCTTCGCGGACGGCGGCGAGGATCTGTTCGTCGTTGCGGGTCAGATTGAGGTCGATCATCGTTCCTCCCGGAGTGGTGCGGCGGATCAGACCGCGGCCAGGCCTTCGAGCACGCTGAGGGTGCGGGCGTTGCGGTACCAGAGCTCGACGGGATGTTCGCGGATGAAGCCGTGGCCGCCGAGCACCTGGACGCCGTTGTCGGCGATCCACAGCGCCTTCTCGCCGGCGTAGGTGCGCGCCAGGTGCGTGCTGCGCGTCGCGTCGAGGCCGCGCTCGAGCTGGCTGGCGGCCTTCCAGATCATCCAGCGCATCGACTCGACCTCCATCTGCATCTCGGCCAGGCGGAAGGCGATCGACTGCTTGCGCGCGATCGCCTCGCCGAAGGCGACGCGTTCCTTGGCGTAGGGGACGCAGTAGTCGAGGACGGCGCGCGACATGCCGTTCAACACCGCGGCGAGGGCGACGCGGCTGTGGTTGAGCAGGCGCGGTACGTCGCAACCGGCGGCGCCGCCGAGGCGGTCGTCGGCGTCGACGCGGACGGACTCGAAGCTGAGCGTCGCGGTCGGCAGCGCGCGCAGGCCGAGGTTCTTCTCCGCCGCCGCGATGCTCAACCCGGCGGCGCCGCCGGCGACGATGAAGGCGCCGAGCCCGTCGTCGACCGCCGCGATGACCAGGACGTGGCTGGCCCGATCGCCGAGCGGCACGCAGCACTTGCGGCCCGACAGCAGCCAGCCGTCGCCGTCCGCCACCGCGCGCGTGCGCGGCGCGAAGGCGTTGAAGGCCGGCGTCGGCTCGGCCACCGCCAACGTCGCCGCGTGATAGCGCTCGCCGCACAGGGCCGGCAGGTAGGCCTGACGCTGCGCCTCGGTGCCCTGGTCGGCGACGGCGTAGGCGAACAGCGACGGCGCCGCGGCGGCCAGCGCCAGCGCCGCGTCGCCGTAGGCGAGTTCCTCGAGGACGACGGCGTTGGTCACCGGCGAGCGCGGCGCGCCGTAGCCGCCGTACGCTTCCGGTAACTGCGTCGCGGTCAGCCCGAGCTCCCACGCCTGGGGATAGAAGGCGTCGGGGATCGCCTCGGCTTCGTCGTAGGCGCGCGCGTTGGGGCGCAGCGCCGTCGCGGCGAAGCCGCGCATCGCGTCCCGGGCGGACGCCTGTTCGTCGGTGAGGGCGAAGGAGATCATGTCGGTCCTCCTGCGCGGACGGCCGCGGCGCGCCGGCGTGTCGGCGGCGCCGCGGGCTGCGGGGCGCGGGCGATCTGGTGGAAGTAGAAGTCCATCGCCTCGCGCCCGCCGTCCTTGCGCATCAGGCCCTCCCGATGGATGGCCTTGGCGTCGGCGATGCCGAGCGCGACGCCGCACCACACCTGTGCGTCGGCGGTGTAGCGGACGCCGGCGTGATCGGCGAACCCCTCGCGCACCGTGCAGGCGCCGTCGGCGATGTGCACCGTCCAGACGCCGCCGCCGAGGCCGGTGAGGCGGATCTCGAAGGTCACGTCGACCCCGCCGGCGCGCTCCTCGCGCAGCAGGAACGGCAGCGACTCGAGGATCGAGCGCGCCGAGGTGGCGCTGAAGCGATTGGCGTCGACCTGCAGGTCGTCGAGCCCATGGCGCAGGTACCAGCGCGCGGTCGCGGTGATCACCGGTTCGAGCGAGCGACCGCGTTCGCCGATGGCGTAGCGCGGCCGCGCGTCCTCGGTGCGGCTGACGAAGCCGCGCTTGGCCAGGGCGCGCAGGCGCATCGCCAGCACCCGCGGAGCGATGCCGGTGCGGCTGCGCAACTCCTGGAAGCCGAGCGGCCCGCCGAGCAGGTGGCGCACGATGACCAGCGTCCAGCGGTCGCCGATGACGTCGAGGGCGCGCCCGACGGGGCAGAAGATCTGCCCCGGCGAGAGGATCTGCCGTTGTGCTTTCGCTACCGGCTTGGCCATTCAGTTCGATTCCTAGCTCAACCATTTCTCGGTATTCAAGAGATACTTCCCGGCGCGTGCACGGGCCCGACGGCTGTGCTTCACTTCGCCCATGCCGAAGACGACCCGGGCCATCGTGCAGACCGCCCCGCGCCAGCTCGAGCTGCGCGACCTGCCGATCCCGGAGCCCGACGACGACAGCGCCCTGTTGCGAGTCGAGGCCTGCGGCATCTGCGGCAGCGATGTCGAGCAGTACGAGGGCGTTCTCCCGGTGCGCCTGCCGGTCATTCCCGGGCACGAGCCGCTGGGCGTCATCGAGCGCATCGGCGATCGCGCCGCGCGCCGCTGGGGGGTGAACGTCGGCGATCGCGTCGCCGTCGAGACGCTGATCCCCTGCGCACATTGCCGCGACTGCCTGGCCGGCCGCTACCAGATCTGCCGCGGTCGCGGTGGCCTGTTCGGCTACAGCTACGTGCCGCTGGCGACGCCGCCCGGGCTGTGGGGTGCGTATGCCGACTACATGTACCTGCATCCGCACTCGATCGTGCACAAAGTGCGCGCCGACATCCCGGCCGGCCTCGCTGTCATGTTCAACCCATTGGGCGCCGGGTTCCGCTGGGCGGTGGATGTGCCGGGCACGCGTCCCGGCGACACGGTGGTGATTCTCGGCCCGGGCCAGCGCGGCCTCGCCTGCGTCATCGCGGCGCGCGCCGTCGGCGCCGGCACGGTCATCGTCACCGGCCTGACGCGCGACGCGCCGAAGCTCGAACTGGCGCGCGCCTTCGGCGCCGATCATACGATCGACGTCGAGCAGGAGGACGCGCGCGCCCGCATCAGCACGCTGACCAATGGCCGCGGTGCGGACGTCGTCGTCGAGGTGTCCTCGAACGCGCCCGAGCCGGTCGCCGAGGCGCTGCACTACGTCGCCGCCGGCGGGACCATCGTCCTGGCCGGCGTCAAGGGCTTCCGCGCCGTGCCCGACTTCGTCAGCGACCTGGTGGTCCTGAAGGAAGTGACGATCCGCGGCGTCCTCGGCGTCACCCACCGCGCCTACGAGCAGGCCATCCACCTGATCGAGTCGGGCCGCATGCCGCTGCAGCGCATGCACACGCACGAGTTCAAGCTCGAGGACGCCGCCCAGGCCCTCGCCGCCCTCGCCAACGGCGAGAGTATCCACTCCTGCCTGGTGCCATAGGGCCGCCCCGATGAAAGCGCTGGTCTTCGACGTCAACGTCGAAGAGATCATCCACCTCATCCAAGACGTCCAGCAGAGCAAGGAGGCGTACCTGGGCGAGCACTCGCCGCTGACCATGCGCGAGGTTGCCGACGCGGTCGTGCAGTTCCCCGACTGGCTGGTGATCAAGACCCACCTCACCGGCATCTGCGGCAGCGACTACAAGCAGGTGTTCATCGACTTCGAGAACATCGACAGCCCGATGGCCGCCTGCGCGACGTTTCCGCAGGTGATGGGCCACGAGGTGGTCGGCACGATCGCCACCATCGGCCCGGCGGTGACGACCCGCCGCGTCGGCCAGCGCGTCGTCCTCAACCCGTGGCTGTCCTGCGCGCCGCGCGGCGTCAGCCCGCTCTGCCCGATGTGCGTCGAGGGCCAGTACTCGCTCTGCCAGAGCTTCCGCCGCGGCCGCCTCGCCGCCGGCATCCACACCGGCACCTGCCGTGACGCCTCGGGCGGCTTCGCCCCGGCCGTGCCGGCGCACGAGAGCATGGCGATCTCGATCCCCGACGACATCAGCGACGAGCAGGCGGTGCTCGCCGACCCGTTCTCGGTCAGCCTGCATTCCGTCCTGCGCCACCCGCCCCACCCTGGCGATCTGGTCGTCGTCTACGGCTGCGGCACGCTCGGTCTGTGCGCCATCGAGATCCTGCACAAACTCTTCGACGTGCGCATCGTCGCCATCACCCGCTTCGACCACCAGGCGCGCCTGGCGCTGCAGCTCGGCGCCGCCGAGACGATCGCCTGGCGCCCGGTCGAGGGCATCATCGAGCGCCTGCGCGAGATGACCGGCGCCGAGCTCTTCTCGCCCAGCGAGGGGGCTCCCGGCCTGCCGATGCTGTTCGGCCCGCCCGGGGTGCGCGTCGTCTACAACGCCGTCGGCACCGCCGAGAGCCTCGAGGTGGCGGTGCGCATCGCCGGCCCGCGCTCGACCGTGGTGATGTCGGGCGTCGACACGCCGGCGCGCTTCGAGTGGTCGCCGCACTACTTCAAGGAGATCAACCTGGTCGGCTCGAACGCCTTCGGCGTCGAGGAATGGGACGGCGTCCGCAAACACGCCATGGAGCACTACTTCGACCTCATCCGCAGCCACCGCATCGACGTCACGCCGATCCTCACGCACCGCTTCGCGCTCGCCGACTTCAAGGAAGCCTTCCGCACCGCGCACGCCCAGGGCGAGACCGGCGCCGTGAAAGTCCTCTTCGACTTCCGCCCCTGATCGAGACTTCAACGCGAAGGCGCGAAGACGCGGAGGCGATGCCGATGACGCAGGCGTTCTTCGCGCCTTCGCGGCTTCGCGTTGAAGAACGAGGCTAGCGGCCGGTGAAGCGGGGCGGGCGCTTGGCGCGGAAGGCGGCGACCGCCTCGGCGTGGTCGGCGGTGCGGTAGAGGTGGTCGAGGGTGTAGCCCTCGAAGCGCAGCTGGGCCTCGAAGCTGCTCTCCAGGCCCTGGTAGATGGCCTGGCGGGTGAGCGTCAGCGACAGCGGCGCGCACTGCGCCATCTCGGCGGCCATGGCGCGGGCGGTGTCGAGCAGGGCGGCGCGCGGCACGACGCGGTTGACCAGCCCCATGCGCTCGCAGTCGGCGGCGTCGAAGCGCTTGCCGGTCAGCATCAGCTCGCAGGCGCGCGCCGTGCCGACGATGCGCGGCAGCAGGTAGGTGGAGCCGAGCTCGGCCATGACCCCCATGCGGCCGAAGAGGAAGCCGATCTGGGCCTCCGCGGCGGCGAGGCGGACGTCGCACAGCAGCGGCATGCTGGCGCCGATGCCGAGCGCGTAGCCGTTGATGGCGGCGATGGTCGGCTTGCTCAGGCGGCGCAGCAGCTGCGGGAACTCCTCGACGCGCGACGGGCCGCCGCTCGCGCCTGTGGCGCTCGTGCCGGTGCCGCCGCCGGCGGCGATCTGTTCGGCGAAGAAGTCCATGTCGGCGCCGGCGCAGAAGGCGCGCTCGCCGGCGCCGGTGAAGATGACCGCGCGCGCGGCGGCGTCGCGGTCGGCGGCGCCGAAGGCGTCGAGCAGCTCGGCGGCCATGACCGGCGTCCAGGCGTTGAGCTTCTCGGGGCGGTTGAGGGTGATCGTCGCGACGGCGTCGGCGACATCGTAGGTGATCTGCGCGTAGGCCATGGCGCGCAGAATTGTGAAAACGGAACGCGTATGCAACGCGTCACCCATGCCCGAGCTGCGCACGCCCGGTCGGCGCGAGGTCCGCGTCGCCTGCGACTCGTTGGTGGCGCTCGGCGCGGCCACCGCCGACGGCGCCGTGCTGTTCGCCAAGAACAGCGACCGACCGGCGGCGGAGCCCCAGCCGCTGCTGCAACTGGCGGCGGCGCGGCACGCGGCTGGCGCGGCGCTGCGCTGCACCTACATCGAGATCCCGCAGGTCGCCGCCACGGCCCGCTGCATCGGCTCGCACCCCTACTGGCTGTGGGGCTTCGAGCACGGCCTCAACGAGCACGGCGTCGCCATCGGCAATCACACCGTCTTCACGCGCGACGAACTCGGCCCGCCCGGTCTGATCGGCCAAGGTCTGATCGGCCAAGGCCTGATCGGTATGGACCTGGTCCGCCTCGGCCTCGAGCGCGCCGCCTCGGCGACGCAGGCGGTCGAGGTGATGACCGGGCTCATCGAGGCGTACGGGCAGGGCGGATCAGGGTACGCCGACAAGGACTGGCCGTACCACAACTCCTTCCTCGTCGCCGATCGGCGCCAGGCCTGGCGCCTCGAGGCCTCCGACCGCCGCTGGGCGGCGCGCCGTGTGCGCGAGCTGGACAGCGCCAGCAACCACCTCGGCATCGGCGACGATTGGGACGCCCTCGCCGACGGCACCATCGAGCACGCCGTGGCGCAGGGCTGGTGGCCGGAGGACGGACCCGGCCGCTTCGACTTCGCCGCCGCCTACCGCGACACCAGCATGGCGCCGCCGGTGATCTCGAGCGGCCGCCACCGCCGCACCTGCGAACTGCTCGCCGCCGGCCGCGGCCGCCTGACGCCGGCCGCTCTGCGCACCGCGCTGCGCGACCACTACGGCGCCGCGACTCCCGGTGTGGAACTGCCCTTCGACGACGAGCAGCGCTTCGGCATCTGCATGCACGCCGATCCGGTCGGCACCACCACCGCCAGCATGATCGCCCAACTGCCAGCCGATACCGACACCGCGCCGCGCTACTGGGCCAGCCTCGGTTCCCCCTGCCTCGGCATCTTCCTGCCCATCTTCATCGCCGGCGAGTTGCCTGCTGCGCTCGCCCTGGGCGGCGTCGAGCCGACCCCCGACTCCCCCTGGTGGCGCTTCAAGACACTCCTCACCCTCGTCGAAGGCGACTGGCCGCGCCACGCCGCGCCGGTGCGCGCCACCTGGGACGCCCTCGAAGCGCGCCTCGATGCGGAGGCTGCGACGGTGGCGGGGCACGAGACCGAGTTCATGGGCGATGCGCTGGCGCGCGTGCAGGCGACACTCGAACAGCTCATCGCGGCGCTGCGGTGACCACGGCCTTCAACACGGAGACACGGAGACACGGAGGCACGGAGTCTCGCCGAGAAGGTTGTCCTGACTCCGTGCCTCCGTGTCTCCGTGTTGAAAAGCGAGACAAGTAGAATGTGGATAGAGAAGCAGACCTTCGGGGACCTCATCGACCGCGCCGCGGCGCGCTGGCCGGAGCGCGCGGCGCTCAGCTACGAGGGCCGCAGTTGGACGTTCGCCGCGCAGCGCGACGAGGTCGAGCGCGCCGCGCGTGCCCTCATCGCCGCCGGCGTCGGGCCCGGCGACCACGTCTGCCTGTGGCTCGGCAATCGGCCCGAGTTCGTCTTCCTGTTCTTCGCGGTGGCGAAGATCGGCGCCGTGCTGGTGCCGGTCAACACCCGCTTCCGCACCCGCGACATGGCGTACGTCGTCACGCAGTCGGATTCGACGACGCTCATCGCCGCCGACGCCGCGCACGGCGTCGACTACCTGGGGATGATCGAGGAGTTGCTGCCGGGGCTGCGCGCGCAGACGGCGGGCGAGCTGGCGATCGAGACGGCGCCGGCGCTGCGGCGCGTCATCCTGCTCGCCGACACGCCGGTGCCGGGCGCGCAGCGCTGGCAGGACCTGCTCGCCGCCGGCGACGCCGTCGCCCCGGCCGAGGTGGCGCGGCGCGCCGCGGCGGTCGATCCCGACGCCACCGCCTACATCATGTACACCTCCGGGACGACCGGCTTTCCCAAGGGCGTCATGCAGGGCCACAACGTCGTCCGCAACATCCACGACAACGCCAACCGCCTCGGCATCACGCCCAACGACGTCATCCTCGACTACCTGCCGCTGTTCCACGCCTTCGCCGTCTACAAGGCGCTGCTCATGTCGCCGGCCACCGGCGCCCGCCACGTGCTGATGCCGAGCTTCGACGCCGGCGAGGCGCTGCGCCTGATCGAGGCCGAGCGGGCGACGATGATCAACGGCTTCGACACCCACTACAAGGATCTGCTCGAGCACCCGTCGCGGTCGTCGCGCGATCTGTCGAGCCTGCGCACCGGCGTCTGCGCCGCCGGCATGCTGTCGAGCGAGCCGATCGCGCGCCGCGCCCAGGCGCTGATGCGGACGATGACCGGCTACGGCATGACCGAGATCGGCGTCGGCGTCACCGGCAGTTTCCTCGACAGCGACGAGGAGACGCGCGTCACGATGAGCGGCTGGCCGCTGCCGGGTTACGAGATCCAGGTCATCGACCCCGTCGGCGGCACGCCGCTGCCGGCCGGGCAGGTGGGGGAGATCTGCGTGCGCGGCTACCAGGTCATGCAGGGGTACTATAAGCGGCCGGAGGAGACGGCGCAGACGGTCGACGCCGACGGCTGGCTGCACACCGGCGACTCCGGCCTGCTGCGCGCCGACGGCTGCCTGCGCTTCCTCGGCCGCTACAAGGATCTGCTCAAGGTCGGCGGCGAGAACGTCGACCCGACCGAGGTCGAGTGCCTGTTGCTCGACGACCCGCGCATCAACCACGTCGCCGTCGTCGGCATCCGCGACCCGCGCCTGGCCGAGATCCCCGTCGCCTTCGTCATCCCCGAGGCCGGTGCCACCCTCACCGCCGCCGACGTCATCGCCCTGTGCCGCGGCACCATCGCCGGCTTCAAGGTGCCGCGCCACGTCTTTCTGGTCGAGGCGTTCCCGATGACCGGCTCGGGCAAGATCCAGAAGTATCTCCTGCGCCAAGAGGCCGAACGGCGCCTGCGAGATGTGGAGTGCGGCGCGTAAGCGCCGCTGGGCCGTTGCGCCGCGTCAGCGGCGCTTCCGCGCCGCACTCCAGATCGGCCAGAAATGTCACTTTCTTTACGCACGCCTTGCGACGAAATTTGACACGTCGCACCTGCGAAGCGACTTCGCGCAGAAAATACCGGTTTCGCCGGCGTTGGCACGGTAGCTGCTTTAGCCCCTGTTCGTAACGCATGGAGGCGAAGTTGAAACAGGCTGCTGGAGTGATGTTGGGTACGGGTTGTGGGGCGGACGCTTCGGCCAGAGGCGATGCGGTCGCGCGTTCTGGGGTTCGCGTGTCGCGTCGCGATGGGGGTCCGATCATGCACAAGGTCATCACGAGACGCATTACGATTCTCGAATTGGTGAAGGCCGTGCAGGACACGGCGCGCTCGGATGAAGAGGCAGTCGCAGTACTGACGCATCTTCTGAGCACGCGTGCTGCGCGTCTCGCCCGGCCGCTTCCAGTAGCCGCGTAACTCATCCTCGAGCTTCGCAACACCCTCTCCACCTCCCTCCCCCACGGGGGCCGGCGGCGACCGTTCACTCGGTGGTCGCCGGCTCCCGACCCTCCCGGCTGCGCCGGCGCGGTCGGGGCGACGCTGCACGGTTCCAAACGAGTGTTTGACCGTCGCCCGGGGGATCGCTAGGGAACGCGGCTGTCATGATGATCCGTGTGCTCGCCGCCGTGCTCCTCAGCGCCTCGATCGCCGTCGCCGAGCCGACGACCGCGGCCGGCATTCCGCCGTTACCGTCGGTCATTCAGTGGCACGCGACGCCGTCCGGCATGCAGTACGCCGACATCGCCACCGGCCGCGGACCGAATCCCACCGAAGGGCAGGTCGTGGTCGTGCACTTCACCGGCTGGCTCGACGACGGCACCAAGTTCGACAGTACGCACGACCGCAAGAAGCCGTTCGGGTTCCCGGTCGGGTCGGGGCAGGTGATCAAGGGTTGGGACGAGGGCGTGCGCACGATGCAGGTGGGCGGCAAGCGCCGTCTGGTCGTGCCGCCACAGCTCGCATACGGCGCCAAGGGCGTTCCCGGCATGGTGCCGGCCAACTCGCGCCTCACCTTCGATATCGAGTTGCTGCGCATCATCGACAAAACCCAAAAGTGAGGGACTGATGGCTGATGCTCCCCGTCCCCGGCGGCCGATCAAGCCGGGGTTCTTCACCGTGCCGGACGATCCGCGCGCGACGCCGACCCTGTTGGTGACCCGCTGCGAGGACTGTGGCGAGGTCTTCTATCCGCGCCGCGCGGTGTGCGGGAAGTGCATGTCGCGCCACACCGAGGCGATCGAGGTCGGCGCGCGCGGCACGCTGTACAGCTACACCTTCGTGCACCTGCCGCTGTTCGGCTCGACCAACATGGAGCACGCCGAGGGCTACGGCGTCGGCCAGATCGATCTACCGGAGGGGCCGCGCGTGCAGGCGCCGCTGGCCGGCAAGCAGGCGGAGTTCAAGGTGGGCCAGTCGGTGACCGGCGAGCTCGACGTGCTGCGCGACGACGGCGGCACCGACATCGTCATCATCCGGTTCCGGCCGGTGGCGGAGGCAGCATGAGAGAAGTCGCGGTCCTCGGGGTGGGGATGCACCCCTTCGGCGCCTTTTACAGCGGCAAGTCGAACACCGAGATGTCGCTCGTCGCCGGGCTCGGCGCCCTCGACGATGCCGGGCTGACGTTCGCCGACGTCGATGCCGCCTACGCCGGCCACATCTTCGCCACGGTCATGTCCGGCACGCGCGTGATGAAGGAGTTCGGCCTCACCGGCATTCCCGTCCAGCGCATCGAGAACGCCTCCGCCACCGGCTCGGCGGCGTTTCGCGAGGCGTACCTCGCCGTCTCGGCCGGGCACTACGACGTCGCCATGGTGCTCGGCTTCGACAAGATGACCACCATGATCCAGAGCGGCACCGCCGGGACGGCGCCGGAGAACATGGAGGACGCCATCCTGCCGGCCGGCTTCTTCGCCATGTGGGCGACGCGCCGCATGCACGAGCGCGGCACGAAGGTCGAGCACCTGGCGCGCATCGCCGCCAAGAACTTCAACAACGGCGCCCTCAACCCGATGGCGCAACGGCAGGCGAAGGAGCGCGTCACGGCGGAGCGTGTGCTCGCGTCGGGCATGGTGGCGTGGCCGCTGACCAAGATGATGTCGTGTCCGATCGGCGACGGCGCCGCCTGCGCCATTATCGGTCCGGTCGAGTTGGCGAAGAAGCTCAACCCCGGCCGCCCGGTGGTGAAGATCGTCGCCTCGACGCTGCAGAGCGAGCGCTACGAGCGCGGCCACATCTTCCAGGGCCCGGTGGTCGGGCCGGCGCGCATGAGTATTGACTCCTCGAAGGCGGTGTACGAGCAGGCCGGCGTCGGGCCGCAGGACCTCGACATGGTGCAGGTGCACGACGCCTTCGTCATCGAGGAGCTCGAGTATTACGAGCTGCTCGGGCTCTGTAAGACCGGCGAGGCCGAGAAGTACATCGAGGAGGGGGCCTTCGAGATCGGCGGCTCGCGCTGCGCCGTATCGACCGACGGCGGCCTGATCGCGCGCGGCCATCCGGGCGGCCCGACCGGCCTGGCGCAGATCTGGGAGACGACGCTGCAGCTGCGCGGCGAGGCCGACCAGCGTCAGGTGCGGCGCAAGAACGGCGACCTGCCGCACCTCGGCATGTGCCACATGATGGGCGGCGGCAGCGTCTGCGTCATCCACCTGCTGCAGCGGGGTTGAGGGCCAACGGCGTCGTGGTGGCAGCCCGCTGGGACCGCGGGCGTCTCGTCCGCAGCGCAGCGCGCTAGCGAGCGGGCGGGACGCCCGCGGTCCCGGCTGGGGGATCGCTCGCCGGCGCGTTGCCCGAGTCGATCTTCGCCGACTTGCGCAGCTCGGCCACGTAGGCCGCCTGCGCCGCATCGCGCGCCTCGTCGCGCAGCGTCAGCTCGATCGCCGGCTTCAACGTCGCGAACGGCTTGCCGCCGAGCGCGGCGCGGTTGGCGTCGTAGTAGCGCTGCGCCGCGTCGGGGGCGACGCGCACGTTCTTCCACACCACCCGCTCGAGCAGCGCGTTGACGGTCAGCGTCTTGCGCGTCTCGGCGCGCAGCGCCTCCGGCGTCAGGCCGCTGCGCTTGAGCGCGGCGTCGTAATCGGCCGGCTTGGGGAAGCGGGCCCGGCTGCGGGCGATCTCGGCGTCGATCCGCGCCTCGCTGACGCGGATCCCCTGCGCCCCCGCCGCCTGGTAGAGCAGCTCGAGGTCGATCAGGGACGTCCGCGCCGCGTCGCTCAACTTCGCCAACTCCTCGCTGCTCGGCGGGGCCGGGCGCCCGGCGATGACGCCCTTGACGACCTGGTTGACCATCGCGGCGGTGATCGGCGTGCCGTTGACCCGCGCGACGACGGTGTCGCCGGCGGCCAGTGCCGCGAGCAGCAACAGGGTCGGCGCGATCACGGCGACGCCTGCGGGCGGAACTGCGGCAGCGCGATGGTGTCGGTGAGCGGCGTGAACGCCACCACCACCGGCATGCCGATGTGGATCGCGTCGTTGCGGCAGCCGAGGAGGTTGCTGACCATCAGCGGCCCCTCATCGAGGCGCACGACGACGACGTTGTAGGGCAGGCGGCTCTCAAAGGCCGGCAGCGTCGGGTGGTGCACGATGGTGAAGGTGTGCACGACGCCGCGGCCGCTTGCCAGTCCCCACTCGCTCTCCAGGCTGTGGCAGTGCGGGCACATCGGGCGCGGCGGATGGCGCCAGGCGGCGCAGCGCGCGCAGCGCTGCAGGCGCAGCTCGCCGCGCGCGCAACCGTCCCAAAACCCCTGGTTGTCGGGATTCGGCACAGGGAGGGGGAGCATCGGCTCGTTCATCGCCTCAACAGTACTGCGCCAGTCGGATCGGTGTTCGAGCTCGTCACCAGTACCACCTCGCAATCCTCGACCTGGCAGCTCGACGTGCCGCGGATCTGCCGCACGCCTTCGAGGATGTGGTTGTACCCGTGGATGTACGCCTCAGAGAGGCTGCCGCCGTGCGTGTTGACCGGGATCGACCCGTGCGGCCAGGCGTGCGCGCCGCTGGCGACGAACGGGCCGCCTTCGCCGCGGGCGCAGAAGCCGTAGTCCTCCAGACTGAGGATGACGGCCGGTCCGAAGTGGTCGAAGAGCATCGCCGCGTCGACGTCGCGCGCCGTGATGCCGGCCATGCCGTAGAGCTGTTCGGCGACGAAGGCGCCGGCGGTGTGCTCCTGCCAGTGCGTCAGGTAGTCGGCCATGCGGATGTGGATCGGCCCCTCGGCCTGCGCACCGGCGAGCAGGTAGGCCGGCGGCTGGCGGCAGTCGCGCGCGCGCTCGGCGGCGGTGACGATGACTGCGCAGGCGCCGTCGGTCTCCAGACAGCAGTCGAGCATCCGCAACGGCTCGGCGATCCAGCGCGAGGCCTGGTGGTCGGCGAGCGTCAGCGGCGTGCGCATGACCGCGTGCGGGTTGCGCGCCGCATGCGCGCGCTGCGCGACGGCGACCGCCCCGAACTGTTCGGTGGTGGTGCCGAACTCGTGCATGTGGCGCCGGTAGATGAGCGCCATCTCCTGCGCCGGCGTGATGAGGCCGAAGGGCACGTGGTACTGGTAGAAATCCGTCAGCGTCGCCGCGTGCTTGGCCCACGGCCGGCCGCCCTGCAGCGGCTTGGCGCCGTGCGAGGACTGCTTGCCGCGGTTGCGGGCGCGGTAGCAGACGACGACGTTGGCCTGGCCGGTGGCGACGGCCATCGCCGCCAGCACCAGCGTGCCGGCGACGGCGCCGCCGCCGGAGGGGACGCCGGCGAAGAAGCGCAGGTGCGGGATGCCCATGCCGTAGACGAGCTGCAGCTCGTTGACGTTCTCGATGTCGAAGCGCGCGACGCCGTCGACGTCGGCGAGGGTCAGCCCGGCATCGTCGAGCGCCGCGGTGATCGCCTCGGCCGCCTGGCGCTCCTCGGTGACGCCGCTGAACCTGCTGAACGCGGTCTGGCCGATGCCGACGATGGCGGCGCGGTCGCGGATGCTGAGGGTCTGCGGACGATCCATACGGCGGCGGGAAAGGACGCCGCGCTACCATCGATCAGGCGAGCCGGCAAACGCCGCCGCTGCCCGACGCCGCCCGAGCGGGCGCGGGACGCCGGCGACCCGCAGGCCGCCGGCTCCTCGCTCGATCAGCGCCCGACCACTCCATCAACTCCGCCCGGTGCCGCGCTCCGCTCCGCCTCCGCTCCCGCCGGCCGCCTCCGCCACCGCTCGTTCCGCCCGCCGCACCATTCTCCTCGAGGGCAATTCTCGTCAAAGCATGGCCCGTGCCAGGTGGCGCTCCGCACGCCCAGGGCCAGCGCCAGGGCGATGGTGCATCACTGCACCTGCCACCTGCTCGATCATCGTCAGAATCTCGTCACCAGGGCCGCGCGTGGTGTCGACGGTGACGCCGCACGGCGGCCGTTCAGCCTCCGCCGCAGGCCCGGCGCACGACGTCGCGCAGCCAGCGGTGCGACGGGTCGGCGTCGTAGCGCGGGTGCCAGGCCTGCGAGACGGCGAAGTCGGGCGTCGCCACCGGCAGGGCGAAGGCGTGCACGCCGAACGCCGCCACGGCGCTCCCCGCCAGGCGCGCGGGCACCGCCGCGATGAGGTCGGAGGCCGCGGCGACGAAGAGCGCCGAGTAGAACGACGGCACGACCAGCTCGACGCGCCGCTCGAGGCCCTGCTGCGCCAGGACCTCGTCGATCGGGCCGCGCAGCCGCCCGCGCCGCGACACCGAGATGTGCGCACCGGCGGCGAAGCGGCGCGCCGTCATGCGCCCGCGTGTCAGGCCGTGCCCGAGGCGCACGGCGCCGACCAGGCGGTCGCGGAAGAGCTGCTGGATGCGCACCTCGGGTCCGCTCTCGCCGATGACGCCGAGGTCGAGATCGATCTGACCATCGCGCAGCGCCGCGACGTCCTCCTCGCCCTCGGGCGCGAAGCGCAGGCGCACCTGCGGCGCCTCGCGCGCCACCAGCGCCAGGATCGCCGCCCCGAAGCCGCCGGCGATGGTGTCGTTGGTGCGGATGACGAAGGTGCGCGCCAGGGTGGCCAGCGCGACGCCGTTCTCGCGCCGCAGCAGCGCGCGCGATTCCTCCACCGCCGCCTGCACGCGCGGCTGTAGCCCGGCGGCGAACGGCGTCGGCACCAGGCGGCGGCCGGCGCGTACCAAGATCGGGTCGCCGACCGCGACGCGGATGCGTGCCAGCGTGCGGCTCATCGCCGGCGGGCTCAGGTGCAGGCGGCGCGCGGCCGCGGTGACGCTCTGCTCGCGCAACAGCGCGTCGAGGGCGACCAGCAGGTTCAGATCGATGGATTGCATGGCGTGCAATCTGTCCTTGCCGAGATTGCACTGGTGAGCAAGTCAAAATCTGCCTACGGTTCCTGCTCCCAGATGGAGGACGACCGATGAGCCCGACCACTCCCCTGCGCGCCGGCGCCGCCAAGGCGCGTGCCGCCGCGGCGCACCCGGACCGACCCGGCGAGGACTGCAAGGCGGCGCCAGGCGCCTGGGCGCCGCGCATCGACCGGGCGCGCTGCGAGGGCAAGCGCGACTGCGTCGAGGTGTGCCCGCACGACATCTTCGAGGTGCGCCGCATCGACGATGCCGACTTTGTCGCGCTGTCGTTCCTGGCCCGCCTCAAGTCGCGCGCGCATCGCCGGCAGACCGCCTACGCACCGCGCGCCGACGCCTGCCGCGCCTGCGGCCTGTGCGTCGTCGCCTGCCCCGAGCACGCCATCCAGCTCCTGCCCGCCTGACCCGACACCGAGAGGAGACCATCCATGTCCGCCGACGCCGCCCTCGCCACCGTCCCCGATCTGCGCGCCCGCGCGGTGCTGCAGCGCTGCTACGCCGACACGCGCGGCGAGATGCGCAAGCTCGTCTGGCGCTACCTGCCGCAGCTGCCACGTCTGCTCACCGGCCGGCCGCTGGCCTGGGAACGCCTGCAGCACGTCCACGACGCCGCCGCCATGCCGCTGGCGCCGACGCAGGGCATGTTCTGCTATCTGCTGGCCCGCGCCAGCGGCGCCCGTCGCATCGTCGAGTTCGGCACCTCGTTCGGCATCTCGACGATCTACCTGGCGCTCGCCGTGCGTGACAATTGCGGTGGCCTGGGCGGCGGCCAGGTGATCGGCACCGAGATGGTGCCGGCCAAGGCCGAGCGGGCGCGCCGCAACCTCGACGATGCCGGCCTCGGCGACCTGGTCGAGATTCGCCTCGGTGACGCACGCGAGACGCTGCGCGGGATCGAGGGACCGGTCGACCTGCTGCTCAACGACGGCTTTCCGCCGCCCATGCTGGCGGTGCTGCAGACCGTGGCGCCGGCGCTGCGCCCCGGGGCCGCCGTGATCAGCGACAACATCGGCCTGTTCAAGGCCGATCACGTCGCCTACCTCGCCTGGCTGCGCGATCCGGCCAACGGCTTCGACTCCAGCCCCCTCATCATGGGGGAGCTGTGCGAGATGTCGGTCAAGCGCTGAGCACACGAGGCTGCTGACTCGGCGCGCGCCGCCGCGAGGCGAGCGCGCACGAAGGCCGCCGTGCATCGCACCGCGACGGCGTCGGTCGGAGTCTGGTCGCGCGCGGACGTCGCCCGGCGTGCTTTCCCGGCGACGCGGCCGCTCCCGCCATGCTAGGTGACTGTGGTGGCGCCGGGTACGCGTGGCGGGCGGAGGTGCGTGCCGTTCGCTGTGAGGCCGGGGCCGGAACCCGGTCGACCGTGAACAGCCCCTCCTGCATGCCGATGATCCCCGTGCCCCGCGGATGTTCGCCGGGGCGGCGGTCTGGCGCGCGCTGATCGCGACAGGAGGCGCGCATGGGTTCCCTCAAGACGGAGGATGATGCGCCGCGGCGTCGGGTCGCCGCGCGCGGTGCCCGGGCATGGGCGGACGTGTCCCTGCGCACCAAGCTGCTGCTCTTCGCGCTCGGTCTGGTCACCGTACCGGGCGCGATCTTCGCCATCGTCGCCTTCGCTGGCACGCGCGCCGCCCTGGAGCGCGAGATCGGCATCCGCCTGCGGCAGAGCGCGGAGCGTGGCGCCGAGGCGGTCACGGCGGCCGTGCGGCGGGCGGAGCACGACGCGCGCTCGCTGGCGCAGCAGGACCTCATGCGCGACCTGATGATCGGGGATGTCGACAAGCGCGTCTCGCAGCTGCTGCGCGGCGCGCGTGGTGCCGGCTCGCCCTACGCGGCGATCCTGGCACTGGACGAGGGCGGCGTCGTCGTCGCCGCCAGCAGCGGCGACTGGATCGGCCAGCACCCACCGCCGGCGGTGGGCGGGACGGAGGCGGCGGTGAGCGGCCCGATCTCCCTGTCCGCTCCTGCTCGACGGGTGCTGGTCGTGACGACGTCCATCGCCAGTCCGGATCCACCGCAGGCGCGCGTCGGGACGCTGGTGCTCCTGTACGACTGGGACGACCTGCGTCGTCTGCTCGATGCCATTCGCCTGCGTCTGAACGGCGACGACACGCGCGTGGCGACTTTCGTCGTCGACGCCGCGGGCACGGTGATCGGCGGCACGGCATTCGACGGCAGCACCGCTGTGGCATCGACGCTGCGGGTGGAAATGGGTCAGGCGCTCGCGTCGGACGGCTACGGCACCGGGACGATCCTCCGCGGCAACGCCGATCGGCAACCGGTGCTGGTCGGTGTCGCTCCCATCGACCTGCCGGCGCTCGGCTGGCGGGTGCTCGTCGCCGAGCGGACGCGCGAAGCCTTCGCCGTGGTCGATCGCGTCCGCCGCCGCTGGATTGCCATGCTCGCGGGCCTCTTGCTGGTCGGCTTGACGGCCGCCGCGCTGCTGGCGCGCCAGGTGCTCCGCCCGCTCAGCGAGGTCACCGGCGCGATCGGCGACCTGGCGGCGAACCCGGACCGCTCGGCGCCGCCGCTGCCGGTGCGCTCGCGCAACGAGGTCGGCCGCCTGGCCGAATCGTTCAACCGGATGACGACGGCGTTGCGCCGCAGCCGCGCGGAGGCGACCTCGGCGGCAAAGTTCGCCTTCGCCGGTCAACTCGCCGCCATGGTCGCGCACGAGGTGCGCACGCCGCTGGCGGTGATGCGTTCCTCGGCGCAACTCTTGGGCAACCGCGCGCTGCCCTCGGCGCAGCAGAGCGAACTGGTCGAGACCATCGTCGCCGAGGTCGATCGCATCGAGCGGGTGGTCACGGAACTCATCCAGGTGGCGCGCCCGGTGGAGCCGCGCTTCGAGGCGACGCCCCTCGACGAGCTGTTGACGCGCGCCGCGGGGTTCGTTGCCGCGCAGGCGAGCCGCCAGCACATCGAGCTGGTCCGCGACATCACCGCGCAGCCACCTGCACGCGGCGATCGCGACCAACTCTACCAGGTCCTCCTCAACCTGATCATCAACGCCCTGCAGGCGCTGCCGCCGGGCGGCCGCCTGACGCTGCGCAGCCTGGCGCCGCACGGCGGCTGCGTCGGCTTCGAGGTGGCCGACGACGGGCCCGGTCTGCCGGCTGGAATCCGCGACCGCGTCTTCGAGCCCTTCGTCAGCGGTCGCGACGACGGCACCGGCCTCGGCCTGGCGTTCGTCGAGCGCGTCGTCCTCGCGCACCAGGGCACCGTGACGGTGCACAGCCAGCCCGGTCGTGGCACGGTATTCGCTGTACGAGTGCCGATGGCAGGAGCGGGGGCATGAAGCGAGTACTGATCGTCGATGACGACCGCCGCATGCGGCGGACACTGCAGATCCTCCTGCAACACATGGGACTCGAGTCCGTGGCGGCCGCCGATGCCCCTGAGGCGCGCGAGCAGCTGCGCGGCGATGCCTTCGACCTGGTCCTCACCGATCTGAAGTTGCCGGGTCCAAGCGGTCTCGAACTGCTCGACGAGATCCGCACCGCCCACCCGACGCTACCGGTGGTCGTGATCACCGGCTACGGCACCATCCAGACCGCCATCGAGGCGATTCGCAAGGGCGCCGCAGACTACATCCTCAAGCCGTTCGACAACGACAGCCTGGAGCTGGTGCTGCGCAAGACCCTCGACCGCGAGCGGGTGAGTGCGGAGAACGCCTTCCTGCGAGCACAGGTCGATGAGTCGTGGGCCGCCACGGATCGCCTGCAGGCGTTACCCGGGCTGCGCGAGATCGCCGCCCTCATCGGCAAGGTGGCGCCGACCAACAGCGCCGTGCTGGTGAGCGGTGAGACCGGGACCGGCAAGGAGCTGGTGGCGCGCGCCATCCATGACGGGAGCCCGCGCCGGCGCGCCCTGTTCGTGCCGCTCAATTGTGCGGCGCTACCGGCCGAGCTGCTCGAGGCCGAGCTCTTCGGGCACGCGCGCGGCGCCTTCACCGGCGCCGACCGCGATCGCAAGGGCAAGTTCGAGGTGGCCGACGGCGGCACGCTGTTCCTCGACGAGATCGGCGATATGCCGCTAGGGCTGCAGGCCAAGCTGCTGCGCGTACTCGAGGACGGGACGATCGAGCGCCTCGGCAGCAACAGCCCACTGCGGGTCGACGTGCGCATCGTCTCGGCGACCAACCAGGATCTCCCGTCCGCCATCGTCGCCAAGCAGTTCCGCAGCGATCTCCTCTACCGGCTCAATACCTTCGTGCTGCATCTGCCCCCGCTGCGCGAGCGCCCAGACGACGTCGCCCTGCTGGCACCGCTGCTGCTCGCGCGCTTCGCCCGCGAGCTCGGCAAGACACCGCCGCAGCTCTCGGACGACGCGGTCGCCGTGCTGCGCGGCCATGCCTGGCCCGGTAACGTGCGTGAGCTGCGCAATCTGATGGAACGCATCGCCGTGCTGGCGGCCGATGCGGTGGTGGCCGAGGCGTTCTGCCGCGCCATGCTGCAGCTGCCGCCGGCGGTGCCGGCCGCGCCGCCGGTCGAGCCGCCGGCGTGTGCCGGCGGCAGCGCCGGCGATGAGTCGCTCTCCGACAGCGCCGACCGCTTCGAACGCCACCTCTTGCTGCAGGTGCTCGACGAGACCGGCGACAACAAGGCGGAGGCGGCGCGCCGCCTCGACATCAGTGAACGGACGCTCTGGTACAAGCTGAAGAAGCACGGCCTCTGAGCTCCCGCGACCGACCCTGCAAGTCCTTGCGCGGTGGAGCGTACTGCGACGCGCAGGAACTTGCGCGCTGCACGCCGCGCCGAGCCGGCGACCGTGCCCGACCCTGCGCGAACGCTGCGCCATTGGCCTTGCCCGTTGAGTGCAAAGGGGGGATGGACGCGTGCATGGGCCAGGTCGTGCGATGGGGGATCGGACTGCTGTTGGCGGTCTGCGTCGGCTGCAGCCCCGCCGGTGCGACAGAGCCACCAGCACCGGCGCCGGTGCGCGACGCCGCCAGCGCCACGGCGCTCGGTGAAGCCCCGATCCTGGCCGCCGGCTCGATCGAGTATCGCCCCGGACGCGGTCTGCACCTCGGGCCGACGGGCCTGACCATCGGCGGGTTCACCAACGTCAAGGCCGAGTACAGCGACGAGTCGCACGGCGAATTTTCGCTCGACCTGCTCAACGTCTTCCTGATCTTCGACAAGATCCCGCGCTTCCGAGCGGTCGCCGAGCTGCAGCTCAAGGACATCTTCACCGCCAGCGAGGACGTCGTCGGGACGGAGGACTTCGCCTTCGACGTGCGCCGACTGTTCGGCGACTTCACCGTCGCCGAGGAGTTGCGCATACGCGCCGGCATCTTCCTGACGCCGGTCGGGTACTGGAACCTCATCCTGGCGCCGCCGCTCACCTGGACGACGGAGCTCCCGCTCATCGTCGAAGAGACCTTCTTCCAGGAAACCACCACCGGCGTCATGGTGTACGGCGCCGCCGAACTGGGGCCGGGTTACCTCAACTACGCGGCGTTCTCGCAGTTCCTCCAGCCGCTTGCCGACGATCCCGACCTCGACCCGCCCGACAACACCGCCGGCGCACGCCTGGTCTACGACACCGGGCCCGAATGGTCGGCCGGGCTGACGTTCCAGGCGGCCGAGAAGACGAGTCGCTGGACCCAACTCGGCGCCGTGCACGCCATCTGGCAACCGCGCCGCGGCGAAGTGCTCGCCGAGCTCTATGCGCAGGGCGGCGAGGGCCTGCCGTCAACGCAGTGGGGCACCTACCTGCAGGGCGTCGTGGAGGTGTGGGAACCCTTCTACCTGGTCGGGCGCTACGAGTACTACGACCCGCCCGGCGCGGCGGCGCCGATCAACCTCTTCCTCGCCGGCGCGGTGGCCAAGCCGTATCCCTTCATGGCGGTGAAGGTGGAGTACCGCTACGCGGATCGGTCGCTGGACGGCGACGACCCGGGCGGCGTCTTCGCCTCCTTCTCGACGTTCTTCTGAGATGCGCATGCGGGGACAGGGCGCATCGCGCCGCGATCACGCAGTGGGCCGGCTGCTGCTCGCCGCGCTGTTGTGCGCGCTGCCGGCGTCGCGACCGCTGTGGGCCGCCGACGTGGAGATCCGGGTGATCGCCCATCCGCGCCGTACCGCGGCGCTGAGCGCCCGCGACGTCCGCGCCATCTACCTCAAGCAGAAGCTGTACTGGGCCGACGGCCAGACCATGGTGGCGATCAACCGTGAGTCCGGAAGCCAGGCGCGGGAACATTTCTCCACCGCCGTTTTCGGACAGGGCAGCCGGCGGATGGCGGACTACTGGAACCGGCGCTACTTCGACGCCGGCGAGTTTCCGCCCGCGACGCTGGCCTCGGACGACGCCGTCGTGCGCTTCGTCGCCAGCAATCCGAACGCCATCGGCTATGTCCTGACCAGGGATCTGGACGAGTCCGTCGCCGTCGTGCTCGTCATCGCGGCGCCGACGGAGTCTCCCTGACTCGACCGCGCGTCGCGACTTTATGCGGCGCGCGCCTCACAACGCGACGCGGCGCAGGCGCAGCGCGTTGCTGATCACCGACACCGACGAGAAGGTCATCGCCGCCGCCGCCAACATCGGGTTGAGCAGGATGCCGAAGACCGGGTACAGGACGCCGGCGGCGATCGGCACGCCGAGGGCGTTGTAGACGAAGGCGAAGAACAGGTTCTGGCGGATGTTGCGCATCGTCGCACGGCTCAAGCGGCGCGCCTTGGCGATGCCGCGCAGGTCGCCCTTCACCAGCGTCACGCCGCTGCTCTGAATGGCGACATCGGTGCCGGTGCCCATGGCGATGCCGACGTCGGCGGCGGCCAGCGCAGGGGCGTCGTTGACGCCGTCGCCGGCCATGGCGACCCGCCGCCCCTCGCCGCGCAGACGCTGAATGACGGCCGCCTTCTGTTCCGGCGCCACGTCGGCCTCGACCGCGTCGATACCGAGGCGCGCGGCGACCGACTCGGCCGTGGCGCGCGTGTCGCCGGTGAGCATGATCAGGCGCACCCCATCTCCGTGCAGCAGCGCGATCGCCTCGGGTGTCGAGGCCTTGATCGGGTCGGTGACGCCGAGGAGGCCGACGACGCGCCCGTCGACCGCCGCGTACATCACCGTCTGCCCCTGGGCGCGCAGCGCCGCGGCGCGCCCGGCGAGGGCTCCGGGGGTGAGGCCGAGCGACGCCAGGAGGCGCTCGTTGCCGAGCGCGACGGCGCGGCCGCCGACCGTGCCGCGCACGCCCTGGCCGATGCGCGCGTCGAAGTCCGCGACCGCGCCGAGCGTCGCGCCGCGCGCCTGCGCGCCGGCGACGATGGCGGCGGCGAGCGGATGCTCGCTGGCGCGCTCCAGGCTGGCGGCGAGGCCGAGCAGGTCGACGACGTCGATGCCGTCGACCTCGACCGCGACGAGGTGCGGCTTGCCCTCGGTCAGCGTGCCGGTCTTGTCCACCACCAGCGTGTCGATGGTCTCCAGCACCTCGAGCGCCTCGGCCTGCCGGATGAGCACGCCCGCCTGCGCACCGCGCCCGGTGCCGACCATGATCGACATCGGCGTCGCCAGGCCGAGCGCGCACGGGCAGGCGATGATCAACACGGCGACGGCGTTGACCAATGCGTGCGCCAGGCGCGGCTCCGGGCCCAGCCAGGCCCACAGGGCGAACGTGAGCAGCGACACCGCCAGCACCAGCGGGACGAACCACCCGGCGACGACGTCGGCGAGGCGCTGAATCGGCGCGCGGCTGCGCTGTGCCTCGCTGACCATCTGCACGATGCGGGCGAGCAGTGTGTCGGCACCGACCCGCTCGGCGCGCATGACCAGGCCGCCGCTGCCGTTGACGGTGCCGCCGGTGATGGCGTCGCCGGCGGTCTTCTCGACCGGTGTCGGTTCGCCGGTGAGCATGGCCTCGTCGACGGCACTGTGGCCGTCCAGCACAATGCCGTCGACCGGCACCTTCTCGCCCGGCCGCACGCGCAGGCGGTTGCCCACCACCACCTGCGCGAGCGGTACGTCGGCTTCGCCGCCGTCCGCGTCGAGCCGCCGCGCCGTCGCTGGCGCGAGCTGCAGCAGGGCGCGGATGGCGCTGCTGGTCTGGCTGCGCGCCCGCAACTCGAGCACCTGGCCGAGCAGCACCAGCGCGACGATCACCGCCGCCGCCTCGAAGTACACCGCGACACCGCCGCCATGGGCGCGGAAGGCAGGCGGGAACAGCGCCGGCGCCAGCGTCGCGACGACGCTGTAGGCCCAGGCGACGCCGGTGCCGATGGCGATCAGGGTGAACATGTTGAAGTGGCGGCTGCGCAGGGAGGCGGCGCCGCGGGCGAAGAACGGCGCCCCGCCCCACAGCACCACCGGTGTCGCCAGCGCCAGCTGGATCCAGTTCATCGCCACGCCGAGCGCGTGCTCCACCGGCTGGCCGGGCAGCATCTCCGCCATCGAGAGGATGAACACCGCCAGCGTCGGCGGCACGCACCAGATGAGGCGGCGCCACATGTCGTCGAGTTCCGGGTTGCCCTCGTCGCCGGCGCTGATCGTCATCGGCTCGAGCGCCATGCCGCAGATGGGACAGGGGCCGGGCGCGTCGCGGACGATCTCCGGGTGCATGGGGCAGGTGTACGTCGTCCCCATTGGCGCCGCGGCGGGCGCCACCGGCGCGAGGTAATGGTCTGGGTCGGCGAGGAACTTCTCGCGACAGCGCGGATTGCAGAAGCCGTAGGTGACGCCGCCGTGTTCGGCCGTGCCGCCCTTCGGCGCGGCCGGATCGATGGTCATGCCGCAGACGGGATCGGTGTTGGGCGTGTGCATGTGCGCAACCGTGTAGCGCTTTCATGGGTCGGGTCTCCAGACCCGCCGACCGGCGCAGCACTGCCATTGCCGGCGCGGATGTCCGCTGGAGGGCGCCGCCCCGTCGGCGCCGGTTGGATGGAGTCACGCGCCTCCATTGC